>BPJI01000001.1 GCA_026004535.1 Candidatus Parcubacteria bacterium
AGTTCGTAAAATTCTTGTTCGGTAATTGTTTTAATACCTATTTTTTGTGCTTTGTCTAACTTTGACCCTGGATTTTTACCAACAACCAAAATTGTTACTCTTCTTGAAACTGTATCAGTTGTTTCAGCTCCTAAACTTTCAACAATTCTTTTAGCTTCATCTCTTGTATATTTTTCTAATTCACCCGTAAAAGCAAAAACTTGTCCTTTTAACTTACCTTCTTTCTTTCTCTTCAGTAATAATTTCAATACCAACATCCGTTAATTTTTGAAGAAAAACTTGATTTTCTTCACTTTGAAACCATTCATAAACTGCTTGGCTTACTTTCTCACCAAAACCAGGAATAGCTGAATAATGGACTGCTTTTAAGTCTTTGGTTACTTCAATTAAATCATTTGGTTTAGTTATATATTTTTTCTGTTCCAAAAAATGAGCTAATAATTTTGCATTCTCTTCGCCGATATGTAAAATTCCCAAAGCATAAATGAATCTTGGCAAAGTTATTTTTTTTCTTGAATTAATACTAGTTAAAATATTTTTTTCGGCTAAAACATCAAAACCAGGAAGTTTTCTTAAATCCCCAACTTTTAATTTGAATAAATCTGCTGGATCTTGAATTAAATTATTATCAAGTAATTTTTCAATTATTTTTTCTCCTAAACCTAAAATGTCAAAAGCAGATTTAGAAACAAAATGAACAATTTTTTCTTTAGCTAAAGCAGGACATTTTTTATTAGGACAGCGCCAATAAGCACCATCTTTGATTAATTTAGTTTGGCAAACAGGACATTTTTGAGGAAAAACAATTTCCCTTTCTTTGCCAGTTCGAAGTTCAGTGATTACTCGATCAACTTGAGGAATAACATCACCAGCACGAACAACAACCACCGTATCACCAATTTTCACTCCTAATCTTTTAATTTCATCTTCATTATGAAGTGAAGCTCGAGAAACAGTCACTCCGCCAACTTCAACTGGTTTTAAAACTGCAACTGGAGTTATAATTCCTGTCCTACCTGTTTGAAAAATTACATCTTCAATAATTGTTGTGCCTTCTTTAGGTGAAAATTTAAAAGCAATTGCTCCTCTTGGTGCTTTGCCAACAATGCCTAATTCTTTAAAAATATTATTTTGATTAATTGTCACTACAACGCCATCAATTTCATAAGTTATTTTTTCTCGATTTTCTTCCCAATAATTTCTAAATTCAACAACTTGTTTTAAATTTTGGCAAAGTTTGGTGTTGGGATTGGTTTTAAAGCCTAAACATTTTAAAATTTTATGTTCTTCTTCGTGAGTTTTTTGACCTAAATTAGTGATTAAAGCATAAGCAAAAGAGTCTAATTTTCTTTGAGCGGTGATTTTGGGATCAAGCTGCCTTAAAGAACCAGCAGCAGCATTTCGAGGATTAGCAAAAAGTGATTCACCATTTTTTTCTCTTTCTTTATTTAAGGCTTCGAAATCTTTTTTATGCATAAAAACCTCTCCTCGAACTTCAATTTCTTCAGGATAACCATTTTGAAAATATTTGATTGTTTCTTCCAGGCCTTCATTTTTTAAATTGTCAATAATTTTTTTAATTGGTAAAAGTGAAAGAGGTATAGATTCAATTGTTTTAACATTTTGAGTCACATCTTCGCCTAAATAACCATCACCACGAGTTGAACCAATTTCTAAAATTCCATTTTTATAAACCAATTTAATTGCTAAACCATCAATTTTAAGTTCGCAAAAATATTCATATTTAGCATTAACGATTTTTAGGTTTCTTTCTTCCCAAGCTTCAAGGTCTTCTTCAGAAAAAGCATCATTAAATGAAAGCATTGGGACTTTGTGCCTAACTTTGGGGAATTCTTTCAATGGTTCACCACCAATTCTTTGTGTTGGCGAATCTGGAGTAATAAATTGAGGAAATTTTTGCTCTAAATCAAAAAGCTCTTTTTTAAGTGAATCTAGAACTTCTGGTGGATACAAATCTTTATTCAAAACATGATAAGCATAACGAGCCTCATTAATAATTGCTTTTAATTTCTCAATTCTTTCTTTTGCCTCTTTCTCGTTCATTTCCAATTTTTAAAAATTTAAATTTAATTTATTGTCATTCTTTACAAAATTCTTTACAAAATTATATAACAACTTTGATTTTATTAGACATCTTTTTAAAACCTTCAATAATCTTCTTTATAACGCTATAACTTTTTATACAGGATCATCCTCTGTTAATCGCTATGGCTTTTTTAAGAGAACTATTATTTATAATTAAAATAAAAGGCATATTTAAAAATAATTTAAAAAAGTATTTTAATAAAAAGTCGTATTTAAAAAATAATTCTTTAAACAATGAAGTTGAAAGAAAAAATGTTAAAAGTTGGCATTTTAGGAAGGCAGATTTTATTACTTTTAGAAGCAGGGGTTGCTTTAGGATTAGCTCATAGCTATAAAAGACATAAGTGGATTTTAAAAAGTGTTCCTAAAGAACTTAAGAAAATCGAAATTAGATATATCAATCGTGCTATCAGAAATCTTTATAAGTCTAAATTAATAGATTTTAAAGAAGATAAAAACGGTCATACAACTATAATTCTTAACGACAACGGCAAAAAACAAGTGCTTAAATATAAAATTGATAACATAAAATTAAAGAAGCAAAACAAATGGGATGGATATTGGAGGATTATTATTTTCGATATCCCTCAGGAATTAAAAAGAGAAAGAGATATTTTTGCTAAAAAATTAAAAGAAATAGGCATGGTACCATTCCAAAAAAGTGTTTTTGTTTATCCTTATGAATGCAAAGATGAATTGAATTTTATTATTGAATTTTATAATTTAAGACCATATGTTCGCTTTGGTTTATTAAAAGAAATTGATAATGAACTGCATTTAAAAAAGATTTTTGATCTCATATAAAAGATAAGTTTATTTAAAATAAAACAATAATATAAAAAAATAATTATTTTTAAATCTCTGATAATCCTGCATAAAACGCTATGACATGTTATACAAGATCATCCTTTATAAAAGGTTATGGCGTAGTATAGAGGAATATTTATAATAGTAAGGCTATGGTAGGAAGATTAGATTGCTCGTATTATGTCTTTTTCCTTAATTTCTTTGTTTGTTTCGATAATTAAGCCACAAAGTTCGCCTTCGCTTACCTCTTCGGCCGGTACTTTATTTTTTTCTAAACTAACAATTTTTCCTTGGCCAATTTGTTCTTTTTCTCTTAAAATTATAACTTTTTGATTTAATTTTATTTTACCCTTTAAAACTCTGCCGCCAATTGTTTTTTTGCCTTTTGTTTGGTTAAATGTTGCTAAAACCTCTAATTCACCCTTAAAGATTTCTTCTTTTCCTTTGCCAAAAATATAAGATAATAATCTTTCTTCAATTTCATAAATAACATTGGCTTCGATAAATTTTAGATTCAAGTTTTTTATCTCATCTAAAATTTGCCTTTGATTTTTAACATTAAAACTAATTATAAAAGCATCAAAATCTTTAGCTAAATTTAAATCATCAGAGGTCACTGGCCCTAAATCAGCCTTAATTATTTTTAAATTTAAATTATTAGTTTGAGCGATTTGGGCTAAAATATTTTCTAATGCTTCCAGGCTGCCAATATGGTCAGCTCTTGCAATTAAAAGATAATCTGCTGTTTCTTTTTCAGGTAAAGCAGTAATAACAACTCTTTTTAAAATTTCAGTTTCCTTTTCCTTTAGTTTTTGCTGAATTTCTTTTATCTCTGCCTCTTTACCGAGATTAAATTCTTCGCCAACTAAGGGCAGGTCTTCAAAATTACCAACCAAAAATGGTTTCGAAGGTAAAGCAGATTCAA
Organism: Candidatus Parcubacteria bacterium; assembly: GCA_026004535.1. Taxonomy (GTDB): domain Bacteria; phylum Patescibacteriota; class Minisyncoccia; order UBA6257; family HR35; genus BPJI01. The sequence goes on from BPJI01000001.1 coordinate 3,839, forward strand.
TTTTGTTTCCCAGGTCATCTTCAAAAATTTTTATTTTACAAAATGTTGTTGGTGTAATTAAAATATCACCATAATTGACCTTACCACTAATAACAATAGCTGAAGCCAAAATACCTCTTCTAGGATCTTTGATTGACTCTAAAATAAAACCAGAACCAGGAGCATCAATTTCGGTTTTTAAATCATAAATATCTCTTAATAAAATTATTGTTTCTAAAAGTTCATCAATACCTTGACCTGTTTTAGCTGAAATTTCAACCAATGGAACTTGGCCGCCCCATTTTTCAGGAATAACATCTAATTCAACTAATTGAGAAATTACTCTTTGGGGGTCTGCTTCTTTCTTATCAATCTTATTTAAAGCAATAATGTAAGGAATATTAGCTGATTTTAAATATTCTAAACTTTCTTTTGTTTGTTCTTTGACTCCATCATCAGCAGCAATGACTAAGATTCCAATATCAGCAACCTTAACTCCTCTTTGACGCAAGGCATTAAAAGCAGCATGACCAGGAGTGTCAATAAAAGTTATTTTTTCTTTGTCAAATAAAATCTCATAAGCACCAATTTTTTGAGTGATGCCTCCGGCTTCTTTCAAAGCAACATTTGTCTTTCTAATATAATCAAGTAAAGTTGTTTTGCCATGATCGATATGGCCTAGGATAACGACAATCGGTGGTTTTTTGATAAGCATTATTCATTTCTCTAAGATTTTTGGTACTTTTAAATAATTGTTTTCTTTTTGAGGAAATTGATTGATAATATTGGAAGGAGCGGAAACGGACGCGAATCTATCGAAACTATCGGAATAATCGGAAACTGACACAGAACTATGGGAAGAAACGGAAGTATCTTTTCCGTATGTTTCGTCCCCTCCATCATCTTCTCTTGGTTCTAACTTCTCGATAATATTTATCATTGGTTCAATATTTTTTAAGTCTAATTCGTTTATCTTTTCAACATAATTTAAAATCTTAGTTAAATCCTGGACGAGTTTTTCAATCTCTTCATCACTAAGTTTCAATCTGGCTAAATTAGCTAAATGTAAAATTTGCTCTTTAGTAATCATAATACTAATAAACTTTAACTTGTTCTTTTCTTTGGGAAAGAATGCTTATGCCACTTTTTAAAATAAAATCTTTTGCTTTAAGAATTTCCATATATATTGGCTTGAAATTTTTATCTAAGTGAATAATAAAATTGCCTAGTTCTAAAGTATCATAAAGCTTTCCCTTTTTGATTGTTATTCGTAAAATATCTGCTTCTGGCTCATAAGAAATTTTTATATTTTTTTCCTTCATTTCTTTTTTAATTTTCTTTTTCTTGCTGGATAAAATGTAATTACTTTAATTATATCATTTTCTCTTGTAAAAACAACTCTTAAAATATGCCTATCATCTATTGATTTTTGTGCTATTAATAAAGGCTCTCGGGAATAATCAATCGATTCTGGCTTTTGCAATGCTTCAATAACCTGATCAAGATTTATAATAAAACCCTGTTCTTTCAAAATTTTAAATTTATCTTCAGCATGTTTTGTAAATTTTATTTTCATAAACTAATTTTAACAAAAATTATTTTCGTTAATTAGAATTCAAAAAAGGAAAAATAAAATTTTGAGATTGTTTGGCCAAAAAAGATTGTCATTAGAGTGCCTAAAAAGAAAAAAGGGACAAAAGGGATTGGCTGATGAAATTTTTTATTTTTCAAAATTAAGTAAATTCCATAGATTGAGCCTAAAAGTGAAGCAAATACTATTGATAAAATTCCATCGCCTAATCTTAAAAAAAGACCCATTAAAAATGCCGTCTTAACATCGCCAAAACCCAATCCTTTGCCTTGAGTTACAAGATAAATTAGTAAAAATATTGAAGAAAGAAATAAGGCCGAAAAAATTGGTTCGAACTTACCAAACTGAAAAAATAGATAGTTAAAAAGATAAGAAAAGTCTCTTGGCGTTATTTGAAAATAAATTTTAAAACCCCAAAACAAAAAACCAACAATGATTCCGAATAGAATTAATCTGTCATCAACTAAAAATGTTTTTAAATCATATAAAGCTAAAACAAAAAGAACACTAAGAAAAATAAGATAAAATAGAAATTCAATAAGGGGCAAGACGCATACTAACACAGACTTCGTGCAAACTAACGCAGAACCTGAGGGTAAAATTGTTTTAGCCAAAAGATAAACCCACAAGCCGGTAAAAATTTCAACCAAAGGATAACGAAGGGAAATTTTAGTACTACAATTTTTACATCTTCCTTTTTGAATTAAAAAACTCAAAAGAGGAATTAATTCCTTCCAGGTTAAAACCTTTCCACAATTTGGGCATTTTGAACGAGAAAATAAATAATCTTCGTTTCTCTCCAATCTTAAAGCAATATTATTCAAAAAAGAACCTAAAAATAACCCAAAGATAAAGAACATTGTTAGGAACCAAAGCGGGCGCGGCAAATTTCATTTCTCCAGAATTTTGTTGGTGAATCAGTTGTTCCGAAAACTTTCAAAATTTTAAGATAAAGAGGAGGTTTTTCATGATCTCTTTGTGCCTGAACTGCGAAACCATAAGTGCAGAAATATTCAAAAATTCTTAATGTTTCTTCTTTACAATTATTAGCATCATTATCGTCATCAATTACATTATTGTTTTGATCAACAAAACAAGCAGTAACATTATAATCATAAGCATTATCAAAAATATATATTCCTGTAACTGATTTAGGATAATTGGAGTCAAATGAAGATTCAAATGACTTTGTTTCGTAAGGATTGGCAGATAGTATTGCTGGACGAATATAAATTCTTAATTTCGAAGCTGGACAATTTCCCTGAAGACAGGTACCTTCAGTTGAAAATTTAACTGGTCGATTTCTTTGTGATTCAGGGCAAGTACTTGAAGCAACATCATTATAGAATTGCTGAGCATAAGTTGACGAAGGAGCAAATTGATAATTACGATTCTGAGATAGATATTCATTGAGAAAACTCAAATCAAAATCTTTATTTTTACAGATGAATGAATGAATATCTAAAGAGTTCACTGAAAGGTCAAATACTGTAGAAGTTGGTGTAGTCGTTGGTATAGTTGGTGTAGTTGTTGGTGTAGTTGTTGGAGTGGTTGTTGGAATAGTTATTGACGTAATTGTTGGTGAATAACAAATTGCTAAACCATTAATACAATTAACTGTTGCCATATAAGGACCATAAGTTCCTGGGGAGGTATAGGTATAATTACAAGAACCAGATTTAATATCACATGGTCCATCCCAAGAAACTCCGCTCATAGAAGTACAATTTAATGTTGTTAGGGTAAAATTAACAGTTAAAGGAACATTACCTGAAGTTGGAGAAGCGCTTAGATTACAATAAGGAATAATAATTGGGGTAGTAGTACCTATGTTTAATGTAACCTTATAATTTCCCCCAGCGCCTGGATCTGAAGAATTAAATGAAATCCAGCCAACAACCATATCTGACCAAGCCCACCCATGAAAATCACCATTGGGATCAATATAAACTTCTCCAGACTTGCCATGATCAAATTTTATCCAACCATCCCAACCGCCAGCATTAAGATTATCTTTAACCGATAAAACTCTTGCCCAACCTTTAACATTAACGTTTGATTTACCTAAAGCACTAACATTATCTACATAAGCATAACAAGGGGCAGATGGACAACCAGATAAATCATATTCATTAAAACTAATCCAACCAATATTTTCAGACCAAGCATAACCAGATAATTTACCTGTTGAGGTATTAATGTTTACCCCATAATCTATTGAAGAACCATCGTTTAAATTATTAAAGCTTATCCAACCAATATTTTCAGACCAAGCATAACCAGATACATTATGTTGTAAGCCAGCAAAAATTTGAGAAGCAGGAATAAAAAAGATAATACAAATAAAAATAATTAAAATGCTTTTAATATTTTTATTTATCATATTTTTTGTTATATTAATATTAAAAGATTTTAATGTTTTTTGATATTACTTAAATTGTAAAAGAATGATTACTACAGACATGGTGGCTAATGCCAATCCCCATCACCACAACCACGGTCACTTTACCAACTCCACCGGTCAGCTTTACTAAACCGCTCAGCTTCCCTACCTCCTCCACCACCTCCACCACCTCCACCACCAGCACCAGGTTGATAACCATAAAAATCAGCTCCCAAAATTTTAACAGTTCTAACACAATAATAATTATTATCTTCATCACCAATAGGCTCAACAGTACGACCTGCAAAATAAGAAGAAAACCCCGGCGGACAAGAACATTGTCGATTAGCAGTAAAAGGATTTCCTGACTCACATCTATTATTGCTGCCGATTTGATACATTCCTCCGAATTCGTAAATAGTTCTTATATTTGTACAATCATCGCCTATACAAATTCCACTTTTTCCTCTTATATATGCAGACGAATATATATCTCCAACAACATGTAGTTTATATGAAGGATTTGATGTTCCTATACCAATATTGCTGTTTGATTCATAAAGTGATGAAGAACCCAAAGATCCATTACTTTGCCATTTTGCAATATAATTTGTTGAACCACTTCCAGTCAATCCACCATTTCCACCTGATGATGGAGGTGTAGCGCAAGACAAAGTTGATCCTACTCCAGTTACAAATTGACCTGAAGGACAAGAAGAAGGAAAATTAGTCAATCTTGCCCAAGGCACTGAACCTCCTTGTAAGGTTCCTGTCCAACGAACATCACCCGCAATATCTAATTTGTAAGCAGGACTTGTTGCCCCAATACCAACTTTATCACCAACAACATTTAAAATAGGAGAACCTAAGCCACCATAGACTTGAAAAACACCTCCGATTCCTAATGCACCTGCTTTTATCTGAGTAGTTGTTCCAACATTAATTGGAGCAGGAACATTACCTCCTGGCGGATCTTGTCTTGGATAATTCCAAGGATAAGGAATATAACCATCTGGCGGATTTGGATAATTCAGAGCATAAACTAAAATAAACGCTAAAAAGGAAACTATTAAAGCAGGCAAGAAATTGAGAATAAAAACTTTTATTTTTGACATTATCATTTGTATATTCGTTTTTAATAACGACCCTGTCTCATTAACTTTTCTAATTCTTGGATTTGTTGTTGAATTTGATTTTCATTTAATTTGGGAAAATTCTTACTTAGATCATCTAATTGTTTTAGTTCTTGCTCTATTTGTTCTGGTGTTAATTTAGGTGATTGCTTTCCTTAAATTACTTAGCTCCTCTAATTGTTGGCGAATTACTATCTTCTTGAGCTTTTTGTGGTTGTTTTTTAAAATAAAAAATCATAGAAACTCCTAAAATTAAGAGAATTATTACTAATATAATGATTAATGATTTCTGTTTTGTCATTTTAGTTTAATTATAATAAAAAAAATTTTAATGTCAAGTTTAAAAAGTTTGAACATATTTAGTAAGATTCAAAAGGGGAATTAAAAGTGATGCTTCTAATAAACCTAAACCTATACCCATAATAATGATTAAGAATGGCTGAAGAGCTTCACCAATATTAGCAACTTGATTTTCAACTGTCTCATTGTAAAAATTATAGATTGTTTTAGTAATTTCTGCTAATTGGCCTGTTTTTTCAGAAGTTTTCATACCTTCAATAATTAAGGATGGAAAAAGTTCGGGAAATTGGGATAAAGATTCACTTAATGGTTTGCCTCTTTTAACATCTTCAATAACATACTCCAAAGCTGACTCATAAAGAGGATGGGCAATGCTTGATTTTATTATCTCCAAAGCTTCGACCATTGGCACTCCTCCTTTGACTAAGTAATATAAAGATTCCAAAAACTGAGCTGCATAAAGATTTTTAACTAAAGGACCAAAAACAGGTAAATTATTAACTATTTTAAATAAAGTTAATTTTCCTTCTTTAGTTTTCAGATATTGATTGAAATAATAAATTAAAGCAGCAAAGATTATTAAAGCAAAAATACCAAATTTTAAAAGAAAATCAGAGATAGCCTGAAAAACTTTAGTAACTGTTGGCAAAGGTATATTATTTTCGATAAACATTTTTGTAATCTGAGGAATAACGAAATAAAATAAGGCCAACATAACACCAATAAAAATAACCAAAACTATAGCGGGATAAATTGATGCTTGAATCATTCTGTTTTTAAATCTGATTTGATTATTTAAGTGTTCAGCTAAATAATCTAAAACTTCATCTAGAGAACCCACAGATTCGCCAACCTTTATCATTCCAATATAGTAGTCATTAAAAATTTCGGGAAAGCGACCTAAAGCATCAGAAAACGGTACGCCAGAAATTAAATCTTTATGTACATCGATTAAGATTGAACGAAAAGCATAATTAGTTGTCGTTTCAGATAAAGATTTAATAGCTTCATCTAGGGGGTTTTTAGCTTTAATTAAATATGAAAGTTGTCGAGTGAAAATATATAAATCCTTAAGATTAGGTTTTTGCAGAAAAGATAAAAAACTAACTTTTTTTTCGCTTAAATAGGTAACTAATAATTCCTGGCTTTGTAAAATTTTCAGAGCAGCTTCTTTGGTTTCAGCTGAAATTATCCCTTCTTTTAATTTTCCTTCTCGGGTAAAAGCTTTGAATTCAAATTTAGGCATTATTCTTCAAGTAAATATTTAAGTTTATTCAGATTTAAACTAAATTCAATTGCTTTTTCTAAGGTAATCTCGCCTAAATGAACTAAATTAACCAATGATCTTTCTAAAGATATCATTCCTTCATTCAGGCTAGTGTCAATAACATTATCAATTTGATAAATTTTATTTTCGCGAATTAAATTTCTAACAGCGTTATTGGCAATCAAAACTTCGCAGGCAGGTACACGACCACCTCTAATTCTTGGCACCAATCTTTGAGAAACAACGCCGATCAAAGTTGAAGCTAATTGTAGTCGAGCCTGATTCTTTTGGTTTTCCGGCAAGATATCAACGATACGATCAATTGTTTGTGAAGCTGAATTAGTATGCAGGGTTCCTAAGACTAAATGTCCAGTTTCAGCCGCAGTCAAAGCAATTGAAATTGATTCTGGATCTCTCAATTCACCAATCATTATAATATCAGGATCTTCTCTTAGGGTTGCCTTTAGGGCTCGATGCCAGTTAGGCGAATGGGTTGGAATTTCTCTTTGGGAGATTACTGATTTATCATTGACAAACAAATATTCAATTGGTTCCTCAATTGTAATAATATGAGCCTGCCTTTGATGATTAATTGTGTCAATTAAAGAGGCTAGTGTTGTTGATTTGCCCATTCCTGCTGGTCCGGTAATTAAAATAAAACCCTGTCTCCTTTCAATAAATTCATTTAAAATCGGTGGCAAATTTAATTCTTCGATACTTTTAATTTCATTAGGAATAAAACGAAAAGCAGCAGCCCAGCCTTGAACCTGAAGATAAATATTGACTCTAAATCTAGTTTTTTCATCCAAAGAAAAAGAAAAATCTAAATCTTTATATCCTAAAAGAATATTCTCTCTTTCTTTATCAATTAAAGAAAAAAGCATTCGCTGAGTATCATCTGGGGTTAAAATATCAAACTCAGCCAAAGGAAATAGATCACCATCTTTTCTCATTATCGGAAAACTACCAGGAATAATATGTAAATCAGAAGCTTGTTCTTTGGTTATATAATAAAGTAACTCTTTTAATTTGTCTTCCATTATGAAACTTTAAATACCTCTTCTAATGAAACTAAACCTTGGCTTGCTTTTATTATACCATCAAGTCTTAAAGAGATAAAATTTTGTTTTTTCAAGGTTTCTAAAATTTGTGTTTCACCAGCATATTTTAAAACTAAGTCAGCAATCTCTTTATTCATCTCAAACATTTCAAAAATACCTGTTCGACCGATATAGCCTCGAAAATTGCATTTTTGACAACCCTTGGATTCAAAACAGCGAATCTTTAAATTCTTAAAATTACTCGGTGCATCTTCTAAAACTTTTTGAGCTTCAGCTAAAAGCTCTGAAGGGCATTCTTTTTCCTGTAAACAATCAGGGCAAAGATAACGAACCAATCTTTGAGCAATAACCAAATTAATAGTTGAAGGAATAAAATAGGGCTTAACACCCATATCAATTAAACGAGGGATAGCGCCTGAAGAAGTATTGGTATGTAAAGTCGAGAAAACTAAATGACCAGTTAAAGCAGCATGAGTCGCCAATTCAGCTGTTTCTTCATCACGAATCTCGCCAACCAAAATAACATCAGGATCTTGTCTTAGAATTTCTCGCAAACCACGGGCGAAGGTATAACCAATTTCAGGTTTAACCTGAGATTGATTAATACCTAAAACTTTATACTCAACAGGATCTTCTAAACTAATAATATTAATTTTTTCTTTATTCACTTCTTGAATCATTGCATATAAAGTAGTTGTTTTACCACTTCCAGTTGGACCAGTAACCAAAATCATTCCATATGATTTTTTTAAATTTTTCTCAACAATTTCATAGTGATAATCAGCTAAACCAAGTTCTTGAACTTTTTTAAGACCAATCAAGGGGTCTAAAATTCTAATAGCTACTTTTTCGCCATTAATAGTTGGCAAAATTCCAACACGAAAATCTATTTCCCTACCCTGAATAATTGCTCGAAAACGACCATCTTGAGTAACTCTGGTTTCATCTAAGCGGAGATTGGTTAAAATTTTCACTCGATTAACCAAAGGAAAATGAACATCCTTGGGGAAATAAGCAAATGTTTTAAGATCACCATAGAGACGAAAACGAACTCTAGCCTTATCAACTAATGGTTCTAAATGAATATCTGAGGCTTTTAAAGAAACTGCTTTTCTAACCAAAAGTTCAAAAAGTTTAATAATTGGTCCCTCTTCAACGCTAATTGTTTCTTGTTGAAAAGTAACTGGTTTTTCGATTTCGATCTTTCTACCAGCCGCACTGCGAAAATCTAAAATGTATTTTTTTAATTCAGCTTCAAAATCAATATAATCCTCTAAATGAATATAAAAATCTTTGGCCGAAATTAAAAATAATTGAACTTCGGCTTTTAAATTATTTTTTAAAACATCAATAACTTTTGTTTGCAAATTAGGTATTTCTGGATCAACCACACCTAAAAATAAAATATTATTTTTAAACTCTAAAGGTAAGATTTTATAATTACGAGCTGTTTCCTCCGGAAGTTTACTTAAAGCTTCTTTAGGTAAAATTTCATCAACCTCAAATTTTTTAACTGGCAAATTGTAAGTCTTGGCTTTAAAATCTAAAAATTCATCAACCGAAATTAAATTTTTAGCAAATAAATAATCTTCAAAATCCACACCTGAAATTTTCGCATCTAAAAGCCAATTTCTAATCTCCGGATATTTTTCCTTAAAGTAAGAAATGATTGCTTCCTCCTTCATTTAAAACTCCATTTAAAATAAACTCGGTCTTCCAAGTTCTTCAGTCGAAAAATTAGGAATATCAATTTTAACTACTGATAGATTTTGAAAATATCTACTTAAATCTTGATAGTTGTAATTATTAAGAAATTCAATTTTCTGTTTCACCATCATGGTTTCGCTACTTATTTCTGCTTCTTGTTTTAAAATACCCAAGCGCCAAAAAAGAAAAACGACAATACCTAAGGCTAAAACTAAAATTAAAATAAAATTTAAGATATTTAATAAAGAAGATCTCATTTATCCGACAGATAATAACTTTCGACCTTAAATTCCGAAGATTCTGGTGATAAACTTGCTTGCTTAATCTGCATCAATCTAACATTTTTTTCAATTCCTTCGATAAAACTTATTAAATTACCGGAATTTAGTGGAGCCGAAAAACTGATATTAATAACCCTTACTGGTAAAACATCAGGATTCATCTGTTTTGGTTCCTCGGCAATGTTTATGTTCGCTCCTCTAAAGATTAGATTGTTCGTTTGATAGATACCATTTAAAGAAGCTAAAATTTCTTCTATTTTTGGTTGTTGCGGTAACCATAAATTTAAAGTTTCTTGATTAGCAATTAATTGTTGGATATTAGCGTTTTGTGATAGAGCGGTTATTAGCTTTTCTAGAGCAATCAGCTCTTTTTCTTTATTTTGGAGTTCATTTAATTTTTTGGTTAAACTTAAAGTTTTTTGATATTGAGGATAAAGAGTATAAATTAAAAGATAAAAAATAATACTAATCAAAATTATGGGTAAGAGTTTTAAGAAAATATTCATTGTTGATAAAAATTTGGTTTTAAAATTAAGACCATTGAAAAATCAATTGTATTTTTTTCACTAAGCTTAGGCGGAGTAAAAGATTGAATTTCGACATCTTTTAACTCAGCTATGTATTTATGGAAACGAATATAATCTTGCCAAGAAGGAACTGAAGCGCTAATTGCAATTTCATTCTTGTCAGCATCATATCTAAAATTTTGTAAAGATAAAAATTTAGGCATTAATTGATTAAATTTATTAATAACAAAAGAAAGCGAAGAACGAGTTTTTAAAATTTCGGTTATGTTAACGGCTTGAGAAAAAATTTTAAAAGCCTGATTAGTTTCTAAAACACCCTTAAGAGCCTCTTCTTTTTGCTTTATCTTTACTTCCAAATTATTAACTTTATTATCTAATTTCTGGCTATACCAATTCAAACCAAAATTCAGACTATATTCAATAACAATAATGATCAAAAAGGGCAAGATCAAACCTAAAGGAATGATATTTCTCCAATTTTCCATTATTTATATTCGGAACTATCAGATTTGACACGGAACTTACGCATAACTATCGGAACTTAACGCGGAATAATCGGAAACGGACACAGAACTATCGTAATAAACGGAATGATTATTTCCGCATATTCCGTTTATTCCGTATCCGCTTCCCCTTGTTCCGTGTTTATTTCCGTCTGTTCCCTATCTTCCGTGTCCGTTTCCGTTCATTCCGTTAATTATATTTTAACTCATTAATTTATGGAAAGCAACTCCTAAGGCTTGACTAAATATTGTCGCCTTTTCTTTTAATTTACTGAATTTTTCACCTTTAAAAATATCATAAGGCAAAAGAATTTCTTGCTGATATTTGCCCAAACGAGAAAGCATTACCTCTTTAAAACCCGGCAAAATCGAAATTCCGCCAGTCCAATAAATTTTTTCAATCTTCAAGAAAAAACTATTCTCTAATTTTTCAATTTCATTCGTTAAATTATCAGTAATATTATTTAAAAAGTCGTTAGCCAAATCATTAAGTTCTTTTTCTTCGGGCGAAAAATTAAATCCTTTCTTATAAATTAAATTTAAAGTGTCTTCTTCAGAATAATTAGTCAAATTCATAACTGTATCTAAAAAATCATAGCCGCGAATTTTTAATTTATTACCATAAATAATTTTACCATTCTTTAGTAAACATAAAAGACTATAAGAATGACCCAAATCAACAACAGCATAGGTTCCTAACCGAGTTCGGAAAAATGGTTCGATATTAAAATATTCAGCGCTATAACCAATTAGCTTTAATTTAGCTATTTCAGTAATCGTCTGTAGTCTCTTTAAATGGTTCTTAGGTGTGCCGACAAGATAAACCAACCATTGCTTAGACTGATTTTCAGTGTCAAAATGTAAATAGCGATAGTCTAATTCAATTTCTTCTAAGCTTAAAGGAATTTGTTTCTGTGATTCAAAACGAATTACTTGAGGCAAACTTTTTTCAGGAATATCGGGAACTAGAAAATTAACAGCAAAGACATAAGGAGCAGGAACACTAATAACAATTTCTTTAGCTTTTACTTTTGATGCTTTTAAAAATTCACTCAAAATACTAGCAATGTTTTCTTCTAAAATATAAGAATAAGAGGCAATTTCTTTAAAATTAATTACAGGAATAACACCAAAATTAACAACTTCTAAAGATTCCTTCTTTTTAACTATCTCAACAATCTTAGTACTAATTGAACCCAGGTCAATACTTAGAATTCTTTTTTCTCCAAAAGGTAATCGAAACATGATCAAATTATATCATTCTTTAGCTAAAATTCTTTCGCCAAAATTTTGTCTTTGTTGTTTTAATTATAACCCAAATTATCTTTGTCAGAAATGCTTAAAAACTTTAAAATTTGAAACTAATTTTAATTGTTTAGAGTGTAACCAAAGAGTAGTTAACAGTTGTCACCTTAAGAGACATTCAAATTTAATAAAACTTTTAATTAGTTTTAATAATTATGAAAATATGTTTTTAAGAGAGATGGTCTTATTGGGTAAAAATGGTAGCAAAGAAATTTTTCAAGATTTTGGTGAAATAATTGCTCGTTATTTAAAGAATTTTTCTGATTATTATTTAACTTTTGTGCCCCTAACATCTAAAAAGCGTCTTCAACGCGGTTTTAATCAAAGCGAGGTTCTGGCTCAAGCAATTGCTAAAAGTTTAAATTTAAAAATATTTAATGGCTTAATAAAAATTAAAGAAACCAAGGATCAAACTGAACTAAATTCTGAACAAAGATTAACTAATCTAACCGGCGCTTTTGCTTTGAAAGAAAAACCTCCAAGGAAAGTAATTTTAATTGATGATATAAAAACAACTGGAGCAACATTAAAAGAATGTGCCCGGACTTTAAAAAATGGAGGCACTAAAGAAATAATTGCTTTAACAATTTTAAAATAAAAACATTTTTAAATCACATCAGGGAATTTTTGATAAAAGATTTTTTTAACAATTTCTGTGCCTAAAATAAAAACTGAGATTAAAAGCAAAGAAGCAAAAATTAGTTTTTGATCTAAAAAGGAAAATTCAAAAATTTTATTAAATGGGGGCAGAAAGACGAAAATTAAAGTTAGAATAAGCCCTATTACCGAAGAAATTATAAAAGATTTACCGGGCTTAGACAAAAAGAACCAATTTTTGGTTCTGATAAGAAAAGAAACAATCAAGCCAGTCATTGTTGTTAAAAAGAAGATATAAGTTCGAATAACTTCAATTGGCTGATTTTTGACAATTAAATAACCAATAATATTAATAAATCCAGCAACAATGCCTAAACCTAAAAGGAGTAAAATTAAATGATAACTTGACATTTTAACCGGCTTTTTAATTTCTTTAACTTCAACATTATCATTAGCAAAAGCAATCAAAGGAATGTCAGTTAAAAAATTAGTTAACAAAACTTGAAGTGGTGTCATTGGCACAAAAGGCAAAATTGAGGTTAAAATAGCAACTGAAGTTAAATTGCCAAAATTGTCACTCATTGTATGCTTAATATATTTGCCAATATTTTCTAAAACTCTTCGACCCTGATAAATACCATCAATAATTGTTTTCAAATCTTTTTCTTTTAAAATAATATCCGCTTCCTGTTTAACAACATCAGTGGCAGTATCAACAGCTAAAGCAACGTTTGCCATTTTTAAAGCTGGGGCATCATTAATTCCTTCACCTAAAAAACCAACAAATTTTTCTTTTTGCAAAACCTCGATGATTTTTAATTTATCTTCAGGCAAAACGCGAGCAAAAATTTTTGTTTCTTTAATAATTTTTTTCAATTCTTCACCAGTTAAATTTCTTATTTCTTCTCCAAGGACAACCTTTTCATTTTCTTCAATTAAACCAAGTTTTAAACCAACAGCCCGAGCGACATTCAATGAATCACCGGTTAAAATCTTTATTTCTAAATTTAATCTTTTGGCCAAATTGATAGCTGAGAAAGCAGTTTCTTTCAAAGGATCAACGAAAGAAGCAATGCCCAAAAATTTATTATTTACAGCTAAAGCTAATGTTCTTAAACCATTTTTATCTTCTTCTTTAAAAATCTCTAAACAATTACCATCTTGAGTTATTTTGGCAATTTCTTCGGGTGAACCTTTAACAATTTCGATAATTTCATCATTTACTTTAACAATCACTTTTCTTATTCTTTTGATTGGGTCAAAATCAATATCTTCAATTAACTCCCAATTAGAATAATCAGGTAATTCTTTTATTTTTTCTAAAATTGCTTTTTCATAAGGACTAGCTTCTTGAGTGAAATAATAGTCTGCTAAAAAATATTTTATAAATTCGGAACTAGCAGAAACTGACGCAGAACTAACAAAATTATTCTGTAAGTTCTGCGTAAGTTCTGTAAAGTTCTGCGTTGTTATAATTCTTTCTAACCTTAATTCATTGGTTGTAATTGTCCCTGTTTTATCAGTACATAAAATTTCAATTGCTCCTAAGTCTTCGATTGATGAAAGTCTTTTAATAATTAATCCCTTTTTAGCCAATCTATTTCCAACTAAACTTAAAGCTAAAACAGTCATTGTTGGTAAAAATTCTGGCACGATAGCAACAGCTAAAACAATTGAAAAAATTATTAATTCTTGAAAATTTAGATAACCTGGTTTGAAAAGACTAACTGTAATTATCGCCAAAGCAATGAAAATAGCAACAAAGGCAATATTTTTAGCAAATTTATCCATCATTTTTTGATAAGCTGTTTCTTTACTAATTTCAATTGTTTTTTTGGCAATTGAACCAAAATAACTTTCTTTACCAGTAGCCAAAACAATTCCTTCAATTTCTCCCCTGATTAATGTTGTGCCTAAAAGGACAATATTTTCTGGAATAAAAGAAGATGCGGAAACTGACGCGGAACGAGCGGAATAATCGGAAGGATCGGAAACGAACCCTGACTTAGCGGAATTATCGAGAAAATTTTTTTCGTTTTTTCCATTTCTTCCGTGTCCGCTTCCGTTAGTTCCGTATATCGAGGTTTTATATATTGGCTCGCTTTCACCAGTAATTATTGATTCATCAACTAAAGCATCTGTTGTTTTTAAAATTCTAACATCAGCTGGAATCAAATAACCAGCTTGAACTTTTACATAATCTCCAGGAACCAAATATTCAGCTTCAATTTCCTGCCATTTACCATCTCTTTTAACCCAAGCATAATTTTTAAAATAAGATAAAAGTTTTTCGCTTAATTTATTAACTCTATAATCTTGGAAAGTAGCAATTAAAATCGAAAGAATTAAAAAGAAAAAAATTAAAATAGTTTCAACTTCAGGACCGTTAATTAAAAAAGAAAGTAAACCAGCAAGAAAAAGAAAAATATTAAAAAAATTTAAAGAATTTCTTTTAATAATTTCTAAAAGATCAATCTTAAAGGAAGTAATTTTATTTAAACCAAATTTTCTTAATCTTTCTTCAGCTTCTTTTTTATCTAATCCTTCTTGAGAAGTTTTTAATTCAGTTAAAATTTCAGCCTCACTTTTTCGAGCAAATTCAATTAATTTTTCCATTAATCTTATTATAAAATATAATTGAATTATAACCTGGATATGAACCGGATATAGTTACCCGGATATACACCGGATGAATTTACACGGATTTAGACCGGATAAGGGCTACCCAGATATCAACCGGATACAGCTAGCCGAATATGAACCGGATATAATTACCCGGATATTAAACGGATAGAACTACCCGGATTATAGCCGGATAAGTTATACCTGGATGTAAACTGGATAAATTACCCGTATTATAACCGGATAAGTCACCCGGATTTAAACCGGATGATTTATAAAATATTTTTTATCCGGGTAATCTATTCCGGTAACCATCAGGGTAAAACAATCCGGTATTCATCCGGGTAAATGTAAACAAATGATTATTGATGGTAAAAAATTGGCCCAAGAAATTTTAGAAAATTTAAAAGAGAAAAGAAAAAATTATGAGAAATTAAAAATTGCTGCTTTTTTAATAGGCAAAGGAGAAGAAAAATTAAGTTTTTTAAAAATTAAACAAGAGTTTGCCCAAGAATTAAATATTGAATTTAGAATTTATGAACTTGACGAGAATTTATCTAAAAGAAAAATTAGAAAATATCTAAGTCAAATTTTAAAGCATAAAACAATTCAAGGAGCAATTTTCCAATTACCAATTCCTGAAAAATTTTCAACTCAATATTTATTAAATTCTATTCCAGCTAAAAAAGATATTGATTGTTTGTCTTCAAGGATGTTAGGCAAATTTTATACTGATAATTTTATTATTCGTCCGCCAGCAGTTGAAGTTGTTGATTTTTTAAAAGAAAAATTCAATTTAGAATTTAGGGGCAAGAATGTTTTAATTGTTGGTTATGGTCGGCTTGCTGGTAAACCATTGGCTCATTATTTTGCTAATTTAAATTCAACAGTTATTATTGCTCAAAGCCAAACAAAAATTGAAAATTATTTAAAAATTACTGATATTATAGTTAGTGGTGTTGGTAAAGCTAATTTAATTCAAGATTGTCAAAAAGGAGCAATTTTAATTGATTTTGGTTATAGTTTTGAAAAGGGAAAAATTTATGGTGATATTGATTTTGAAAAATTAAAAGATAAAGCAAGTTTAATTACTCCAACTCCTGGTGGTACTGGTCCAATTTTAGTTGCTAAATTATTTGAAAATTTTTTTAAATTATTAGAAAAAGAAAAAGTGGTAATATAGTGGGCGGGAGAGGACTCGAACCTCTGACCTTCTCGACGTCAACGAGACGCTCTGCCAACTGAGCTACCCGCCCACAGTGAGGGAAGCGAACAATGACGGGTGGCTGCAAGGACAACAAGTGTTGCCCTCGTAAATATTAGCTACCCGCCTGAACAAAACTTTTAATCTGACTAATTATATCATATTTTTTAAAAAGCCTGAAAACTGAAGCCTAAACCCTGACAGCTGACTTTAAATATTCATTTATTTTCCGTAACCATAACAATGGCTAACACCATTATAGAGTATTAAGTTGATTGAATAACTTTGAGTAATAATATTTAAATTGTCTGCAAAATTTTTTCCAAGAGAATTTGATATAGTTTATTCTGATAATAATTTTTTAATTGAATCAGGAATATTTGGGTTTTTTAATAAAGCATCAAGAGCATCCTCAGCATCATTTTTAGCTTGCTCCAATTTTCTTCTTTGTTCCTCTTCCTCCTTTTCCTTCATTCTTCTTTTTTCTTCTTCAGGCAGTGAAGCCCTTTCAACTAGAATATCAAAAATTTCTTTTCTTGTTATAATTTTTCCTTCAAATTCAATTTTACCAGTATCACCCTCTAGCAATTCTTTAAGATTGTTTTTCATCGTTTCCTTAAGGTCTTCATCAGCCAATCTATCAATATAATAGAAGTTAATAAGATTTATTAATGTTGCGGTCAAATCTAATCTACCCGTTTCTTTGTCGCGAATTTGATTGTAAATCAAGGCATCAGCCACTCTCGCCATATCATCGAGCGTCAGAGGAATTCTCTGTCTTCTGCCCTTTTCTCCTTTCTTAAGTTCTTTGTTAAGATCATTATGAAATGCGGCAATAACTTTTGCTACTTCTTTACCGATATCCGAATGATTATAAATATCTAAAATACATCCTTCAGGTTTTACCTCGGGTTTTTTACCTAGCTTATAAGTAAAATAATAATCAGAAGCTAATCGCAAAGATTCTTCTGAAAGTTCAGTCATTCGTTTAAAAACAACTCCTCTGGCTAAAGCCGGATCAACTTCATTTCTTGCCAAATATTCTTCTGGCGGATTAGTAGAAAAGAAAACCCAAAATTTAGGACCGCTTTTTATTTTTCTACCACCATTTTCCCAAAGCTGGATTTCTTCTGCTAATTGACCTCTTTTGCCTCTTAATTTAAGCAGGACATCTATCACCTGCGGTTCTGCCAAGCCAACTTCTTCAATATGTAGGATAAACCCCTCCCCTTTCTGCTCATCAAAAGAAAAACTGCCATCAGGATTTTTTATTAATCCCATCGCTTTAGGCACGACTCCATATTGAAATTGCCATTGGGTTCTTTCTGAAAGACCAGCTTGTTTTGCTAACTCTTGCAATTTGGTGCGAATCAGGTTCAATTTTTGTTCTGGGGATAACCATGTTTTTTGCTCTACTTCTTGGGCAATCTGAGAAATTTGGATTTGAGTTTCGGATAATTCCAAAAACTCATTCCATCTTCTTTTTTCTTCTTCAGTTTCTGCTTTCGGCACCCATTTTCCCATTAGTTCTGAAACATCAGTTTGTCCTGAACAGTAAAAATCAAGTGGTTTTACTCCGCGACCATAGAGAAGTTCAGTGAATTTTTCTGCTAGATAGGTTTTGCCGATAGCGGTTGGTGCTTCAATCAAAAGCGGCTGGCGGCGTTTATAAGTCATTGCCATTGCTACTAAAATCTCAAAAGATTCTCTCATTGGAATAATTTCTCTTTTAATTGCTTCAATGTCTTCTTTTGTAGCATATGTTTCTAATTTTATGATTAATGGTCTTTCTTCATAAGGATTACCAATATAAATATATCTTTTTATTGTTTTTTCTCCTGTTTCAGGATCAATTACTTCCTCTTCTTCAAATATAATACCGCCTAAAATTTCTCCTTCAGGTCCTCTTTCTTTTATCCTCGCTTCAATTTCTTCTTCTCTTATTTCTTCTGGTGATTTAAAACGAAATGTTTCTGGCATATTTTTACTCTAAACTTAATACTGGGCCAAATAAAGTATAAAAATGAGGGTAAGTAATTTTGTTTTCTATAAAATCTCTTTCAGCAAAAACAATTACTCTTGAACTTTCCGGCATCTTCGTTTCAAAAACATCTTTGCCTCGATAATCTAATAATTGGAATGAGTTATAATTTGCTAAATGCTTTAATTGATTAAGTAATGGACTTGAAATATCTTTTTTAATTTCTAAAAATATCCATTTATTTCCCTCAAACGCCTTAATGATTTTTTCAAAAACTTTCTCATCTATTGCGGTTTCATCATAAATTATTTGCTCAATATCTACTATTTTTCTTACTTCATTAAAAATCTCATCTGCTTGTAATTCACTTCCCGGTTCCTTTACGATTAAACCTAAATCAAAAATCCGGCTCGGCTGTTTACGAACATTTTGAAGAAGAAGAATGAATGTATTTAATTGTTCTTTGTCCATAATTTTGACTTAATTATTCTTATTTTATTTTACATTTTACTATTATTTTACTATAATAATAATTTCTTATAAAATACAAATTTTTAGTGGGATTAATATTTTTCCGGATGTCTAATCATATATTCCAAAAGTTCAGCAAATGCCTCAGCAAAATCTTTTTTTCCTTGGCGACGTTCTTCCTCAGTAACCTTCATTGGCATATTGGCAAAACCATAAGGATAATAATCTCTAACATGTTCAGTACCAGGACCAAGACCAATACCAATTAGTTTAACTTTGCCCTCATTCAGAATGCCTTTTATAACTTTACCCAATTCATATTCCGGTCCAGAGTGCTCCGGATCAGGTACTGGTAAACCGTCAGACAAAACAATCAAAAAATTGTTCTTGCCTGCATGTCTTAGCAGGCGTTGATAAGCTTCTTGAAGACAGTAGCCATCGCTGTTCCACCTGGCTTGATTATGAACACCTTCATTAAATGGTTCTTTTTTTGCAGTTGACAATCTATCCCTTAGCTCTTTATTTAATTTATCTTTAAACTCTTTATAAGGAATAATTGTATCTTGAAATCCTAAAATTTCGTATTGAATACCTAATCTTTCCAATACTTCTGCTAATACTACCACTCCTTTAAATGTTTCTTCAATTTTTTTTCCTTGCATTGAGCCAGAAAGGTCGACCAAAAGAGAAAAGCGATAATCAGGCTTACGAGGAATGGTTTTTCTCTGCCAAATTTTTTCTAAATACCTTGGGTCAGCTTCAGCTTGCATTGCTGTTCCCACGTCAAGCTGCGAGCCAGTAGGATATCCCTTTCTCCATTTTGGATGGCGCTCCGGTAAAAAGAATTTTTCCAGACGGTTGTAAAATGAATTGATAATATCTGCCACTTCTTCATAGGCTTTATCATATTCGGTCATTCTTTCTCTTCGCATTCTTTCTAACTGTTCCTCCAATTTTCTTCTTTCTTCTTCGGTCCTTTTCCTTTCTTCAGCGGCTCTTTTTTCTTTCTCCTCTCTTTCCCTTCTTTCTCTATGACTTTCTGGTTTATCTATATTTAGTTTCCCTTCCAATTCTTTATTGATCGCATCTTCAAAATCCTCAAGCTGTTTTTTAGCTTTTCCTCTTAATTCTTCTCTTTTTTTTCTTGGTAGCTTCTGAAAAAGTTTATCTAATTCCTGTTTTGTCTTTTCTGATAATTTATCTTCTGGATAAGGCATTTCTTCGCCCGATTGGATATTTTCTAAAGCATCTTGAATATCTTTAAGTTCCTGCTCTGCTTGTTTTTGTTTCATTTCTTGGGCTAATTTTTCCGCTTTCTTTTGTTCAATTTGCTTTTCCAATTCCTCTTTTTCTTTACCAGTAGCGCTTTTGATTCTTTCTTCCAAATCTTTGATTTCTCTATCTAATTGTTCTTGCTTTTGTTTTGCTTCTTCAATTTGCTTTTGTTTTTCCTCAATTTTTTTATTCAATTGTTCAGCTGCCTCCCTTATTGCCTTATCAATTTGTTCTTGAAGTTCTTTTTTTACATCTTCTGGCAATCCCTCGAAAGGATCTAGTTCTTTTTTTAATTGCTCAATTTCTTTTTGTAATTCTTCTATTCTTTGACTATCACCTTGCTTCTCTGCTTCATTTAACTCTTCTTCTTTCTGTTTTAATTCTTTCTGTTTTTGTCTAAATTCTTCTATCATCTGTCTTTGCTCTTCGGTATGTAAATCCATCTCTACTAATTTTCTTACTTCAGGCCATATATATTCAGTATTGATCCTAAATCTCTCCTTAGCAGTTAAGATAACTTCCTTTTTGTCTGTTCTTTCTGGATTGGGAATTATTGTACGGCTTCTGCGTACATACTCAATCGTTCTTATTAGCGATTTTTCTACCGCTGGATCTAATACTTTACTAAATCTTCGTTGATGCCAATCGCGAATTATTTCTGAACCATATTGGCCGAATCTCGGCCAATAGCCTAATTGAATAGCAATTATCTCAACTTCAGGCGTGCTTAAAATTACGTTTTCTTCTTTAAATTGGTCATCGTAGACTTTCCTGACATACTCATCTAACCCTGGAAATTTTTTTTCTCAACCAATCATTGACCGCCATATCTTCAATAACGTTTTGTAAATAGCCAAAACCAATTTGAGAATAAAGTTCTTGAATTTGCTCTCTTGAAAGGCCTATTTCTTTGGGGTGAGGAGTGATTGCCCGATGGGCTCCTTCGTGACCAGCCACAAATTTGGCTAACTCGGGACTTTCTTTAATGTGAAGGGGATCGAAAGTAATAGAAACATCCTCTGGATTAAAAAAACTACCCCTTCCAGGTTTTCCCAATTTAACTTTCATTCTAAAATCTCCTCCAACCCGTTTAGCAATAATTTCTAAATTTTCCCAAACTTCTTTTGGAATTTCTATTTTTAATTCTTCCGTTTTCCTCGCCGCACCCTCTGGAAAATATTGTCTTGTTTTAAATTTCTCCATACATATTGTTATTTTACTCAAATTTTTTGATAAAATATCAATATGTCAAATTCTCTCGAAAAAAATTTTGCCCAAAAACATGAAAAACTGGAATCTGCTAAGAAGATTAAAGAAGAAAGAGCTTTAAAACTGGCAAGAGAAATAAAGAGAATAAAAGAAAAAATATCTAAAGAAGCAGGAACAATTAAAGATTATCAAAGAATAATTGAATTAGCAAAGAAAATAGAGAGTCTTTATAATAAAGCCTGGGAACTTGAAGGTAAATTGACTAAAAAAAATATCTTAGTTGAACATAGAGTTTTTGGAGCGATTTATGAAGCCAACTTCAGCCCCGAAGGAGATAAGATAGTTATTGGGAGTAACGGTAGAATAATGCAAGTTCTTTCTTTAACCGAAGGCAAAATATACGAAAGAGGAATATTAAGACCAAAAGTTTTAGCTGAATTTAAGACTGAAGGAGTAGTTTATACAGCTAATTTCAATCCCGAAGGAGACAAGATAGTTATTGGAGATAGCAGGGGAATAATGAGAGTTCTTTCTTTAACTGAAGGTGAAATAGATGAAAAAGGAATATTAAGACCAAAGATTTTAGTCGAATTTAATGTTGAGGGAGCAGTTTATGAAGCTAATTTCAGCCCCGAAGGAGATAAGATAGTTATTGGAAGCAGCGATAAAATGATGAGGGTTCTTTCTTTAACCGAAGGCAAAATAGATGAAAGAGGAATATTAAGACCAAAAGTTTTAGCTGAATTTAAGACTGAAGGAGTAGTTTATACAGCTAATTTCAATCCCGAAGGAGACAAGATAGTTATTGGAGGCAACGATAAAATGATGAAAGTTCTTTCTTTAATTGAAGATGAAATATACAGAGGAAAAATATTAATACCAAGAGTTTTAGTTGAATTTGAAGCTAATGGAGTGATTTATGAAGCTAACTTCAGTCCCGAAGGAGATAAGATAGTTATTGTAACCAACAAGGGAATAATGAAGGTTCTTTCTTTAACTGAAGGCGAAATAGATGAAAGAGGAATATTAAGACCAAAGGTTTTGGCTGAATTTAAGACTAGGTTAGAAATTTATACAGCTAATTTCAATCCCGAAGGAGACAAGATAGTTATTGGAGATTTCGATAAAATGAAAGTTCTTTCTTTAACTGAAGGCGAAATAGATGAAAGAGGAATATTAAGACCAAAGGTTTTGGCTGAATTTGAAACTGAAGGATGGGTTTATACAGCTAATTTCAGCCCTGAAGGAGATAAGATAGTTATTGGAGATTTCTATGGGGTGACGAAAGTTATTGGAGAAAAGTAGCAGAATATCTATTTTCCAATATCTTCATAAAATATTAATGTAGAAAATTCTCTTGAAAAATTTTGAAGATGATATAAATATTACTACTCAAAGTTATTCAATCAACTGAATGCTCCATAATAGTATTAGTCATTGTTACTGAAAACCGACTTTAAATATTCACTTATTTCTTCTATCTTTATTCTTTCTTGTTTAGTACTATCTCTATCTCTTATAGTTACAGTCTCATCTTCTAATGTTTGAAAATCGATTGTTAAACAAAAAGGAGTACCAATTTCGTCTTGTCTTCGGTATCTTCTTCCAATTGAACCTGATTCATCATAAAAACTGATAAAATCTTTCTTAACAATTTGGTAGACCTCTTTTGCTTTATCAACTAATTTTTTTTTATTACCTAATAAAGGAAAAACAGCAACTTTAATTGGCGCTAAAAAAGGGGGAAATCTAAAAATTCTTCTTCTCTCTCCTTCAATAATATCTTCATCATAAAATTCCACTAAAACTGCCAACAATAGCCTCTCAACACCAACTGATGGCTCAATCACGTAAGGTAAAATTTTTTTCTTGGTTTTTTCATCAAAATAAACAAGTTCTTCGCCAGAAAAATGAGAATGTCTTGACAAATCATAATTAGTTCGATTGGCAATTCCCTCTAATTCATCGAATCCCCAAGGAAATTTATACTCAATATCAGTAGTTGCAGCTGAATAATGAGCTAATTCTTCCCTTAAGTACTCTCTTTTGCGAATATTTTCTTTTTTAAACCCTAATTTTAAATACCAACCATATCTCTCTTCAACCCAATACTTATACCATTTTTCAGCTTCTTTGGGGTCTATAAAAAATTCAAGCTCCATTTGTTCAAATTCTCGAATGCGAAAAATAAAATTTCTGGGAGTTATTTCATTTCTAAAAGCTTTACCAATTTGAGCGATACCAAATGGCAATTTAGTTCTCATTGAATTTAAAACATTTTTAAAGTTGCAGAACATTCCCTGAGCAGTTTCTGGTCTTAAGTAAGCTTCAGTGGCTAATTCTTCAACTGGACCAACATAAGTTTTAAACATCAAATTAAATTGTCTTTCTTCGGTTAACTCTCCACCGCAAAGAGGGCACAATGGTTTATTATCTTTTAATTTAACTTCACCATATTCACCTTTCATTAAATGATCAGAACGGAATCTTTGATGACAATTTTTACACTCAACCAATGGGTCTTGGAAACCTTCAATATGACCTGAGGCTTCATAAACTTTTCTTGGACCGACGATTGAACTTTCAATCAAAAAAATATTATCTCTTGAAAAAACAATACTTTTTAACCATAAATTTTTGAGATTATTCTTCAGCAAAACTCCTAAATAACCGTAATCATAAAATCCCTTAAGTCCACCATAAATTTCAGCTGATTGAAAAATAAAACCTCTCTGTTTACAAATTTGAATTATTGTTTCTAAATTTTTCATTGATAAAGAACCTGACCAACAGAAATCGGATTTATTGTCTTTTGAATAACTCCTTGACTAAAAGAGCCAGTAGCTGAATATTCGGCTTGAGGAATAATAATAAAGCTTTGTGGTTCAACATTGGCTGGTAATTCAACTAAAATTTGAAAGGCTAAATCTAATTCTTTATTAACATAACCGAGATTAGCAGGCAATTTGTTTATTTGATATATAAAAGCACCGGTTTTCGAATCATACTTTAAATTATCTAAAATTGCATCGCCACCAACTTTACCGGTAAAATTAACTCCCATCGGTAATCTGGTTTTAATAGTTAAATTGTCAAAATCTTCACCAATTGATTTTATTTTCAAATGCCAAATAAGAGTTGATGGCTGATTGGGTTGCAAAGGAAATGGACCCTCCGGAACAAAAATTGGATCTTGATAAACTAACTTGCTTTCTAAATTAATATCACCAATTATTCTTTTTTCATCTTCCTGAAAAACAAAATATTCTCTGCCTCCTTCCTCAATTTCAATTGGAATACTCGGTGTTCTAAATTCGGCCCTTATTTTAGTAGTAAAATTTTTATTATTTTCTCCTAAGATTGGGTAACTTCTAAATAAAGAAACAGCAAAATTAAACTTAACCCTATCTCCAGGTTTTAAAACCAAAAGTTCTGGTTTATTCCTTGAAGTCCAGTAAATAGCTTGCTCAAATTCATTGAAATAACCATCAGTATTTAAAGAATAAAAATCAAAAGGACCGGAAAAAATAATCTTGACCTGGCCATTTTCTAATATTGTCTGGCTTTTATTTTCTAAAATAATCTCATAAAATAAGCTTGAACCAATATTTATGTTTTTACTTTCAGGAGTTGATTTAATGTAAAAAACAATCGGATTTTCTAGAACATTGATTTTAGCGATTTCCTTAGTTAAAGAAAAACTAAAATTTTGATAACTAAAATCAACCTTGATGCTAAAAATTCCAGAAGATTTTGAATTCTGAATTTGCCCAATTAAGGAAACGTTTTTTATTTCTTCAGTATCAAGACTTGGAAATTCCCAATAAAAATTTTCAGTCTGCGGAAAAGATGAGGTCAAAAGAAAATGAGTTGGAGTTTCAATACTAACTTTAATATTATTTAGTTTTTGTTTAGTTAAATTAATAATACGAAAGTTAGCTTGGAACTCTTGATTAACATAAATTTTAGTCGGGAGAAAAATCTGAGCTTTGATTGGAGGATTTTTGACTAAAATCGAGAAATTTTCTTCTTTAGCAAAAATATGATCCTTATCTTCAATCTTATAGTTTAAAACTATTTTTAAATTTTCCTTTAAATCTCCGGCATTAACAAAAAACAAACTGAGATTTTGAACATTAGTTTTTTGTTGTTCAATTTCTCCTAAAAATAGAGACAAATTTTTTTCTTGAGGATTATTGACTAAAAAAGCACCATCAGAAAGAGAAATTTTAAGAGTTACATCGGTCAATTTTTTATTTGAACCATTAACAATCTCGATTTTATAATCATAATTTTCTAAAGATAAAACTTCATTCGGTCCGGTTAGGCCTATTTTTAAGTCTGAAGCTGGGGTTGGTCGAAAATAAATAAAATAGACAAAAAAAACAATAGATAAAACAAACAAAATAAATGAAAAAATTAAAATTCGATTTAAAAATTTTTCTTTCATTAAATTTAATTATATCAAAAATTCATTAAAACTATTTTTAATCAGAACTTTTAAAAAATCAGGAATTTCTCGAGGAAGTTTAATTAAATTTTTAATTTTTCGAGCCTGAGTTAGTTCTTGTTGGCTTATTCTTAAATAAAAATCCTGACGACAATAAAAACAATAAAGAAATCTTTTGTTATCAAAATAAGCAAATTTTCTTAATCTTCTTTGGCATTTTTGGCAATTTTCTAAATCAACCTCATAACCTAATTCTCTTAGAAGATGAAATAGAAACCAAAAAGAAAAAACTTTTGATCTTTGTCTTAAGTAATTTTCTAAATGAGTTAAGACAAACCAAATAAATTTTGGAGTCTCCAATAATCCTAAATTTTTAACAATCCTTAAAGTCCATAAGAAAAGATAAGGTTGGGATTTAAAGATATTAGTAGTAGTTTTTAAAGGCAAGGCTGAAATTATTTGATATTTTTTAAAATTGGTTATAATAAAGAAACGATTCAGATTGCCAGGTTCAAAAAGGGTTAGATTTTTACTTTGGGGTCTAAAAATTCCCCTAAGATAACATTTCAGTAAACCATAGTTTTTTGTTAAAATATATATTAAAGCATCATTTTCTTTTAATTTTTCTTTGGCCAAAATTAAACCTTGAACCTTAAAGTAAATCATGAATAAAAGAATAAAACAATTATCTTTTCTGTTAATAATTTTAATCTTAATTCTTTCAGCTTACAAATTTGGTTATCAAAAAGCTTTAGCTGAAACAACAGCTGGTAAATTTTTTAGTGTGCAAAATTTTTTGATGTTTTTAAGAGCCTGGGAAATAATTAATAGAAATTTTATTGATCCTCAAAAAATTGATAACGATAAAGCAATGTTTGAAGCAACTCGAGGTCTAATAAAATCTTTAGATGATCCATATTCAGATTTACTTTCAGAAGAACAAAGAAAAATTTTTGAAGAAGATTTAACTGGTTCATTTGGTGGGATCGGTATAGAAATTGGCATTCGTAAAGGAGTTTTAACAGTTATTGCTCCGCTTGAAGAAACTCCAGCTCAACGAGCTGGACTTAAGGCTGGAGATAAAATTTTAAAAATTAACGCTGAAGAGACAGAAAATATGTCTTTAGAAGAAGCTGTATCAAAAATAAGAGGCAAACCAGGAACTAAAGTAACTTTAACGATTTTTCGTGATGAATGGTTAGAACCAAAAGATTTTGAAATTACTCGAGAAGTTATTAATATTGCCGTTATTAAAACAAAATTTATTTCACCTAATATTGGTTATATAAAGATTAACTCTTTTGGGGCAACAGTTTATTCAGAATTTATGAAAGCCTATAATCAACTTAAAAGCCAAGGCGCTGATAGATTTATTATTGATTTAAGAAACAACCCTGGTGGTTATTTGGAAATGGCAATTAAAATGAGCGAACTATTTTTGCCCCGGGGTAAAATTATCTTAAAAGAAGTTAAAAGAAATGGAGGAACAAAGTCGATTATTTCTGAAGGCCCAGGTGTGATTCAAGAAAAAGTCGTTATTCTAATTAATAAAGGTTCAGCTTCAGCTTCAGAAATTTTTGCTGGTGCTCTGAGAGATAATTTAGGAATTAAATTAATTGGCGAAAAAAGCTTTGGCAAAGGCAGTGTTCAGCAAACTTTTCCTTTAAACGGAAATTTGTTAAAATTAACTATTGCTTATTGGTTAACCCCCAGTGGAACAAAAATTGAAGGTAACGGCTTAAAACCAGATATTGAAGTTGAAGAACCGAAAGAAGAAACAGAAAAAGATCCAGTTTTAGATAAAGCAATTGAAGTGTTAAAATAAAATAAAGAAATTAATTATCCGGATATAAACCGGATATAACTACCCGGATTTTTACCGGATAGAACTATCCGGATGTAAAACGGATAATACTACCCAGATGTAAACCGGATATATCCGGTAATCATCAGGGTAAAATAATCCGGTAGCCCATCCGGGTAATACATAAATGAAAAGAAAAAAAGATAAAAAAATTCCAGTTTTGCTTTTAGAGGATATGTCAAATTTAGGTCAAAGAGGAGAAATTGTTTTAGTGAAGCCTGGTTATTTTCGTTATTTAATTTCTCAAAAAAAGGCTTTATTAGCAAGCAAAGAAAAATTAGAAAACGAACTTAAACCATTGGTCTTAGAAGAAAAAATAAAATCAAGGGAAACAATAATTCAAAAAATGAAAGAACAAATCGAAAATTTGGTTTTAGAATTTAAAATTAATCAATATTCAGGAGTTAGCAAAGAGAAAATAATCCAAGCCTTAAAGGAAAAAGGTTTTAACATTTCTAAAAATTCAATTGAACTTAAAGAAAAAATAAAAAAAGAAGGAGAGTATCTAATCCCAATTAATTTAGGTTTTAATCTTAAGGCGAATTTAAAAATTAAATGTTCAGCCTAAAATGACCCATCAATTAATCCAATATATTGAAGAAAAATATTCTCGTCAGGATTTGCCAGAAATAAAACCAGGAATGGTTGTTCGTGTTTGGCAAAAATTTAAGGAAAAAAAGGGAGAAAGTTTAAAACCATTTGAAGGTATTGTTATTAGTCTTAAAAAGAAAAAAGGAACAAAAAAAATGTTTACAGTAAGAGGCGAAGCAGCTGGTCAAATGGTTGAAAAAACTTATCCCTTTAATTTACCAACAATTACGAAAATAGAAATTTTAAAACAAGGAAAAACTAAAAGAGCCAAACTTTACTTTATCAGAAAACTCCACCCACGAAAAATTAAAAGAAAACTCAGGATTTAGACTTAAGTTTTTATTTAACCTTTAATAACTCCAATTGGTACTAATTTTACTACTTTTTTAGCAATCCCAATATTATGGACAACATCGACAACCGCAGAGACATCTTTATAAGCAATTGGTGCTTCCTCGGCCAAGCCTGACATACTTCCAGCAGCAACTGAAATTCCTCTTCCTTCCAATTCTTTTTTTAATTCACTTCCTCTTATTTTTCTTTTTGCTTCAGCTCTTGACATCATTCTACCTGCACCATGAGGTGCTGAACCAAAAGAAATTTCTTTGGCTAATTCTTGACCAATTAAAACATAACTTGAAGTTCCCATCGATCCAGGAATCAATGTTGGCTGACCAATTTGACGATATTTTTCAGGAAGCTCAGAATGACCTTGCCAAAAAGCCCTTGTTGCTCCTTTACGATGTACCAATAGCTTTTTATTATCATATTCTTCAATTTTCACAATATTATGAGCAACATCATAAACTTGTTTTAATTCAATTTCTTTACCAAAAACTTTTTTAAATGCTTTTCTTACTTCATAAGTAATAAGTTGTCTATTAGCAAAAGCAAAATTAGCTGAAGCTTTCATTGCTGATAAATAAGCTTGACCAAGTTCGTGGCTATAAGGAAAATAAGCCAATTCTCTATCAACTAAGTCAATTCCTTGTTTATCTAAATATCTTAAAGCTTCGCGAATATAATCAGTTGCAACTTGATGGCCTAAGCCTCTTGAACCGCAATGAATTAAAACACAAACTTTATTTTTTTCTAAACCTAATTTTTTAGCAATTTCTTCATTCTTGTCTGTCGACCAGGCAGGAAAAATTTCAGCTACTCTTTGAATTTCAACAAAATGATTGCCAGCACCAATTGTTCCTAATTGATCCCTGCCCCGATCTTTAGCTGTTTTTGAAACCCTATCAGAATCTGCGCCTTCAATTTTTCCATAACTTTCTGTTGCTTCTAAATCTTCTTTAGTAGCATAACCAATTTCATAAAGCCATTTTGCTCCTTCTTCTAAAACTTTTTTCATCTCATTATTATTCAATCTCCAAAAACCACCTCTACCAACACCTGAAGGAACTTCTTTAAAAATTTGTTCTGTTAATTTTGGTATTTTATCTTTAATTTCTTCATAATAAAAAGGAGAAACTAAAAGACGAACGCCACAATTTGAAACAACAATATTATTAGCAATAAAATTGTGATCTGGATGGTCAATAGTTAAATCATAAACATAACCTGAATAATTAATTTCTTCTATACCTTCTATTTCATCAATAACAAAATCACCATAAGAGTAAAATTTAATAAAATCTTTAAAAGAAAGAAAATTAAAAGCAATTCTTACTTCACTTGCACCTTCCCAAATCGATCTTTCAATAAATCTTTCATTAATAAACTCACTAGAAAAAACTTTGACTAATTCTCTTTTAGAAACTCTGTTGATTAAATAATATTCTTTTATTTTGTTTCTTATATCCTGCCTTTGATTTTTTATTTTCTCTTTATATTTCAAATAAGCAAGAGCTAAGTTACTTAATTTTTGTTTTTCTTGATTATATTCAAAACCAATTGCTTCAAAAAATCTAATTAAATTCTTTGGCTCTGATTTAATTTGAAACCTTAAACCAATTGTTTTATTTTTTATCCCTAATTCCTCCATAACTTTTATTTCTGACGTCTCGATGCCAAATTCTTTAAGCATATCTCTAATTTCTTGCATAAACTCTAAGCCATTATTTACTAACTTTTTATTTTTATTAATATTTAAAACTAAAGCAGATAGATTAAATTTATGAAAAGCACTTGGAGAAGAAAGTTCAGCACCAAAAAACGAAGCCAAGAACAACCTTTTTTGCCATAAAGGTAATTTTTTTAACCAATAAGGCAATTTAAATTCAACTTCTGTCTTTTTACCAATTGGATAACCCAAAGCTCCTAAAAGCAAAGCAAAACTTTTACTAATTCTTAAGCAATATTCTGTTCTTTCAAATTCACAATTTTTGCCATAAGTATTAATCAATTTATGTTTTTTCTTTCTTTTAACTATTATTGAATTAACACCAATTTTTTCTAAATCTTTTTTTATTAGTTTTAAATCACCTAATTGACCCCATAAAGATAGATGATTAAAATTTTTAGGGATATTTCCGTCGCCTAAGGCATAAGCAAAAATTTTAATAATATAAGGAAAAACAAATGAATCTGAATACAAAGGCAAGAGATTTTTTCTTTCTAAGTAATTAGTAATTTGAGCTAATTGATTGCCTTTTTTTGTTATACCATTTTTAGTACAAAATTCAATAAATTTTTCTTTACTTAAAATCAATATTCTTTTAGGCTTTTCATACTTAACGCCTTTAAAGGGATAGGTTAATATTTTTTCTCCAATTTCTAAATTTTTAGCTTCCTTCATACCAAAAAGAGTATATATTGGATGATCTGGAGTTATTAAAATTTCATTTCCGAATTTTGTTTTAATTTTAAGAAGTTTTGTTTCTTTTCTCTTAAGATTTAAAATAATTTTTGCTTTTTCTAATTTTTTCTTTTTTTTGTTTAAAAGATAAACTTCAAAATCTTTATTTAAATCTTTAATTTCTAAATAAGTACCATTTTCTAAATTAACCAAAGTATCGGGATGAAGACAGTTGATATCAAAGCCAACACCGCCAGGAGAAACTGTGCCTTCTTTTCCCAGATCTGTAGCTAAAACACCACCAACGCAATTTGAAACCACAAAATTATTAGCAATAAAATTATGATCTTGATGATTAACAGTCAAATCATAAACATAATCTGAATAATCTACTTCTTCAATTTTTTCTATTTCATCAAAGCAAAAACCGCTATTTGATAAAGCTTTTGTTTTAACAAAATCTCTTAAGCTAATAAATTTAGTTGGTACTTTAGGTTTTAAGTAATTCAAGTTATTATTTAATCGATAACAAACATCTTCGATCCATCTTTGGGTAAACAATTCATTCTTCAACTTAGCTCCTATTTTTTGATAACTTAAACCTGAATTTAAAAACTGAAAGATTGAGTAAATTAATTTCTCTCGCTCTAATAATATTTTTTTCTTAGCCCTTAAATAAATACTATAAATACTTGCTTTAGCCATTCTTCCTCGGTTATACTCATAACCTATTTTTGACCAAAGATTCAAAAGTGATTCTAATTTGCTTGAAAAAACTAGTTCTAAAGAAATAGTTAAATTTCCATTTTTATCTTTTATTAGTCTTCTTTTATTTATTTTTGTTGTTTCAACCCCAAATTCTTGACAAAGCTTGGCAATATCATTAAGAAAATCTAATCCATTTTTAACTAAATCAATTCTTTTGTTCATTGGATAAACAGGAGAATCAAAGCCAAATCTTCTTTTAAGACGACGATGAGGGGTTCTAAGTTCACAACCAAATAAAGTAGCTAAAAATAATCTTTTTTGCCATAATGGTGCTTTAAAAATCCATTTAGGTACTCTGTATTTTTGATTAACTTTATTTCCTAATGGAGCACCTAAAGAAGCTAATAAAATTAAAAGACTTGAAGCATTAACATAAAATTCATAAGCTTTATATTTCCCATCCTTTATCCTTCTATAAATTTTTGAAGAATGATAGCCAATTTTTGATAAGTCTTCTTTAATCTCTAATAAATCTTCTTTTTCACCAACAAAAGATAAAACTCCGTCTTTCTTTTTACCAATAAAATTCATTGATCCATCACCAAAAATAAAAGCTAAAATTTTAATAACTTCTGGAAGTTTAGGATTGTCATAGGTTAGAGGTATGAGATTTTTTTCTTTTAATTTTTTTATAATAATTTTTAATGAATTTTTACTTTTAGAAGGATTGATTTTATTAAAAGTTTCTTTGATTGACTTTTCATCAACTATTATTTCTGAACCCGGTTTTTCAAAATGAACTCCTTCAAATCCACAAACAAGAACTTCATCACCTATTTTTAAGTCTTCTATTTTTTTCATCCCATCCCAAGTAAAAATTGGATGGTCTTGGGTAGCAGTTATTTCTAAGCCAGATTTGGTAGTCAATTTAAATATTTTGTTATAAGGTTTTAATTTGTAAAACCTCAAAATATTGGCTTTGACTAATTTAGCTTTGCTTTTGTCAAAAAGGCAAATTTTTTCATTTTTATATATTTTTTCAAAATCTTCAATATTTAAATAATAACCATAAGAACTTAAAATTTTAGTTCCTTTAATTAAACAAAAACCATAACCTTCATGAACATCGGGCATAGCTAAAGCATACTTATAGGCCCCAGGTAAAGTTGCCATATTCACTAATTGCCATAAACTTTTATCTTCCAAAATATCATCCAGCATTTTTTCAGAAGCAAAAATCCGAGCAGGTACTTTCATATCTTCACGAAAACTTTGAGGAATTTCCCAAATATAATCTGAAACTTTAATTAAATCCTTTTTCTCTGGTTTTTTCATAATATAATAATTATAAATGGATAAGAAATTATGGCAGATAATTGAAAAAGAAATAAAAAGGCAAGAAGAAACTTTAGATCTCATTCCCTCAGAAAATTTTGTTGACTTAGAAACCCTATTTATAGTTGGTTCCCCTTTAATGAATAAATATGCTGAAGGTTATCCTGGTAAAAGATATTATCCGGGAAATAAATTTATTGATGAAATTGAAAATTTGGCTAAAGAAAGAGCTTTAAAGGTTTTTAAGTTAAATCCTAATGAGTGGGCAGTCAACGTTCAGCCTTATTCAGGTTCACCAGCAAATTTAGCTGTTTATTTAGCTTTAGCTGAACCAGGAGAGACAATAATGGGATTAAATCTGTTTCATGGTGGTCATTTAACTCATGGCCATAAAGTTAGTTATACTGGTAAATTATTTAAATCAGTTCAATATGGAGTTAATCCTCAAACTGAAACAATTGATTATGAAGAATTAGAAAAATTAGTTTTGGAATATAAACCAAAAATCATTATTTCAGGAACAACTGCTTATCCAAGAACAATTGATTTTAAAAGAATTGGAGAAATTGCTAAAAAAGTCGGAGCTTATCATGTTGCTGATACTTCGCATATTGCTGGTTTAGTTATTGCTAATTTGCATCCTTCTCCATTTTCCTTTGCTGATATAGTTACAATGACAACTCATAAAACTTTAAGAGGACCAAGAGGAGCAGTTATTTTTATGAGGAAAGAACTTGAAGAAAAAATTAATAAATCTGTTTTTCCTGGTCTTCAAGGAGGACCACATATGCAGACAATTGCTGGAATTGCTTATGCTTTTGGTCGAGCTTTGAAAAAAGATTTTTTTAATTATCAAAAACAAATAGTTAAAAATGCAAAATTTTTAGCTGAAGAACTTAAAAAAAGAGGCTTTAAATTATATACTGATGGAACCGATAATCATTTAATGATAGTTGACCTAAAACCTTTAACTCAAACTTCCTTAGGATGCATGCAGACTAAAGCATATAGTAAACAGAACTACAACAAATTAACGCAGAAATTAGATAAAAATTCAAATTCTACTCAATCTATAGGGAAAATTGCTGAAACTCTTTTAGAAAGAGCAAATATTATCGCCAATCGTAATTCTTTACCTTCGGATACTTCACCCTTCAATCCTACTGGTATTAGATTAGGTACACCAGCAGTCACTAGTCGAGGAATGAAAGAAAAAGAAATGAAACTTATTGCTGAATTTTTTGAAAGAATCTTAATTAAAAAAGAAAAGCCAGAGAGAATTAAAAAAGAAGTTATTAAATTAGTAAAGAATTTTCCTTTGCCTTATAGAAAATGGCTGATTAGATTACATTTACTACCTTCTTCCAGATTTTTTTACCACTAAAAGTTGTTTTTCTAATCGTTTTAAATTTTACTTTTCCCTCTTTTAAAGCATAAATAGTATCATCATCAGCTAGGGCGACATTTTTCCCAGGCAAAAATTTTGTTCCCCTTTGACGAACAATAATGTATCCAGGTTTTACAATTTGACCATCAAAAACCTTAACGCCTAAATATTTTGGTTTGGAATCTTTTCCGGCTCTAGCTGTTTTTCCTGACTTTTTCTGAGCCATTGTCTAAATTCTTCGCCAATTAATGGCTTACGACCAATAATAATGTTTTCTTTAATTCCTCTTAAAGGATCATCGCGACATTCTAGAGCTGCTCTAACTAAAGCTCTAGCAGTTTCTTGAAATGAAGCTGAAGATAAAAAGCTATAAGCAGTTAAAGCAACATTTTTAATTCCCGTTAAAAGCAAAATACCTTTAGCTAATTTTTTACCTTCAGCCTTTAATCTCTTGTTTTCCTCTAAGAACATATCTTTTTCCACAATTTCATCAACTACAAACTCACTCTCGCCTGGATCAATTACTCTTACCCGAGAAAACATTTTTCGTATAACGATTTCAACATATTTGTTATGAATTCCTGCACCTTGAGGATTATAAATTTTCTTAACCTCCTCTAAAACATACTTAAAAGCTTCTAATTTACCGCGGTTAGTATAAATTTTTTTAGGGTCAGCTAAACCTTCATTTAAAATATCACCACGATTTATTTTATCTCCCTTCTTAACCAAAAGTCTAAATTTTCTTGGAATCTTTATTTCAATTGTTTCCTTTTTCTCAGTCTTTTTATTTTTGACTACAATTTGTAAAACATAATATTTTGGGGTATCAAGTATATTTTTAACCTTACCGGAAAATGGAGCAATAATGCTCTCCATTCTTGGCTGTCGAGCTTCAAAAATTTCTTCAACACGAGGAAGCCCCAAAGTAATATCACCGGCAGTAATAACACCACCATAGTGGAAAGTTCTCATTGTCAATTGCGTACCAGGTTCACCAATTGATTGAGCCGCAATGATGCCAATGGCTTCACCAAGTTTAATTAATTGATTATTGCCCAAATCTAAACCAAAACATTTTTGACAAATACCATACAAAGTTTTACAAGTAAATGGCGAACGAACTCTAATTTTTTCTATACCGGCTTCTTCAATTTTTTTAGCTATTTCTCTAGTTATGATTTCATCTTTATTAACTAAAATATTGCCATCTTTATCTTTAACCGTCTCCAAACTAAACCTTGAATAAATTTGTTCAGCAAATCTATCACCAACTTTTTGACATTCATTTTTGTCAATAACAATACCGGACTCATCACCACAATCAACTTCTTTAATAATCAAATCATGTAAAGCATCAACTAATCGGCGAGTTAAATAACCTGAACGTGGAGTTTTTAAGGCTTTATCAGCTGCTCCTTTTCTTGCTCCATGAGTACTAATAAAATATTCTAATGGAGAAAAGCCTTTTTTATAAGAAGAGACAATTGGTAAATCAATTGCTTCACCAGTTGGTTTAGCTACAATACCCTTAACTGCTGTCATTTGAAGAAGCTGAGGATAACTACCTCGACCACCAGAATCAATCATGATTCTTGGATTACTTAATGGCGATGTTTCCTTTTTTAAACTACTGGTAATGTCTTTATTGGCTAAACTCCAAATTTCTTCTA
This sequence comes from Candidatus Parcubacteria bacterium, assembly GCA_026004535.1. Classification (GTDB taxonomy): domain Bacteria; phylum Patescibacteriota; class Minisyncoccia; order UBA6257; family HR35; genus BPJI01. The sequence goes on from BPJI01000001.1 coordinate 39,986, forward strand.
ATTGAGCTCTTTTTTCGCTTTCACTTATCCAACCAGCTTGATAGGCACTAAGAATTTTTTTATGTCGCTCAAGACATTCATTAATTATCTTTTCCAAATTAGAAGGAGTAACCAGATCATCAACACCTAAAGTTAAACCACTCAAGGTTGAATATCTAAAACCAAGTTCTTTCAGGCTATCTAGGATAAAGGCCAATCTCTCACCGCCATATTGATTAAAAAGTTCATGAATTAATTCGGCGATTGTGTCTTTGCTGATAACCTCATTAACAAAACGAAAATCAGTAGGCAAGTTTTGATTAAAAATTAATCGGCCAACCGATGTTTCAACATTTTTCTCGTTCTTAATTTCATTAATAATAATTTTAGCCTGTAAATCTAATTGATTAATTGAATAAAGATAAATAGCTGTTTTGGGGTCTAAAATTTTTCCTTCACCCTTTTTACCTTCAGTAATATAAGTTAGGTAATATAAACCACTTAACATATCGTGTCTTGGCTTAACAATTGGATCACCAGTTGCAGGTTTGAATAAAGTTTTATTGGCAGACATAATTTCTCTGGCTTCTTTTTGAGCCTTAGTTGAAAGAGGCAAAAAGACTCCCATTTGATCTCCATCAAAATCAGCATTATAACCCTCACAAACTAGAGGAGGAATTCTAATTGCTAAACCCTCAGTTAAAACAGGCTTGAAAGCTAAAAAACTTAATTTATGTAAAGTCGGTGGACGATTAAGTAAAACATATTTATTTTGAACGGCTCTTTCTAAAGCAGCCAAAGCATCGGGATCTTGAATTTCAATCAGATAACTAGCTTGTTTATTTGTCTGCACCTTGTTTTCTTTCAAAAGTTCATAAATCACAAAAGGTTTAAAAATTTCAAAGGCAAGTTTTTTGGGTAAGCCACATTCATCAATCCTTAACTTTGGATCAACAACAATAACTGATCTACCTGAATAATCAACCCTTTTACCTAAAAGATTTTGCCTAAATCTTCCCTCTTTACCTTTTAAATTATCAGCTAATGATTTAATAACTTTACGCTTACCGATTGTTATTTGGGTCTTTTTACGAGAGATATCAATTAAAGTATCAACAGCTTCCTGAAGCATTCTTTTTTCATTTCTTAAAATTATTTCTGGAGTTTTAAGGTCAATTAATTTTTTAAGTCGATTGTTGCGATTAATTATTCGTCGATAAAGATCGTTTAAATCTGAAGAGGTATATTTACCACCAGCTAATTGGACAATTGGCCTTAGATCAGGAGGAATAACGGGCAAAACAGTAAATATCATCCATTCAGGACGACGATTATGCTTAATAAAAGCATTAACAAATCTTAATTTCAAAGAAAGATTCTTTTTTTCAATACCAGTCGCTTTGGGCAGTTTCTTTAAAATATCTTTTCTCATTTCTTCTAAATCAATCTCTTCTAGAAATCTACGAATTGGTTCAACACCAATACCAACTTCAAAAGTATTAGGATATTTACGAGAAAAATAGAAATATTCAGTATCAGAAAGAACCTTTTTAACCTGAATTGTTTTTAATTCTTCTTTAATTTGATTAAAAATAATTGTTTTTTGCTTTTTCTCTTCCCTTGATTCAGCCTTAGCCATAAATTCTTTATATTCTTTCTCAATTTCAGTTAAAATTCTTTTTTTCTCTTCCTCATTAACACGAGTAATAATATAAGCAGAATAGTAAATAACTTTTTCTAATTGATATAAAGGAATGTCTAAAAATAGTTTCAAAGGATAAGGATAAACTTTTAGGAACCAAATGTGAGCACAAGGAGAGACTAAAGTAATATGCCCCATTCTTTCCCGCCTAACTGAAGAGTGAGTAACCTCAACTCCACATCTTTCGCAAACTATGCCCTTAACTTGAGGATTTTTATATTTACCACAAGCACATTCATAGTTTTTCATTGGACCAAAAATTACTTCCGAGAAAAGACCAAGTCTTTCTGGCTTACCAGTTCGATAATTAATTGTCTCTGGCCTTAAAACTTCTCCCTTGCTCCAAGTTAAAATCTCCTCAGGCGAAGCAATCTTTAAAACTAATTTTTCAATTTCGGTTGTAGAAATATTTCTCATTCTTGTTTAATTTCTTTAACTTGGACTTTTTCAATTTCTGGCGATTTTTCTTTTTCTTCTTCTTGACGATAATGAATTTCAATATTTAAACCTAAACCTCTAAGTTCATTAATTAAAACATTAAAAATAGCTGGCGAGGAAGTGGTTTCGACATCTTCGCCTTTAGTTATTCTTTCATAAGTCAAATGACGACCACGAATATCATCAGATTTAATTGTCAATGTTTCATGTAAGATTTCTGTTGCTCCATGCGCTTCAAAAGCCCACATTTCCATTTCACCAACTCTTTGACCCCCAGCCTGGGCTCGACCACCCAATGGTTGTTGAGTAATTAGAGAGTAAGGACCAGAAGAACGAGCGTGGATCTTGTCTTCAACCATATGAATTAACTTCATCACAGTCATATAACCAACAACAACTCTTTGAGCAAATGGTTCACCAGTTAAACCGTCATAAAGCATTGTTTTACCATCTTCAGGAAGTCCTGCTTTTCTTAATTCCTCTTTAATTTCTTCTGGTGTAACGCCCGAAAATGGAGGAATTACTGCTCGATAACCTAATTTTTTAGCTGCCAAACCCAAATGAGTCTCTAAAATCTGGCCAAGATTCATTCTTGAAATTACTCCGAGGGGATTTAAGATAATATCTAATCTTCGGCCATCAGGTAAAAATGGCATATCTTCCTCTTTAGCAATGAGCGAAATTACTCCTTTATTACCATGACGATTGGCTAATTTGTCACCAACCTGAATTTTTCTTAATTTACCAATTTCAACAAAGATCCTTTTCAAGACGCCTAATTCAGTAATTTCACCTTTGCTTCTTTCTAAAATTCTTATCTTAATTACCCTTCCCTCTTTGCCTTGTTCTAAATACAAAGATGAATCTTTCTTTTCCTCAGCTTTTTCTCCAAAAATTGCCTTTAATAATTTTTCTTCTGGTGTCAGGGTTACCTCTCTTTTAGGAGTAATCTTACCAACTAAAATATCTCCGGGCTTAACCCAAGTACCAACTCTTACTAAACCATCAACATCTAGATTCTTTAATTTAGCCTCGGGCACACCAGGAATATCTGAAGTTGTCATTTCTGGCCCTAAACGAGTATCTAAAACATCAATTGAAAATTCTTCTAAATAAACAGATGAGAAAATATCTTCTTTTAACAATCTTTCAGAAATAATAATCGCATCTTCGTAATTATATCCATACCAAGACAAAAAACCAACCAAAAGATTTTGACCTAGGGCCAAAGTGCTATCTTTAATTGCTGGGCCATCAGTTAAAATATCACCTTTTTTAACTTTTTGACCGAGCTTAACAATTGGTTTTTGATTATAACAAGTAAATTTAGATGTTCTTTCAAATTTTTTCAATTGATAAACCTTTTTACTGTAACCTCTAGCTGTTTTCACTCTTAAGGTAATATGATCAGCATCAACTTCAATCACCTCACCGTCTTCCTCAGCAATTAAAACCAAACCTGAATCACGAGCAACTTTTTCCTCTAAACCAGTTGAAACCAAAGGAATATCCGGCTTAACTAAAGGTACGGCTTGTTTTTGCATATTTGTTCCCATTTGAGCACGATTAGCATCATTATGTTCACCAAAAGGAATTAAAGAAGTTGAGGCTGAAAAAATCTGAAAAGGCGAAACATCAATAAACTCAACTTTTTCTCTTTCAATTATTGTTGGCTCGCCTTTAACTCGAGCCTCAACATCTTTTTCTAAAATATTTCCTTTATCGTCTATCTTTACAAATCTTGAAGCAATAACATGCTCTTTCTCTTCAGCCGCAGTTAACCAAACTATTTCATTAGTTACTTTGCCATTAATGACTTTAAAATAGGGTGTTTCTAAAAAGCCATAAGGATTTCTTCGGCTATATAAAGCCTTAGCTAAGTTAATACCAACGTTTTGACCTTCAACTGGAGTATGAATTGGGCAAATTTTGCCGTAATGAGTTGGATGAACATCTCTAGCCTCTAGCGTTGCTCTTTCTTTAGTTAAGCCTCCTGGACCACCAGCAGTCAATTTTCTTTTATGTTCAACTTCAGCTAAAGGATTGGTCTGGTCTAAAATTTGAGAAAGTTGTGAAGTATTAAAAAACTCAATTAAACTATTCAAAAATTTTCTTGGATAAACAACTTGTGAGGGCATTAAGGCTTGAGTACGATCGACAGAGCTCATTCTATCTTGAATATCTTTTTTAAGTCTAACAATACCAATTCTAGCTTGATTTTCCAAAAGTTCGCCAACATCACGGACACGTCGATTATATAGAGAATCAACTTCGTCAGCTTCAGCTAAAGGATCATTATTTAAACGAACGATTTCTTTTAATGTTTCTAGAATATCTTCTTTTTCTAAAGTTAAAGATTGAGAATTTCTTTTAAGTCTTCGGTTTAAATGATAACGGCCAATATCAAAAAGATTGTAACGACCAAGATTTAAGAATGTCGATTCAAAATAAAAAACAGCATTATCATAGGTATTAGGTTCAAAAGATTTTAATTTACGATGGATTTCTAAAAGAGCCTCTTCTTTTGTTTGAGTTTCATCTTTTTTTAGTGTATTATCAATTAAATCAAATTCATCCTTGATTCCCTTAAAAGCTTCTAAAATTTCTTCATTATTTTCATAACCAAAGGCTTTAAGCAAAATAGTGGCATAGACTTTTTTACGACGATCGATTCTGACAGTAATAACATTAGTTGGCTCAGTTTGAAATTCAAGCCAAGCTCCTTGTTGAGGTAAAATTTTAGCACCAAATTTTTTAGATTCACCGTAAATAAGATAGTTAAAATAAATTCCTGGAGAGCGGAGAAGTTGATTGACAATTACTCTTTCGATACCATTAATAATGAAAGAACAATTTTTAGTCATAATCGGAATTTCACCGAAAAATATTTTTTGTGTTCTTTCCTCTCTAGCAACCAGATTCTCTAATTTAAGAGTAATTCTTAAAGGAGCAGCGTAATTAACACCATAATATTTTGCTTCTTCTTCAGTAATTTTTGGTTCACCAATTTCATAATCAACAAAATCTAACTTAAGTTCTTTTTCTGAATAATCATAAATAGGAAAATAATCCTGAAAAACCTTTCTCAATCCTTCACTTAAAAATCGATTAAATGAGTTTTGTAAATCCTCCAAAAGATATCCTGGCTCTAAATAGGAAAATTTGGAAAAATTTTTGAGCATAAAAAATTAAAACAAGGCTAAAAGCCTCTTCGCTAAGATTTTTAAAATTTAATTTTTAATTCCCATCTGGGTTTTAATTTTATTATTATACCATAAAAAGATTAACCTTGTCAAGTACCCCATTTTTGTATAAATTCATAAATTCCTCAGTTGCGAATTACGAGTTAACGAGTTCATTTTTTTTATATTTTGTATTTGAACTCGGAACTTACGAAGCAAATTCTTTCGTTGGCGGACCGCGCCCGCCGTAGCCCGATGGAGCTTTAACTACGGAGGGCAAGGGCGGAGGTGGTGGGGCTCGAAAACGGTAAGCTCCACGAAAACCATAATTATAACAACGCTATTTTGCTCTCGTTCCTGTTTAGTGCTTTTGGTTAGTTAGGTTGTAGTGGGTTCATCGCCCACCCCCAATCCTTGCGGAGGGGGTGGGGCTCGAACCCACAAGGCCGCAAGGGCCACCGGTTTTCAAGACCGGCCGATTAGCCAATTCTCGCACCCCTCCACTATAAATAGCTTCTCAGCTTCATAGCCTCTCAGCTTTTAAGCTTATTAATTATAACATACTTTACGACTTGGCAAATTTTTTAAAAACAAACTCACTTCTCCTAACTTGATACGATCGTATTTAAATAGTAGAAATGAAAAATTTATAGGTTATCCCGATAGAAACATGATATACTACCCGGATTATTACCGGATATAGTTACCCGGATTATTACCGGATAGATTACCCGGATGAATACTGGATATATTAGCATGATGGAAAGTATATAATATTATCCTGATGAAAACCGGATATACTACCCGGATTAGTACTGGATATTAATACCATGATGAAAACTATATATTATCTAAAGTAAAAATTGAGGACATACGATGTCCCGATATTTTCTTTGAAGCTGAGAAGCTGAGGGATTATTTAGTTGCTTCATACAGGGCCTTTATTTCTTGATCTGATAAAGCACGATTGTAGATGCGAACTTCGTCGATGAGACCTTCAAAACGTTAGTCGAAACTACCTATACAAATGAATAAGGATCTAGTATCTATCAATCCTGCTCCGAGCAACTGCAGTTGTATCTCTCTCACCATTTAAAAATTATCATTAGCTGCCATTAAGTGAGATACAACATAATGCCATTTACCTAAAGAATCATTAGTATTTCCTAATGATCCAGTATTATAATTCTCCATAGTGTTCACGTTTGCTCTAAGAATTAGCTTCACATTATCTTGCCTATAAACTCCAGCTTTCCTTTCAATGCCGTGGCTTACATACAATGTTTTCTGAGTTTTTGACTCCAGCCAGTAACATAAACCAAATGAATTGTGATTATGCTATCTTATATCTAAAGTTGAGAATGAGGCACCTCTACATAATCATCCACTCCATCAAAACTTAAAGCTTTGCCTACTTTACCATCAACCCATTGAGGACCATTATAGAGTGTTCCATTATTATTGTTTCCTGAATAATCATTAGCAATATTTCCAGTTCCTTCATCAAAAGACCAATACCCTACAAGTCCTTGAGCTTGATCAATGAGTCTTTTATTTGTTCCTACTGAAAATAGATGAGGATAATTATCATTGTCTGTTTTTGAGGCTTGAGACTGAGGATTTTCTAATTGAGCATAGAGAGCATAACTTCCTCCAGCAACAAATGCATAGTAATATGGAGGTCTATTGATTGGATCAATGAAAAGTCTAGAAAGATTAATGCTTGAAAATTGATTAAAAGGAATAGGAATCCAGCCAGTACCATCAATATTTGTTGGAGTTGCTGAGCATCAATATGACCAGCCTGAAGGAAGCTGTGGTAATTGACTTATCCATTGACCACAAGTTGATGAAGTATCAGGAAGAGAGATATAGACAACATTTGAGGAAGCATATTGAAGTTCAGAAAAGGTGCCTTGAGTTTCAAAAAGAATAAGGTCAAATATTTTTTCAAGATTTTTAAGGTCTGAAGTTCTTTGACTATCTCTACCTCTTTTAAAGATATCTGCTGGCTTAATGACAACAATTAAGACAGTAGCTAAGATAGCTATTAGAGCTAAGACAACTAAGAGTTCAACTAAAGTGAAGGATTTATTCATTTTTTTATTCATTTGTTAATTTAAGAATTAATGAATTACGAGTTAACGGGTTATTTAATATTTTTAATTATAACTCGTTAATTCGTTAACTCGTTAATTGAGGAATTATTGAATTGGTTTAATTATAACATAAATTTTTTAAAATTTTTTGATTTTGGGTTATAAATCCAGAGTTCGTAAGAAATTTTTTTAGGTTTGGGGAGTTTAAAAATTTTTTTAATTTTATAAGGTCTTTTTCTTTGTTTTTGAACTTGAATCAATTTTAGTTCTTTTTTATTTAAGGCAATCAAATCAAATAGCCCAAAAATATCTTGGGAATGAAATTTTACTCTAACAGGTTTCCAAACTAAAAATTTATCATTTTTCAATTCCTCAAAAGCAATCTTTTCAATTCTCTGTCCCCTTTTCCTTCTTTGTATTTTCATCAATTAATTTTAAAACTCTTTCAGCTAATTTAAACTCAAATGATGGATAAAAAATAATTTTTGAAGGCAAATATCTTAAATAAACATTTTTTCTAATTTCATCTTTAATTGTTTTTTGCTTTTTATTTAAATAACCAATAATATTTTCTATATCGTTTTCTGGGAAAACACTTAGATAAACTTTCATCACCCCTCCTTTTTTGGGTAGTTTTAAATCAACAATCGTTAACAAAACATTTTTCTTTGGATTTAACTTATAAATTATCTCTGATATTTTTCTAATTGTTTCAAACTTTTTGCGTTCTTTCATTTTATTTAACGCGGAAGCAGCTGTAAAATATTTTTACCCGGATATTAACCGGATTTAGACCGGATATAATACCCGGATGTGAACCGGATAATATTACCCGGATATAGACCGAATATACTACCCAGATATAAACCGGATGATTTATAAAATATTTTTTATCCGGTACTCATCCGGTTAAAACAATCCGGGTGGCTATCCGGGTAATCTATTCCGGTAATCATACGGGTAGATATTTTTATCCGGTGTTTATCCGGGTAAAATAATCTGGTAATAGTCCGGGTAAATATATATCCGGTTGGTTATCCGGGTAACTATATCCGGTAGACCATCCGGGTAGTTAAAACATTTCTGCAGTTGTCAGCTGATTTCAATTATTCCAAAATCATTTTTGCCTTTTTTGATCAAATAAAATCTTTTTAATAAAAAATAAGATTTCACTCCTTTTTGATCAATCAATCTCTTAGCTTCATTTTTTGAATGAACTAAACCTAAATCAATCAAATTTTTTTCTAAATTAAATTTATCTTTTTTATAAGGTAAAAATTTTTTCAAAAAATTAATTTCAGCTAAATTTAAATCTTCTGGTTTTGTTTCAAAAAGAAGTTTTGTTAATTTAATCACATTTTCTTTTTCTTTTTGACCATATAAAAGCTCAACTAACTCTTCGGCTAATGATTTTTGTAAAATTCTAGAAGCTTTATTTTTTTGCCATTCATTTTCTAATTCTTCAATTTCTTTTAAATCTTTAAAAGAAAAATATCTCATTAAGGTTGGTGTTAAATCATCGGAAACATTAAATAAAAATTGATACAATTTAAATGGAGGGGTTTTTTGAGGATCAAGCCAAATATTTTCACCAGCTTCTGTTTTGCCAAATTTTCTTCCTGTTTGGGGGTCAATCAATAAAGGATAAACTAGGCCATAAGCTTTTTGATTTAATTTTTTTCTTATTAATTCAATTCCTTGAACAATATTACCTAATTGATCAGAACCACCAATCTGAACCTGACAATTATATTTTTGAAACAAAACTAAAAAATCATAAGACTGTAATAATTGATAAGTAAATTCGGCAAAAGAAATGCCTTCTTTAGCTTGAAGTCTCGTTTTAATAAATTCTAAATCAAGCATTGAGTTAACAGGTACAAATTTTCCTATTTCTCTTAAAAATTTGATTAAAGTAATATCCTTAAGCCACAAAGCATTATCAACTAAAATGACATTTTTCTTATCAAAATCAAAAATTCTTTCTAATTGCTTTCTTATTTTTCTTTTATTAGCCTCAATAACTTCAATTGGCAATATCGGTCTTTCTTTTTCTTTACCTGAAGGATCACCAATTAAAGTTGTGCCACCACCTAAAAGTAAAATAACTTTATGACCAAAATTATTAATTCTTTTTAAAGTTAAAAGACCCAGTAAATGGCCAAGATGCAAACTATCCCCAGTCAAATCAACTCCAAAATAACAAACTGTTTCTTTTCTAAAAGTCTCTTCAATGCCCGGTGTTGCTTGATAAATTAAGCCACGAAGTGAAAGTTCATCGATAATAGTTTTCATATAAGTCGATCAGCTATTTTACTAGCAGCATAAGATTCAGGTTTAATTTTGACTTCAAAACCATAGCCACGGATTAAATTAATGATTTCTTTAACAGAAGAGGAACTTTTACCAACTGTACCTAAATCAAGATGAAGTTCAAATTGAAAAGACAGTTTTCTTTGAGTTAAAATTTTTAAAAGTTCTTGACTGATATTTAAACTCAATAAAGCTTCTTGCCACAATCTTTCATGTAAACGAAATTTTGAATTACAAATTTTTCTTTGCCAAAAATAACGCGAGCCATAACCAATACGATGAATAACAATAACTGAAACAAAATCAATTTTGTGGTCAAATATTTCCGAATCAGTACCAACTAAAATACGATAATTAAAATTATTATCAGCCAAAATAAAATCTTCAATTTCTTTAATCAACCTCTCTTTGGTTAATTTTTCGCCTTTAGCAGTTTTAAAACCTTCAAGCATTAGTTTTATTATAATTTAAACCCTATCTCTTGTCAAACCTTGTAAAATACCTAAAAGCCATAAATCAAAAACCAAATAGGAACCACCATAACTTAGAAATGGCACAGGTAAACCAATAATCGGAAAAATACCAAAATTAACTAAAGTTGTTAATAGATATTTAGCTAAAAAATACTGAGAAATAACAAAAAGAAAATTTTTGGTTAAAGGATTTTTATGAAAATTTTGAGCCTTAATCAACTCATAAATTAAAAGAAAAATAAGCAAAGAATAAATAATAAAGATGAAAATACCCCTTTCTTCAATTAAAAATGTCAAAATAAAATCAGTCGGAGCAGAAGGCAAAAATCCTAAACGACCAATTTCTCCTAGACCAATTCCTTTACCAAAAAAGCTACTCGTACCTAAGGAAAGTTTAATTTGTCTTAAATTATAACCGGATTTTAAAGGATCAGTATCAGGATTAACAAAAACTAAAATTCTTTCTTTCTGATATTCCTTTAAAACAAAAAACCATAAAAGAAAAAAAATTAAAATCAAGATCACCGAACCGAGAAGAATTTCTTTCTTGGACAAATAAGAAATTATAACCAAAAGCCAAATTAAAAAGTATAAAAAGGCCATTCCCCAATCAGGCTGAAGTAAAATCAAAATTAAGTAAGGAATTAAAGTAATTGAAGAATAAATTAAATAGATTGGATTGATTAAATCAAGCTGATATTTGCTTAAAAAATTTACTAGTAAGAGAAAAAAACCGATTTTACTAAATTCGGCTGGTTGAAAAGAAAAACCAAAAATGTTAAACCAACTTTTTAAATGTCCAGGAGTGAAAAGAACTAAAATTAAAATCAAAAAAGAAAGAAATATAATTATATAAGAGAAATATTTTTCAAAAAGAAAGCGATAATCAACGAATAGAAAAGAAAAAAATAAGAAAAAACCTATTAGCCAAAAAAGATATTGTTTATAAAATAAGTCTAAACGATCAAGAGCAAAAAGGGCAGTTAAAGAAATTACCATTAAATTGAGTAAAATTAAAATAATTAATGATTGATTCATGGCTTTAAAAGAAAAGTTTAAAAACAAGGAAAAATTAATATTATTATCTATAATTTTGCTTTTAAATTTATTTAGTTTTGGTCTTGGCTTTATTTTAGGGTCGAGACTTTTTCTTCCTAATCCAATTATAATCAATGGAATTTCTTTCTAGTGCCTTTGATCTTTTAGGTAAATTTTTATTTTTTCTTTTCCTGATAATTTTTCTTTCTTATCGTTGGTTAAAAAACTATATCAACAATTTTTGGCTTTCAATTTAATTTTTTAAATAAAGGCTCCGGTTTTTGAGTTAACTTAATATTTCTTAATAAACCGAAAACAAAATTATCTTGACCAGTTTTTGTTTCTATCTTTAAGTTAAAAAATTGACTCAATTTTTCCATCGCTTGAGGGATAAATGGCCAGAGTAAAATTCTTAAATTATTAATTATTTGAAAACAAGAGAAAATTATTTCTTCACATTTATTTTTATTTTCATTCAAAAGTTTCCAGGGTTCATTTTTATCCAAATACTGATTAGCAAAATTTACATAATCTAAAATTAAATTAAAAGTTTTAACCATCTCGCATTTTTCTAAATTTTCTTGATAAAGTTTTAAAGTTTCTTCAGTTTTTACTAAAACCTCTTGGGTTAGATTTTCATTTTCAATTTTTTGATTTAATTTTTGTTGAAAAAAAATTAAAACCCGATGAATAAAATTACCTATTTTATCGACCAACTCATTATTGATTGTTTCTTTAAATTCTTGCCACTTAAAATCAGCGTCTTTATTTTCCGGTAAAATCGAAGCAATATAAAATCTAACATTCTCGACACCATACTTTTTAGCAATCTCTAAAGAGTCAATATGAATGCCACGACTTTTGGAAAATTTTTTACCTTCTAAAAGTAAAAAATTATTAACAGCTGGAAAATAAGGTAAATTGTATCCTTTTTCTTGACCAATTAACTGGCCAGGCCAAAAAATAGTATGAAAAATTAAATTATCTTTACCCATAAAATAATAATGTCGACAAGAAGAATCAAGCCAAAAATCTTCCCAATCTTTATTGTTTTTTTTTGCCCATTCAACTGAAGCCGAAAAATAACCAATTACCGCCTCAAACCAAACATAAAATCTTTTATGTTCAATATTATCAATTAAAAAATTAGTTGAAATTTTATTTTTTGGTATTTCAATGCCCCAGTCAATATCCCGAGTAATTGCTCTTGCTCTTAATCCTTCTTTTAAATAGCCAACTGATTCATTGTAAACCCATTTTCGCCAATGATTAGAATTAAAAACAAAATTCTCAATTTGTTTTTGTAATTTTGAATAATCAAGAAAATAATGCTCTGTTTCTTTTAAAATAACGCTTGAACCAGTTAATTTACTTTTGGGATTGATTAGTTCTCCTGGTTCTAAGCTTCGACCACAATTTTCACATTGATCACCTCTCTGTTCTTTAGCTTGACAATGCTTACATTCGCCTTCAACATAACGGTCAGGTAAAAATTTATTTTCTGTTAGAGAAAAATATTGATAAGATTTTTGTCTACTAATATAACCTTTATTTAATAAATTCAAAAAGAACTCTTGAGTGATTTTTTTATGATTGTCAGTTGTAGTTGAAGTAAAAAGATCATAAGTTATTTGATAAGTTTGAATTAATTCTAAAACTTTAGGCGTATACTCAGCCACTAAATCTTGAGGAGAAATTTTTCTTTTATCAGCTTCAATAGTAATTGGTGTTCCATGACAATCTGTACCTGAAACCATCAATGTCTCATAGCCTTTTAATCTACAAAAGCGAGAAAAAATATCAGCTGGAATTAAATAACCAGCTAAATGACCAACATGTAAATCTCCGTTCACATAAGGCCAAGCTGTACCAATAAAGATTTTTTTTATCATTTTTAAAATGGTCTGTTTTATAATTATTTATATTATAATAAAAACAAGACGTACGACGTTCATTCTGAAACCTAACCACTAAAAGCTGATTAGCCGTAAAGTTTTTTATTTGCTCCTGTAGCTCAATTGGAACAATAGTTGCCTTTCAAGCAAACAAAAGATCGTTTAGCTAAAAAACCCCCGAAAATATATTAATTTTTTGTTTAAATCTTTTCCTTATAGGAGAAAAAAATAGTAACACAAAATTCATATTTTGTCAATAGCGATTGACTAAAACAAAATTTGCTTTTAAAATCAATGTTTTTATAATATAATTAAATTGTTGCTCCTGTAGCTCAATTGGAAGAGCGTGTGGCTTCGGACCACAAGGCTGGAGGTTCGAGTCCTCCCAGGAGCAAAAAAAATCAATTTGTCAAGTATTGAAAAGAGATTAAAAAATTAATTAAAAATTGGAAATTTTTAATGGTTTTCCCTATCTCTAAATCATTTTTATTATTTCTTCTGTTATAGCAATGAGTAATGGAAAAATTAATAAGAGATTCGATGCTTTAAATTTTTTGTGCTGGGGGTGGGACTCGAAAACGGTAAACTCCACGCCAGTATTATCAAAAACAAAGCCCTTTGACTCTCGTTCCTGTTTAGTGATTTTAATTCGTTGGATTGTAGTGGGTTCATCGCCCACCCTCAGCTGGTAATGATAGTTTTGTGAACGACATAAAGGTTCTACTCCATTACGTTTTTGCTGGGGGTGGGACTCGAACCCACATGCTCCAAAAGGAGCCCATGGTCCTAAGCCATGGCTGTCTACCAATTCCAGCACCCCAGCATCAGAATGAATATCCGTGTAAATCCGTGGTTATTTGATAATCCGTGTACCCCGAACCAGAGCAAAGCACGATTCGGGGTTACCCCGTACCGTACTTCATTTCTGGTACGGGGTAAATCCGTTTTAAATCCGTGTAAGTCCGTGGTTATTTAAAAAACATCTCAATTAATTTAGGAATTGTCCTTGAAAGAAAAACTAAAACAATCCCTCCTAAAATCAAACCCCATCTTTTATGAACTTTCTTTATTTTTTCTTCAGCTGGCGAAGTTATATAAATTATGCCTAAATAAATTATAACTCCAGCCAACAAACTAAGAGATAAAACAAAAATCAAATTAAACAAACTATTAATTAACTTTAAAAATCCTGGCTCGATCATTGTAACTTAGTAAAGAATAAGTCAATCATCTTGACAATTGTAAATGAAAGGATAGCAATAACTATACCAATAATACCATAAATTAATCTTTTATGAATATCCTTACTCTTTTCAGGTTTGGTTATATATAAAATTCCTGCCCAAGAAAGAAAAATTACTCCCAAAAATATTGCTAAAACATATAACAAAGATAAAATTCTTTGAAGATAATATAAAAAACAATCTTTCCAAGCTGCTCCAGATACATTTGTACTTTCTAAAACCGAGGGGATATTGCATCCAGCTATTTTTTTTGGTAATTCTGGTTCAGTTACCTGAGCATAAGTAAAATTTATTGGCAAGTATATTTGTTGTTTAGTTAGCCAAGTCTCTATAGCCATAACAAAAGCATAAGAAAGCAAAGCAACAACTAAACCAATTACTGCATAAATTATTTTTTGATGAATTTCTTTTCCTTTTTCACCCGGGCTTCCCTTAGAAATATATAAAATTCCAGCCCAAGCAATAAAAATCGCCGCCAAAACCAAAGCTAAAACTATTATAATCCTTAAAATTTTATTAAAGAAAAATCCTAAACAAGCAAAAAAATTCTCTCCACAATCAATAACTGGAGGCAAATTAATAGAAGGAAAACCTAAATTCTGAGCCAAAACAATATTAAACAAAACCAACCCTATTATTATTTTTTTCATTATAATCACTCACTATATTCTTCCCCCACCTATAATCCTAGTGAATATAGTAACTAAAACCCATGACAAAAAGGCAAAAATTAAGCCAATTGCCGCATAAATGAGACGATTTTTAGCTGCTTCTCTTTTCTTATCGTCAGTCCCACCTGATATATAAGTGATGCCGGCCCAAGCAATGGATAAAGCGGAGAAAATTAAGGCAACAACCAAAATAACCCTCAATAAATCTCCTAAAAGTTTCAACATACATCGTCTTAAAGTATCGTTTGGCGAACAACTAAAAAGTCGTGTGGGGATATCTGGCTCGGGCAAAACTTCAGGACTATATACGTACTGGGCAAAAGATGAATAAGGTGCTAAAAGTGTCAATAAAGTAAGCAAAATAATTAGTTGATTTAATTTCATCTTCAAAATTCTTTTTAACCTCGACCTTTTTCTATTAATAATTATATCATAAATTACGGCGAAGGACCCCCTAATAAAGCACTAATAATTGTGAAAATTAAAGTAACTAAAAGTAGCAAAATATAGCCAAACACTGCATATTTTATATATTTATGACCTTTCTGAATATAGTTTTCCACACCCAAAGGACTTAATAAATACATTAAGCCACCTAAAATAAGGAGAATAACAAGAACATATGGAGAAATTGTTATCAAAAGATTATTAATTCTCTTAAAAAAATCTATTAGAGAAGGATAATTCCAGCAACCATCTTTAGCCGGCTCAACTCCAAAAATTCCCGGCGGACAAACTGAAATTTGAACTGGAGTCCAAGTGACAATAACTTGTCCTGGTTCAAAGTTTTCGTTAGCAAAACTAAAATTTAAAACTAAAAGCGAAATAATAAGAATGATTATTTTTTTCATCTTACTAATCTTTCAATTTGGGCTCTGATTAAATCTGCTAATAAAATAATTATTAAGCCAACCGTTGACCAGATTAAAATTTTGTAAGCCCGCGAAATTTGTTTTAAACCAAATAATGGAGTTGCTATTAAATAAACAGCAGCCCAAATAATTGCTCCAGCTAACAAAACAACAGCAACATTTTTCAAAAGACCAATTGCTTGAAATGCACATCTATAAACTCTACCCAAGGAAGGGCTATTAAAAAGAGGTGGGGCATTTTGACCACATTTTAACTCTGACATTATTGGAGTTTTTAATGGATTAAAAAAGGTTCTTGGGGTAAGATCCTGAGCTAAAGCAAATTGAGGAGAGAAGAATTCTAAAATAATCTCAAAAACAATTCCTGATAATAAAACCAAAATATAACCCCAGATAGCAATTCTAATCATTTCTCTACCCCTTTTTAACAAACCCTCATTTGGTCCAGCAAACATCATTAAAAAAGCACCAATTGAAACAAGCAAAAAGGCAGTCCAATAAGAAACAATAACAACAGTTTTAATAAGATTATTAACACTTTTAATAAAATCTTGCCAAGTGCAAATTGTTGTTGTACTTCCTTTAGGAGTTGTGGTCACCGTACATTCAACAATTGCAGCTTTGGTTAAGCTCAAAAAAGCTAAACATAAAATTATTAAAGTTATTTTTTTCATAATGAATAATTTATTTCAACTAAAATTCTATTTAATTCATTTTCATCTTTGTGATAAACTTCTAAAATTCTATCTATATTATTAAATAAAACTTCTTTATTAAGAAAATCAAAGGTTTCGCCGAAATTTTTAACTGAATCAAAAACAATTTTCTTTTCTGGAGTTAAATCAGCTTCTTTAAATGGCACTAAATCAAGATCTTGACTAAATCTTTTTAATTGCATTGCATAAAACCAATTAATGAAATAAGGTACTGCTTTGGATCGACTTTTTTTAACCTGAGCTAAATAAAAAATTTTTGAATAAATTTTGACTTTTGGTGGAAAAGTGTTTAAGGGATAAATATCTAAACTAAGATTAATTCTTGGATTGATTTGCAAGATTTCTTTTTTATCACTGTAAAAACCAATGTACATGGCAGATTTTTCATTGGCAAAATTAATCAAATCATCACCTGCGTTCTCAGGATAAGTATAAAACTCACTTTGAGGATTATTAAAACTAGTAAAAATATCTAAAGCTGATAAAATATTTTTCTGAAATTCTTCTTTTTGCTTATATGACTCATTCAGACTCATCAAACTTAAAATAATTTCTTTTCTATGTCTAATTTCTTTAGTGCCTAAACCTAAAGGATAAAAATCTTGGCTATAATTTTTAAATTGTTGGATAAAGTTTTTAAGCTCATCGAATGTTTTTGGTTTTTGTAAATTTAAAAAATTTAAAATGTCCTGGTTATAGAAAGCAATTAGAGAATCAACAATAATTGGCGTTGAGCTCGAAAATAAATCAGGTTCTTTATTTAAAAAATCATTATCAATTAAAACAATATCAGGAAAATCACCTTTGGCAAGAGCCAAAATCAAGTCTCTCTTTATCTCTTCTAAGTTTTTAGTTGTAATTTCAAAATTAACACAATAACGACTAAAATCAGAAAAATAGGGATAAATTTGATCTTCTATAAATGGTACCCATATTTTTATTGTTTCTTGATAGCAGGGTGTTTTCACTTTTTTGGGGAAAATTATTGGCCGAAAAATAAAAAATAAAATTAAAAGTAAAATTAGATTGCCAGCAACTATTATTTGCAAAAGTCTATCTGTTTTCAGTCTTCCTAAAAATCCCTCAGCCTGACTATCTCTAACAGACTCTATAAATTCTTGAAACTTTGTTTTTTCTTTCATTTCTGAGAAACTATTAAGTAATAATTGCTTGACTGTTCTATTTCTTTAATTTTAAAATTTTCTTTTTCAACTAATCGACAAATTTCTTGAGGATCATAAATTTTTTGTCCGGCAAAAAGTAGATTTTCTCTTTGGGGTTCTAAAATTATTAAATAACCTTTATCTTTTAAAACCCTTCTTGATTCTTGAATAATTTTCTCTGGATCTTCAGCTTGATAAAGAACCTGGGAAATAAAGACAAAATCTAATGAATTGTCTTCTAAGCCTGAATTTATTTCTAAATCCTGATTTAAAAACTTAATATTATGTAAACCAAATTGGCTTACAAATTCTTGAGCTTCTTTTAAAACTTCCTCATCGATATCAATGGCATAAATTTTGCCACTCGGACCAACTTCTTGGGCCAATAAAGCCGTAAAATAACCAGCACCACAACCGAAATCCGCACCTTTAATCGAAGGTAGAATATATTTTTTTTCTCTTAAATGTTGAATTATTTCTCCAGGCCTTAAAAACATTAAATTAATAAAATTGAATTAATAAAATTAAGATTGTCGATTTTCTTTGGCACTTGTGTTCTTTTTATTAGTGGCAATTTCTTAATTTCTATTCTTTTTAATTTATCATCGGCAATTATGATTTCCTTTTCATCCTTGATTGATTCAGCAGCCAAAAGCTCGCCATACTTATTGTCAAAAATTTTAACACCAACACCACCTCGGTTTTGAATTTTAATTTCTTGAAGATCAATTTTTTTATAAAAGCCTTGTTGAAAAATTAAAAGTAAAAGATTGCTATTTTTAACAAAAGCTTTCGTAATTTTTTCATTTTTCAATTTCATTATCTTTACTCCTTTAGCAGTTTTTCTTTGTAAAGGTAAATTTTCTTTAAAAAGCAAAATATTACCACTATTATTTATAACTCCTAAGGTTTCTCCCCCATTAATTAAAAAAGCATCAACAACTTCATCTTTCCCAGCTGAAACACCGCTTCTTCTGTTAGTTAAAACCTCCTCTAATTCAATTTTTTTGCCCAAACCATTAGCAAAAATTAATAATAAGTATTTTGCTTTTTCTTGAACTAAAATTTTTACAATCTCATCATTTTTATCCAAAATAATTTGTGATTCCAGATATTTAGCTGAAGAATAAAAAGACCCTAAACTCAGATTATAAACCTTGCCTAAACGACTGATTAAAATTAATTTATCATGAGTTGAAACTAATTTTAAAATTTTTGGTAGTTCATTTTGTTTTATTACTTTTTCAAGATTAAATTTATCAACAGGAATTAGATTAACTAAATTTTTCCGATCGACAACTAACCAAACTTTTTCTTCAGGAATAATTTCTTCTTTTTTAGTAAAAATTAATTCTTGATTAATAATATTTGTTAGTCTTTCGCTTGGATAGTTTTTAATAATTTCATCTGCTTCTCCAACAATTATCTCATCTATTTTTTTGGCGCTTTTTAAAATTAATTCTAATTCTTTGATGATCGATCTTCTTTCTTTTAGTTCGTCTAAAATTTTATGTCTTTCCATCTGAGTTAGGGTTCGAAGGGGCATTTCTAAAATTGCATCTGCTTGTTTTTCTGAAAGTTTAAATTTCTTCATTAAATTTTCTAAAGCTTCTTTTTTATCTTTGGCTTTTTTAATTGTATTAATGACTTTATCTAAGTTTTCTAAAGCAATATCAAAACCTTCCAGTAAATGAACTCTCTCTTTATTTTTTTCTAAATCAAATTTTGTTCTTCTTTTAATAACCTCGCGTCGATGTTGTATCCAGGCAATTAAAAGTTCTTTGAAGGAAAAAATTTTGGGTTGAATTCCTTTATCTAAAGCAATCAAATTAAAATAAAAAGTTTTAGCCAAAGAAGTCAAGCGATAAAGATTTTCTTTTAATTTTTCTAAATTGGCCTCTGATCTTGTTTCAATTACAATTCTTATCCCCTCTTTACTTGATTCATCACGCACATCCTTAATTTCAGGCAAAACTTTTTCCAAGGCTAGATTAGCAATTTCCTTAACTAATTCTGCTTTATTTACTTGCCAAGGTATGGAAGTTATAATTAGTCTTTCTTTTCTGCCTTGCTCAATATTGATCTCTCCAGCCAAAGTTATGCCACCTTTGCCTGTTTCATAGATTTCTTTTAATTTTTCGGCACCATAAATTTTGCCTCCAGTTGGAAAATCAGGGCCTTTAACGTAATTTAAAATCTCTTCAGTTGTTGCTTCTGGTTTTTTAATCAAAAATTTAATTGCTGACATAACTTCAGTTAAATTATGAGGCGGAATTGAGGTTGCCATACCAACAGCAATTCCTAAAGAACCATTAATAATTAAATTTGGAATTTTCGAAGGTAAGACAACCGGCTCCTGACGAGTATTATCATAATTTGGTCTAAAATCAACAGTTTCTTTATCAATATCAACCAACATTTCTTCAGCAATTTTTGAGAGTTTGGCCTCTGAGTAACGCATTTGAGCTGGCGGATCACCATCAATTGAACCGAAATTTCCCTGCCCCCAAACTAAAGGATATCTTAAAGAAAAATTCTGAGCCATTCGAACCAAGGCTTCATAAATTGGTGCATCACCATGGGGATGATAACGCCCCATACATTCACCAACAATGGCTGCGCATTTTCTGAATTTCTCTCTGGCCCATAACCCTAATTCTTTCATTGTATATAAAATTCTTCGCTGAACAGGTTTTAAACCATCGCGAGCATCAGGTAAAGCACGAGAAACGATAACACTCAGAGCATAATCTAGATAAGATTGTCTTAACTCTTGAGAAATCTCCTGACTAATTATTTTTTCTTTCATTTTATTAATATGCAGAGCATAATGAACTGACACTGAACATACTAAACCAACGCTGAACTAACAGAAGATGATGAATAAATAGTAAAATTATTCTATGAGTTTTGTGTTAGTTCGGTATAGTTCTGCGTATAGTTCTTTAAGTTATGTGTCATTTTATTAAATTGCCAACAGCTTCGAAAATAGTTGCTAAGCCTAGATTAAAATTTTGCCAAACAAAAGCTAATGTTTTTTCTGCTGGTGATGGACTAAGATAACCGCCCCAGATTGTACCACCACTAAACCACCAAAGAAAAATCAACACTAACATTATTGAAGTAACAAATAAAAACTTTTTCATTGCAAGACAAAAATTAATTTATCGACCTTTTTCAAATTGATCTTTAATTTATCTCCCTTTGAACTTTGGAATTTTTCTAATTTAATATTTTTATTAGTTAAAATCAAATTTGGCTTAAATAGAGAAACCATTCTTTCATCAAAAAAGTCAACTAAAAACAAAGCTTCGACTTCTTTTTTAGTCATTCTAATTTTTTTAAGTGTTTCTTCGCTAAGTTCTTTGCTATAGACAAGGCTTCCCTCTTTGCTGTCAAAAAGATAAGTGATAAAATTTTTATTACTAAAGCCCCAAAAATAAACATCGCCAACATTATATTCACCAGCAGAATTAAAAATTTTGTCATAATTAATATTTTTTGAGATATCAGTTAAAATTATATTCTTATCTTTAGAAACCGAAGGTGGATCAAGAACAAAATTTACACCATCTAAAACTAATTCATAATAATTATTTATTTTTTTAATTTCCATTTAATAATGAACTCATTAACTCGTTAATTCGCGAACTAATGAATTAAATTTTTGTTTTATGTTATAATTTTATCACAAAATGAATAATCAAAAAACAAAAACTATTCTAAGATTAACAACAAAGCCATTAGAAATTGGTTCAATTTTAGAAGGAAGAGTGATTAGTAAAAAAAGAGGAGAGCTTTATGTTGATTTGAGTCCTTATGGTACTGGCAGACTTTATGGTTCTTTTTATTTACAATCCAAAGATTTGGCTCAAAAATTAAATCCTGGTGATATAACTGGAGTTAAAATTATTGGTTTGGATGATGGTTATGGTAATTATGAAATTTTACTTCAGGAACTAAGCGCTATTGATAAGTGGGAGAAAATTTTAAATTATCATCAAAAAGGAGAAATTTTAGAATTAGAAATAAAAGATGCTAATCGTGGCGGCTGGGTTGTTGAAGTTGAAGGCGTTCAAGGATTTGTTCCTGTTTCTCAACTTTCGCCTGAATATTATCCTCGAGTTGAAGCCAATAATAAAAACTTAATTTACGAACATTTAAAAAGCTTTGTTGGCCAAAAAATAAAATTAAAAATTATTGCCGCTACACCAAAAACTAACAAACTTGTTTTATCAGAAAAGGCTGCTAAAGAAGAACTTTATCAACAGATTTTAGATAAACTAATGGTTGGAGATATTTTAAAAGTTAAGGTTGTCGGCCTAAGCCCTTTTGGCCTTTTTGTTAGATTCAATGAAAATCCAGCTATGGATGGCTTGATTCACATTTCTGAAATCCCTGAAGAAAAATCCGAGTTGGAAAAACACTTCAAAGTCGGCGATGTTTTGGAAGCTAAGCTAACCCAAATTAAACAAGATAAGGTTAGTTTTAGTTTGAAAGATCTTGAACCTGATCCCTGGGTAATTTTGGCTAAAAATTATAAAGAGGGAGATAAAGTAATTGGCTTAGTTAAAGAAAAAAATGAAATTTTTGGCTTAGTTGAAATTGGAAGGGTTCAAGGTTTAGTTTTTGAAAATTTGAATAAAATTGATATCGGCCAAGAATATAATTTTATCATCGACAAACTCAATCCCAAGGAAAAAAATTTAATCTTAAAACTTAGTCATGAATAATAATCTAAGAAATCTCCTTTTAATTGGATCATTGATTTTTTTTACTCTTATCTTATATCTTGGTTATAATCAAAATTTATTAGCGGAAAAGATTTCTTTTGAAGAATTTTTAACAAAAGTCAAAAATAACGAAATTAAAACAATTACTCTTTCGGGCAAAGCCAATATTATCGCTCAAACCAAAGAAGGTAAAATTTTAAGAACAACCAAAGATCCTGACGAAAGCTTGACCCAGCTTTTTAAAGACTATGGTGTTGCTTCCTCAACAATACTGACTCTAGAAATCAATCAAGAAACAGGAAATTGGAAAGATATTTTGTATGCTTTAATATTTAACGTTCTTCCTTTTTTGCTTGTTGCTTGGATTTTTTGGCAAATATTTAAACAAGCACAAAGAGGCACAACTCAAATTTTCTCTTTCAGTAAATCAGGAATTAAAGTTTATAATCCCAATGATCCAGATCGAGTAACTTTTAAAGATGTGGCTGGACTTGAAGAAGCTAAACAAGAACTTATGGAGATTGTCGAGTTTTTAAAAAATCCCGATAAATTTTTCAAAATTGGAGCTAGAATTCCTAAAGGAGTTTTATTAGTTGGACCACCTGGATCCGGAAAAACGCTTTTGGCCCGCAGCGTAGCTTCAGAAGCTGGCGTTCCTTTCTTTTATATTTCTGGATCAGAATTTGTGGAAATGTTTGTCGGAGTTGGAAGCGCCAGAGTCCGTGACAGTTTTTCAATTGCTAAGAAAAATCAGCCTAGCATTTTATTTATTGATGAACTAGATGCCATTGGAAAAATTAGAGGTGCGGGAATTACTGGGGCTCATGAAGAAAGAGAACAAACCTTGAATCAAATTTTAGTCGAAATGGACGGTTTTGAAAAAGGAACAAAAGTTGTTGTGTTGGCAGCAACAAATAGAGCTGATGTCTTAGATCCGGCTCTTTTAAGACCGGGAAGGTTTGACAGAAAAATTATTTTAGATTTGCCTGATATTAAAGCTCGTGAAGAAATATTAAAAATTCACTTAAGAGATAAAAAATTTAGTAAGGTTAATTTAAGACAGATAGCTGAAAGAACTCCGGGTTTTTCTGGTGCTGATTTAGCTAATTTATGTAATGAAGCAGCAATTTTAGCTGCTAGAAGAAATAAAGAGTTTATCACTCAACAAGAACTTTTAGATTCAATTGAAAAAGTTTTATTAGGACCAGAAAGAAAAACAAAAGCTTATTCGAAAAAAGAAAAAGAGATTGCTGCTTATCATGAAGCTGGTCATGCCATTGTTGCTCATTATTTACCTTACACTAGCCCAGTTCAAAAAATTTCAATTATTGCTCGTGGGCGAGCAGGTGGTTATACTTTAAAAACACCTCTTGAAGAAAGAAGTTTTTATTTTAAGAAAGAATTCTTAGATGAATTAGCCTCAATGCTTGGTGGTTATGCTGCTGAAAAATTAATTTTTGATGATACTACCACTGGAGCCAGTAATGATTTAGAAGTTGCCACTGATTTAGCCAGACAATTAGTAACTAAATTTGGTATGTCAGAAAAACTTGGACCGATTTCAATTTCTCAAAAACAAAGAGAATTTGTTTTAGGAAAAGAATATTCTGAAAAAACAGCTGAATTAATTGACGAAGAAGTCAAAAATATTATTAATCAAGCTTTAGAAAGGGCTTTAAAAGTTTTAGAAATCAAAAAAGATAAATTAGAAAAAATAGCTCAAGTTTTAATTAAAAAAGAAGTTATTGAAAAAAAACAATTTGAAAAATTAGTTGGCGATAAAAAAGGCAGTTTGGAAATCTAATGGAAATTATTTTTATTTTTCTAATTCTAATTTATTCAATAATCTTACATGAAATCTCTCATGGCTATGTTGCTTATAAATTAGGCGATCCAACTGCTAAATATGAAGGCAGATTAAGCTTGAATCCAATTCCCCATATTGATCCAATTGGGACAATTTTGCTTCCAGCTTTAACTTTTTTAACCTCAGGTTTTATTTTTGGTTGGGCTAAACCCGTTCCTTATAATCCTTATAACTTAAAAAATCCGAACAGGGATTCAATTTATATTGCTTTAGCTGGACCATTGACTAATATTTGTTTAGCAATTATTTTTTCTTTTTTATATAAATTTTTTCCTCTTCAAGCTTTTCTTTTTGGTTTAAGAATTAATTTAGTTTTAGCTTTTTTTAATCTTTTACCAATTCCTCCTTTAGATGGCTCAAAAATTTTACTAACAAAAATTCCTTTAGAAATTTACCAATATCTAGAAATTTACGGTTTTATCTTAATTATTATTTTTATGATTTTCTTTTTTCCCTATTTCTCAAACTTTATAAATTTGTTACAAAATTTCCTTATAAGAATTTAAGGAGATTTAATTTTTAATATCGAAGAAGATTCAACTATTAGTATAGACTCGGCAAAAGATAATAGTTTCCGATAAACAAAAATATCAGCTAAGATAGTTGCTGGAATAGTAATAAGTAAACCAACTATCAGAAACAATAATCCTAAAAAATTAATAAAAGAAAGCATTACTCCAAAAATAAATAATCCAAATACAGAACCTTTTATAATTTCAGCACTTTTCTTCAAAGCATCTATTGGTCCGTATCCCCTATCAATGATTAAATATTTGTAAAATTGAAATTTTATCATAAGAATAACTGAAATAACAAAACCAACTATAATATCTATAATAATAGGAATAGTGTTGTTCAAGAAAATTTTTAGACTATAACCTCCTAATACAATAATAATTACTGAAGATGCTGCAATCAAAAAGAAAAGAATGTGACCGATTAAATATCTAAAAAACAAAAACAAAGAAGGGGGTCTGAAAAGATCAACCAATTTTGGTTTTTCATTATCAATAAAATTTAAATAAATTTTTAATAAAATTAATCAAAATTATAATGTTTACGATAAAATTAACTATATAAAAAGTTACCGATAAAAATAAAGATTGTTTGGTTATAAATTTTTGAATAAAAGCTAGAAAAAAACTAATAAGAATAATAATTAATAATAACTTAATTAAAAATCCGAGGTTATTTTTAATTATACTCCAGCTAAAAAGTATTGCCTCATTATAAGAAAACTTTTGCTGCTGGCTCATAAAAATGTTTTTTTAATATTAACCTTTAGCTTAATTTTATTTTATCTTAGCCGGCGGTGGGACTCGAACCCACATCTTCCCTTTACGAAAGGGACGCTCTGCCCTTGAGCTACACCGGCATGGACCTACGGGGAATTGAACCCCGATCTCTGCTGTGCGACAGCAGTGTTTTACCATTAAACTATAGGCCCAGTTTAATTTTATAATATAATTAGACCATAAAATAATTTAGGGCGGGTAGCTCAGTGGCAGAGCATCACGTTTACACCGTGAAGGTCGTGGGTTCAAATCCCACCCCGCCCAATAGACATGGTGGGCAATAACCCACTTATAAATTAATAATATCTAAGCGTAAAACAAAAATGAGGAAGTCAAAACAAAATATTAGTAAAAAGAATAAGTTTTGCCGTTTTAGAATCATCTTCTGCCGCTAGATGAAAAAATTCATTATTTCAATAATTATAATATTTTCAGCAATATTGTTAATTGGCTCGCTTGAAAAAAAGAGAGAATTTACCATCACCCATAGTTTTAACAATAAAAAAAGCAATGAAAAAAACCTAGCGGAAAATAAAAACAATGATTCCCAACAAACAAATAGCGATTTTTTGATAAGTATTCAAGATAAGATAAATAGCAATTTAGAGTCTTTAATTTCAAAACTAACACCAGATCAAGATAAATCAATGGATAGATATAATGAAGAAATTAATCAATTACTACAAAAGTACAAAGCTCCAGATATACAGAATTTAGATTCTGACTATTTTATAAATATTGCCAAAGAATTAGCAAACATAAATCCTCCGCTTTCTTTATATGAACAACATTTAGAATTAATAAGATATTACTACACAGCTGGTTTTATTTTAAAAGAAATTCAACAAACTAATAGTTTCCCAGAAAAAATAATCTTAGCCGAATATCTTAAAACATTTTTACGAAAGATTAAGTCATCACAATAAATAGTTAAAATATTGGAAATATTTTATAATATAAATATCTTAAAACATTCAAGAAGATGCTAAGTAAAAACTTAAAAATTTTAATACTAATAACTACGGTGGTTATTTTCTTATTGCCATTTAATAAAATAGAAGGCCTAACAACAGTTCCTGTAAGTGATTATGGAGCACGACAATTACTACAAAATATAGGTGGTTTATTAGACGTCTTAAATACTCAATTACCAAAACTCTTAAATCCCTTAAATGTTAACACAAAAGGAATTTTAGAAAGCATGACTAATGAAAAATTAGACAAATATCTCAATGATTCTCTTAAGTTTTATGAACTAACTAGGTATGTTCAGTATTATGAAAATCAATTGAAAACTTTAGAAAAAGAGACCGAGAATTATAAAAAAGTTCAATTAGAAGAAGCAAAGATAGCCGGTGCTTATCTTGCTTTACAAGAAATTGCACAACAAATAAAATGCACCGCACCATCCGTAAGAGATAAATTTAACGCTGCCATTGTTACAATTTTTAGTCCCTATGACTTAGCTAATAGAGCTTTAATTGGTTATTTTAAGGATATAATCAATTGTCGAGAATCATCAATGGAATCAACGATAACCAAAATGTCAAAACAAAAAAGCTCATTCGTTTTTTTACGACCATTCGTTATAACACCTTTTTTATCTCAAATAAATCTAGAAACAGACGTATCCGACTCCAGTATGATACAAATTAAGTCAGCATTTTTAGAAACTGAACTTACAATCTATACAAACGATATAATTAACACAATATCGATCCTGGTTAACCAAAAAGTTAAAGAAAAAGTAAGAGAAAGAGAAAATGAAATTGGCACAATTAAACCCTATTATGAAAAATGTGTCTCTAAGTTAAATCTTGATACAGTAACTGATCAAGGAATAGTTTTTTGTACTGATTATAAAGTATATATCAGCGGAGAAGATTTTCGACAAATAGTTAGTGATTTAAAACGACAGATAACTAACCCTCAATTATCATTTAATCAAACCTATGATTATCTGATGAATTTAATAAAATTTAATGAATCAACCACAGCATTAACAGTTTCAAATAGTGGTGATATATTTTTATCCGAAGCCCTAAAAGAAAAAATATGTGGAAGATTCGAGAAAGATAACGCAACAGCCGGACAATATAGCGCTTATACTCAATGCTTAAAAGATTTAGCTGAAAAATATAACGAGTATATAAAAAAAATTGAAGAAGAAATTAAACGTTTTAGAGACCTACAACTAGCCGCTGAATCTAAAACAGTAGAACTCGAAAATAAAGCAAAGGCGATAAATCTACCAAATGGATGCAGAGCTGGTAATAAATATTTATTTGAAATCAGAGAATATCTTGAAACAGAAAGAGAAAATTATAAAATAATAACCATCAGACTTTCAGATTTATTAGGCTTAATAGGCATTAAACTCAACGACATTAATAGGTCAATAAACCAAATGAACAGCACAATTCAAGAAATTGTTCGTGAAATAAATAATCTTATCGATATTCTTAATGACGTCTTGAAGTTAGCAAAAATACCATTAAATATTCCACCTATAGCATTCGATATCCCTATTTTTAATGTACTCGATTTTATATTAGGTATTGCTAAAGTAAATGCTTTACTTTTACCAGATACTATCTCAAAAATAAATAATATAACTAATAAAATATCGTCCTCGGTAGATAGTGTCGAAAATCTTTTTAACGAGAACATAGCTAATATAAATGATTTCCAAAAAACATTGAGTGAAACTTATGATAGATATGATATCTTAAGCGCCAACAATAGATTAATGAATGACTATCCATATCTTGAGGAGAAATTAAACATATACGAAGAGTTAACTAAGCAAGATAGAGAAACCTTAGAAAAGATGGGAGTTTGCCTCGAAGAATTTTATCCATTTATTACTGACAAATCTTCAGAAAGGCAATCTTCTCAACGAATTACAATTAAACCGTCTGAGCAAAAATTTAGCTTTTTTGGTTATATAGAAAATTTATTCAAACCAAAAATGGTTAAAATTATATACAATGAAAAATAAAAATCTATTAATAATTTTTTTCTGTTTTGCACTGGTTATACTACCTTTAAAACAAGCTTGGGCTTTTATTTTTGATTGGCTAGGAGAAAAAGTTGTTAAAGGCATTGCTGGTATTATAAGATTTTTTACTAAATTTATACACGAACTTTTATTTTTCATAAATATAGATTTATTGGCTAAAATAGTAAATTATGTTGCGACACTAAATCCTTTTAAAGATGATGTTCAATATAGAGATGAGGGAGGGCAGACAAAAACAGTAATGTCTCCAGTAAAGGTTATCTGGAATATACTTAAAAATTTTGCTTATATTCTTTTAGTTTTTTCTGCTCTTTTTGCTGGTTATGAATGGCTAATGGGAAAAGACGCAAACGCTAAAAGATTGATTTTCAATATTATTATTGTTGCTCTTCTAATTAGTTTCACTTTTGTTTTAGTTCGAGAAGCTTTTTTGGTTGTCTATGGTTTTGAAAAAGGAATAACTGGCGGTAATTCAAACCAAATTGGAACCATTATTGCTGCTTCATTATGGCAAAAAAATCCTTTTACTGAGATAGATTCGTTTGCTAATAGTTTAGCATCACAACAAAGGGATAATGAGGAAATTTTTATATCATTAGCCAGTGCTATTGGTTATATCTTTATTATTGTCTTTGATATGCTCATCCTCATCATTTTATTCATAACTGCCGTTTTGTTTATTATTCGTTACTTAATGATTATTTTCCTTGGCGGGACATCATCAATTGCTTTAGCAACTTTAGCTTTTCCTGAATTTAAAGGAGCACTTGGGCAAGTATTTGCTAATTTAAAGTTTTGGAATACATGGTTAGAATATTTTATCCGTTGGCTTTTGGTAATTCCTATTTTTGTTATTTTGGTTATTTTGGGTAATGCTTTAAAAGAAAATACTTTAGGCCAAATTCAAGCTCAATCTGTAAAAAGTGATTTAATTGAGTTTATGATGCTACTTTTGATGCTAGAAGGTTGGTATATTATCTCGATTATTATCGCTAACAAAATTTCTAAAGGTGCAGCTAATCTGGGTAAAGCAGCAGCAACAGCGGCAATGCTCACTGTTGGTGGTTTGACTACCAAAGGGCTAATGAGCGCTGTTGGACCAAGAATTGGAAATATACTCTCGAAGACTGGCGGAGAGGTAGAAGAACGTTTTGCTGGTCGTGGTTTCCTTGGGTCATGGGTTAGTCAAAAAATTGGTAAACCAGTAAAAAAAGCTGGTGAAGATATGCTCAAAAGAAGATATGAACTAGAAGCTAAAGCAATTAAATCAAGAATTAGCACAATTGATGAACAATTAAGAAGGGAAAAAGATCCAGAAAAACAAGCAAAACTAACTGATCAATTAGTTCAATTAACAAAAAGATACGAGAATGTTCCTTATGTTTTAAAACAAATAAATGAAGAGATTGGTAAAATGTCAAGAATGTCCTTTGAAAAAATAGCGACAAATAAAGATGCTATAAGTCTTTTAGCAGGAGCTGACAAACCTCAAGAATTAAGAGAAAAAGTCATTAGTCAGGTTGATAAATTGAGTAAAGGCACTTTAAGAAATATCTTGGGAGATAGAGAACTTTTGGAGGTTTGGAGCAAACTTTCTCTTGATGTTAGTAATGCTTTTATAGATAAATTAGGCAAAGAGCTTAGTGATGCTGATGTTATTGAACAATTGACCAAAGAAGAAATAAGAAATCTTATACCTGGATTGCCAGGTAATTTTCAAAAAGCTATCAATAGATTATCAAAGGGCTTTGTTGAGGCAGCTACCAAAAAAGATTTAGAAGCTGTAAGTAATGCTCTAGCTTCTTTGAGTGAAGATGTTTGGAGGCAACCAGAAAATATTGATAAAGCGTTGAGGGGTTATGAATTAAACGATCAAGAAATCAAAGAGTCTCTTAAAAATGCTCTTACTCGAAGCACAAAGCCAGAAATAATCATCAATACTTTAAGAAGCGCACCTAAAGGTGATCCTATAAGACGAACACTATCTTTATTAACTGATACGGAAATTAATGAAATAGAGAGAATTTTAACTCCTCAATTAAAAAATAAACTTGAAACGATCATCTTAGAAGAAAGCGCTTAAAAATGAATAAGGAAATTATAAAATTTATTGGTAGTGAGGAATATGACAAACAAGTAGAAGATATCGGGAAATCTTTAGGTTTTAACTGGGGTGATAAAGAAATGACCAAAATAATAATTTTAATGGATGGAATTGTTAAATATAATCTTACTTCCGAGAATCAAGTTAAAGAAGCAATCAAAAAATGGTTGGATTTCTTAAATGAAGAACAAATAAATTCTCTCTATAACTATCTCAAAGAAAATTTTTTGCCTAAAGTAAAAGAGCTTTGGCAGAAAGAAGAAATAGAAATAAGTGAAGAAACAATACCTGAAGAAACTTTTGAAGAAAAAGAAAAAAAATATATTGAGATGATGAAAGAATTAATTAAAACTGGAGAATTAAAATTACCACCCAAAAGAGAAACAAAACAAATAATTGAACAAAAACCAAAAGAAGAAAAAGAAGAGGTCAAAATAATTACTTTTGAACCCGAAGAAAAAATTAACCTTAAAGAGAAATCAACACAAGAAGGAACAACTTTGCCTGAGTCAGCAATTATTATTAAGAAAAAGGGCGAAGAAGAAAAACCAAAACCAGAAGATGAAGAACTTTTAGATCTTTCTAAGTTATAATAATAATATGGCTACCAGATTTTATGTGCCAAAATTTATTACTATTGAGGACAAATTAGCCGGACTTTTAACTTTTCGACAGCTTTTTGCTTTGTTGGGGGCTTTTCTTTTAAGCTTCCTAGTTTTTAGAATTAACCAATTTTTAGGCTTTATTACCATGATAATTTCTTTTGGCACAGCTTTTTTATTAACTTTTGTTCATCTCAATGGCAAACCATTCGTTTATATTTTGCCTCAAGTTTTTGGCTTTGTTTTTGGTAGTAAAAGATTTGTCTGGCAAAAAATTGAAAAAGTAACTTATAAAGAAGTAGCCCTATCTCCAGAAATAACCGATAGAGTTCCCTATCCTAAAATTAAGGAAAGAAAAAAAAATATCGGCGATAAAGCTGAAATAATTTTGGAATATCCTGAAACTAACATCAAAGAGAAATTGTCTGTTTCTTTAAAAGAACCGATCGCCCTCCAAGCCGAAGAAATTAATCGTTATGTTCATCGTCATCTAAGCAATCCCAAAAATCCTTATCGCTTTTTTCCTTATGTTAAATTTTATCGAACCATAAAATGATTGCCCCAACATTTTCTTTAATTAAAGTTAAAGACATTAAAAATGACACCTTAATCCTAGCTAATGGAGGTTTAAGAGGCATCTTAGAGGTTAGTGGCCTTAATCTTTCTTTATTAGATGAAAAAGAGCAAGAAATAATTATTAATCAGTTTAAAAATTTACTTGATGGTTTAGATTTTCCAATTGAGATTTTAGTTCTGTCGCGGATGGAAAATATTAATAATTATTTAAAAGTTTTACATTTAAGACTTGAAGAAGAAAAAGATCCGCTAATCAAGTTTCAATTAGAAGAATATATTAGTTTTTTAGAAGATTATTTACAAAACCATAAGATAATGAAAAAAATTTTTTATCTTGTCGTGCCCTATGATTCAATTGAAACTGACTTGGGGCCATTGGCTAAAATTCAAAAACAATCTGGCTTGGGAGAAAATGAAGAAACAAAATTTGAACAATTAGAAGCAAGAATAAATTATGTAATCGATGCTTTAAATAGCGTTGGTCTTTCTGCTTTTAGACTTTCTGATTTAGAATTAATTGAACTTTTATTTGAAGTATATAATCCTAATTTAAGGTGGCAACAATTACCAAAACAAATTATTGAAAAATTAGCCGAGGTACTATGATTAACATTCCAAAAATACCGTTTCTAAAACAAAACCAGAAAGCAAAGATTCCTATACCTCAAGAATTAACTGCTTTTGAAAAGGTGAAAGAATTAATTGCTCCTCCAGGAGCAGAATTTGCTACTGATTACTTTCAAATAGGCAATATTTTTGGCCGAACATTTCTTGTCATAGATTACCCTTCTTATCTTTTTTCTGGTTGGTTAGAAAAAATAATTAATTTAGACGAGGCCTTCAATTTAAGTTTATATTTTTACCCTCTAGAAACAGGAGCGGTTTTAAAACAACTAGAAAAACAACTGGCAAGAATATCCGTACAAATACTTGAACGTGAAGAGGCAGGTAAAGTTAGATCACCTGAATTGGAAGCGGCTTACAAAAATGTTGAAGAATTAAGAGATTTACTAGCTCAGGCTGAAGAAAGAATGCTCAAGGTTGGACTTTATTTAACAATCTTTGCCAGTGACAAAAAAGAACTTGACCAAAAATCAATAAAAATTTCAAAAATCTTAGAAAGCATTTTGGTAACAGTCAAGCCAATTATGTTTCTTCAAAAAGAAGCATTTATCTCAACTTTACCTTTAGGCTTAGATGAGATAAAAACTAACTATCATTTAAATTCCTCAACCGCCTCTTCGTTTTTCCCTTTCATTTCTTCGGAATTAGTTGATGAATCAGGAATTTTTTTTGGTATCAATCTTCAAAATGCTGGTTTTGTTATTTTAGATCGCTGGAAATATGAAAACCCTCATTTAATCATTTTAGCTCGCTCAGGGTCTGGGAAATCTTACACAGCCAAATTAGAAGTAATGAGAAATCTAATGATAGGAACAGACGTTTTAATTTTAGATCCTGAAAACGAATATCAAAGTATTACTGATCTTTATGGTGGCTCTTTTATTCCTCTGTCTTTAAAAGCTGACAATACATTTAACCCCTTTGATTTGCCCCCTGTTTTACCCAACGAAGAACCGATTGATATTTATAAGGAACATATTGCTGATTTAATTATTTTTTGCCAATTAATTATGAATGAAAAATTATCATCCGAAGATTTGGCAATTTTAGATCAAGCAATTAATCAAACCTATGCTTCATTTAACATCTTACCTCATCAAGATTTCTCTAAAATTGAAAGATTTCCAACTTTAAACGATCTAGAAAAAATCTTAAATGGTCTTGTTGGTGGAAGTAAAATTGCAAGCAAACTCTATCCTTATACCCAAGGAAACTTCAGTGGCTTTGTTAATAAACCAACGACAGTTGAACTCAACAAAAGATTAATTGTTTTTGGTTTTAAAGATCTACCTGAAATTTTAAAACCAATTGGAATGTTTGTTGTTTTAAACTATATCTTAAACAGGGTCAGACGAGAAATGAAAAAAAGACTAGTGATCATTGATGAGGCTTGGTGGATAATGAGACAAGAAATTGGGGCTGAATTTTTGTTAAATGTTGTTAAACGAGGAAGAAAATATAATTTAGCTGTAACCAATATCACTCAAGACGTTGAGGATTTTCTTAATTCTCCTTATGGTCGACCAATTATTACCAATTCAGCTATTGTTTTTTTAATGAAACAATCAACAGCAACGATTGATCTTTGTGGTCAAACTTTTGCTTTATCTGAAGGCGAAAAGCAGTTTTTACTTCAAGCTGAAAGAGGGCAAGGTTTAATTTTAGTCGGCCAAAAAAAAGCGCCTGTTTATGTTTTAGCCTCCTATGCTGAAGATCAAATTATTCGAACCAGACCCGAACAATTAATTGCCTTAAGAAAAGCCAAAGAGGCCTTAATGAAAAAATGAAAAAAATATTTTTCTTAATTATAATTACTTCTTTATTGACAATTAAAAATTTTGCCTTGGCTAAGGATAATATTTATATCAGTTTTAAAAAAACTGCTGCTGGCTTGGTTATAGGTAATGAAATCTTTGATCATCAAACAAAAAAATTTTTAAATCCAACTGAATATATTTATGAATGGACAATCCCAGCTTTAGGAATAAATAAGCAAATAACATATTCAAATATTATTTTTATTCCATTAGAAGGTAAAATATCTAATATATCTAATATTTTCCTAAATCTAAAAGTAACCAAAAAATTTTCTGATAGGGTGTTTTATTTTAATGAACTTAAAGTATCATTGCTAAAGCCAAAGGTAGTAATTGGCTTAAAACGAAATAATATTCTGATCCCCTTGATATCTAAACTAAAACCTGATGATATTTTAACCCTTACAACTGAAGGTTTCTCTTCAACTAATTTAAATTACATCTGGACATTCAATGAAGCTTTTATTTCTAACGAAAAAGAGATATCAGTCAGTAATTTAGAAGAAAAAAATGGTATAATAAAAATTAAGGTCTTTGCCCCACTAACTGGTGAAAAAGCCGAAGATTCAGCGCCAATCCAAATTGAATAATGCCAAAAATTAAGTCACCATCAGAATATATCCAATGTACTGATATTGCTTCTTGTTTTCAAGCAATTTATAATTTCTTCTTTGCTCTCTTGATTGCTTTAGCTTTTTTATATTTTCTTTGGGGTGCTATTCAATATTTAATTTCAGGTGCAAATATATATCCAAAAGAGGAGGGTAAAAAGAAAATGAAGGATTCTATTATTGCTGTAATTATTGCTTTAAGTGTGCCAATTATTTTAAATATGATTAATCCTGATATTTTTAGAGCAGAATTAAGCATACCAATAGTTGAAGCCCGTCTTCCTGGCTACATATCTGCCCCAGAAACACCGCCAGCAGATATTCTACCATCAGGACAAAAAGTAGTTGATGCTCAACCAAATTCAAATTTAATGAATAAATTGAGGGATATAAACTATATAAAGTATCTTATTATTGACTGTGACGCTTTGAGAATGACAATTGTTGGGGTTAATAACGAAGGTCAAGAAATCCAAGTAGCTAATGATATTCCAATAAATACCGGGAAACGGATAAATGGGAAAAATTGTAATGAAAAAAATGTACCAAACAGTCATACTACTCCTAAAGGTTCGTTTAAAATTTCAGGTAAAAGATATAATCCTAATGGTCTTGTATCATTAGAATCTGGAGCTTCTCTGGGCACCAGGGCTCTGGTATATCATCAACAACGCGGACTTCTTATTCATGGTAGCGCAACAGAAGAAAAAAATAGGAGTTTTCCGGAAACTTGGGGCTGTATTAGAATGAAAAATGAAGATTTAGCTGCTATATTTGACAAGGTAAGAGTAGGTACAACTATATTGAAAATTAAATAATCAAAGAATATCAAAATTATTAAAAAATGAAAAAAAGAGTTATTATTGGGATAATTATATTATTGATTGTGGCTTTAATAGTTATTTTAGGTTATTTTAGAAGTAAATCAGCAAAAGAAAAAGCAGAATCGCCTGGAGTTATTGAAGTAGAACAACCACCACAATCATTACCTCTGCCTATTAATCAAATAACATCCTCAATTCCATCAATACCTACCTTACCGACAGCAACAACAGAACCAACAAAAACTTATCAATTACTTTTCAATCAATCTTTTATTTATCTTGATTTAGATTATCCTCTGCTTTATGTTTACGATCCTCAACAAGAAATTATTAAATATCTAAGTTTAGAAGATGAAACCTATAGAGAAATAGCAAAAATACCTAACCTAAAACAAGGTTGGCTATCTGAAGATAAAACAAAAATTGTTATTGAAACTAATAATGGCTTCTCTTTGATAGATATAAAAGCTGATAAACTAGATACTCTGCCAATATTCACTCAAAAAGTCGTTTTAAATAAAAATATTATTCTATATTTAAGTAATGATAAAGATATTTCTTATATAGCTTACTTTAATGATAAAACTGGGGATGTTAAAAAAATTAGAAACTTAGGTATTTTAAACCCTGATTTTGCTATTTTAAAAAACGGTATTTTGATCTATGAACAAAATAGTCCGGTCTTATTCTTAGATTTCAAAAATCAAGCTGATCTTAGTCTATTTTTAGATATACAAACTGCAACCATTATACCTAATAAAAATAAAGATTTGATTTTTATGAGTTTTAAAAAAAATGATATATGGCAAAGTCAAATTATCGATATAAATAAAAAACTGATTTACTCTTTTTCTTGGGCAGCCATTAAAGACAAATGTACTTTTGATGAAATTTTAGTTTGTGCCCTGACAAGCAATTTTAATGATTCAAGTCCTTCAGATTGGTATTCTAATAAAACGAGTGTTGACGATAAAATAGTTATTTATTATCCTCAAAATAATAAACTCGAAGAAATTCAATTAGAAGGAAAATTTGATTTTGTTAGACCAAAATTAACTCCCTTAGGTATTATTGCCTGGAATCGTCTAGATGCTAAGTTTTATTTATTGAAGATCGAGTGAATTTGATAAAAAGAGGTCTTTCTAAAAAAGCTAAAATAATGTTAGTTAACCAATAAAGACTAAAAAGTGCTGGGAGTTGAAATAAAACCAAGCTTATTAAACCAAAGAAAAATAAAGATATTTTTCTTTGTTCTTGAGGTAATTGGAACAAACTTAAAGCTTGTAAAACAAGAATAGCCAGAACAAGAAAAATATTTCTTTGAGTTAAATCAATTAAACCCAAAAAAGAAAGATTGAGCCCAGATGTTTTTAGAAGAAGATCGAGGGCTAAAAAAATAATTATAAAAATTGGCAAAGATAAAAACTGAATAAAAATTGTAAAAAATGGATTATAGTTTTCTTGTTGATAAATTTTTGTTAATTCCTCAGCTTGTTTTTGAAAATCATTTTTATATTTTTTTAAGACCTCATTGATTTTAGGTCTTAATCTTTTCATTTTTTCCCCTTCTAAAAAAACTAAATATTCAATTGGCAAAATAACAACTTTTAAAATCAAGGTGAAAACAATGATTGTTAAACCAAAATCCTGGATAAAATTATTTAACCAGAAAATAAAACCTAATAAACTTTGGCCCAAAAATTTAAACATTAATCAAAATTCTTATTAAAGATTCTTTCAATTTTAAAAAATCGACATCTTTTCTAAGAATAATAAAAAAATCATAGTTTTTAGTTTTTTTCTTTTTTAGAAACTCTCTAATTATAGCATAAACTCTTCGGCGCGCTTTATTTCTTTGAACTGCTTTTTTAAAAACTTCTTTTTGGGGTAAAATGGCAAAACGAGGATGATTGAGATTGTTTTTTTGAAAATAAACTAAAAAAATATCATTCGAAATTTTTTGGTAAGAGCGAGAAAAGAAATTTTTTATTTCTTCACCTTTCAGACGATATTTTTTTTTAAGCATTAATTAAACAGTTAATTTCTTTCTTCCCTTCCTTCTTCGTCTTTGCAAAATCTTTCTTCCTGCTTTTGTCCCTTTTCTGGCTAAAAATCCAGAAGTTCTTTTTTGTTTTAACTTTGTCATTTGGCTGCGGGGCTTGGATTCGAACCAAGACTAACGGCTCCAAAGGCCGCTGTGCTGCCATTACACCACCCCGCAAATACAAAATATCTACCCGGATGATTACCGGATAATATATACCCGGATAACTAACCGGATATATATTTACCCGGACTATTACCAGATTATTTTACCCGGATAAACACCGGATAAAAATATCTACCCGGATGATTACCGGAATAGATTACCCGGATAGCCACCCGGATTGTTTTAACCGGATGAGTACCGGATAAAAAATATTTTATAAATCACCCGGTTTATATCTGGGTAGTATATCCGGTCTATATCCGGGTAATATTATCCGGTTCACATCCGGGTATTTATATCCGGTCTAAATCCGGGTAGAAAATATTTTTCAGCTGCTGTCTGCGTTATATAATTTTATTTTACCTCAAAATACTCTAATAATGCAAGTTCTAATGGTAAAAGAAGTGACGGTGGCTCTCTTCTTAGATTCATTTCGGCTTCAAAAAAGAGTGAGCTTAATTTTTTTAAATCATTAATTTTAAAATTCTCAGCTAATTTTTTCATTTTAGCTATTAACTCTTCAGATTTTTCTGTTTCTAAATGTTTAGCATAATTGGGTTGAAGTTTTAAGAAAATTAATTGCCGAATAGTTTTTAACAGTGATTTGATGAATAAATTGAGATCAAATCCCTGGGCATAAACATTAAAAATAAAATTCAGAGATTCTTCAATTTTCTTTTGGCTGATTAATTCTAAAAATTCTAAAATTTTAGTTGGACTTAAATGACCTAAAAATTCGGCCACTAATTCTTCCGAAAGCTCAAAATGAGGATTTAAACTTAAAACTATTTTTTCTAATAAAGTTTCAGCATCTCTTAATGATCCCCCAGCTTCTTCAGCAATTAAATATAAAGCTGGTTCTTGGTATTTAAATCCTTCTTTATCAGCAATTAATTTTAATTTAGTTACAATTTGAGGTAGACTAATCCGACGAAAATCTAATCTTTGAACTCGAGAATGAATTGTATTTAAAATCCGATCAGGTTCAGTTGTAGCTAAAATAAAAATAGCATGACTGGGTGGTTCCTCTAAAGTTTTAAGCAAAGCATTAGAAGCTTCTTCGGTTAATGAATGGGCTTCATCGATAATGAAAACTTTATATTTGCCCTGAATTGGTCTAAAACCAATATGTTCTTGAATATTTCTAATGTCTTCAATTTTTCGATGAGAAGCAGCATCTAATTCAATTAAATCCAGAAATTTATTTTCTTGAAATAATTGACAAATTCGACAATGACCACAAGGTTCAGATTCTTTTAAATCTAAACAATTCAAAGCTTTGGCATAAATTCGAGCAACACTTGTTTTACCTGTACCCCTTTCGCCCGCAAATAAATAACCATGGGGTGGTCTTTCCCTTTTTAAAAAATTCTTTAAAATACGAACAACAACATCTTGACCAATAATTTCTTTGAAAAATTGAGGTCGATATTTGTGATAAAACATTAAACTCCTTGTTTTTTTATTTTTTTAATTAATTCATTATCTTTTAATTTTTCTAGAGCCTTGATTTCAATTTGCCTAACTCTTTCTCGGGTAATACCAAAAATTTTACCAATGTCTTCTAAAGTATACATTGTTCCATCTTCTAAGCCATATCTCAAACTGATAACTTGTCTTTCCCTTGGGCTTAGGCTTTGAATTGCTTTTTTTAATTGTTCTCTCAAAATAGCTAAGGCGGCTGTTCTTTCTGGTGTCATTTCCGAAGTATCAGGTATTAATTCTTTTAGCAATGATTCGCCCTCGCCAATAGGTGTTTCCAAGGAAATTGTATCAGGTACATATTTTAAAAGTCTTTGAACTTTTTGCGGTGGCAAACCAACTTCAGCAGCCAATTCTTCAGGAGTTGGCTCGCGATCTAAGATTGTCGCTAATTTTTTTCTGGCCTTATTTAAACGATATAAAGTTTCAACAACGTGAACAGGCAATCTGATTGTTCTTGCTTGATCAGATAAAGCTCGAGAAATGGCTTGCCTTATCCACCAGGTAGCAAAAGTTGAAAATTTAAAGCCGCGCCGCCAATCAAAACGATCAACAGCCTTAATCAAGCCAGCATTACCTTCTTGAATCAAATCCAAAAATGTTAAGCCTTTACTTCGGCCGATGTATTTTTTGGCAATACTGACAACCAATCTTAAATTAGATTTAATTAATCTTTCTCTAGCCTCTAAATCTCCCTTAGCTGCTTTTTTAGCTAATTTTTTTTCTTCTTCAGGAGTAAGCAAAGGGTATTTACTGATTTCGCTTAAATATCTTTGAGTTGCGTCAGACAAGCTTTCTTCATCAATTGATTCTCTTTTACCTTCTTCCCAAAGCTCGCCTGTGCTTTTAAGTTCAATACCGCTTGTTTCCAATCTTTCATAGATTTTATCCAAAATATCAATATTTTCTTCAACATTAGGGAACAAATATAAAATCTCATCTTCAGTCACAAAACCTCTTTCTTTACCTTTGGCAATCAAGGATTTAATTTTCTCTTCAATAATCTCCTCTTTAGTTTTAATTTTTTTTTCTTTTTTATGCATTTTTACTTATCTTTCTTAATTCCTGAGCTATATTTTTAATCTCATTTAATATTTTAACTGATTCATCCTCATTGGCAAATTTCAATTTTTCATTCAATTGCTTAATATTTTTCTTCAAAAACAATATTTTTAAATTTTTAACTGTTCTCTCCAGTTCTTTTTTCAAATTTAGATTGGTTGTTAAGTAAAAATTTTTTGTCATTTCTAGATAATTAAATTCTTCTTCGTCGAGTTTATTTTCTAAAACCTTTAAAAATAATTGTTTAAATTTTTCTGATAGATATAAGGTAAAATCTTTAATATCATGCTGAACAAACAGAACTGACGCTGAACTATCTGAATTATTTTTAGACGCAGAACTACACTGAACTGACTCAGAACTGTCGGGACTTTTCTGTGAGTTCTGTGTTAGTTCAGTAAGTTCTGCGGTAGTACTTTTTTGTAAGTTCTGTGTGAGTTCTGTATAATTCTGCTTATTTAACAAAGTATAAATTAAAGAAATTGCTCTTAAAGAAAATTTTTCTTCTAATGTCTTCTCTTCGCTTAAATTACTAATTTTTTCTCGAGGCAAATTGATTTCTCTACGTAAACTATCAGGTAAATTTTTTAGTTCTTTTTCTAAAAATGATTTGTCAATGTTTAATTTAACTGAAAGTTGATTTAAATAATTATCAATTTCAATGGCTGAAAGATTTTTTATTTGAGGCAAAAATATGGCTAAAATTTTTCCTTTGTCTTGATAATTATTTAAAAGATAATTTAATAAATAATCTTCAAACTTTTCTTCACTAATGTCTGCGTTAGTCCGCGTGTAGTCTGTATTAGTCTGGATTTTGCCAAAATATTCTCCCAAATCCTTTCCTGGATATATCAATCTAAATGTTTTAAAACCTAATTGCTGAGCCATTAAATTAGCTCTTAAACTCGCCTTAAAACCAGCTTCATCATTATCAAAAGCTAAAATTAAATTGGATGCATATTTTTTTAGTTTTCTTAAATGATCTTCAGTTAAAGCCGAACCAGAAACAGCAACTATATTTTTTAAATTGTTCTGCCAAGCTAAAAGAAAATCAAATTGGCCTTCGACTAAGATTATTTTTTTATCAACTAAGATATATTCCTTAGCAAAATAAAGACCATAAAGAAATTGAGATTTCTTAAAAATTAATGTTTCAGGTGTATTTAGGTATTTTGGTCCAGGGAAATTGTCAGGAAAAATTCTACCAGTAAAACCAACTAATTTGCCCTTTTCATCTCTTAAAGGGAAAATTATTCTTGATTGAAAACGATCAAAATTTTGGTTATCAATTAGGCCTGCTTTTTTAATTAATTCATAACTGTAGCCTTGGGAATATAAATAATCTCTTAATAAAGTATGACCTGGCGAAAAACCAATTTCAAAAAAATTAATTATTTCTTTTTTCAATCCTCGTTTTAATAAATAATCTAGAACCTCTTCATTTTTCTTTAATTCTTGGCGAAAGAACTTTAAAGCTGAATAATTAATTTCCAAAACTTCTTTTTCCTCCTTTAAACTTTTAAACTTTTCTCCTTTTAAACTTCCAGTATCGATACCATATTCTTCTTTGATTTTTTCTAAAACTTGTGCGTAATTTAAATTTTCGATTTGCATTAAAAATTTAATTACATCACCGCCTACAGAACAACCAAAACATTTAAAAATTTGCATCTCGGGCGAAACATAAAAAGATGGTTTTGTTTCTTTATGAAAAGGACAAAGACCACTATAGTACTTACCAGCTCTTTTTAATTTGACATAACGACTGACAACCTCAACGATATCTAATCTGTTTTTAATTTCTTCAATGTTCATTGCTTAATTTTTTTAAAATGTCGTCTAAATTTTTATTTTTTTGATTTATTTCCTTCTTTTTTTCAATAACTATTTCTGCCTCAATCGCTTTCTTTAAAGAAATACCCGTCTTTGTTCTTTCACTACATTCATCACAGATATTTTCACCCGAAGAAAGAAAAGGCTGACGACATTCTAAACAATAAACAACTTCTTTACCTTCTTTTTTTACTTGAGTAAAAACTTTAGCAATTCTACCTTCAACCAAACTTCTTCTTTTGGTATATTTTAGATGATTGAGATTAATTATTTCATCTTTAAAAGAAATTTCTGGCTTCATGATTGGAGGTAATGTTTTGGCTAAAAATGGATTAGTTGGTTTACCATCAACCAATAATTTAACATAAACATAATAAGAAGGCAAATTAACCAAATCGTCAATTTTGACTAAATTAGCAAACTCTTTACTAAAAATTTCAGCATCATTTGCTCCTAGACGAAAAACGATAAAAGTACCAACATTACCAAAAACAGCCTTGATAATTTCTTCAGGCACTTGATCTAAATATTGATGAGCTAAAATTAAACTTAGATGATATTTTCTAGCTTCAGATAAAATATTAATGAACGATTCAGTAGCAAAATTTTGAAATTCATCAATATAAAGGTAAAAGTTTTTTCTTTGTTCTTCAGGGAGATCAACTCGACTCATAGCTGCTAATTGAAATTTGGTAATCAAAAGACCACCTAAAAGCCTTGATGTTTCCTCACCAATGGCACCAACAGAAAGATTAGCTAAAAATATTTTGCCTTCATCCATAATGTTTCTTAAATCAAAAGCTGACTCTGACTGGCCAATTATATTTCTGATTAAAGGATTGGTAATAAATTGACCAATTTTATTTTGAATTGGAGCAATAGCTTCAGTTCTAAATTGTAGATGATATTTACTAAATTCTTGTGTCCAAAAAGCTTTAACAACTTCATCTTTCAAATTACCAACAACCTGCTTTCTAAATTTATCATCAGCAAGCATTCGGCTAACATCGAGCAAGGTCGAATTTGGCCATTCTAAAAGAGCCAACAAAGTATTGGTCAAAATATATTCCATTCTGGCTGACCAAGCATCAACCCAAATTTTTTTAAAGATTGAAAGCAAACTAATGGCAGTTACATGTCTATGTTCCCACGCAACTTTTTCTAAAGGATTAAAAGCTATTGGGTGATTAACATCTGTTGGATTAAAATAGATCACATCATCGATTCTTTCTTTGGGAATATAATCTAAAATTCTTTGAACACTATCACCATGAGGATCTAAAAAAGCTAAACCATTATTGTTTTGAATATCAAAATTCATCATATTTTCTAATAAAGTAGTCTTTCCTTGACCCGTCTTACCAATAATATAAATATGTCTTAATCTATCTTTGTCCTTAATGCCAAATCTTGATTCTTTACCTCTAAAAGTCAAAATACCGAGAGGCAAAATTCTTTCCATAAATTAATTATAATTCTGGTAAAGGAATCTCGGGCGAGGGCGGTATTTCTCTAACAGGGGTTCTTTCAATACCTGAAGGAGGAACAAATTCCATAGGTGGGTGAAAGAGCGTAGCTAATTCTTCGCTGTTTAAAATAAAGGCTGAATCCAAATTTTTGGGTTTTAATTTATTTTTAATCCTTTGGGGTAATGCTGGTAGTCGATAACCTTTAAAATAAGCATATTCTCTTCTTTTAATAAGAAAAATTCTTTTAGGCGACATTTTGGCCGCAGACATTGTTAAGGGGTAAAGACTGAAACCATTCAAATCTTCGGTTGAGAAATTTTTCAACGTACTTGAAATTAAAGCAATAATAGATTGTTTTTCTTTGTTAAAAATATCCTTAGTAGCTAAATAGCTTATTCTGAAATTACACCAAAAACC
Organism: Candidatus Parcubacteria bacterium; assembly: GCA_026004535.1. Classification (GTDB taxonomy): domain Bacteria; phylum Patescibacteriota; class Minisyncoccia; order UBA6257; family HR35; genus BPJI01. The sequence goes on from BPJI01000001.1 coordinate 84,318, forward strand.
CAATTTTCCTAATTTTTGCTGGATTAATTCCAAGACCCTTCTTTCGCCTGGGGTCAATTTTTGAATATTAAATTCTTCTTTGGATTTTTCTTCTTTTGTTTTCCAAGTAGGTTGACGAAACGGTGCTAACAAAAGATTAAAGATAAATTCTCTAACCTCTTCCCAGATACTTTGTTCTTTTTCTTCTTTTTTACCTATCATCTTATTTACTATCTTTTGACCTCTCTCAATCCATTTTTTACCATGTTCTGAATTATCAGGAGTCGTAGGCAAAACAAATATTTGAAAAATTAACCATTCTTTATTGGAAATTTGCCAAGCAGCTTCGGAGAAAGTTGTTAAAGGATCAATTTGTTGTTCTTTAGGTAAATATTCTAAAACAGAAAATGTTTTTATGGGGTAAGCATCTTCTTTATTTAAACGAGCATCGAAAATTTCGCCATCGAAAAGTGAATTAGGAATAGCTGGAGGGAAAAAGCCAAGAGGGTCTTCTGAGTCAATAAACTGAATCTGTGGATATTGGGAATAAAACCTTGTTTTAATAAATTCCTTTAATTCGCTGGGAAAGCGAATAAAAAATCTTAATTTACCGTCATGAGCAATAATTAAAAATGTATAACTTACAGGAACGAATCCCTTAATTTTTAGATTATACCAGGTAAGATCAGTTTCTGGATCAGGATGAATTGAATGTAAAGAATTAAAAACCTCTTCCATAGCTCTGGGATTACGAGTTATGCCTGAAGGGAATTTAATTTCTAAAAAGCTCCATTTCAACTGTTTAAGATATAAAGATCTTTTATAGCCCGTATATTTATCCCATAAAATTTGGAAAAATAGGATTGGTAAAAAAAACCACCAGAAATCAAAGAGAAATCTTAAAATGAAAGTAATTGGATCAATCATTTTTTAAAACATAAACTCCTGGTTTAATTAAAACAAATTCATTATGTTTAATCAGTTCATTTCTGATTGAATTTGGATTATAGGTTTTGTGCCAGTAGTAATGAATTGATTCATCTTCCACTTTAGCTAATTGATGTAATTTCTGGTAAATTTCTTTAAAATGCATCGGTCTTCTCTCTAATTTAAAAATTAAATAAATTTTATCTTTTAAACAACGAGGGGTAATAAAATTATGATTCTTAACGCCCCAAAAATTAAACGGGTTTTTGCCAATATTTTTTAAAATTTTTAAAAAATCAATTAGATCATCATAACCTGGATTTATGTTAAAATGTTTTTTAATTTCCTTTAGAATTAAAGCTAAAATTTTCTCTTCAGGATAAACCTCTCTGCTGTCTAAAAAGGTAAGATAAATTTTTTTAAGTAAATGGAGACTGAATTGATAAATTTTTTCATTTTCAGCATAAAAATCGTCAAGATAATCATCGTTTTGATAATAAATTATTTCCTCTGAAAAAAGACTAAAAAATTTAAAGATTTTAATTTCTTGAAAAGAAAAATCAAGTTTTTGATCAAGAAAGTAAAAGAATGTTTTCCCTCGACGAACTCCAATTGGTTTTAAAAACTTTTTAGATTGTTTAATGATTTTACTTACTTCTTTATTTTTTTTAATTAAAGGGATAATTTTATTTAAAGCATTTTCTTGAATTTGTCTTATCCTCTCACGGGTTACATTATAATCATTTCCTAACTCTTCTAATGTTTCTTCCTCGCCTTCTAGACCAAATCTTCTGATAAGAATATCTTTTTCCCTCTGATTTAGACATGAAAAGACATCGCTTAATATTTTTGTCAAGTTCATAATCATATTATATCAAAAATTTTCTTAAATTAAAACCCCCGCTGTAAGCGGGGGTTTTAATAATTATTTTTTTGACTAAATTATAGTGTTGGTGTTGCTGATGGTGGTACTTCGGACTCTGGTGTTGGTGGTAAATCTGGTGTTGGTGGTAATTCAGGTGCTGGTGGTACCATAGGTGTTGGTTCAGGAGTTGGTGTTGTTGAACCTGGCGCTCCACCTCTTTTTACAAACCAATAAGTAACTAGACCCAAGACCAAAAGAATAACGACAACAATTATTATATTTTTTTGATTCATTTTAAAGATCCTAATTTTAAATTACGACCATTAATTATGTATTATGTTATAATTTTATCATAAATATTTAAAAAGTCAAAATTGAATCTGTGGAAAACTAGTTAATGAAAAATCTGTTTTTATTTATTATTTTCGTAATTATTATAATTCTATACGTCTGGATCTTTTCCAACCCTACTCTCTATTTTGAATTTTTAAAAATTATTGAAAAAATAAAATAATTATCACTCTTGACATTAAGGTGATAATTTGATATAATATTAATAAATTTTAAAGCTGACTAAGCTTAAGGTCGCATTAGGATTTAATTTAAAACATGGCCTTTCTTAGAAAGTGGGAACCATTCAGAGAATTAATCGAAAGATTCTTCGAGGAAGATTTTGATTTTCCTTTTTCCCCAAGATTAGCTACTGATGTTTATGAAACTGATAAGGATATTGTTGTTGAAATGAACGTACCTGGGTATAAAAAGGAAGATATTAAAATTTCTTTTCAAGATGGTTATTTAAAGATCGAAGGTAAAGCAAATGAAGAGAAAGAAGAAAAAGAAAAAAATTATTGGCGCAAAGAAATTAGAAGGGGATCATTTGTTAGGGTCATTCCTTTACCTAAAGAGGTTGATTCTAAAAAAGCCAAAGCAACATTTAAAGATGGAATTTTAACAATTTCTTTACCGAAGGTTGAAGAGGAAAAAGAGACTGGTGAAGAGATTAAGATCGAATAATGTCATTAACAGATATTCAAAAATATCTGTTTTATAAGTTAGTAAGAAGTTGCATTAAGAGAAAAAAACCTATTGGCTCTAAATTGTTGGCTAAAAAATTAAAAAATAAACTTTCGCCTCCAAGTTTAAGAATCTATCTTCGGAAAATTGCCCAAAACGGCTATTTGGAAAATGTTGGCAGTGGTAGATTACCAACAGATAAAGGCTGGTACTATTATTTAGAAAATTTTAAGCTGAAACCTGAAATAAATTTGCCTCAAAATTTTGATCTTACACTTTGGGCTGAATTAACTAAAAATATTGTTTTTCTTTTCGAAGACAATCTCGTTATTAAAGGCTTGAAAAATGTTATTAATTTTAGGGAAAAGGAAATTGTTGAAGATTTATTAAATTTATGCGAGAATTTAGAGACAATTATCAAGAATTTAAGGAATGAGTTTAATATTTTAATCGGTCGTGATTTGCCTCAATCGAAAACAAAAAAGTTGTCTTTAATTGCTTATAAAGATAAAAAAAGAGTTATTGGTTTTTTAGGTCATAAAATTAATTATTATCATACTAGTTTGGCTTTATTAAAAAAATTAACTGACAATGAACGAGGAAAAATTACCAACTGAACCAGAAACAATCCAAGAATTAATGAAAAAAATCGAGAATTTAGAGAAAGAAAAGAATGAATATTTTGAGAGTTTAAAAAGAGCTAAAGGTGATGTTTTGAAAATTCAGAGAGAATTTGAAGAAAAATTTGAAGCAATGAAAGAGATTGCTAATTTTGACTTAATTTATCACTTGCTGTCTGTTCTAGATAGTTTTGAACTAGCTTTTCAAAAACAAAAAGAAATTGATCAAGGATTTTATTTAATCTATTCTCAATTAAAAGACATCTTAGAAAAATACGGTTTAGAAGAAATTGAAACTGAAAATAAAAAATTTGATCCAAATTTTCATGAAGCAATTATAAGTAAAAAATGCGAGAAAGAAAATTGCCAAGGAGATGATGAAGGTTTAATTGTTGAAACCCTAAGCAAAGGTTATCTTTATAAAGGTCGAGTTTTAAGACCAGCGAGAGTTAAAATTATTAATCACTAATGGCAAGAGTTTTAGGTATTGATTTAGGAACAACTAATTCAGTTGCAGCAATTGTTGCTGCTGGTGTTCCAAAAGTCATCGAGAACAGAGAAGGTTCAAGAATAACTCCTTCAGTTGTGGCTATGTCTAGATCTGGAGAAAGACTTGTTGGTATTTTAGCTAAAAGACAAGCAGTAGCTAATCCTAAAAACACAATTTTTTCCGTCAAAAGATTAATTGGAAGGAGATTTAATGACCCTGAGGTTCAAAAAGCTAAAACTATTTTGCCCTATGAGATTAGAGAAAGCGAAAATGGAGGCGTTGAGGTAAAAATGGCTGATCGATGGTATAAACCCGAAGAAATCTCAGCGATGGTGCTTCAAAAAATCAAATTAGATGTTGAAGAAAAATTAGGCGAAGAAATAAAAGAAGCAGTTATTACTTGCCCAGCTTATTTTGACGACTCTCAAAGAGCAGCAACTAAAGCAGCTGGAGAAATTGCTGGGTTTGAAGTTAAAAGATTGTTACCTGAACCAACGGCAGCTGCTTTAGCCTATGGCCTTGATAAAAATATCAACGCTAAAATTTTAGTTTATGATTTTGGTGGTGGAACTTTTGATATTTCAATCTTAGAAGTTGGCGAAGGTGTAATTGAAACCAAAGCTATTGGTGGTGATACATTTTTAGGTGGTGATGATTTTGATCAAAGAATTATTCAATTTTTAATTGACTGGTATAAAAAAGAAGAAGGCGTTGATTTGAGTAATGACATTTTAGCTTTACAAAGATTAAAAGAGGCAGCTGAAAGAGCTAAACAAGAACTTTCAACTTTATACGAAACAGAAATTAATTTACCATTTATTACTTCAACTCCTGAAGGGCCAAAACATCTTTATTACAAATTAACTAGAAGCCAATTAGAAGATTTAACTCGAGATTTGGTTGAAAGATCAATTGAACTTACTAAACAAACATTAAATGAAGCCGGTCTTAAACCAAGTGATATTGATGATATTGTTTTGGTTGGTGGTCAAACAAGAATGCCTTTGATTCAACAAAAAGTCAAAGAATTATTCGGCAAAGAACCAAGGAAAGATATTAATCCAGATGAAGTTGTTGCTATTGGTGCCGCTATTCAAGCTGGCATTATTCAAGGAGAAATAAGAGAAATTTTACTTTTAGATGTTGTGCCTTTAACTTTGAGCATTGAAACCTTGGGTGGTATTGCTCATCCAATGATTCCCAAAAACACTCCCATCCCCTATTCAAAAAAAGAAATCTTTACTACAGCCGAAGATAATCAAACCGTAGTTGAAATTCACGTTGTTCAAGGAGAAAGACCCTTGGCCCAAGATAATAAAACCTTGGCCAGATTTTTACTTGAAGGCATTCCTCCAGCACCAAGAGGCGTGCCTCAAATTGAAGTAACTTTTGATGTTGACCAAAATGGAATTTTAACCGTAACTGCCTTAGATAAAGCAACCCAAAAAAGTCAAACTGTTAAAATCACAAATTCAGTCAATATCTCTAAAGAAGAAATTGAAAAATTAAAAAAGGAAGCTGAAGAGTATGCTGCTCAAGATTTTCAAAAAAGAAAATTAGCTGAAACCAAAAACCAAGCAGACAATTTAATTTATCAAGCCAAAAAATTACTTCAAGAATATCAAGATAAAATTAATCAAGAAACGAAAAATCAAATTGAAGAAAAAATAAAAGAGCTCGAAAATTTAAAAAATACAAGCCAAAATTATGAAGAAATTGATGCTAAAATTAAAGAATTAAATCAATTGCTAGCCGAAATTGGCAAAACATTCTATCAACAATAATGGATGATTATTATCAAATTTTAGGCGTGCCAGAAAATGCTGACGAAGAAACAATTAAAAAGGCTTTTCGAGAACTAGCCAAAAAATATCATCCTGACAGAGGTGGTGATGCTGAAAAATTTAAGAAAATTATTGAAGCTTACAGGGTTTTATCAGACAAAAAATTAAGAGCTGAATATGATCAAAGAAGAAAATGGCAAACAACATTTACTTTTGATTTTGAGGATATTGGTGATTATTTAAGAAGACAATTTTTTGGTGAAGACTTGTTTGAAGACTTATTTAGAAGCATTTTTACTCATTTCCAAGAACCAAGAACATATAGTCAGCAAGAAATAGTTTTGGAAATTAATCCCTTAGAAGGCTTAAAAGAAAAAACAATTGAGATTCCTTTTTATGATGGTAAAAGGAAAATTTCGCTTAAAATTAATTTTAAATTGCCCAAAAATTTACCTGATAAAATTAAAAAATTAGTCGATGAATTAAAGAAAGAAATTAAATAATGCCGAAAACAAGATCAGCAAAAAAAGCTTTAAGAAAAAGTCAAAAAAGATGGTTAATAAATGAACGCCGAAGAAGAAAAATTAAATTAGCAGTTAAAAATTTTCTTCAAGCAATCAAAGAAAAAAATAAAGAATTAGCACAAAAAAATCTAAGTTTAGTTTATAAAGAATTGGATAAAGCTGGCAAAACTTTTATGCATCAAAACAAAGTTGCCCGATTAAAATCAAAATATGCTTCAATGCTAAGCAAATTTAATTAGCCTCTCAGGTTTTCAGCTTCTTAGCTTCATAGCTTAAAAGATTATCATTTTCTAAGGGAAATTTTAATGAGATATGAATTCTTGAGATCTCCCCAAGCCTCTTAAATAATCAATTAAAACATCACTATCTATTAAAATTCTTCTGCCTCCAATTTCTTCTAATTTTTCTAACATATGCTCAAGGAACTTTTATTACCAAAATCAGTCTTTAAAACACCAAATGCCTTTCTAATAAAGTAAGATTTATCTAAAATTTTTCCTTTTTTAAGTAATTTAGTAACCATAAATTAATTATAACATAAATTAGCTTTCAGGTCTCATGATGATCAGCTTCTTAGCTTCTAAGCTTCTTAGTTTCTTAATTTGATTAATTTAAATAAAATATAAGATTTTACATACAAACAATATTCTAAATTTGCAGAATGTGAGAATGTTTGGTATTGCTGGAATTTTATTTTTAAATTTGGTGATTATTTTTATTTAATTTCCGCGTAGGTCAGCGTGATAATATTAAATATTTGTGCTCTTAAGGCTTTATTTCTTGGTCTGATAAGGCACGATTATAGATTCGAACTTCATCGATGAAACCTTCATCCAAGTATCCAGGCGACCAGCATATCCTCCAATATAAAATTCCAATATATTTGAATGGAGTTTGCCTGCTTCCTGATTTTTAACTCTGCATTAAATAAATTTTCATTCCGCCGTATTTTTATCATATGTCCCACTAGTCAAATACCATTGATAACAGATATACTACCAGATACACAATTTCGCTAGCTACATTAGTGGCATCATAGAATTAAATCTAAACGATTATCATCTCCAAGCAAACCGCAGTATGCCAACCTATTTTGCAAATAAAATTGATGTCATACTTGAATCTGATTATACCAGACATAGTAAATGAGGAGTATTACGTTGAGCTACATCATTAAAGATGGGTTGATTGGATACTTACATAATCATCACTCCATCAAAACTTAAAGCTTTACCTACTTTACCATCAACACAAGTTGGTCCATTAACTAAGTTCCATTATTTCCATTTCCTGATAAATCTTTAGCTGTACAATCATCAAAACTCCAATAACCTACAAGTCCTTGAGCTTGGTCAATTAATCTTTTGTTTGTTCCTGCTGAAAATAGATGAGGGTAATTATCATTATCATTTTTTGAAGCTTGATTTCTAGAATCTTCTAATTGAGCATAGACAGCATAACTTCCTCCAGCAACAAACGCATAGTAATATGGAGGTCTATTGATTGGATCAATGAAAAGTCTAGAAAGATTAATGCTTGAAAATTGATTAAAAGGAATAGGAATCCAGCCAGTACCATCAATATTTGTTGGAGTTGCTGAGCATCTATATGACCAGCCTGAAGGAAGCTGTGGTAATTGACTTATCCATTGACCACAAGTTGATGAAGTATCAGGAAGAGAGATATAGACAACATTTGAGGAAGCATATTGAAGTTCAGAAAAGGTGCCTTGAGTTTCAAAAAGAATAAGGTCAAATATTTTTTCAAGATTTTTAAGGTCTGAAGTTCTTTGACTATCTCTACCTCTTTTAAAGATATCTGCTGGCTTAATGACAACAATTAAGACAGTAGCTAAGATAGCTATTAGAGCTAAGACAACTAAGAGTTCAACTAAAGTGAAGGATTTATTCATTTTTTTATTCATAATTCTAACTTCTGACTTCTAATTTTTATATTTTAATTATAACTCGTTAACTCTTTGATAATAAATAATTTAATGAAATATCTTCGGGTATTTCTTTGATGTTAAGATAAAATTTTTTGAATTTCTTGTCTGTTTTAGCTAAGACTGAGATTAATAATTTTATTTCTTCTAAGGTTAGATTTTTTGATTTCTCTTTTAATTTTTGTAAATAGTAATCATTAGTTTTAATTTTGCCAATTTTTCCTTTTTTAATTAAATAAATTTTGACCAAAGAATGAAAAAGAAGACTTAAAGCTCTTAAAGAATCAGCATTGTCTTTACTTTTATCTTCTAAAATAAATTTTTTAAAGTGGTGAATAAATAATGGCCAATTCCTTTCTAAGAAATAATCTTGAATCTTAAAAACATTAGTCTTAAAATGTAAAATTTGCTTTAAACTTTTTTGATCTCCTCCTAAAAGAGCTATTTTTTCTAAATCAGCTAATAATAAATCAATATTGTCTTGATAATTTTCTTTAAGCACTTTAATTATTTCTGGAGATAATTTTAAATTGTGTTCTTGAGCATATTGGGCAATGAAATTTTCTAAGCTTCTTTTGTCAGGCAATCTTAATTGAAAAACTTTAAATTTTAATTTATTTTTTCTTAATAAATCTAAAAATTCTGTTGGCTCATCAGGAAAAACAAAAATGAAATTTAAGTCAGAATTAGATTTAAGAAATTCAACTAAAATTTGGAGGTCATTTTTTTTAATCTTAGCTAAATTTTTGAGAACAATGTCATTTTTTTTGCCAAATAAAAATTGATTAGTAATTTTTTGTAATTCTAAAAAAAAATCATGAAAATTATTATTGTAAATTAATTGACGAAAATTGGTACTTAATTCTTGAATTTTTCTTTCAATTAAGGATTGATTCTGACCAATAATGACATTGAGGCTCATTAATTATTTTATTGCTTCCTTTAGATCCTTGGCTGGAGTAAAACGAGGAACTCTTTTACCCGGAACTTCAATTTTTTCTCCTGTTTTAGGATTAATAGCCGTTCTTGCTTTTCTTTCTCTAACTTTAAAAGTGCCCAAGCCAACGATTTTTACTTGGACTCCCTGTTTTAAATTATTAGTAATTTCTTGAACCAACCAGACTAAAACCTCATTTGCTTCTTTTTTTGTCATATTAAATTTATCGACCATTTTTTGAGCTAGATCTTTGACTTTAACAATGTTACCCTTTGCCATTTTAAAATAAAGTTTTAAAGACGACCTAATTTTAATATCATTTTACAACAAAGATCCTAAAAATCCAAATATCAACGAGCATATTCAACGGCTCTATTTTCCCTAATGACTACTACCTTGATTTCGCCCGGAAATTTGACCTCTTTTTCTATTTTTTTAGCTATTTCTTTAGCTAAATTATATATTTCCAAGTCACTTACGAGCTCGGCCTTGACAAAAACCCTTAATTCTCTACCTCCGGCAGTTGCAAAACATTTTTCCACACCCTCAAAAGAACTAGCTATTTTTTCTAATTGTTGTAATCTCTGAAGATAAATTTCAACAGTTTCCCTCCGAGCACCGGGACGAGCGCCGGATAGAATATCTGCAGCTAGAACTATGTAAGCATAAGGATTGGCAAAAGGATAAGTTTCATGATGAGATCTCATTCCTAAAATCACTTCCTCCTCAATGCCATATTTTTCCAAAATTCTAATACCTATTTCCAAATGACTTCCTTCAATATCGTGAGTAACCGCTTTACCAATATCATGTAAGAAAGCTGCTTTTTTAGCAATATAAGGATCAAGTCCGAGTTCCTCGGCAATCATCTTGGCAATATAAGCCATCTCAATTGAATGCTGTAAAACATTCTGCCCATAACTATATCTAAACTTCAATCTACCCATTAACAGAATAATCTCCTCAGGCAAATCAAAAAGACCAACTTCATAAGCAGCATTCCTGCCAGCTTCCTCAATCATTTTTTCGATTTCTTCTTTACTCTCGGCAACTTTTTCTTCAATTGTTACTGGGTTAATTCTCCCATCTTTCATTAGTTTTTCTAAAGCTAAACGAGCAATTTCTCTTTTGACTGGGTCAAAAGAAGATAAGACAACAACATCGGGCGTTTCATCAATAATAATTTCAACCCCCGTTAAGTTCTCAAAATGCTTAATATTTCTCCCCTCCTTACCAATAATTCTTCCTTTCATCTCCTCGTTCGGTAAATTAACAACAGTTGTTGTGATCTCGTTTACAACTGAACGAGCATAACGAGGTAATGCCTCTAAAATTATTTTTTTAGCTTCTGCCTCAATTTTCTCCTTTTCCTGCTGTTTTAGCTTCATTAATCTCTCTATAATTTCTACCTCATTCTCTTTTTCAATTTTCTGAAACAAAATTTTCAAAGCCTCTTCTTTAGTAAAACCACTGATTTTTTCTAGGCTTTTTTCTAAAAATTTTTCTTTTTCATTTAAAGCCTGAGTTCTTGCTTCTAGTTCTTTATTTTTTTCAATTAGATCTTTCTCTTTCTCAATCAAAGTCATTTCCTTTTCGTCTAAAATATTTTCTTTTTGACTAATTCTTTTTTCTTTTTCTAAAATATCTTCTAAAATTCTTTCTTTTTCTTTTTTAGCTTCTTCAATAATGATTAGAGATTTTTCTCTAGCTTCAGCCAAAATAGACTCGGCCTCTTTCCTTTTTAACTCAAGCTCTTCCTCAATTTCTTTTAGTTTGGCTCCCTCTTTTTTAATAATTAATATTTGTCTTAAAAAATAACCAATTAAAATACCAATTATAAAAACCAAAAAATTAATCATTGGTTTAAAAATTTTACTGACGACTAAATCTTTTAATATAATAATTTTAACCGAGGAAATGCCAAAGAAAAAGATTGTTTTATTAATTTTAGACGGATGGGGAAAGGGTGAAGAAAATATTTCTAATCCTTTTCGTTTTGTTCAAACAAAAAATTTAGATTATTATCGAAAATTTTTTCCCTTTTGCCTTTTAAACGCTTCTGGTTATGCAGTTGGCTTAGCTTCTGACCAACCAGGTAATTGCGAAAACGGACATCTAGTAATTGGCACAGGTATAATTTTTTATCAATTAAATGTCAAAATAAATTTAGCGATTGAATCAGGAGAATTTTTACAAAATCAAAAACTCCTTGATATTTTTCGTCATTGTCGAGCCTTCAATTCGCGTCTTCATTTAGCTGGACTTTTAAGCCAAAATAATAATTTAGCTGACTTCAATCATTTACTTGCGTTACTTAAATTAGCTAAACAAGAAAAATTTAACGATGTTTATTTGCATTTTTTTACTGACGGCATTGATTCCCCGCCAAAATCTGCTTTAGATTTAATTGAAAAATTAGAAAATATAATCCAAAGGGAAAATTTGCCTGGTAAGATTGCTACTTTATGCGGTCGATTTTATGCTCTGGATAGAACAAATGAATATTTTTTAAGAACTCAAAGGGCTTTTTTACTTATAATTGAGGGTAAAGGTAGTTTTGCTTCTGACCCCAAAGAAATATTAAAAGAAAAATATAAACAGCCAGACTTTAATGATAGCCTTTTAGAGCCAACTATTTTTGACCGAAACGGTTATCTTCAAGACAATGATGCTCTTTTGTTTTTTCAGCATGAAGGTAAAAGCATTTTCCAGTTGGCCAATTCATTCTTAAATCCCAATTTTCAGGAATTCAAAAGACCAACAAGAAAAAATTTGTATATTGCCTCTTTAACTCGCTATTTAGAAAATATTGATTATCCTGTAATTTTTGAAGAACAAAAAATAATAACCAACTTAAGCCGCATCCTGGCTGAAAATAAATTAAAACAGATAAAAATTATTGATGAATCAAGAAAAGAATTGTTAAATTTTTATTTTAATGGTTTCATTGCCGAAGAGCATCCAGGAGAAGTTTTTAAAATTCTGCCTCCTTTTGATAGCGATTGGGAAAATCTTCAAAAACAAACAAGAGAGTTTTTTGATTATTTAAAAATAACAATCAAAGAAGGTGCCTTTGATTTTATTGTTGCCAGCTTGCCAACTTTTGATCTTATAGGTCATAAAGGTGATTTTAATTTAGCTCTTAAAGGTATCGAAGAAATGGATAAAATCTTGGGAGATTTTACTAATTTTTGTTTAGAGAATAATTATACTTTAATTTTAACTTCTGATCATGGCAATATTGAAAAAATGATTGAGCCTAAATCCGGTCAAAAAGAAACATTACATAATTTAAGTCCGGTTTATTTCTTTTTAATTGACAAAGAATATCAAAAAGAAAAAACAAAGGAAGAAATATCTTTTTTTAATAAAAAAATTTTAGGCTCTTTGGTAGATATTGCACCGACAATTCTAGACTTGATGAACATTAAGATTCCTAAAGAATTTAGTGGCAAAAGTCTTTTAAGATATTTATTATGAAAAACATAGAACTTAAAAATATCCCTGAAAGTCCTGGTGTTTATATTTTTAAAGATAAAAATAATAATGTTTTATATGTTGGTAAAGCAAAAAATCTGCGGAAAAGAATTAAGCAATATTTTAATTTTTCATCTTTAAAAATTAAAAAACTTTTAGAAGCAGCTCAAGATATTGAAACAATTGAAACAAAAAATGAAGTCGAAGCTATTTTTAAAGAAAGTGATCTAATTAAAAAACTTAAACCACCATTTAATCAACTTTTAAGAGACGATAGTCGTTATTTTTATTTAATTTTTACTGACGAAACTCTACCAAGAATTTTCCTTACCCATCAAATAGAAAAATTTAAAGCTCAGGAGATTATTGGTCCTTTTTCTGAAGGCAGTAGTTTGAAAGAGATTTTAAAAATTATTAGAAAAGAAATTCCTTTTTGCACTTGTCAAGAAAAACATCTTCGTTTCTGCCTAAATGCTGAATTGGGACTTTGTTTTGGTTGGTGTTGTTTAAAAAATGCCGAATTTGACAAAAAAAAATTAAGAAATTATCAGCAAAATATTAATTTAATTAAAAAAATATTTGGAGGCAATTTAACTTCACTAAAAAAATCAGTCTTAAAACAAATTAAAATTCTTTTAAAAAGAAATGAATTAGAAAAAGCTAATAAATTAAAGCAGGCATTTTTAGCAATTGAAAAATTAGAAACCAATCAAGATTTAATTAAGGATGAGAGTTTATTTTTAGAGCATCAGCAAAGAAAAATTTTGTGGCAACTTAAGGAAATTTTAAATCTTAAAACTTTGCCCCATTTAATTGAAGCTATTGATATCTCCCATTTGGCTGGTAAAGAAAAAGTTGGTGTCATTGTTTCTTTTTTAGATGGTCTTTATCAACCACATTTACTTAAAAAATTTAAAATTAAAACAATTCTTAAGCCAGATGATCCGCGAATGATTTACGAAGTCCTTTTAAGAAGATTAAAACATAAAGAATGGGGTTTGCCTGATTTATTTTTGATTGATGGTGGTAAAATTCAATTTAAAATGGCAAAGAAAGCTATTACTGAAAACAATTTAGAAATTAATATTATTGCTTTAGCTAAACCAAAAGAAGAACTTTATTTGGCTGAAAATAAAAAAATTAACTTAAAAGATTATCCTTTAATTAGAAATTTTATTTTAGCACTTGATAAAAAAACTCATCAAATTGTGTTAAAATATCATCGAAGGGAAAGAGAGTCGTTGATTATCTAGATAAAACGCTGACAGCTACAGAAAATCACTTCGTGACGCTGACAGCTGCGGGAATGTTTTAACTACACGGACGGTCTACCGGATATAGTTACCCGGATAGCTTGCCAGATAATGTTTACCCAGATGATTACTGGGATAGATTACCCGGATAGCCACCTGGATTATTTTACCCGGATGAGTACAGGATAAAAAATATTTTATAAATCATCCGGTTTATATCTGGTTAAGTATATGCGGTAAAAATCCGGGTAGAAGTTGTTATCCGGTTTATATCCGGGCAAATTCATCCAGTATGCATCCGGATAATTAATAATACGATTCACATCCGGGTAGTATTATCCGGTGATAATCCAGGTAGAAAATATTTTCTGCGGCTGTCCGCGGTAATAATACTGTCTGCTGTCCGCGGGAACAAGAATGTTAAGTATAATTCAAATTATTTTATCAATCTTAATAATCATTTTAGTCTTATTACAACAAAGAGGAATTGAAGGGGGAGCTTTGTTTGGTAGTCAAACACAGGTTTTCCTTAAAAGAAGAGGCTTGGAAAAAAATATTTATTATTTAACTTGGATTTTAATCATTGCTTTTATTTTTGTTTCCTTATTAAAAATAATTAAATGAATTTCTTTTTCTTAAAAATAAGAAAAATTATCTTAGAAAGAAAGATTATTGATTTTTTAATTTTATTTTTATTTATCTTAGGAGTTGGTTTTTTATTTTATTATTTAAGTTTAACTAAAACAATTAAGCCAAAAATAGGTGGTATTTATCGTGAAGGTTTGTTTGAAACATTAAACTCATTGAATCCTCTTTTACCAAAAAATGAAAGTGAAAAATCAATTTTAAATATCATTTATCCACCATTAGTTGAGTACGATAATGGCGTTTTAATCTCTAAATTTTTAAAATCCTATTATTTTTCCCCCGATTATCTAACTTTAGCTTTTGAGCTTAAAGATTTAAAGTGGAGCGATGGTAGTGAATTAACAACTGATGATTTGGCTTTTTCTTTTGACTTATTTAAAAAATCTGGGCCATCTGATTTTATCAATAATTTTAGGAATGTTGAAATCAAAATTATTGATAAAAAAAGAGCCGAGTTTCATCTTAAGTTCAATGATAATTATTTTTTATCTAGCTTAAAAAATTTTAAAATCTTACCTGCTAAAACCTATGCTAAAGCTGATTTTGATAATTTTAATCTTGATTTACTTAAAATTGGTAGTGGTCCGTTTGTTTTTGATTCTTTAAAAACTAGAAACGATTTAACCATTATTAAACTTAAAAGAAACACTTTCTATCAACCTCAACCCTATTTAGATGAAATCCATTTTTATGTTTTCCCTTCGGCCAAGGCAGCTTTTGATGCTTTAATTTTAAAGGAAATCGATGGCCTAGCTGGAATTAATTATTTTGATTTGCCTCAAAATGTCTATTTTAATTATCAAATTTATTCCATAACCTTACCTCGGGTTATTGGTTTATTTTTTAACAGTCAAAAAGTAAAACCTGAAATTGTTAATGTTTTAAATCAAGCAATTGATCGCCAAAAAATAGTTAAAGACATTTTTAAGGACAAAGCCGAAATAAGCTTTGGCGTTTTTTCACCAAAAGTAAGAAAGGTTTTAAATTTAGATAATTTAAATTTTAATTCAACTTCGGCTTCACAAAAATTATCTCTTAAAATAATTATTCCTTCTTCTTATTTTTATCCTGACATTGGTCGTTGGCTTAAAGAACATTATGGCTTAGAAACTGAATTTATCAAACCAGAAGATTTAAATGAAATTTTAACAGGTAAAGATTACGAAGGAGTTTTGTCTGGCCTAAACTTTAACTATTATCCATCTATTGTTTCTTTCTTTTCTAAATTAGGTTATAATATTAATAATTTAGATGATGTCGATTTAGAAAGGGGTTTTCAAGATTTAATTACTAATCCCCAAACAAAAATAAATGAAAAATTGATGGCAATTGAAAAAAAGCTGTTGCGTTTTAACGTTTTTTTGACAAATCCTCATTATCTTTACTTTTTAAATAAAAATATTGCTGGTTTTGATCAATTTTTTTTACCAGCCCCTGAGTTTCGTTTTATTAAATTAGAATTTTGGTACCAAAAATGAAAATTGATTTATTTAAAGATAAATATCTTGATCTTTTATTTATTAATAATCGAAGCCTTGCTTATTTTAAAATAACTCAAGAAAAAGCAAAAATAAAAGTTTTAAAAAGTGAAAAAATTGAAGCTGAGATCTATAGCCAGGGCGCTTTTCGTTTAAGCAATTTAGAATCAGCAGTTCAGACATTGCTTAAAAAACATAAACTAACTGAATTAGGTATAGTTTTAAACATCCCTAATGTTATTTTTCAAAGAATTAATTTACCTCGTGGGACTTCGGCTAAAGAGGCTATTATTAATTATTTAAAAACAAACTTTCCCTTAGCTATTGAAAAATATGCTCTTTTCTACAAAGAAGACAAGTATCGATCTTTACCAACCTTAGCTACTTTCAATATTTTTTTGATATCCAAAGAGATTATTGATCTTATATTATCCATTACTGAAAGATATGGCTTAACGCCACTTTTCATTACACCAACAGCCGAAATTTTTTATCAATATCTTGTCAACAAAACAATTCTTGATTTTAATGAAGATTATTTGGTTTTTGTCTTAACCGAAAATAATTTGGTTTCTTTTCTAATTAAAAATTTAAGATTAGAAAAGATTATTTTAGAAGAATATCTACCTGAAAGAATTGATTTAGAATTAGCTCTTAATAGAATTTATGATTTCTTAAGACCTGAACTTAAACCAACAACAAGAATTCTTCTTTTCTTGGAGCAACAGATAGAACTAACAAACATCGAACAGCAAAAATTCTTCTTCCCGATAACAATTAATGCTTTACTCGAGGGGGCTTACTTTGCCTTTACCAATATCTTAGCTGATAGGCAAATAGTTGATTTTGTGCCTTTAAAAAACTACACTATTTATTTTCTTAATCGTTTACCAGCAGCTTTAACTTTTCTTAGTCTTTATGTTCTGCCTTTAATTTTTTTAGCTTCAATTTCCTTTTTTATTTTACAAAATAAATTTAATAAAGAAATTACTACTCTCTCCGCCCAGATTAAAACAGTTCCTTCAATTCAGAATCAAACCGATTTAGAAAACTTAATTAAAATTACCTCACTGATTAAACCAGATATCATAGATAGATTTTTGGTTGTAAATAAAATTAAAAAATTTCCGCTTGATAAAATTGAATTTAATCACCAAGAAGTCATCTTCTCTTTAAAATTTGACCAAAAAGAGCAAGAAAAAATAAAATTTGAAATTAGCCAAGAATTACCTAAGGCTAAATTAATTGAAGAGACTAGTGAGGCAGATATGGTAAAATTAAAATATAGTTTTTAAAAATGAAAAAGTGTCAAATTTGTGGCAAAGGTAAAAAATCAGCTATTAAAAGAAAGAAATTGAGGGGTAAATTTAATCCAGTTAAGAAATACTTCCAAAAGCCCAATCTCCAGTGGTTTAATTTAAACAATAAAAAAGTTTTAGTTTGTAGTGATTGTCGTCGACTTATTTTACAAGGAAAGGCAAAGTAATTGATCTTAATAATTCTTCAGAAATTAAAATAAGCTTTTCCCCCTCTAAAGCTTCACCTAATTTGTCTTTCTTCTCCTTTTCTAAACTTAAAGGATCTTTTTGGGCTATAATTTGTTTTTGAAAGATCAAACTCTCTTCCTTATTTCTTTTAACTAAAATCTCTAAATCTCTTAATTCTTTTTTATAAGGTAAATTTTTTTTATATTCTTTAAAATATTGATAACCAACAAAGATAATTAGGATAAACAAAATAAAACTCGTTAATTTCCAAATATTAAATCTTGATGTTTTCATAATAATTAATTTTTGAATTTTCTAAAACAACGGTGATTAAAGAAATAATCCAATTAGAATAATTAAACTTATTAGCATAAAAACTGGCTATTTTCTCAATTTTTTTATATTTTTTTGATGAAAAATGGAATTCGGGAATAAATTCTGATTCTTCGGTTAAAGATTTAACCTCAACAAAATTGATTAAATTTTTCTTTAAAGCAATAATATCTATTTCACCAAAATTTTTAAACCGAAAATTTCTCTCAATTATTTTATAACCCTGATTTTCTAAAAATTTAACGGCTAAATCCTCAGCTAAATCACCAACTTCTTTTTTATTCATTTAACAACAAAATTAATTATTTTGCCCTTAACAAAAATAATTTTACTTATTTTTTTATTTTTTAAATATTTTTCATATAAAGGCAAGGCTTTGACTTTTTCTTTAATTTCTTTTTCAGTTAATGTTTCTTTATCACTAATCAAAATTCCTCTTTTCTTGCCATTTATTTGAACAACGATTGAGAATTGTTTTTTCTCTAAAAGTTTAGGATCATACTTTGGCCAGGGTTCAAAATCGAGCAAATTTTTTTTACCAAACAAACTCCAAATTTCTTGACTCAAATGGGGCGCAAATGGGAAAAGTAACTTAATAAAAGTTAAAAAGGCTTCTCTATCATAGATATTTTCTTTTTCTATCTTTGCTCTTAACAAATCTTCGAAAACCATCATTTTACTAATAACAACATTAAATCTCATTTTCTTTATTCCTTCAGTTGTTTCATAAATTAAGCTGTTTAAAGCATATTTAATTTCTTCATCACTTTTTTTACTCTTATCTGGTTTTTCCTTTTTTAACTTTTGTGCTAATGACCAAACTCGATTTAAAAATCTAAAAACCCCTTTAATGCCTTCTACTGACCATGGCTTTTCTGCTTCTAAGGGGCCCAAAAACATTTCATACATTCTTAAGGTATCAGCACCATATTCTTTAACAACCTCATCAGGATTAATAACATTACCTTTTGATTTTGACATTTTTTGACCATCAGGACCTAAAATTAAACCTTGATTAAACAATTTTTGAAATGGTTCTTTATTATGAACCCAACCAATATCATAGAGAAATTTGTGCCAGAAACGAGCGTAAAGTAAATGCAAAACAGCATGCTCAGCTCCACCAACATAAAAATCAACTGGAAGCCAATATTTTAATTTATTTTTATCCCAGACAATTTCGTATTTTCCCTTTGATTTTTGATTTTTTAAAATATAAGCTAAATAATACCAACAAGAACCAGCCCATTGAGGCATTGTTTGTGTTTCTCTTTCAGCTGGCCCTTTACATTGAGGACATCTTGTTTTTATCCAAATTTTAATATTTTTTAATGGTGACTCGCCAGTACCAGTAGGTTCATAACTTTTAACTTTAGGCAATGTTACAGGCAAATCTTTTTCTTTCAAAGGGACAACGCCACATTGAGGACATCTAATTAAGGGAATTGGTTCGCCCCAATATCTTTGCCTTGAAAAAATCCAATCTCTTAATTTGTAATAAACAGTTTTCTTGGCTAAGCCTCGGTCAATTAGATCTTGGCCAATTTTTTCTCGAGCTTCATCGCTTTTAAAACCAGAATATTCTCCTGAGCTTATCAAGATTCCCTCTTCAACATAAGGTAGTTCAATTTTTATTCTCTTTTCGGGTTTAACTACTTGAATAATTTCTAAATCAAACTTTTTAGCAAAATTGAAATCCCTCTCATCATGAGCCGGAACTCCCATAATCGCACCAGTACCATAACCAGCTAAAACATAACTACTAATCCAAATAGGAATCTTTTTATTATTTAAAGGATTTATAACGTATGAACCGGTAAAAACGCCTGTTATTTCTTTTTCATAAATACCAAATCTTTCCTTCTTAATTTCTTCATAAATATAATTTTCAACATTCAAAAGATAATCTGGTTGAGTAATTTTTAAAGCTAAAGGATGATGAGGTGAAAGAACAACAAATGTTGCTCCATAAATAGTGTCTAATCTTGTAGTAAAAACTGCTATTTTTTCATTCGAGTTTTCCAAGGAAAACAAAACTTCATAACCTTCGCTTTTACCAATCCAATTTCTTTGCATTTCTTTAATATTTTCAGGCCAATCAAGGGTTTCTAAGTCATTAAGTAATCTTTCAGCATAAAGAGTAATTTTGATATGCCATTGTTTTAAGTATTTTATCTCTGTTTGACTACCGCAACGTTCGCATCTACCACCGATTGCTTCTTCATCAGCTAAACCAGTTTTACAAGATGGGCAAAAATTAATTGGCGCTTCCTTTTCATAAACCAATCCTTTTTCATACATTTTTAAAAACATCAACTGTGTCCATTTATAATATTCAGGATCAATTGTGGCTATTTCTCTTGACCAATCATAACTAAAACCAATTGATCTTAATTGCTTACGAAAACGGTCAATATGTTTAGGCACAAAGCTTAAAGGGTTCTTCTTAATCTTGATGGCAAAATTTTCGGTTGGTAAACCGAAAGCATCGTAGCCCATTGGATGTAAGACGTTATAACCATTCATTCGATAAAATCTACTTAAAATATCAGTGGCGGTATAACCTTCGACATGGCCAACATGAAGACCTTCGCCAGAAATATAAGGGAACATATCTAAAATATAAATTTTAGGTTTCTTAACAAAATCGATTGTTCGCCACATTAGAAATTTCTTTTTTTGCCAGACATTTTGCCATTTCTTTTCAATTTTACGAAAATTATACTTCATAATATATAATTATATTACAAGATGGAGATTCATTGGAAAACATATTCTCATATCCAACATCCTTATGGTGATTTATTATGGCATTTATTTTGGGGCATTATTATTGGCATTACTTTAATTTGGGCAGTTTTAAATCATGATTTTTGGCTTTTGATTATCTCTTTTATAGCTTTGGTTTTCTTTTTTCATCCAAAATTTTATGAGCCTAAACTGATGGATATTAAAATTAATGAGCAAGGAATTTATATTGACAAAAAATTTTATCCTTGGAAAAATTTTTATGGCTTTGAAATTTTCGATAATGGTTATAGAAAATTTATTTTTCTTTTACCTAATAAATTCTCTTTTGGCTTACATTTTCCTTTAGAAGAATTTTTTATTTCTGAAAAAGAAGTCAAAAATTTTTTAAAAAAATTTCTCGAAGAATATCAAGGGAAGGTTCCGTTTACTGATAAATTATATAGAAGTTTTTATTTATAAAAAAATAAATCTGCGCTGGGCTGGATTCGAACCAGCGACCCCCGTCTTATAAGGACGGTGCTCTAACCGCTGAGCTACCAGCGCTTAAATATCTGTTCTTACCTCAACTCTTTTTACCTGTTTTGATTCTTTTTTAGGAATTTTAATCATCAAAATGCCATTATGATAATAAGCTCGAATATTTTCTAAATCTAAATCTTTAGGTAAAACAATTGTCCTTGAAAATGGCCCCCAAAAACATTCTTGATGCTCATATAAAGATGGATCAATATTTTCTGGTGGCATTCTCGTTCCTTTAATTATTAAAACATCTCCCTCAACCAAAATTTCAATGTTCTCTAAATTTGCACCGGCAATCGGTGAAACAATAACTAATTCATCATCTTTAAAATACACATCAATTGTTAATGTGCCTTCTTTTTTTTCTTCAGCCATTTTCAGCTAAATAATTTAATTTACTAAGAACGACCAAAAAGGCTGTCCATAAAATTGGCAAAACCAAAATGAAGCCGGGTGGTAAACTAATTATAAGATAATTATAAAAAAAATGCAAAAAAGAACCAGTAGCAAATGAAAAAACAAACGGAAAAATTCTTCTTGTTTTAATTAAAAAAGCATAACCATAACCAATCAAGGCTGAGGCTAAAATATGAAGCAAATTAGCTCCTAAAAATCTTAAAAACAAAATTGAAACAGGACTATAAATTGCTAAAGATGAAGGTTTAGTAATTAAAACAAAATTTTCTAAAAAAGCAAAACCCCAAGCGGCAAACATCATATAGATCATTGCATCAATTGGTTCATCAAAAATTTTTTGCGGGAAAATAAAAAACCAAATTAAAATAAATTTAAAAAACTCTTCGATAAAAGAAAAAAGTAAAAATTTTAAGAACTTATTTTCGGAAACAAATGGATTCAACAAACCCTCAACATAATATGCCAAAAAAGCTGAAATTATACCTAATAAAAAAGCCAGAAAGAGCCAGATCTTTGGTTCGGGATGCCTGTCTTTTTTATAAAAATAAAAAATCCAAATAAATGGTAAAAAAAGCGATAAAAAAGAATGATAAACTATTGCCACTTTTCAAAAAACAAAGGTTTTTTCTGACCAAAAGAAAAATAAATCAATTGAGTTAAATGAGGGATAAATGGATGTAAAAGTTTTAAGCTTTCTAACATTACTTGACGAAATATCTGGGGGTTGTTTTTTGTTTCTCCTTTCCAGGTTTCTAAATAAATATCACAAAGTTCGTGCCAAAAAAATTTATAGATCCTTTTTAGGGCTAAACCAAGTTCAAAATCCTCAATTTTTCGATTAACAAAATTTTTTGTTATTTTCAAAGAAGCTAAAATTTTTTTATCAGCCGATGATAATGAATTTTCTTTTAAAACCTTGTGTTTAGATATTGTCAAAAAGTAAAACCTATAGGCATTCCAGATTTTATTTAAAAATTTTTTACCCTGATCAATTGGTCTTTCGTCAAATCTTAAATCTTGATGAGCTGACATTTGGAACAAAATTCCAAATCTTAAAGCATCAGTACCATATTTTTCGATCAATTCTAAAGGATCAACACCGATACCTAAACTCTTAGACATTCTTTTTCCTTCTTTAGTTAAAACTGTTGGATGAATAAAAACTGTTTTAAATGGTGTTTTTTTCATAAAAAACTTACCTGAAAAAATCATTCTTGCGATCCAAAGTTGAAGTATTTCTCGAGCTGAAGCAACTAAATCTGCTGGATACCATTTTTTTTCTTTTTGATAATACAAAATGGCAAAAGGCCATAAAGCAGAGGAAAACCAAGTGTCAAAAACCTCTTCTGTTCTTTGCCAATTAGATTTTTTACACTGAGAACATTTTATTTTGGGTTTTTTAAAACTAACAACATATTTTTCATCGCCACAATTTTGACAATACCAAACAGGCAATTGTTGTCCCCACCAAATTTTTCTTGAAATACACCAGTCTCTAATATTTCTTAACCAATCAAAATATGGCTTTTTAAATTTGGCTGGATAAATTTCAACTTCTTTATTTTTAACAGCCCTAATTGCTAGTTGAGCCAAATCTTTCATTTTTAAAAACCATTCTTTCGAAGGAATAACTTGAAGTTCAGTTTTGCAACGCTCGCAAACTGGTAAATTGTGTTTTATCTTTTCTATTTTTTCAATTAAATTTAATTCTTTTAATCTATCAACAATTTTTTGTCTTGCGGTTAAATAATCTAAACCACTAAATTCACTAACATCAGTCATTTTTGCTTGTGTATCAATAACTGAAATTAATGGTAATTGATGCCTTAAACCAATTTCATAATCAACCAAAGAATGTGCTGGCGTAACCTTTAAAATACCTGTTCCAAATTTAGGATCAACTCTTTGATCAACAATAATCGGTAGTTCTCGATTAATTATTGGTAAAAGAGCAATTTTGCCAACTAAATGAAAATTTTTTTCATCTTTAGGATTAATAGCCAAAGCAACATCAGCTAACATTGTTTCTGGTCGGGTCGTGGCAATTATAACAAAACCTCCTAATTTTAGAGGATATTTAATATAATAAAGCTCGCCTTCCGTTTCTTTGTATTCAATTTCTAAATCAGAAAGAGAAGTTTGACAACGAGGGCAAAAATTAACTGGTCTCAAATCTCGATAAATATATCCTTTTTTATAATAATCAAGAAAAGCCTTCTCAACCCAAGCAACATACTCTTTATCTAAAGTAAATTTTACTCTTGACCAATCTAAGGCTAAACCTAACTTTTTAAATTGCTCTAAAATTATGCCGCCGTATTTTTCTTTCCATTGCCAGACTCTGTCAATAAATTTTTCTCTGCCTAAATCAAATCTTGTCAAGCCTTCTTTTCTTAATTCTTTTTCAACAACATTTTGGGTTGCAATACCTGCATGATCAATCCCAGGAAACCAAATAGAATCATAACCCTGCATTTTCTTATAACGCCAAATTGTATCTAAAATAACATTTTGTAAAGTATGTCCAAGATGTAAAGAGCCAGTAATGTTTGGTGGAGCAATTAAAATAATAAACGGTTTTCCTTTGCCTCTTGGTTTAAAATAAGGAATCCAAAAATTATAAATTTTTTCTTCAAATTCAAAAGGATCATATGCTTTTTTTTCAAAGATTTCTTTTTTCATTATAATATATTATAACATAATGGTGGGGTGGCAGAATGGGATTGCACACGGCTCGAAACCGTGGGCCTTACGGCCATGTGGGTTCGAATCCCACCCCCACCGCACGCAAACAGTTAAAAATAAGTTTGATAAGTACAAAGCAAAGCAAACAGGTGGTAGGGTGAGAACCCACAGCAACCCAACAAGCTATAAGCACAAACCAGAAACAAGAGAGTAAAGATGTTTTTGAAATTACTAAATATGTGGTTTACCGTTTTCGAATCTCATCCCCACTGCACGCAAACAGGTAAAAACAAGCTTTTTAATTCTCATATAGCAAAGGAGTGGCCAAACAGATTGAAGAATAAGTACCAATAAGAATACCTATTTGAATTGATAAAAGAAATGCTCTTAAATCAGGAATTAAAATTGACAAAGGCAAAATTGCTAAAACAGCCGTTAAAGAGGTAAAAATTGATCTCCTTAAGGTTTGCTGAATGCTCAAATTAAAAACCTCAATTGTTTTTTTGCCTGTTTTTAAAATATTTTCTCTCAAACGATCAAAAACAACGATTGTATCATGAACTGAAAAACCAGCAACAATAAGTAAAGCGGTAATAAATTTAATGTCTAAATCAAAATTAAAGAATTTTGACAGCAAAACATAAAAGCCGGTTGTCGCCATAACGTCGTGAAATAAAGTTATGACCACAATAAAACCTAAAAGAAATGGTGAAAATTGATTTTTCAATTGATAAAAAGCAAAGGCAACATAAAGACCAATTGCTAATAAAACTAGAATAATCATCAACATTGCTTTTTGTCTTAATTCTGAACTCAAACTACTACTAATTGATTCAAATCTTATTCTTTGACTTTGATTATCTTGTTTTTGAATTTCTTGCCAGAGAAGATTTAAATTTTCTTGACTTTTAATCAAATAACCATCTTGAGTTTGATAATATACTGCTTTAAGCTTTAAATTATTAATAATTGAGGGTACATTAGCTTTGGTTTTAACTTCTAAAATTTGACCACCAATCAAATCAATGCCTAAATTAGGGTTAAAAAAATAAAAACTCAGACCACCAAACAGAACCAAAATCAAGCTTAAAAAATAAAAATAATATCTATATTTAATGAAATCCATTAATTTTTATGACGTCGTACGTCGTAAATATATTGTCTCTAATAAATAATGGGTGAAAAAAACTGCTGTTAAAAAACTAATAACAACCCCTAAAAATAATGTCAGAGCAAATCCTTTAACAAAAGAAACTGCTAAAAAATAAATCAACAAAGAAGAAATAATTGTTGTTAAATTAGAATCACGAATTGAAGGAAAAGCTCGAGTAAAACCTTCTTTAACTATGTCAATATCTCTGAGTCCTCTTTTCTTTTCTTCTTTCATTCTTTCAAAAATCAAAATATTAGCATCAACAGCCATCCCAATTGCTAAAACCAGACCACTTAATGAAGCTAAAGAAATTGTTGCACCTAAAATTTTATAAAGAGCTAGATTAAAAACAAGAAAGAAAATTAAAGCTAAATCAGCAATTAAACCCTGAAAACCATAAAAAATAATCATAAACAAAACAACCAAAATTATTCCAGCAATTGAACCTTTTAAGGCTAAATTAAGGGTTTTTTGACTTAAAATTGGATTAACAACTGATTCAGCAATTAAAATTAATGGCGCAGGTAAAGCTCCTTGATTTAAACGATTAGCTAAAAGTTTTGCTTCGTCTAAAGTAAATTTACCGGTTATTTGAGCTTGGCCATTTTCAATTACATCTCTAACAATTGGGGCACTAATTAATTTACCGTCTAAATAAATCGCAATTGGTTGATTAAGATACTTTTGGGTTAGATCTTTAAAAATTTTTGCTCCTTGTGAGTTAAATTGTAAGCTAACAATTGGTTCTAAAGTATTAGGATTTATAACAACATCAGCCCTAACTAAATATTCACCCGTAAGCCCTGAGGAAACAAAATCTCCATTTTTCGGTATTCTAAATTCTAAAAATGGCGTTTCGCCAATTACTTTTTTAGCTTGGTCTGGATCTTTAATATTAGGGATCTCAATTAAAATTCTACCTGACTCAGAAAAACCAATAGAATATTCGCTGACACCTAAAAAATTAATTCTTCTTTCAATTAAATCTTTCGTTTGCTCTAAGATATTTTTGATATTCTCTTTTTTAACATTCTGAAAATCAATTTGATAAGTTAAAATTGTTCCACCAGCAATATCCATACCCAAAGAAAATGGTTTGCGAAAAATGAGATACAAGCTTAAGATAAAAAATAATAAGAATAAAACCAAGAACCAATTTTTCATCTAAAAATCTTAGCTAATTTTTCAAATAAATTAGCTAAAAAGTTTTTAATTGTTGTCCAAAACAAAACAATATCAATGCCAAATTTTTCTTTTAATTTTATTGGAATCTGGCTAAAATCAATACCTGTTACTTGTTGAAGAAAACTAACTAAGTTTTGCCAACCAGTTTTTAAAGTATTAAAAAAAATATCCCAATTAACAAATTGTTTTATTTTAGCTAAAATATTTTTTGGCAAAATAGCAAAAACAATCAAAATAACAATCAAATAAAATATCCATTTTAAAATTTTTCCAATCATAATTTTTCTATTGCTTTATTAATTAAATCAATAGTCTTTTCTTTACCAAAAACTTCGGCCAAATCAAATGGCGGTGGCGATGCTTCTTTACCTGAAAGAGCAACCCTTAGAGGCCAAAAATATTCTCCCTTGTTATTACCTGAAAGTCTATCTAAAATCTCTTTAATCTTTTCAGCTCTGAAATCTTCTTCTTTAATTTTAGCAAATTCTTTTTTAATTTCTTCCAAATTATTTTTAATTTTTTCTCGAGATGTATTTTTCCATATAAGCATTTCAGCCGAATAGTCAAAATCTTTGAAGAAAAATTCAACTGAGGGTAAAATATCATTTAGAGTTGTCGCTCTTTCTTTACCAAGTTCAATTATTTTCAAAATTTTTTCATAAGAATAATTATTAATATAAGTAGAGAAATCAAGTAAATCAATTAGTTCTTCTGGTTTTTTGGTTTTTAAGTAATGACGGTTAAAATAATTTAATTTAGAAATATTAAAAATTGTTGGTGATTTATTTAATTTTTCTAATTTAAATTCTTTAATCATTTCTTCTAAAGAAATTATTTCTCGATCACCAGCTGGATGCCAGCCCAATAAAGCTACAAAATTCAAAATTGCTTCTGGTAAATAACCTTCCTGACGATACTCATTAATACTTTTAGCTCCGTGTCTTTTTGAAAGTTTGCTTCGATCTTGACCTAAAACTAATGGTAAATGAACAAAAATTGGCGGCTGCCAATCTAAATATTGGTAGATTAATAATTGTTTGGGGGTTGTCAAAATAAATTCTTCGCCTCGGATAACATGAGTAATTCCTTGATAATGATCATCAACTGTATTGGCTAAAACATAAAGTGGTTCCTTTTCCTTTTTAGCGATAACAAAATCTCCACTTTGACGAAAATCAAATTTTATTTCGCCTCTTAAAAAATCTTTAAAAGTAATAATTTTTTCTGGAACTTTTAAACGGATAACATAATTCTCTTTTTCTTTTCTCTTTAAGACTGTTTGTTTATCAAGATTCCTACAGGTTCCAGAATATCGTGGTACCTCTCCTCTTGTTAATTGTTCTTGTTTTCTTAATTCTAATTCTTCTTTTGAACAGAAACAATAATAAGCTAAATCTTTATCAATCAGCTCTTTGATTATTTTTTCATATAAATCTATTCTTTCACTTTGACGAATTGGGCCTTCGTCCCAAAAGAGACCTAGCCAATTTAAGCTATCAATAATATCCTCTTCAAATTCCCTTCTCGATCTTTCTTTGTCAGTATCTTCAATTCTTAAAATAAAAACGCCATTTTCAGCTTTAGCAAAAAGATAGTTAAATAAAGCAGTTCGAGCACCACCTAAATGAAGGTACCCAGTTGGTGATGGCGCAAATCTAACTCTAACTACCATTTAAATATATTATAAAGCATTATTTAACTAAATAACCAGGAATCAAATTAGGGTCAAGGGGCAAAATTAAAGTTACTTTTGTTCCTTTATTTTCTTCTGATTCAACCTTAATATCACCGCCATGAAAATTAATCAAATTTTTAGCATTATAAAGACCGATACCGAAACCTTTGACGTCCAATTCTTTTGCTTTTTCACCTCGATAGTATTTTTTAAACAAATTAGCTAAATCTTTTTTAGTCATCCCAACACCAGTATCTTGAATAATTATTTCTAAATATGGTCTTTGAGGCATTTTTTGAATCCTAATATCAACTAAACCTCCTGGTTTATTATATAAAATCGAATTTTCAATCAAAGCAAATAGAGATAAAGAAATAATACTCTGATCAACATTAACTTTGGTCACCTTTTCTTCGATCTCAACATTTACTTTTAATTTTTTCTCCTCAATTTTTTCTTTTAAAACATCCAAAATAGTAACAATAATTCTTTCTAAATCAACCTCCTCAATCTTAACTTTTAATTGACCGAATTCAGTCCGGACAAAATTCAAAGTTGATTCAGCTAAAAAGATTGTTGATTTAACTATTCTTAAAGCAATTTCAATAAAATCTTTATTCTCTGTTGGAATTTCTTTTAAATTAATTGCTTCCAAATTCCATCGGATTTCACTTAAGGGCGTTAAAAGATTATGGCTTATCATTTGGATAAACTCTAATCTTTTTTCTGATTCTAAAACATCCTTGGTTTTATCCGAAATAATTCTCAATTTATATTTTTTATCTAAGTAAACATCGGTATAAGTAATTAGAAAATATTTTTCTTCAGGTAGACTAAATTTAACTTCAATTATTTCTGGTTTTTGATTAACGATTTTTAAATTTTCACCTTGCAAAAAAGGGAATAAAATATTAGCCAATGTTTGATAAATTTCACTTTTAATCATCTCACTTTTAACCTTTAAATTAATCAAATCTTCTTTTTTAATTTTGACTAATTCGGCAAAATATTCATTAACAAAAACAATTTTAAACTCGTCATCATAGATGACAATTCCATCCTGAAGATAGTCTAAAAGATTTTGAAATAGATAAAAGAAAGATACTTTTTCTTCTTTTGGCTTTTTTTGAATTTGAAGAAAAAAGTACAAAGCAGCTATAACTAAAGTTAGATTAACAAAAATTAAAATCTTTAGAAAATTAAAATTATTAACAAACAATGAAAAAATTGATAATATTAAAGATAAACCAAAAAAAACTAAAATTAATCTTTCCTTGACTTGAAAAAATTTTATAATTTTTTTCATTATGACAAACTCGATCCTTCTTTAAGATTAACCCTTAGGGGGACAGTTAGTTTATACATATTTTCCATCTTTTCTTTAATTATAACCTTAATTTCCTCCTTCATCTCTTCCTTAACTTCAAAAACCAATTCATCGTGAATGGTTAAAATAAAATAGGCGGGTAAATTTTTTTGATAAATTTCCTCATCAATAGTAATCATTGCTTTTTTAAGTAAATCAGCAGCTAAACCCTGAATTGGCATATTAATAGCTATTCTTTCAGCCAAAGCTCTTTCCCGATAGGATTGATAATTAATTTCGGGAATAAACTTTTTGCGACCAAAAAGAGTCTGAGCATAAGAGTAAGTTTTAGCAAATTCAATTAATTCCTCTTTTAATTTTTTTACTCCTGGATAAAAATAATAAAATTTCTCAATTAATTTACTTGCCAAAGATACAGGCAGCTGCAGTCTTTCAGCCAATCCTTTAGCAGTTACGCCATAACAAATGCCAAAATTAATTATTTTTGCCTTCCTCCTTGATTCAGACGAATCATCGCCAAAAACCATTTTGGCTGTTTGGCTGTGAATATCTAAATCATTTTTAAAAGCTGAAATTAAATTTTCATCCTGGCTTAAATGAGCTAGAAGCCTAAGTTCAATTTGAGAATAATCAACATCAAGGAAAACATAACCTTCTTCAGCAATAAAGACTTTTCTTAAATATTGTGCTAATTCTCCTTCTAAGGGTAAATTTTGTAAATTAGGATTTTCCGAAGTAATTCTTCCAGTACTTGTTCCAGTTTGGTTAAAAATGGTATAAATTCTTTTTGTCTGAGGATTATAAGTTTTTAATAATGAATCAGTATAAGTCGTTAAAAGTTTATTTGTTTTACGATAGTCTAAAATTTTACTGATGATTGGGTGGAGATGAATAATTTTAATTAAATCAGTTTCTTGAGTTGAAATTTCGCCTTTGCTTGTTTTAGTCAAACCCTTGGTTGGAATTTTTAATTTGGTGAATAAAATTTTTCTTAATTGAAGTGGTGAATTAGGATTAAATTTTTCTCCGGCTAAATCATAAATTTCTTCTAAAAGTCGATCGCATTTTTCTTTAATTTTTCTCTTAAATTCCTCAAGGGCTTCAATATCGATCTTAATACCTCTAAGTTCCATTCGCGCTAAAATACCAACCAATGGTAGTTCAATTTCGAAATAAACTTTTTCAAGCTCAAGCTCTTTAAGCTTGTTTAGCAAATTTTTAGTTGTTTCTAAAGCAGAAATCAGTGGTTGTTTAATATTTGGATTTTGGTAGGCAATAATTTCTTCTAAATTGAGATTACCTTTAGATGGATTTAAAAGCCAAAAAATTATTTTTAAATCATAAATTTTATTAAGATTTAATTTCTTGTCAAAATAAAAATCATCTTTAAAAATTTCTTTGAAAATGTTCTTTAAATCAAAAACATATTTTTCTCCATCGGTTAAAAAAATCTCTCTTAAAAAATTTTTAGTTAAAATTTTTATTTCTCCTGAACCATCATCAATTTTTATTTGGTCTTTATCTAAAAAAAAGAAAAAAGGTTTTTTTAACTCACATAAAGAAGTAATAGTTTTTGATTCCATTTTTAAAACAGCAAAAAGTCCTTTGTTCTCTTTTTCAGCTTGAATTCTTTGAATTAAACTCTTAAAACCAAATTCTCGAAAAACAGAAATTAATTCTTCGTTTTTAAAGCCAGAATAAGGTTTTAAAAGACTTTGATCAATTTCTATATCTTTTCTCAGGGTCACTAATTCACGATTAAATAAAAGTTTTTCTTTATAAGCTAAAATTTTTTCTCTAAATTTTGGCTCAAGTTTTTTTTCTTCGGCTGCTTTAATTATGCCCTCTAAATTTTGGTATTGCTGCAAAAGTTGACTGGCTGTTTTTGGGCCAATCCCAGAAATACCAATGATATTATCAGAAGGATCGCCAATTAAGGCTTTATAATCAGGAAGTTGCTGGGGTAAAAGTCCGTATTTTTCTTTAATTTGCTTTTCATCATAAATTATTGTTTGGGTAATTCCTTTTTTCATCGTCAAAATCTTTGTTTTCTGATCAACAAGTTGCAAAGTATCTAAATCGCCAGTTAAAATAACGATCTCGTCAGCTGAAGATAAAAATTTTTCTTTTAAACTGGCAATCAGATCATCAGCTTCATAACCGATTTTTTCAATTACTGGAATATTAAAAGCAGAGAAAATTTTTTTGGCTAAAGAGATTTGAATTTTTAAATCATCAGTTATTGGTTGTCGAGTTGCTTTATATTCTTTAAAAACTTGGTGCCTAATGGTTGGCTCAGGCCTATCATATAAAGCAAAAATATAATCTGGTTTTTGCTCCTTTAAAATTTTTAGAAGAATATTGCTCAAACCATAAAGAGCTTGAACTGGTCTTCCTTGAGAATCAACAAGATTAGGCATGGCATGATAAATCCTATAAATTAAAGCATTAGCATCAATAAGAAAAACCTTCATTTTATTAAGTAAATTCTCTTATTTTTTACTATTTTAATCTTAATTTCTCTAAATTTTATCTTTTTTCTTTTTAAATATGATCTTAATTTCTCCCCCCATTCAATAAAAAAAATATTATTTTTCTTTTTTAACTCATTTTTTAAACCTATTTTTAAAATATCCTGCGATCTGATTCGATAAAGATCAATATGATTTAAGAAATATTTTTTCTTTTTTAATTGAAACTGATATTTTTGCCATAAAACAAAAGTTGGACTAGTTAAGGTTTCTTTAATTTTTAATTTTTTAGCAATCAATTTTGTTAAAGTTGTTTTACCTGCGCCCAAAGGTCCTGAGAGTAAAAATATTTTTTGCCGAGGAATTAAATTTAAAATTTTACTTAAAACTTGATTTTGGGTCATAAAAATATTATACCAATTTAAAACTCCCGCCCTAAGGCGGGAGTTTTTTATGCTTCCTCTTCTTCTAAGGATTCTTCCTCCTCAAACTCTTCCTCTAATGGTTCTTCCCATTCTTCCTCAGGAATGTCTTCTAATTCTTCAAATTCTTCTTCGGCTGGTTCTTCCATTAAGCCCTCTTCTTCTTCATTCAATTGCTGAACTAATTTTAAATCTTTCATTGATTAAAAAAAATTTAATTAACGACACTTCTATCTTTAAATTTATTATATTATTTTTCATTATTTTCTTTTAAAAGTCAAGAGTTCAGTCTTTAAGATTAGTAAAAACTTCTTCAATGTCATCTAGATTTAATAATTCTTCTATTAATTGGTTGGCTTTTGTCTTTAAATTTTCACTAATATTTTCCATAATATTCAAAGGTCTAAACTCAAGATAAGAATCTTTAACTACAATTTCATTTTTTTCTAATTTATCTTTTAATTCATTAAGCTGACTTAAGTTTGTTATTAACAAAATATCCCCATCTTTCTCTTGAATATCTTCAAATAAATCTGCCAGATCTAAGACTTTTGTTTCGTCTTCTTTTGAAATTACAACAACTCCTTTTTCTTGAAAGTTCCAAATTACAGATCTAGGTTCAGCTAAGCGACCTCCGTATTTATTTAAAAGATGCCTAATCTCTCCTAGGGTTCTGTTTTTATTGTCAGTAATAGCTTTAATTAAAATTTGCACATCTTCTAAATAAGCTTCAAAAATTATTTCTTCTAAATTATCCTCTTTTGTTTCTCCTTTTTTAATTGCTCGTTCAATATTTTCTAATGGCACCTGAAATTCTCTAGCTCTTTCAATGGCTGCTCTCAATTTATAATTAGTTTCTGGGTTATTACCTTCGCGAGCAGCAATTGTAATAGCTCTAATCAATTTCGAAATCAATTGCCCTTTTTTAGCATCAACAATTGCTTTCTTATGTTTAATCTGTGCCCAATGAGAATGACCAGCCATTTTTGCTAGTTTTACAGCTTCACAGCTTCCAAGCTTCAAAAAGAATATGGGGAAAGCATAAGCCGGGTTTTGTTTTAGCCAATTATCTGTCTTGCGGAGGAAATCGCTTTCCTCCCCTAGCGGCACTCTCGCAAAAGCGAGCACGGCCTTGCACCCAAGAAAAGAGAAAGAAGCATTAGTAAATTGCTTTACTATGCCAAAAGGTAGCCAGAAAAAGGATTTTCTGACACCCTTTTGCTTTTCACCTTTCCCTGAATTAGCTTCAGGTAGTATTGTCTCTGTTCTTTCTCTTTAGACTTTTCAGCCTAGCGGATTTTTCCGCTTCCCTTACTGGGTGCCCGGACTTTCCTCTCCAACCACAGATAAGCACTGATTTAAATATTTTACTGATCAACACAGATTTAATAATCCGTGTTTATCAGTGAGGTTTTTATATCCGTGTTTATCCGTAGTCAGAGCAATTGGCTGCTTTCCCTTTGAATATTATAACATCTTATTCATTAATAATCAAGGTTTTTTGAATATCTGTTCGCCAGATTACTGAAGAAAAGTTTTTTAAAACATTTAAAGTCTCTTGATGAGGATGGCCATATAAATTTTGACCAACTTGAATTACTGCTACCAATGGCTTGACTAAAGAATAAAACCTTTCATCAATTGAATATTTTGAACCATGGTGAGGAACTAAAAAATAATCAGCTTTTAAAAATTTTGCACAACAATTAATTAAATTTTCGATTGCTTCCCTTTCAATATCACCAGTTAAAAGATAAGAATGTTTGCCAAATATTTTTAAAACCAATGACTCATTATTTTCTTTTTTGTAATCTTTATCGGGATGTAAAACTAAAAAACTAAAATGATTGTCATAGATCTGACTTCCTTGCCTAAAAACTAAAATCGGGATATTTAACTTTTCCACTAAAGCTAAAAGTTTTTCATAATTCTTATCTTGGCTTTGTTTTGTACTTACTCCAATTATTCTTACTTTATATCTCTTTAAAATTTCAAAAGCAGCAAAATAATGATCTTTATCAGGATGAGACAAAAATAAAATATCTATTTTTTTACTATAAAAAGGTAAAAATTTATCAATTTCTCTTAGGATTAACGAAGGGTATTTTCCGGTATCATAAAGATAAATATTATTTTTATTTTTTATTAAAACCGCCTTACCTTGGCCAACATCTAAAAAAGAAACAAGTCTTTTTTCGTTTAAAGCCGAAAAAATTATCGCGTAAACAACAAAATTAACTAAGATCAAGCCTAAAATCAACCGCCTCATCTTTTATTTGGTAATAAATTTCAATAAAAATTAAAAAATAAATTGCAAAAACTAAAATTAAAGGAATTTTAAAATAAATGACAAAACTACTAAAAATTTTAGCAACAAAAAGAACATAAATTAAAAATGGAAGCGATAACCAGGCAAGATACTTAATTGGAAAAAACAAAAATAAACTGACTAAAGTCATGACATAAGGGATAATGGGCAAAACAAAAAGATTACTAATTAAAGAAAAGAAATTAAAATTGCCAAAATAATAAAGAATTAAAGGATAAGTAAAAATTTGGGCTGCTAGTGTTTCAGAAAATGTTTTTTGAAAAAATTTAGGTAAAAATTTTAATTTCTTTTCAATTAATGGCGCTAAATAAAAAATACCAGTAATTGCTAAAAAAGAAAGCTGAGTACCAATATCTTGAAAAATAAACTTTGGATTAATCAAAGAAAAAAGAATTAAGGCAAAAAGTAAAATATTTCTTCTAAGCGGTAAGCGACCAAATTTATTTTTAACTAAGATTAATAAAAATCCCATTATTCCCGCTCTTAAGACATTGCCCTCAAAACCCATAAGTAAAATAAAGAAAACAATCAAGAATGAAGAGAAATAAAAAATCAAATTAGGAGTTAAAATTGGAATATATTTTAAAGCTTCATAAAAGATAGAAAACATAATTGTTAAATTTTGACCAGAAACAGCAGTAATATGAATTAGGCCGCTATTTATAAAATTTTCTTTAACTTCTTTATCATCAAATTTTGAACCTAAAAATATTCCTCGAAAAAGATTTTCATGAGGAAACGGTAAAGATTGTTTAATTTTTTCTTCTAAAAAATTTCGATAATTTTGAATAAATATTGGAGGTTGAATTTTTGGTAAAATTATTTCTTGTCTTAAAAGATAATAAAAAGAACCCAAAAAAATAAATAATAAAAAGAGAATTGAATATTTTAAATTTTTAAACTTTAAATAAAAAAGTAAAGCAAAAAGAAAATTGAATAAAAACCAAAATTGAGAAAAATGAACAAAAGCTGTGCCTAGAATAAAAGCCGCACCAAAAACAAAAAATAAATTAGCAACCAAAAGCTCGGGCATTATGCCCTCAGGAGGAATCGAACCTCCATCTTCTCCTTAGGACGGAGACGCTCTTCCCTTGAGCTATGAGGGCATCTTACTAGAAATATTTTAAAATATATCGTTTTTATGCGGAAACTTTAACATTTTCTTATTACTTAACAACTGCTAAATGATATTTCTTTAATTTTTCAAATTTATCTCTTAAAGGAAACCGCTTCAAAAATATATATTTCTTTATATTTTTACATAATATATCTTTACTCTGCCAACTGACGGAGACGTATTCCTTTGAGCTATGAGTGCGAAAATTAGAAAATTACAAATCCTTTAAATCTGGGGTTAGAAATATCTCTATTAATTATACGAGACTCTAAAATAATTTGAATTTCTTCTTGTTTAGAAATATATAATGAAGGACTTATGTTTGTTTCTACAACTACATACACCCTATATTGTGTCTCTGGAGTAGAAATTAGAGTAGTTGTTATTTCTTTATTTATAAATCCCTGAAATAAAGTGGTGGTAGTTGTTGCATTATTTAACGATCTAATTTGTAAGGTTAATCCTGAAGAATCAAAACAAGTCGCCTTCCCACAATATTGAGCTAAAACTATTATAATCTTTTCAAGATTAATATTGTCGTCTATTTTATAATGCCATGTTGCTTTAACTTCAGGAAAATAGTCGGGGTTAAGATAGGCATTTTCAAACATTACATCGTCTATTTGCTGAAAACTACTTGTTATATCATTACAATCAATCATTTTTGTCGAGGTGGAGATTGTTTTTATTGTTTGATTGTCATTTTTTAAGTTAAGTTGAAAATAAATATCTGTGTTAGGAAGAAAATCTAATTGAAGTTGACAAATGTTTAGATTGAATTGTTGATTTGAAAGAATTGAAAAGGTTGTGGTTGCTATTAATAGATAGTCAGTTGAGGTTGATGAAGTTGAGACTTTAATTTCATAAATTAGATCTTGATCATAATAAGCTGGTGAAAACCAAGATAAAAGATAATTTTTGTCTTCTGTTTTAATTTGAAAATCTAAAATATTCTTAATTGTTGATTTAGTGATTAATGAATTTTCTGGATTTAAAGGAGCATAAACAAAATCATTTGAAGGATTATTAGTTGAATAAGCATTGCCTAAATTTTGATTAATTATTGTCTCAGATGATGAGGTTGATGTTTTCTTTCTTTGCAAAGATAAAGATGTTGAAGTTGGGCTGGCGACACAATTAGTAAAATTAGTAATATTTCCCCAACAAACATAGTCTATTTGATTATTATCTTTGTCATATAATATTAAACCATTATTTTTAGCTAAATTATGGGATTTGGCATAAATAAAATCTGACTGAGTTGTCATTTCTAAAGAAGTATTGTTGTTGACTAATAGAAAATAAGAAAAAGCAGGAATAATACCTTTAAATTTTGATGAAGGAATAATTGTTGTTGATGAACCTGTGCTTTTTATTCTTTCAATTCTCCAATCTGTTAAATCAATATTAAAGTCATTAGGATTATAAAGTTCAATATATTCACCAGTTGATGTGCCTTCTTTGATATAAATTTCAGAAAATAAAATTTTTCCTGTTGAAGGTGTGGCTGTTGAAATGTTTTGAATTAGAATTGGTTCTTGGGGGTTGCATAGATCTTGGGGCAAATCTGTTGAAGAAGTTGAAAAAGTATAGTTTTCTTCATCTAATTTGTCTTTTAAAAATAAGGCAAAATAATAGATTGTTGAAGTTGTAGGACATTTATTTATTTCAAAAAATAAGGTTGTAGTTGAATTATTAAATTGTGGTTGAGGAAATGTTGATGAAGTACCAAAGTCTTCTAATTTAAAAGTTGAAAAATTAGTTGAAGTTGAGATTAAAAGATCGTAGAAATAATTTGTTGAAGATAGATTTAATAATGGCTCTTGGAAAGTAATATTTAAATATATAGATTCTTCAGTTGATGTAATTTCAACAATAAAATTATCTATTTTTACTTGCGAAAGATCAATAAAGTCTTCTCTTAGTTTTCTTGATATTGATTTTGAATTTTCAGGGTTAGGATTTCTTAACCAAAAGTCTTGTGAGTTATTGTCTGTGTCTTGTAAATTTTTTCTTTGAATTGATTTATTTTCAAAATTTAAAGAAATAAATGGTTCTATTTCAGATTGATAGATTTTTTCTTTGTTGTCTCCATAACCAACTAAATCTGATATTTCTCCATTTGGTTTTCTTAAAATAATTGTATTATTTTTAGATATTGAA
Source organism: Candidatus Parcubacteria bacterium (assembly GCA_026004535.1). GTDB lineage: Bacteria > Patescibacteriota > Minisyncoccia > UBA6257 > HR35 > BPJI01. Next base: position 122,296 of record BPJI01000001.1, read on the forward strand.
TAGCTTTGAGCATAAGTTAGGTCTGCTTGATAGTTATCTTTAAATTCTTCAGCTGAAATTAAAAAGAATGAATAGGGTTTGATTTTGCCTTGAAATTTTGATTGAGGAATTAAAGTATAGAGATTAGGAGTTGAGGTTGAATCAGGATTTTTTGAAGAATATTTTTCTAATTTCCAGCAGGTTAAGTCTATTTCTTCGTTGTTTGGATTGTAAAGTTCAATATATTCGTCATCAGTACTTGAAGCTGATTCAGATTGAATTTCAGATATTAAGATATTAGGATATTGTTTGTTTTTGTAATTTTCACAAGGATCTTTTAGTTGAGAAAAAGAATTTGAAGTTCTTATATCTGCTCCACCTCCTATATAAGTTAAATTATTCATTGTTGTTGGTACTATTTGTTGTCTTAAAGATGTTGTTGTTTGAGTTGAGGTTTGAATTTTAATTTGATTTGTTCTATCTGTAGTTGTTGGTAATCTTACGATTTCGTACGTCGTAAATTTGTTTATTTCTCTTTTTTCTTCTGTGTAAGTGATAATATTTTCTTTCTTTTCTTCTTTATAGGTTATTGTTTGAGTTTGAGTTTGTGGTTGAATATTTAATTGAAGTTTTGAGATTGAAGTTGAAGTTGGTTGAGAAAAAATTTGACCTAAATATGGGGGTGTTGATTCTTTGTAACCTAAGGCTATAAGTCTTATTTCTAAAGTTTGTTTTTGTTTTTCAAGATTAGCTAATTTTGTTTGTTTTTGTTTAGCTACTTCTGTTTTAAGACATTCTTTCTTTTGTTTAATTGACCAATTATTTTCTGTACATTGAAGAAATCTATCTTTAATTACTGAAAGAGCACAAGAATAATTATTAGTTGAACAATCATAAACAAAGATAGTATCTTGAAGTATTTGCTCCCAGTCTTGTTTTTTAGACTTATAATCATCATAATATTCGCCGGTTTTATCACCATTGTATTTTATTATAGCCAGCGCTCTTCATTCTCATTAATTCCATCTTTAAATAATTTCAAAGCTGCAGCATATAATGAATCTTCTAGATTCCAAGGATTTTTATTTTTAAGTTCTGGATATAGATATCCAAGTTGTAGGTTGAAATTGAGTGTAACCAATACCAAAATCTGGAGAAAAAGGAACTTTGTTGATATCTAAACCTAAATTTTTAGTTATTTTTTCTAAAGCTGAGTATTGCTCTGTACACCAACTTGTTCGAGCTGTTGTAGAATAGCATTTTGTACCCTCAATAGGCCTGGGTCTACTTCTAAGTACATCACAATACTCTACACATCTCTGAATATTCTTATCTTTATCGCCCAAATTGTTTCCCATAATTTCTAGTAAATCCACTCTCTTTTTCTAAAATGGTTAATAAATAGGAAGGCGTTTTAAGCCCTATTATTTTAGTTACCTCTATCCACAGCTTCAATAATTTCTTTCCAGGCCAAGAGCAATTACGCCTACAATTATGACAAGAAGGTAAATTAAAAGTAATTAACCGCGCACTCTGCTTCTTAGTTATTCTAACAATTTAAATGTCTCAATATATTTTTCTAAAGCTTCGTTAGCTATAATTTTGATAATTTTCTTATTTTTAAAGGCTACGTATAAAGTAGTTTCAAGATACCAATCGCCTCTGTCATCATATTTTTTATAGATAATTGATTTTATAAAAATCATAATTGATTAATTGAAATTTTCGAAGGAACGCTAATCGTTTTAAAAGTCGTTATATTATCTCTTTCAATTCCTTCCTCGATGGTAGTAGTGGCTATAGAATCTTTTGGTACTCTTCTAGTTTCTTTCATTATAAATTTCGCCATCGTCCGAAGTCCATATATAATAGAAATCACTGTCCAATCTCTTACGGGTGCTCCAAATCTTATTAAGCTCCAAGATCATCAAAATGTAATAGCATCAGTGTCCTTACTTTGATTCAATATCAATTCCTTGGGTATCTCTATTTGATAACCTTCAGCATGATTAATAACCAATTTTCTGTCTCCTTTATCTATTATTTCTACTCCTTCAAGTCGGATGTCAGTTGTGGTGGAAATGTAAGATTCAAAATCTAAAGCTCTTGATACTTTTTCAGCATATTCTTCTTCATTGAATTTCTTTGTTTTTTCTATTTCTTGTTCTATTTGTTGAAGCTGTTGTTTAGTTTGCTCTATTTTTTTATTGATTGTTAGTTTTTGATAAAGAAAATAGCCTCCAACTGATAATAAAAGAAGAAAAACTATAAATAAGGATAAAATATCTTTCTTTGTTAAACTTTGCATTTTGAGATTATTTTAAAAAATATAAATTAAAAAATCAATATACCAATTGTGGAAAAGTAATTTGACTTTTAAAAAATTTTGTGGTATAATAAAAGAAATCCCCAGAAATGGGGATTTTTAAATTGGCCGAAAATTACCAGTAAAAATTAGATGGGTATTGAGTCGCTACGTAAATTAATACCTGTTATTTTCTTTTTTATTATTTTCAGTTATGCTCTGTCGCCTTCTGGTGCTGAAATTGAACCCGTTGTCGAGCAAAACTCTTTTGTTAATCCGTTGCCAATAAAGAAGTTTATGATTATGACTATTACCGGTTATTCTTCAAGTCCTGACGAAACTGATGACGACCCTTGGATTACTGCCTATAATACATTTGCAAGAGATGGGGTTGTTGCTTCAAATATTTTACCCTTTGGAACTAAAATAAAGATCCCTGAACTTTTTGGTGATAAAATTTTTGTTGTTGAAGACAAAATGAACCCAAAATATGGCGAAAATTTAGACATTTGGTTTCCAACGAAATGGCAGGCTCTAAATTTTGGCATCCATTATAATGTTTTAGTTGAAATTTTAGAATAATTCTTGAGAGCTTCAATAACCACTTCCTTTTCATTCCAAGATATTGTTTTATCTTTATAAACAATTGACGGTTCATTGCCTTTACCAATTGTTATGACAATGTCTCCTTTCTGGGCTAATTCAATTAATCTGAAAATTGCTCGTTTTCTATCAGGAATAATTTCTATTGGTTTTTCAATTTCAAATTCAGCTAAATATCTTTTGGCACCCATTTCAATTGCCTTAATAATTTCATTAGGATCTTCATTAAATGGATCCTCGTCACTAATAACGATATGATTACAATATTTAGCGGCTATTTCACCTATAACAGGTCTTTTCCATTTGTCTCTTAACCCTCCAGCAGAACCAATTAAACAAATCATTCTTTTTGGCTTAAATAGTTCAATTACTGTTTTATAAACTTCTTCAATTGAATCAGGGGTATGAGCATAATCAACGATAACTTTAAAACCTTTAGCATTAATAATATCAAATCTTCCCGGTAGCCCTTTAAATTCTTTAATTATTTGCTCTAGGCTATTGATTGGCAAACTTAAAGCCTTGATAACACTTAAGCCTGCTAAAAGATTATAAAGATTAATTTTGCCCAAAAGTGGAGAAGAAAATTTTTTACCTTCTAAAACGAACTCAATTCCTTTATTATAAATTTTATAAGTTGTTGGTTTTAAGAGAGAATACTCGGCTAAACTTGATTCAAGGCTAAAATTAATTTTTTGTTCAGCTCGAAAACTTAAAAAATAATCAGCTTCGAAATCATCGATATTAACAATAATTGTTTTTTTAACTTTTGTCCCTCTTAAAAATTTTCTCACCTTGCTTTTTTCTAAAGCTTTAAATAATTTACCTTTAGCATTACGATAGGCTTCATAAGAACCATGATGTTCGATATGCTCAGGATGAAGATTAAGAAAAACAGCAATATCAAAATCAATAAAAGCATGTCTTGATTGCGCTAAACCTTCGGAGGTAACCTCTAAAACAGCAACCTCGCATTTGTTTTCAACTGCTTGTTTTAAGAATTTTTGCAAAAAGCCACGGCCAGGCATCGTTAATCTTGATTTATTTTCAATTTTTTTATCATCAATAAAGAAAAATTCAGAAGAAGAAAGAGCAGCTTTAATTCCTAAATTTTTCAAAAGATAATAAACTAGATATGTAACTGTAGATTTGCCCTTGGTTCCGGTAATACCAATAACAACAATTTTTTTTGAAGGAAAACCATTTAAAACCGCAAAAACGAAAGCCAGAAAATAATGGTAAAGATATAAAATTGGCTTGGGGGTTATTTTTCTTAAAAAATCAAAAATTTTTTTCATTGCTTAGTTTTTTCTTTTATTTGCGACTGAATATAAAAACTAATTTTGTCATAATTATCAACTCCATCCTTAGGATAGATACCATAGACATTTTGACTATTGTAAATGTTGAAATTTCCAGAAGTTAGAAGACTATCTTTGGTTGTCAGAATTATTGGTTCAATTTTTAAATCATTCGGATTGCTTATCTTTAAAATTAAATTTAATAATTCATTTTTACTTAAGTTTGTTTGCCAATAATATTTCTTTGTTTCTAAAAATTTCATCAAAGCTAATTTCTCTTCAGTATTTAAAGAAATAATTTTTTCCTTTAGGGCCGAAATAACTCTGATTTGATTTCTCATTCTAAAAAAATCTCCTTCAGGATGATATCTTGATCTTAGAACTAATTCAATTAAATAACCACTAAGTTTTTGTCGGCCAGCAGGAATTGTATATAAAGTAACAGCATCCGTTACTGGCTCAGATAAATCAACCTCAATGCCACCAAAAAAATCAACCAAATTTGTAACTAAAGCTAAATCAACAGCTAAATAATTTTTTATTTTTAAACCAGTAAAGTCAGAAACTTTTTTTAATAAAAGATTAATTTTGGCTTTTTCATATAAAGCGTTAATTTTTTCTAAATTGCCATTGTCATCTTTAACAATCAAATCTCGAGGAATAGGAATCAAAAAAATCTTGTTTACTCTCTGATTATAATGAATAACAATAATTGAATCAGTATTTTCTGAACCAATATAGCCTGGTCCTGGTTTACCTAAAAAAAGCAAAGTAAAATCACTAGGATTAATTAATGAAGAAAAATTAGAAATTAAAACAACGTTTCGGGAGGGAAAGCTAAAAAACAAAATTAACCCTAAAATAAATAATCCCAGTAATAAAAATTTTTTCATTTTCAAACAACCTGAAACTTAAAATCTTTATCAAAGTCAATCAAAATTTTATTACCTCGACTCAATTTATTAGCTAAAATTAAATTAGCAATCTCTGATCTAATAATTTCATTGATTTTCCGACCCAAAGGCCGCGCACCAAAAATCGGATCAGTACCCAAACGAACAATTTCTTCTAAAGCTCTTTCAGTAATATCTAAATCAATACCTTGTTTTAACAAAAGCTCTGCTTTAAAATCATCAATTAAAATTTTGCCAATTTTTAAAAGTTCCTCGTGGCCTAATGGCTTATAGACAATAATACCATCAAAACGGTTCAAAAGCTCAACCGAAAAAATTGCTGAGAGCTTACTTTTAAGCTCGTCTTTAATTTTATCAAAATCTTCTCCTTTTTCAATACTTTCTTTAATATATTCTGAATAAGCATTAGAGGTACAAATAATTAAACTATTTTGAAAATCTGTTTCTCTACCTAAAGCGTCTTTAATTATGCCTTCATCAAAAATTGGTAAAAATATTTTTAAAATTGTCGGATGGGTTTTTTCAAATTCATCTAGTAAAATTAAAGAAAATGGGTTTTGTCTTATGGGTTCAGTTAATCTACCCAAAATTGATCCATCTTTGGTACCAATTAATTTATCAATATCTTCTGGATTTTGAAACTCAACCATATCTAAACGAATCATATTTTTTTCTGAACCATAATAAATTTTAGCCAAAGCTTTGGCTGTTTCTGTTTTACCAACGCCAGTTGGACCAACAAACAAAAAAACACCGATTGGTCCTTTTTTCTTTACTAAACCAGCTCGATAAATTTTTAAAACTCTAGCTATTTCTTTAATTGCTTTATCTTGATTAACAATTCTTTGATGCAGTAAATCCTCCAAATTAAGTAATTTCTCTTTTTCAACCTCAGTAACTTCGCCAACAGGAATTTTTGTTTTTTCAGCAACTATCTCCTGAATAATTTCTCGATTGATAAATTTATTTTTATTTTTCTTTGCTAAACCAATTGCTTCAACTAGAACTTCCTCAGCTGATTTTGGTAAAGGCAAAGTGCGAATAAATTTTTTTGCCAAAGTAACAGCTACGGATATAGCTTGAGGCGAAAAAATGATTTTTTCTTGTTTCTCCCAAATTAAACTTTTTAAAGTTAATAAATAAACCGCTTCTTCTTCAGAAAGTTCTCTAATCTCAATTTTCTCAAAAAATTGATCTAAATTATAGCGAGCCAGAACTTTTTCATAACCAACCGGGGTTATGGTAGCAATTATTGGTATTGATTTAGAAATCAAAATTTCATTTAAAGCCTGCATAATATCTATTTCTTTCTCTAGGAGAATGTTTTCCAAATAAGGCAAATATAAAATTATATAACCTGAAGTTAAAACATCTTCTAAAATTTTTGTAAGTAATGGTAAAAATTTTTCTTTGTTTTGAGCATAAACCAAGCCTAAATCCAATTTAACTAAACGAAAATCTAAAAGCTCTTTAGGAACTAAATCATTTTGAATCAACCAAGCTAAGTGCATAATAATTGTTTCTTTGCCTGTCCCTTCTTCGCCGATAAGTAAAATATTATCTTTTTGTCTTAAATTACTAATTATTCTTTCTAATTCTTCTTTGTGACCAATTAAAAAACCTGCCTCTTCTTTATTAGCTAAATAAGTTAAATCAATTGAATAAGTATCTAAAATATTGGTTGCTTGACTTGTTAAAGCTCGATTAATTAATGCTTTTTTGGCAAATTTGGCTTGGAAAAGGGAAAGATGTTGAACCGAGGGGGATCTCCTTAGTCTTATTTTTTTTGAATAAACCTCCATCAAAATGCCGCTTAAAAAATATTCTTTCTTTAAATCAAATTTTTCGAAAAGTTCATTTAGCTCTGGCAAAGCACTAATTCTTAAACCATAAAGAAGGAACAAAAAATTAATAAAAGGATAATTTAAAGATTTAGCTAAATTAAAAGCTGAAATCAAAATTGGTAAAATTTCTTGATTCCTTTCTTTGATTGATTCAAGTTTTAAAATAAAATCTTTTAAGTTTAGATTAAAACGAAAAAACAAATTTTGATTTTTTTTATTTTTTAATAATTCTTTTAATAAAAAAACTTGGATATTTTCAATTTTTAAAATTTCGGCTTTGGTTAATGCTTCGATTAAAAAATTTTTTATTGACTTGCTTAAATAATCATCCAAATTAATTTTTGTTTTTTTTATTTCTCTGATATCTTCTTTAGCTGATTCCTTTCTTAAAAATTGAGTTAAAAATATTAAAAGCAAAAAAGTAGCTAAATATTTTAGATTTTTAATTGGAATAAAAAACAAAGCATAAAGAGAAAAAATAAAAATAACCAAAACTATACCTTCTCTAAAAATTCTAATTGTTTTCCTTAAATAAGGATTTAAAGCCAAATAACTATTTTGCCAATAAAATTCCATAACCTAAAAGAAATATCGGTAAAAAGACCCAAAAAATAACGAAAAATAAATAAAGAAGGAAAATAAAAAAATAAATCACTAAACCAAAAAATATTCTTAAAACTCGATAAGGGAAGGCTATTAAATACCCAATAATTGTATGATCACCATAAAGTGGTTTAGTTAAATTTCTTAAATTTGCTTTGACTTTTAAATTTTTATCAATAAGATAAACCTGGTCAAAGAAATGCCTGATGGTTCTTTGAGGAAAATGATGAAACCAAAAATCTAAAAACTCTATTAAATCATCTAAAATTAATGCCCGGAGAATGTTCATTAAAACAATCTTTTTTCTTTTTCTTCGACACTTTCTAATTTAATTATAACTTTACCATATTCACCATCATAACCTGGTTCTAAAACAATATCTTCACGATCGATTTTTTCTAAAGCTTGAAAAACTAATGGCTCTTGAATTTTCATACTTTCTTTATCATAGTTACCTGTTAAAATTTCCAATTCTGGTCCAAAATTTTTAATTAATTCTAAATATTTTATAAAAACTTTTTTTGCTGTTGGTTGAGTATTATAAATTTGAGCCAAAATTTCTAATAAAGGTGGCGTCCTTTTAAAATTTGGTCTTTGGGTATCATAAAAATCCACTGGTCTTTTAGCTAATTCTTCAACCCTTGACATTACCCCAATAGTTACTTTTTTACCACAAACAGGACAAAGATAATTATTTCTCTTTGCTTCCTCTGGAGAAAACCTGATTTTACAAAATCGATGACCATCATAATGATATTTACCTTCCTCTGGAAAGAATTCGACTGTCAGTAAAATTTTATTTTTATCATCAGGACTCGCCATTGCTTGATAAATATTTTGATAAGATAAATTTTCAACCTCAAATAAGGTTGCTTCTCTACCTAAACGATGAGTTTGGGGTGAATGAGAATCAGAAAAAGAAACAATAGAAATATTATCAAGTTCAGGAATGCGCCAGTTCATGTTAGGATCGCTCGAGAGTCCGGTTTCAACAGCAGTTACATACCTAACATAATCATCAAAAGCATCGTAAATTGAATCAAAACCAGACATTGAACCATATAAAGAAAACCATGGAGTCCAAATATGAGCGGGAATGAAAATTGCTTTTTCGTAAATATCAAAGAGAATTTTCATAAAATCAATTACATCTAAACCTAAAATTGGCCTGCCATCAGAAGCTAAATTACTATAGAGAGAAAGTTTTTTATTTAATTTTTCAACCAAATCAAAACGGGGTAGAATCGCTAAATAATGAATTCTTTTGACTTTTCCTTGCCGAGAAAAAATTGAACTTATTTCTCCTCCTAAAAGAAAAAAAGTTTCATCATCATTTTTTAATTTATAAACACCATCGCCTGCTTCTTCAAGTTTTTGCGAAATCTCTTTAAACCACAGAGGGTGAGTAAAATCACCAGTAATTAAAAGTTTTAAGCCTTTAAGTTTGGCGTAGTAATTGAGATTTTCTAAATTTAAATCTTTAGAGCAAGCACGAGAATATTTTGAATGTAAATGTAAATCAGCAAAAATTTTCATTTGGTCGGGATGGCGGGACTCGAACCCGCAGCCTCCAGCACCCCATGCTGGTGCGCTAACCAATTGCGCTACATCCCGCATTGAAGTATCTATGGGGACTCGCCCCGAACCAGAGCCTTTGGCACGGTTTCCTGTACCAGAGTTATCTTCTAACACGATACAGGACCCCAAACCGTGCTCTGCACTGGTTTGGGGCGGGGCGCCCTGCACTGTGCTATGCTCTAGTGCATGGCGAACCCACAACCTCTGGCACCCCATGCCAGTGCGCTAACCAATTGCGCTATGCCCCGTTAAAATTTGAATTGGGGTAAATTTTTTAAAATCTCAAGAGATTGCTTGAAAGAACTAAGATAGGGCTGAACTAATTGGTAACTATAATAAATAATCAAAACTATAACCAACCAATAAAGAATTCTAAAAAAGAAAGAAATTTTTCGAGCTCGGTTAATGCTTTTCAAAATTCTCAAAGATTCTTTGGAAACTTCCAAATTTTCTTTTAACAACTGCTTTATTTCCTCATCCATTTAAAAATTATAACACAATTTAGCTTTCAGGTTTCAGGTTTTTAGCTTCTTAGCTTCAGAGCTTCAAATATTATTATCTTCTAAGGAAAATTTTAATGAGATACGATCTCGTTAAATTTCTCAATTTTTGAATTTCTTAAGAAATTGAGAAATTAAAATTGATGGGTTTTAAAATAGATTTTTGAGTCATCAAACGACAGTCTAAGATGCCATAGCGTTTTTTATATAGTCAAATCTTCTCATTTCTACTAACTTAGTGCGGTCGCATCAAGATAGTAGAAGTGGAAATATTCGGACGTACGACGTCCCGATATTTATTTTAACACTTGGGTAAGATAATTGTGAAGTCGTTAATTTGTGAACTTGTGAATTTATTAATGAATGAATTTAGTTAATTTTGTATTTTAGCAAACCTAGGTAAGTTAAAATACGAAAATCTTTAATTTTATCTTTATTAAATGAATGAATTTAAGGTTATCTAATCTCCAAAGTCGTGTTTAGCACGCCATGGCGTTTTATAGAGGATTATCTAAAATTAGGTTTCGGGTTATTAGCTTCTTAGCTTCTTCATTTTTTAAATTCTACAATCCAAGGTGACGTTTAAAATGCTATAGCGTTTTATAGGTAACCTTCTAAAATTAGCTTTTAGGTTTATAGTTTCGAATATTTTTAAAATTTTAAAGCTGAGAAGCTAAGAAGCTGAAAGCTAAGAAGCTGAAAGCTAAGAAGCTTTTGAATTATTTTGTAGCTTCATATAAGAGCTTTAATTTCTTGGTCTGATAAGGCACGATTATAGATTCGGACTTCGTCGATAATACCCTTATAGAATATCCAACAGTTAGCAATTCTGGCTGCAATATACAAATCATTATCCGAAACTTCGTTATTGGTTTGTCCTGTTTGAGTATAGCTTAAGACCATCCTTATATAAAAACTTCGTACCAAGAGATTTTTTCCAATGTAAATGCCACTAGAATACCATTGGAATTTATATCAGGATATACGGAGGATACGAAGAAATAAGGGTTGTACATTATTGGCGTTATTAAAGAATCTTCAAAGGCGTGATGATCCATATATGCCAACCTATATCCTAGACCTGTATTATATGCTAGAATAGGATTCACTGTCTTACTTCTGTTGGGTATTCTATCCACACAAATGAAATCATTACTTCGCTACATTTATAGATGGGTTATATAGAATACTTTCACATAATCATCAACCCCATCAAAACTTAAAGCTTTGCCTACTTTACCATCAACACAGTTAGGCCATTATAAGTGTTCCATTATTTCCATATCCTGATAATCTTTAGCTGTACAATCATCAAAACTCCAATAACCTACAAGTCCTTGAGCTTGATCAATTGAAGTCTTTTATTTGTTCCTGCTGCATAAAGATGAGGTAATTATCATCCATCATTTTTGAGCTGTGAGACTGAGGATTGCTTCTAATTGAGCTAGTAAGTCATAACTTCCTCCAGCAACAAATGCATAGTAATATGGAGGTCTATTGATTGGATCAATGAAAAGTCTAGAAAGATTAATGCTTGAAAATTGATTAAAAGGAATAGGAATCCAGCCAGTACCATCAATATTTGTTGGAGTTGCTGAGCATCTATATGACCAGCCTGAAGGAAGCTGTGGTAATTGACTTATCCATTGACCACAAGTTGATGAAGTATCAGGAAGAGAGATATAGACAACATTTGATGAAGCATATTGAAGTTCAGAAAAGGTGCCTTGAGTTTCAAAAAGAATAAGGTCAAATATTTTTTCAAGATTTTTAAGGTCTGAAGTTCTTTGATTATCTCTACCTCTTTTAAAGATATCTGCTGGCTTAATGACAACAATTAAGACAGTAGCTAAGATAGCTATTAGAGCTAAGACAACTAAAAGTTCAACTAAAGTGAAGGATTTATTCATTTTTTTATTCATAATTCTAACTTCTCATCTCTAATTTCCACCTCCAATTTTTGTGGAGGCGGTGGGACTCGAACCCACATCAGAAGAAAAAGGTGGAAAGAGGCTCTCCTGGCACAGTCAGTTTTCTAATTCCTCTTAAAGAAGATAAACTGACAAACTTCTCTAAGAGTAGGCTCAATAATTTCACTTATAACCCTTGAGCCAAGAATTATAAGCTATCGAGGATACTTTAAGCCTCTAAGAATTCCCTCGAAAAATTCTTAGAAGCTGCCTTTACGAAAGAGCAAAGGCTGGAACTCTGTTGGCACTTATTGGCTGTAGGTTGCCAACCTGCCAGCTCCTCTTTCTCTTTTTCTTCTTCAACCTCCTTCTCGCCCCCGTTTAATAATATTATACCACAAAATCAAATCAAACCAGTTACTCTTTCAACTTCTTCAATTGTTGTTATTTTTCTTAAAGCCTTAATTAAAGCATCTTGTTGAAGAGAGGCAAAATCATTTTTAATTATTTTATAAATTTCAGCTTCAGATGGCTTTTGATAAATTAATTCTTCTAATTCTTTAGTAATTCTTAAAAATTCAAAGACACCTATCATTCCTTTATAGCCAGTCTCAAAACATTGGGAGCAACCTTTGGCTTTGACTAAACTAAAATTTTCTAAATCAACATCATTTAAATTTACTCTTGAAGGTAAGTTTTTTAATTTTTCTCTGATTTTACTTTTTAAATTCTCATCAGGTTGATATTCTTCAAAACAATAAGGACAAACTTTCCTGACTAATCTTTGGGCAATAACTAATCTTAGGGCTGAAGGGATTAATTTGGGATCAACTTCTAAACTTATAAGTCTGGGTATTGCTCCTAAAGAATCATTGGTATGTAAGGTGGATAAAACCAAGTGCCCTGTTAGTGATGCTTGGATAGTTATTTGCGCTGTTTCTTTGTCTCTTATTTCGCCAACTAAAATAACATCTGGATCGTGTCTTAAAAATGCTCTTAAAGCAACAGCAAAAGTAAAACCTTTTTCTTCTTCAACTTGGCTTTGACTAATGCCTTCAATTTTATATTCAATTGGATCTTCAATAGTTAAAATCTTTAATTCTGATTTTTTAATTCTCATTAAAATAGCATATAAAGTAGTTGTTTTACCAGAACCAGTTGGCCCTGTATTTAAAATTAAACCATTGGGCAAATGAATTGTTTCTTCTAAGGTTTTTAAATCATCCTCCCTTAAGCCAAGTTCTTCTAATTTTTTAACAATTAGACTAAAAATTAAAAGTCTTAAAACAATGGCTTCATCTTCAACCGAAGGAATAACCGAGGTTCGGATATCAATATTTTGATCATCAAAAACGATTGAAAATCTACCATCTTGAGGCTTATCAGTTATATTAATCATCAACCCAGATAAAATTTTAATCCTATTTTTAATTAAAGGATAAATATTTTTAGGGAAAGAGAAAATATCATACAAAATTCCATCAAAACGATAACGAACAAAAATCTTATCCTCATAAGGCTCAAAATGAATATCAGAAGCATTAAATTTTATTGCTCCAGCTAATAAATAATCAAGAATTAAAAAAGGATCTTGGTTAACTATATTTTTAAGCATATTTTCAATGTCACTTCTCTTTTCAGCTTTTTCTTTAACTTCTAAAAAAACATTTTGATTAATTTCAAAAGTACCAACGTAAGTAACTTTTTTTTCCTTTAAAAATTTGTATTCTTCTAAGCCAATTTCTAAACTTTTAGGCGAAATTATGCCTATACTAATTTCTATTCCTTGTTTCTTTAAAGACTCTTTAAGCTTTTCAAGCTCAGAATTATAAGGATCAATAACTCCCAAAGTTAAAATGTTTTTCTCTTTTTTAATTGGTATAACTTTTATTTTTTCAGCCAAATTTTTAGGAACATATTTCAAGGCATCAACTTCAGGATGAACTAGTTGTAAATTAAAATAGGGAACATTTAAAGCTCTAGCTAATTCTTGAGCAATTCTTTCACTGTCTAACCTAAATTCCTCAAACTCTTTTTCCATTATAATTATTATAAATGAGGATAATTAAACTTATTTTAATTTTACTTTTTATTTTTTTTAGTTTTGCGATTTTCTTATTCACAATTCAGTCTGTTTATCTACCTAGTTCAGATTTAATTGGTGAAAAAATTGTTGGTGGTGGAACTGAAATTTATGATCGAACAGGAAGGATTCTCTTATATAAAGTTGGTTTTAGACGCTCGTGGGCTAATTTTGAAGATATTCCTGAAAATGTAATTAAGGCAACTTTAATTGCTGAAGATAAAGATTTTTATTTTCATCGCGGAGTAAGTTTTAAAGGAATAATAAGATCAATTTATCTCAATCTAAAAACAAAAAGTTTTGGATATGGTGGTTCAACCATTACCCAACAATTGGTTCGTAATTTGTTTTTAACTAAAGAAAAATCTTTATTAAGAAAAATAAACGAAATAATTTTGGCTTTAAAACTTGAAAGAAAATATTCGAAAAATGAAATTTTAACCTATTATCTAAATTCAATCTATTATGGCGAAGGTAATATAGGTATTAGAGCCGCAGCTGATTATTATTTCAATAAAAAATTAAAAGATTTAACTTTGTCTGAAGCAATAATTTTAGCTTCAATTCCTAAAGCTCCAGCTTTATATTCACCAATTAACGAAGAAAATATTAAAAGATTAAAAATAAGAAGAGATTATTTGCTTTTGAGACTAAAAGAAGAAGGTTGGATTAATGAAGAAGATTATCAAATAGCTATCAATGAGGAGATTGAAATTGTCAAAAGCAAGTATGCTGGTATGATTGCTCCTCATTTTGTTATTGAAGTTATTAATCAATTAAAAGAAATGTTTCCCCAAGAAAGCTTAGAAGAAAAAAATTTAAAAATAATAACCACTCTAGATTATGATTTGCAAAAAATTGCCGAAGAGTCTGTAAGAGAAGGAGCTGAAAGAAATAAAAAAAACTACGGTGGTAGTAATGCTGCTTTAATGGCAATTAATTCTAAAACTGGCGAGGTTTTAGCTTTAGTTGGTTCAAAAAATTTTTTTGATGAAACAATCGATGGTCAAGTTAATGTTCCTTTTAGATTTCGCCAACCTGGTTCTGCTTTTAAACCAATTTCTTATGCTGCCTTATTTGAATTAGGTTATCCTGATAATACTATTTTATTTGATGTACCAACTGATTTTAATGGTTATAAACCACAAAATTTTGATAAAGTTTTTAAAGGACCAGTAACCTTAAGACAAGCTTTGACTGAATCAAGAAATATTCCTTCAGTCAAAGTTTTTTATTTAGCTATACCTGAAAGAGTTATTGATTTGGCTCGAAAAACTATGCCTTATTTAAAAGATTGGCAAAATTATGGACTTTCTTTAGGCTTAGGAACAGCTGAGGTTAGAATGACTGATTTAATTAGATTTTATGGTGCTTTGGCTAATGATGGTAAATTAGTTTCTCAAAGTTTAATTTTAAGAATTATTGAAGATAAAAAAGTTATTTATGAATATCAACCACAAGAAGAACAAATTGTTTCTCCAGAAACAGCAAGAATTTTAAATGATATTTTAAAAGATATTGAAGCTAGAAAAGGTCTTTTGCAAAGAAGCTTAGGGTTGACTATTTTTCCTAATTATGAAGTTGCTTTAAAAACTGGAACAACTCAATTTTATCAAGATGCTTGGACTTTTGGTTATACACCGCAAATTGTTGTTGGTGTTTGGGCAGGCAATACTGATGGTCGCCGAATGAATTCTTTAGGAGCAAGTCTTGTTGCGGCTTTACCAATTTTCCACCAATTTTTATCTCAAACAATTACTTTAAATAAAATTCAACCAGAAAATTTTATCCCTCCGGAAAAAAGATTTGTTAATAAGCCAATGCTTAATGGCTCTTATATTTCTCAATATGGTATTCATAATATCTTATTTTACATTGACCGTCAAAATCCTTTAGGCGAAATTCCTGAGGACCCTTATCAAGATCCGCAATTTATTTTTTGGGAAAATGGAGTGAGAAAATGGTTTGGTTATTAAAAATAAAAAACTGAAAATTGATAATTAGAATATTTAATTTTAAGCTTTGTTTTAAGTTCCTCAATTTTTAAACGATCAATATTTCGAGGTAAATCAAGAACAATATTTCTTTCGTGTCGATGAATAAAAACTTTTATTCCCGGCAGGTGATCTTTAATAATTTTAGCAATTTCTAATAATTCGTTTTGACGCAGATAAATTTTTTTCATCGATGAACTAAAATATAAACAAAGTCCTCTTCAATTGGTGATTTTAAATAAAGAGGTGTACTTGCATTTAAACCGGTAAAAAAACCACCAAATATTTTTTCCGATTCAATAACAGCCAAACCATCATAAAGAAAATCAAGATGGAATTTAATTTTAAACTCTGTTTCAGTTAAATTATTTTCTTTAACTTCAAATTCTAATTTATTTCTATTTTCTCCTAAGAGTTCATTATGAGTATAAATTTCAAGTTGATTGTCTTTAAAATTAAAAATTAATTCTGTTTCCTTAAATTGATCTAAAAAAACTCGGGCTAATTTTAAAGCTTGTAAAATTTGATTTTTGTCAAGTAAAAAAGTAAATAAAAAACTAGCTGGAGCAATAAATTGTTGATAATTAGGATATTCT
Source organism: Candidatus Parcubacteria bacterium (assembly GCA_026004535.1). Taxonomy (GTDB): domain Bacteria; phylum Patescibacteriota; class Minisyncoccia; order UBA6257; family HR35; genus BPJI01. Next base: position 138,506 of record BPJI01000001.1, read on the forward strand.
AAGGCTAAAAGCTTGGCAGTTAATAAGTGGTTTAAAATTTCAAAAGTTACTTGATTTTCTTCAAAATAAATTTTTAATTTTCCTGATTTTCTTTTAATTCTTTGGTATTCTTGAATCAATCTTTTAGGTAATAAAACAGAAATTTTTTCAATATTAGTATCAAAAAATTGAGATTTAACTTTTTGTATACCTAATCGGATGGTATCAGTAGCAACCAAATTCAAATTTTCTCCATTTAAATCAAAATAAATTCCAGAATATTCAGGTCTAATATCCGAAGTAGTTAAAATTGGTGACAATCTATTAAGATATTCTTGAAAAATTTCATTATCAATTTCAAAGTATTTAGTAAAATTTATTTCAGTAAACGTCGGAAATTCTTCATAACTTAAACCAGGTAAAGTTGAAACGGAATTTTTACCTCTAATTTCTAAAACAGTATCTCTAATTTCTAAACTAACCTCATCTTCATAAAAGTTATCAATAATTTTTTCAAATTGTCTGGCTGGAATCAAGACTTCACCTTCTTTTAAAACTTGAGTTAGAAATTTTGTCTGATAGTTTAATTCTAAATCAGTAGCTGAAACATAAATTTCTTGATTTTTAGCTGAAAGATAAAAATAATTTAAAATACTTAAATCTGTTTTTTGTGAACAAACATTAGTAACAATCTGTAAAATTTCTTTTAATTTTTCTTTTAAGATATTTATTTTCATAGTAGTAATAGTAAGGTTAAAATTGGGGAAAATGTTTTAAACCTTAATATTTCTTAATTTTTTTAATTAACGACACTAAAATTTTGTTAATAAAATGTTTAAACTTCCATGATTTTTGATTTTAAAACTTCTAATTCTTGATTTAATAAAGGGTTTTTCTTCAGTTCTTTAACAATTTTTTCATAAGAGTAAATAATCGTTGTATGATCCTTTTTTAAAAATTCACCAATTGAGGTATAAGAAAGTTGTGAAATTTCTCTTAAAAAATAAATTAAAAACTGTCTTGCTCGGACTAGATGTTTTGTTCTTGTTTTTTTAAAAACATCTTCATCTTTTATTTCATAATGTTCAGCAATTACTTTAACTATTTTTTTCGGACTAATTTTACGATAAAAATCTTTGGAGAACTTTTTTAACAGCTCTTCCACTTTTTCTAAAGTTATTTTTTCGCCTTGGTTGTGATGAAAAATGATAAGACTTAAAGCACCTTCTAGTTCTCTGGTGTTCTTAGTAATTCTTTGGGCAATAAGATCGTAAATTTTATCGTCAAAAACAACACCTTTTTCTTGAGATTTTAGTTTTAAAATCGCCATTCTTGTTTCGTAATCAGGGGGATTAATATCAATAACTAAACCGCCTTCAAATCTTGACCTTAAACGAGCTTCAATGTCAGGAATTAGTTTTGGAGGTCTATCAGACGAAAAAATAATTTGTTTGGAAAGGTTGAAAAGATAGTTGAAAGTATGGAAAAGTTCCTCTTGAGAAGTTGTTTTACCCGAAAGAAAGTGAACATCGTCTAAAATCAAAATATCAATATCTCTAAACTTGGCTCTAAATTCTTCAGTTGTATGATTTTTTAAACTTTGAATAAATTCATTAGTGAACTCCTCGGTTGTTAAATATTTTAATTTTATGTTTTTGTGAAGTTTTAAAGCTTCATTACCGGTTGCTTGTAAAAGATGAGTTTTGCCAACACCAACTGGTCCATAAACAAACAATGGATTATGTAATTTGCCATAATTCTTAGCTACTGCTTGACAAGCAGCAAAGGCTAATTCATTACCTTGGCCAACAACAAAATTATCAAAACGATAACGAGGATTAAGATTAGTTTGGGGATTAATTTCAAAAATTGTTAATCTTTGCTGATTGATGCTTGAAAATCTTTTAATTATTGTTTTTTGATAATCAATTTCTAGACCAGGCTTGTTCGAAACCACAAGTTCAATGCTTTTTATTTCAGGAATAAACTCTTTAATTGTTTTTAAAATTACTTGTTCAAATTTTTTTTCGAGCCAATCTTTAACAAATTTGCTTGGTACCTCTATTTTTAAAACTCCCTGAGAATAATTTTTTGGTTGAAAATGAGAAAACCAAACCTTAAAAACAGATTCACCAACGTTATTTTTAATATTAGTTAAAATCTTATCCCATGTTGTTTGGAAATGTTCTAAGGCCATTTTCCCCAATTATATCTAAAAAGCATCAAGAAGTCAAAAACCTAAAATCTTAAATTAATGTGGAAAACTTGTGAAATAGAATTTTTTTAACCAATTTATCAGCTAAGTTTTGTTCCCGGGGAATTAAATTAATTTTAATTTCTCCAAAGTCAAGTCTTAAGTTGTGAAATTTAATAAAATAAGGGAAAAGATTAGGTTCAGAAATTTTATACTGATTATCAATTTGTTTAGCCACCACTTCGCTGTCTAGATTTAAAATTATTTTTAGATTTTTAATTTTTTCCTTGCCAAAAATTTGTTTTATTTTTTCTAAAGCGAAGATAACAGCCTGGTATTCAGCCTGATTATTAGTTTTAATGCCGATATCTTTACTATATTCCTTTATTCGTTGATCAAATTTTAAAACAACCCCAATTGCAGCTTTACCAGGATTATTAATTGCACCACCGTCAGTATAAACAATTATTTCTTTCATTTGATTGGCCATAATGTTTCATTGGCTAAATAATGAAGCATAGCTCCACCGCCAGTTGAAATTTTAAATCTCTTTAAGAATTTTTTCTTAGTTAAAAAAGCCAAAGTATCACCACCACCAAATAAAATAAACTTATTCTTAAATTGAGCTAAAAATTTTATTAACAACAATGTTCCTTTTTCAAATCTTTTGTCTTCAACAAATCCCAAAGTTCCATTGATCACAATATTTTTTGCTTTTTTAATTTCTTTGAAAAAAATCTTTAAACTTTCTTCGCCAGCATCGAAAATTTTATCCTCTTTTTGAATTTCGCCTAAATAACGATGATAAATTTTATTTTTGTTTAAAACATAAAAATCGAAAGGAGTTAGTATTTTTGCTGAATATAGCTTTTTTATTTTTCTTAAGAGCTCATTTTCAACTAAAGAATTGCCAATCTCAAAACCTTTAGCCTTTAAAAAAGTATTAGCCAAACCGCCAGCTAAAATAATTAAATCAGCTCGATTTAAAAATTTCTCAATTAATGGTAATTTAGTTGAAATTTTTGCTCCACCTAAAATTAAAGTTAAATTTTTTATTTTTAAAACCTTATTTAATAAATTGATTTCCTTTTCAAAATTAAACCCATAAAAAGTTGGTAAAATTTTTGGCAAAAGATAAACCGAAGAATGTTTACGATGAGAAACCGAAAAAGCTTCAAAAACAAAAATTTCTCCTAATAAAGATAATTTTTTAGCAAAACCTGGATTACATTCTTTTTCTTCTTTCCATTTTCTTAAATTTTCTAAAAGAGAGAATTTTTCTTTTGGTTTTGAATTTAAATTTTCTAAAAAACCAATTTTAATTTTTAGAATTTTGCTTATTTCAGGAATTAGTTTTTTAAAAGATAACTTTTTATCATCGCCTAAATGGCTAATTAAAATAACTTGCCTGGCAGATTTTAAAAAATTTAGAGTTTGTTTAATAGCCAAAATTCTGTATTGATCAAAAATTTTTCCATTTTTAAAATCCACATTAAAATCAACCCTAACCAAAATATTTTTATTTTTTATTTTATCTAAATTATTTCTTAATAAAAATTTTTCTTTAATTGCAATCATAAGATAATTATAAGATAGAGACTAGTTTTCCTTAACTCGATATTGCAAGGCTTCGCCTACTTCATTAATATCAATAATATCTTTTTCATTATAATCAGCAATTGTTCGAGCTAATTTTAAAATTTTATGAATGCCTCTTAAAGACAAGCGATGTTTATCAATTGCTTTTTTCAAAAAAACTTCAGCTTGATGAGTTAATTTAGCGTAGTCTTTAATTTTTTTAGCTGGGATCTCGCTATTATTTTTAAAGTTTTCGTTTTTGTACCTTTGATAAATTTTTTCTCTAACTTCAATAATTTTTCCTTTAATTTGTTCAAAATTTCTTTTTTCTAAATTAAAAATTTTTTCACTGTTAATTCTCGGCACATTTAAATTAATATCAATTCGGTCTAAAAGCGGTCCGGAAATTTTCTTTTGATATCTGTTGATTTCACTAATTGAACATTTGCATTCAATTTCTGGATCGCCATAAAAACCACAAGGGCAAGGATTGTAAGCACCAACAAATAAAAACCTCGCCGGGTATTTGACTGTTTTTTTGGCTCGAGCAATTGTTATTTCGCCTGTTTCTAATGGTTCTCTTATTCCTTCTAAAACATCTCGGCGAAATTCAGGCAATTCATCAAAAAACAAAACACCACGATGAGCCAAAGTTACTTCTCCTGGTCTGGCATCTTTGCCGCCACCTAAAATACTAACAGCTGAAGCTGAATGATGGGGAGCTCTTAATTGAGGCCGAAAAATTATATTATCTTGTAAAAGACCTAAAGCACTATAAATAGCAGAAATTTCTAAGGCCGAATCGTAATCTAAATTAGGCAAAAGATGAACAATGTTTTGAGCCATTATTGTTTTACCTGTTCCTGGTGGTCCATAAAGTAAAAAATTATGATTACCAATAACTCCTAAAATTATTCCTCTTAAAAGATAATCATCAATAACAATAAAATTCAAATCTAAATCTTGATTTTCAAAAGAAAACTCTTTTGGCTCAACAGGTATCTTTAAAATTCTTTCTTCAATAAAATCAATAACTTCTTGTAAATGGGAAAAACCATAAATTTTTATTTCCTTAACAAAACTAACTTCAGCTAAATTTTCTTCGGGCAAAATAATAGCTGAAAAATGTTTAGCTGCTTTTAAAGTGATTGGTAAAGCTCCTTTAATTTTTCTTAAGCTTCCATCTAAGCCAAGTTCGCCTAAAAACAAATAATCTTTAGGCAAAGTTTTTATTTGTCTCGAAGCAGCTAAATAAGCTAAAGCAATTGGTAAATCTAATAAAGGTCCTTCTTTTTTTAAATCAGCTGGAGCTAAATTAACAATTACTCGAGCATTGATTTTATTTGGTGGTTTAGCAGAAACATTTTTTAAAGCTAAACTTATTCTTTCTTTAGCTTCATTAATTGTTTCATCAGGTAAGCCAACAATTTGAAAATTAGGGAAACCGCCGCTTAAACCAACTTCAATCTCAATTATTTCAGGAAAAATTCCTGATAAAGTTGCACCCTTAATTTTGGCAAACATTATTTTTTAATTTTTAATGCAGAACTATTAGAACTGACGCAGAACTGACAGAATTATTTTTAAATGCAGAACTATGCTGAGCTGACGCAGAACTTACTGAATTTTTCTGTAAGTTCTGTGTTGGTTCTGTCCTTTTTATGTTCTTATTTTTCTTTAATTGCTTGAAAAATTTTTTGAGTTATCTCCTTATTTTCTTTTAAAAATTCTCGAGCAGCTTGAAAACTACCTCCCAATTTTGTTTCTTCCCAAAAATAACTATTACCAGATTTTTTAACCACCCCTATTCTTTCAGCTAAATTTAATAAATCAGCTTCATAAGAAATACCTTCGTTATAGTAAATATCAAACTCAGCTGTTTTAAATGGTGGTGCAACTTTATTTTTAACAATTTTAGCCTTAATTTTGTTGCCAATAATTTCTTCTCCTTTTTTAATTTGACTAACTCGTTTAAGTTCAATTCTAACTGAAGCATAAAATTTTAAAGCTTTACCACCCGGTGTTGTTTCTTGGCCAGGAATCATCCCACCAATCATTGCTCTTGTTTGATTAATAAAAATTAAGACTGTTCTTGTTTTGGAAATGATTCCAGTTAGTTTTCTTAAAGCTTGAGACATCATTCTTGCCTGAAGTCCAATAAATTGATCACCAACTTCGCCTTCAAGTTCAGCTCGAGGAACCAAAGCAGCAACTGAATCAACAATAATTAAATCAAAAAGACCTGAACGAATTAATTTTTCAACAATATTCAAAGCATCTTCACCTGAATCAGGTTGGGAAATAACTAATTTCTCAATATTAACCCCAATTTTTTTAGCATAATCAGGATCTAAGGCATGTTCTGTGTCTATAAAAGCAACATTGCCATTTTCCTTTTGAACCTGAGCAGCAACTGATAAAGCTAGGGTTGTTTTACCTGATGATTCAGGCCCATAAATTTCAATAATTCTGCCTCGAGGAAGTCCACCAACTCCTAAGGCTAAATCTAAAGAAGGTGAGCCAGTTGAAATTACTTCGACATCAACCTTAGGAATTGTTTCCAAAGTCATAATTGATCCTTCGCCAAATTCTTTCTTTAGTTCTTCTAAAAGTCCTTTTAGTTCTTTATTTTCTTTGCCAGCTTTCGTCATCTGGGTAAATAAATTATTTCTCTTTCAATTTTTGTTTCTTGACCCCAAAATTTTTTTTCTTTAATTATAAATCTATTAAGACCTTCTTTTAAATAAAAAGTTTTTTCAAAGTAACCTTGATCATCAAAATAAACAGGCAGTTCATTAATAAATAGATCTCCTCTTTTATCAGCAAAACCTTTAAAATCAATACTATTATTATAAACGGTAATTTTATTTGGAGGATAGATTATTTTTATTTTTGGAGGCAAAGCTAAGTCAATGAAGTTATAAAGATTGAAAATCAAGAGCGAGGTTAAAAGAAGAATAATGAAGTTTTCAGGCAAAAGGATCATTTTGAGCGGCGGACGGGATTTGAACCCGCGACCTTCTCCATGGCAAGGAGACGTTCTACCACTGAACTACCGCCGCAATACAGCTTCACAGCTTCTTGGCTTCACAGCTTATTAGTAATTTTATTATATCATAGCTCAAAAGAAGAATTATTGCTTTCTAAATCTTCTTTTGTAATCAATACTTTTCTTGGTTTAGAGCCTTCTTGGGGTCCGATAATTCCTTTTTCTTCCATTAAATCTAAAAGTCTAGCTGCTCGAGCATAGCCAATTTTTAATCTTCTTTGAAGCAATGAGGTTGAAGCTTTACCAGCTTCTAAAACAATATCGATTGCTTGTCTAAATAATTCTTCGTCTTCATTAGCTTCAAAGGTTCCTAGTTTTACAGCTTCTATTTCTTCAATCGGAATTTTTTGTCTTTCAAATTGAGGTAATTCTTCTGCTTGATCTTTCCAAAAATCGATAACTTTATGGATTTCTGTTTCAGTAATAAATGGCGCTTTGATCCTGAGTGGTTGGTGTAAAGTAGTTGAGATAAAAAGTCCATCACCCGAGCCAATTAATTTTTCGGCACCCCCAGTATCTAAAACAGTTCGTGAATCAACATAAGAAGCAACTTTAAAACAGAGTCGATTTGGAACATTAGCTTTAATCAAACCAGTGACAACATCAACTGATGGTCTTTGGGTTGCTAAAACTAAATGAATACCAGTTGCCCTTGCCATTTGGGTTAGTCTGATAATCATTGATTCAATATTCGAACCATAAGTAACCATTAAATCTGCTAATTCATCAATTGCTAATAAAATTCTTGGCATTATTTTTTCTTTGCGGTTTAACTGTTTCTGATTGTATGAATCAATATCTCTTGATTTTGTTTCTTGTAAGAGTTTATATCTTTCTTCCATTTCCTCTATTAACCAGTTAAAAACGGCTAAAGTTTTTTTAGCCTCAACAACGGGATCCATAATTAAATGAGGTAAATCACTATAATTTATTAGTTCAACTCTTTTAGGGTCAATTAAAATTAAGCTTAGTGTTTCTGGCGTATTTTTCATTAACAACGATATCAAAAGATTATGAATGAATATTGATTTTCCTGAACCGGTTGTTCCGGCAATTAAAAGATGAGGCATTTTAGCTAAATCAGCAAACAAAACCTCGCCATTTATTTTTCGCCCAACAGGAAAACTAAGCAAAGGTCCTTCAAGAAACTCTTTTTCTCTTAAAAGATTACCTAAACGAACTACGGCTGATTTTTTGTTTGGCACTTGAATACCTAAAACAGCCTTGTCTGGAATTGGTGTTTCAATAATTAAATTTGGTGTTCCTAATGCTAAGGCTAAGTCTGATTGATATGATAGAATTTTCGAAAGTTTAATTCCTTCGCCTGGTTTGAGAGCAAATCTTGTTATTGCTGGTCCAATTTCAACATCAATAATCTCAACTTTGATGCCAAAATTTTCTAATGTTTTTTGGATAATTTGCGATGTTGATTTAATGTCAGGAGCTAAAACCTCTTCTTTACCATGAGAAATTAAATCTAGAGGAGGCAATTTCCAAATACTTTTAGGCAAAACTTTCCTTGTTTTAATTTTTATTTTTTCTTTTAGTTTATTGTTAGTAATTTCTTTTTTAACAGTTTTTACTGGTTCTGACTCAACTGTTACAACTTTAACTTGTTTAACTTTGTTTTCAATCTCTTCTAACGTTTTTTGGGTTGATTGGAAAACTGTTTTTAATAATTCAAATAATCTTTCTTCTAAAATTAACCATAAACCAAAAAATAGAAAAATAAATGAAAGCAATATTAAGCCATAAAGACCAATATAAGTAGAGAAAGATAATAAAATTGAACCAATCTCGCCTCCTTGACGGAAAATTAAATGAAGGAAAAAGTTAAAAAATAAAAATAGAATTAAAAGACCCGAAAATTGTCTTAGTAATTTTAACCAGGTTGGTTTTTGGAAAAGAAAATAGCCTAAAAAAACAAAGAAAGGAATTAATAAATAACTATTCCAAGCAAAAATAAAAGTTAAAGCATTTTTTATTTTTGAGGTTAAAATACCTCCATTAGAAAAAAGTGAGATAAACAAAACCCCAGCTAAAATAAAACAAATAAAACCCAAAGCTTGCTTAAAACTTTCTTTAATAAAAATTTCCTTGAAAACAGATTTATTATTTCTTTTCGCCATTCTTGTAAAATTATAAAAAACAAATGGTTTTAATTCAAAATCGCGAGGCTTTGAGAAATTATGAAATCTTAGAGAGATTTGTTGCTGGAATTGAGCTTAAAGGCTTTGAAGTTAAAGCTTTATTTTCAGGCAAAGGTAGTTTAAAGGGGGCTTATGTTTCTTATAAGGGAGATGAATTATTTTTGAAAAATTTTAATTTGCCTCCTTATCAGTCTCAAAATACCCCCCGAGACTATGAGCCAACCCGAGATCGAAAATTACTTTTACATCGTAAAGAGATTAATTATCTTTTAAACAAAATCAAACAACCAGGTTTGACAATTGTGCCCCTAAAGATTTATAATCAAAATAGATTAATAAAGGTTGAAATTGCTTTAGTTAAGGGTCTTAAAAAATATGAAAAAAGAGAGAAAATTAGAAAAAGAGAATTTCAAAGGCAAAAAGAAAGAATTCTAAAAGGCAGAATTTGATTCGTTAACCATTAACATAACTGAAGTATGATACCGGGTCATCCCGAACCGTGCTCTGCTCTGGTGCGGGGTAAAGGTAAACAGAAATGACTAAGAGAAAACAGAAAGTTTATCCTAATTGCAAAAGGCCGATGAATAAATACTACTACTAAGCCAATAAACCGAAATGAGCAAAATCGGTTCAGTTATTTTAATAATAATTTTTCTAATAAATTTTGTCTTGGCTCAAAATAGTATTGATCAAGCTCAAGTAAAGATAATGAAAATCTTGACTAATATTATTAAATTTGCCTTTTCTGTTTTAATGATTTTAGGAAGTGGCTTATTGATTTTTTTAGGCTTAATGTATATTTTAGGTAAAGGAAAATATACATCTCCTTTTGGGGGAAAAGATGAGGTAATCGTTCATAAAGCAATTCTTTATTTAATTTTAGGAATTGTTCTTTTGATCACTTCTTTTTTTATACCTAATATTATTAAGAATTTTATTGAAAGTTCAATTAGATGAAAATTGTAATTTTCGGTGGTGGCACGGGTCTTTCAAATATTTTGACTGGTTTGAAAAAGGATTATGGAAAGAAAATAAAAAATTTAACTGCTGTTGTAACTGTGGCTGATTCTGGAGGAAGTTCAGGAATTTTGCGTCAAGTTTATGACATCCCGGCGGTTGGTGATTTAAGAAATTGTCTTTTAGCTTTATCAAATATCGAAAATTATGTTCGTAAAGTTATGCAATATAGATTTACTGAGGGCCAAGGATTAAGGGGCCATCCTTTGGGTAATTTATTTTTAGTTGCCTTGTTAGAAACAGAGGGTAATATTTTAAAAGCAGTAAAAAAAGCAGCAAAAATTTTAAATATTTCAGGTGAAGTATTTCCAGTTACGTTTGAAAAAACAGAATTAATAGCTTTTTTTGAGGATAAGAGTAAAATTGTTGGTGAAAATGAAATTACTAATTATGGCATTCTAAGTCAAAAAAGAATTGTTTCCTTAAAAATAAGACCAGAGAATCCAAAAGTGCCAAAAGAATTAGTTAAAAGAATTGAAGTAGCTGATGTTTTAATTTTTGGTCCAGGAAGTCTCTATACTAGCATCTTGCCTAATGTTTTGATTAAAAAAATTAAAGAAACAATTGAAAAATCTAAAGCTTTAAGAATTTTTATTGTTAATTTATTAACCCAGCCAGGAGAAACAGACAATTTTTCTGCTAGTCAACATTTAAAAGAATTTTTGCGAATTTCTGGTTTAAATAAAATTGATATTGCTATTTTAAACTGTGGGAAACCTTCTAAAGAACAGGAAGCAAGAATAAAGGATGAAAATAAAAAATTAGTTGAAAATGATTTGGAAGAATTAGAAAAGATGGGGGTTAAATTTTATTTAGCTGATTTAATTAATCAAAAAGATATTTATGTTAAACATGATCCTTTTAGATTAAGAGATGTAATTTTAAAAATAGTAAAGGATTATGATATAATTTAATAATGGCAGTTAAAACAAGAAATTTAATTAAATTAAGATGCGAAAATTGCCAAAGAGTTAATTATTATTATTGGAAGAAAAAAGGAGCTGAATATAAATTAAATTTAAAAAAATATTGTCCAAATTGCCGAAAACATACAAATCACAAAGAAGCAAGAAAATAAAAGTCGGAAGCTGAGAAGTTATGAAGCTGTGAAGTTAGCATAGGGGAGTAGCTCCAATTGGCAGAGCGGCGGTCTCCAAAACCGCAGGTTGTGGGTTCGAGTCCCACCTCCCCTGCAATTCAATCAAGGGGAAGGTGGGCGAGAATACGCTAATATCCAAGTCAATCGTGTAAACAAAATCCTTTCATTTCATCGTTGATAACTAGTTAAATATTGTTTTGTTGTTATGGCATTCAGTCACACAACCCAACAGACAAATAAAGAGCACGGAGTTTATCGTTTTCGCCCCGCAATCATAATCCCAACTCCTCGCTAATTTCTTGCATTGCTTTTAGAGCTATTTCCGCTAATTCTTCTAATTTCAATCCTAACATTTCGTCAGCTTTTAAAATTATTTCTCGATTAACTCCTTTAGCAAAGGATGGTTCTTTAAATTTGTTTAAAATTCTTTCAACAGTAACCTCGCTCAATTTTTTATTCGGCATTACTAAAGCAACAGCAACAATTAATCCAGTTATTTCTTCACAACAATATAAAGCTTTTTCTAATTTTGTTTCAGGAATTAAACCTTGAAGATGGTTATGTTTTCTTATAGCTTCAATCACTTCTTGAGGGAAGCCTTCTTTGGTTAAAATTTCAACAGCGATTAAAGGATGTTTTTCGGGTGTTTCTTTGGTTATTTCCCAGTCTAAATCATGTAAAAGCCCAGCTAAAGCCCAAATTTCTTCATCTTCGTCATATTTTTTCGCTAAATGTCTCATTAAATTTTCAGTAGCTAAAAGGTGCTTTTTTAAATTTTGATTTTGGATATATTGATCAATCAATTGTAGCGCTTTTTCACGAAGATTCATTTTCGATTTTTTTTAATCCGACATTTATTAAATTATAATATAAAATAAATAAATATAATTGGCGCGAGTGGCGGAATTGGTAGACGCGCAGCCTTGAGGGGGCTGTGGGAGAATTCCCGTGTGGGTTCGAGTCCCACCTCGCGCAAATAGGTGAGTGAGAGATGAAAATAATTTATTATTTTAAAAATTTAAGATTGTCACAGGCAGAAATAGAATTTATTAAGAAACAGACGAATAAAATAAGGAGATTATTTAAAGATAAAAAAGAAATCGAAAAAGAATCTTTAATTGAGGTTGAATTAACCAAAGATAAAGAAATTAAAGCTAAAGAGGGAATTTATAAAACAAAAATAATTTTAGACCTACCAGATAGGTCTTTGATTATAGCCAAGGGAGTTGGCAAGAATATTTTTCAAGCAATAAATGATGGGTTTGAAAAATTGAACAGGCAATTAAGACAAAAACCCTAATTTCTGCCAAAAATCAATTACAAATTTTTGATAATCTAATTTATCTAAAGCAATCTCGTCTAATTTTTCTTCCATTAAAGCAGTAAATTTTAAATCGATAATCTCAGGATATTTTTCTAATAAAAATTTATAAACAGCTTCTCCCTTTTCAGTTGGTTTTAAAAAATTTTTTTCTTTAATAATATAATTTCTTTTCTTTAGAATTTCAATTATTGGTACATAAGTAGAGGGCCGGCCAATACCTAGTTCTTTCATTTTTTTAATTAAACTTGCTTCATTAAATCTTGACGGAGGTTTTGTTTCGATTTTCTTAAAGTCAAGGTTTAAAATAGTAAAAATTTCTTTTTCTTTAACTTCTGGTTTTAGGGAAAATTTTTCTTTGATTGGATAAACTCTGCTAAAACCATCAAAAACAAGCTCTTTATTTATGGCTAAAAATATATAACCCTGATTATTACCTGATATACTACCCGGATTATTACCGGATAAATTCCCTGGATAAGAACTGGATATCCGGTTTATATCTGGGTAATTAATTTCATCCGGTTTATATCCGGGCAACTTCTGCATAAATATATATTTACTTTCTAAATACTCCAATGGTTTAAAATGACTAGCAATTGTCATCATTAAAATTAATTGCCAAAGTTTCAAAAAATCTTTAGTCAAATTTGGTTTTTCTAAAGAAGTTGGTCTAATAGCCTCATGAGCTTCAAAACTAATTTTTTCTTTTTTAAATCTTGGTAAAGAAAAATAATTTTTACCATAATTTTCTTCAATAAATTTTTTGATTTTTAAAGAAAAATTTTTATTAATCAAATGACTATCAGTTCGATGATAAGTAATATAACCAGCTTCAAATAATTTTTGAGCAATAAACATTGTCTTTTTTGGAGTAAATTTTAAAAATTGATAAGCTATTCTTTGTAAATTTTCAGTATCTAAAGGAAGTGGAGGATAAATTTTCTTTTTTTCTTCAATAATTTTTTCTAGTTTCAAATTTTTAATTTTTAAAACATCTTTTTTAATTTTCTCCAATTCTTCTTTCTTAATTTTTAAAATTTTTAAATTTTTATCAACTAAAACTAAAGGCAAAGGAAAATTTTCTAAAAAAGCGTAAACATTAAAATACTCTTCTTTTTTAAAATTTCTAATTTCTTCTTCTCTTTCAACAATTAATCTTAAAGCTGCCGATTGGACCCTGCCAGCAGATGAACCAATTTTGTTTTGCCATAAAATTGGTGATAGAGTATAGCCAAAAATTCTATCTAAGTATCTTCTTCCTTTTTGAGCCTTAACTAAACTTTCATTAATTTGAGTTAAATTTTTTAAGGCCTGATAAAAAGCAGTTGGAATTATTTCATGAACAAAAATTCTTTTAATTTTTGAATGCTCTTTTTCGGGTAAAATCATTTTGATTTCACAAGCAATCATTTCTCCTTCTCTGTCTGGATCTGTAGCTAAAATTATCTTTTCTGCTTTTTGAGCTAGTTTTTTTATCTTTTCAATTATTTTCTTTTTACCTTTAATCGGTACATATTTAGCCTCAATTTGATTGTTTCTTAAATAAATGCCAAAAGAATTTTGAGGTAAATCCAATAAATGGCCATAAGTTGCTAAAACATAATAGCCTTTCAAAAATTTTCTAATTGTTTTTGCTTTTGTTGGTGATTCAACTATTAAAAGTTTCATCTAATAATTAATCCACGGATTTACACGGATTAATAATCACCACGGATTAACACGGATAAAGTATTACCCCACTGATTAACACGGATTTATAGTAACCACTGATTATCACGGATAACATACTAATCCACTGATTAACACGGATCTATTATAATCCGCGTATATCCGTGGTTAAATAATATCCGCGCATATCCGTGTGAATCCGCGGTTTATAATAATCCGCATATATCCGTGGCTAATTATATCCGCGTAAATCCGCGGCTAAATAAAATTTTCCTCCTTGATTAAAAACAATACCTTTAATTTCTAAATGGGAAAGCAAAGCCAAAACTTGACCAAGATCAATTTTTGTTTTTTGAGAAATTTCAGCAATAGTTAAGCCTCCATTTTTTAAAACTTCAACAATCTCTTTCTCTTTTGGTGCTAAAGACAAATTTTTAATTTTTTGAGGAATTTTGAAATCAAAAGCTCTTAGAATATCTTCGGTTTCAATAACCAAATTAGCGCCTTGTTGAATTAATCTCAAACTCCCCAAATAATTTTTATCATAAATTGAACCAGGAATAACAAAAATATCTTTACCGTAATTTAAAGCATAACGAGCAGTAATTAAAGCTCCAGAATCAATTGGCGCTTCAATAATCAAAATTCCATCACTTAAACCAGCAACAATTCTATTTCTTAAAGGAAAATTTTCAGGTAAAGCAGGAGTCCCCAGGGGATATTCAGAAATTATTGCTCCGCCAACTTCCAAAATTTTTTCAATAAACTTTTTTCTTGGATCTTTTAAAATCAAATCTAAACCACAGCCAATAACAGCGATGTTTTCTTTTTTAGCTTCAATTGCTCCTTGATGAGCACTTAGATCAATGCCATAAGCCAAGCCACTAACAATTAAAACACCAATCTGAGCCAAATTTTGAGAAAATTCAAAAGCAGTCTTTTTGCCTAATGAAGATGCTTTTCTTGTGCCAACAATACCAATTGTTAAAGGAAAATCTAAATTCAATTTGCCTAAAACAAAAATGCCTAAAACAGGTTCTTTAATTTTTCTTAATTTTTCAGGAAATTCCTTTTCTTTTCTTAAAATAATTTCACCTCCAATTTCTTTTAGTTTTTTATATTCCTCCTCCCAATCTTTCTTAAATTTAAATTCTTTTTCCGTGATTTCAAAAATTTTCTTAAATGATTTATATTTTTTATAGAGAGTAAAAATTTTTTGGTTAGGTGGTCTAAAATTAGTTACAATTGCTTGAAAATAAATTTTTTCTTCCATGATTCAATTTTTTTGGTTCATTGATTTTATTGGTTTATTTTTGGCTAGATTAATTTTAAGCCTCTTTCTTTTTAAAGAATATTTACGAAAAGAACATGGATTTTCTTTTCTTTATCTAATTTTATCAATTTTAATTTTTTTGGGCTATTATTCTTCTTTTGTTTTTATTTTTTTAATTGTTCTCGAAGTAATTGTTTTAATTAAAAAAATTATTTTTGATAAGGTAAAACTATTTGATTTAGAATATCTCTTTTTAAGAATTGCTTTAGCCATAGTTTATCTTTTTGTTGGTCCAGGTCTTTTAAGTTTAGATAGAATGTTTAATATTAGATTTTAAATGAAAAAATTAATAATTTTCCCCTTTATTTTTAAAATTGCTTTTGCTTTAACAATTACTGAAATTATGTATAATCCTGAAGGTAATGATTTGGGCAGGGAATGGATTGAGGTTTTTAATAACTCTGATCAAATAATCCAGATTTTATCAGGTAAAAACGGTTGGCGAATTAATGACGGTAAAAATCACTTATTTGAGGAAAGTTTAACAGTCGGACCTCAAGAAATATTTATTATTGTTCAAGATAAAAATTTATTTTTTAAAGACTACTCAGATTTTAAAGGTAAATTAGTTCAGGCTAATTTTTCTTTAAAAAACGAATCTGGTATCATTCAAATTTATGATAATAATAAAAATTTATTAGCTGGAGCTAATTATCAAAGCTCTTGTGGTGGCAATAATGATGGTTATTCGATAATTTTTGAAAATGGTGTTTGTAAAGAAAATAAGATTAAAGGAGGAACTCCAGGTAGTTTATTGGTTGCCGATAAAGATATAAACCAACAGTCATTTTCAGCAAATTCTCAATTATCAACTATAACACCAATCACAAATTTAGATACAACCTCAACCCAAGAATCAAATTTAACTCAACAATCAATTTCAACTAAAGAAACCCAACCAACATTAATAATCTCTGAATTTTTACCTAATCCTGAAGATAACGACCAAGGTAAAGAATTTATTGAAATTTTTAATTACGGTGATGAAGTGATTGATTTAAATAAATTTGTTTTAGAAATAAATAAGAAAAAAATAAAACTTTCTGGGCAAATTGAGCCTGAAGAGTATTTTTTAATAACTAATAAAGATTACAACTTTTATCTTAGAAATAACGGCGAAGAAATATCTCTTTATTTTAATAACGAGAAAATTTTTTCAATTAGTTATCAAGGTAAAGCACCACAAGGTAAAAGTTTTGCTCGAAACCAAAATGGTGATTGGCAATTTACTCAACCAACTCCAGGAAGAGAAAATGTTTTTTATGAGTTACCCGGATATAAACCGGATAATAATTACCCGGATTTAGACCGGATAATACTACCCGGATTCAAATCGGATTTATCTGATAATAATCCGCGTAATATTTCCGGTGATCATCCGGGTAATCTATCCGGTAATCATCCGGGCAATAACCTGGCTTCAATTCAATCATTAAACCAAAACAATTTAAAAAATGAAATAATTTATATCAGTGGAGCTTTATTAATCATAATAATATTAGTTTTTCTCGTTTGGTATAAATTATAAGAAATCAAAAACAATGTTTTTATATTTTTTGACCAAGAAATCATGTCTATCTTTTTCAACTTTAGTCAAAATATTTTGAGCTACAGGCTGTAATAAATGATGTTTAAATTTCAACCCCCAAATACTACTTTCAATTCCTCCAATGGCTACAAATTCTCCTAAAATTAATTTTTCACTAATTAAATATTCTAAAGAATGATTGATTCTTAAAGATGTAAAACCCAAAAGGAAATAAGCAAAAGATAATTTGACCAAGTCTTCTTCGTTTAGAAATTCTTTAGTTAGATTAAAAATTGGTGCTGTAGTTAAAATTTCAAGTTTAGTAATATCCTGATGATTGATTTCTGAATGAAATAAATTATGTAAAGCTAAATAGATCAGACTCCATCTTTTTGTTTCATTTTTGTCTAAAGGAGGAGAGTCAAACTTTGCTAAATGTTGGGGTAAAACATTAATCGAGGCTAAAAATATTTTTGCTTCTTCAGGTGGTAATGCTTTTAAGTCAAAATAATCATTAGCAAGATCCCTTTTTTCTAAAATTATTTTTATGTTTTCTAAGGTTTTATCCGTCATTTTTAAAAAGGGCCCTTTTAGCGGGGGCCCATCTTGTAAATTATTTTTTTGTTTTTTATAAAATTAAATTAAGACCCCCGCTTTCTGGGAATCTTTATTTGCCAAATAATAAATTTAAAAGTTAATCCACTGTTCATCGTTAAATAAATTATAACTTAAAAAATTTTTGATGTCAAGCCTGGTTTTCCACAGTCTAAATTTTGTTTTTTTTAAATTTTGTCTTAAAATTAATTTAGGTCGTAATTAATTAAATTAATTAAATGCCTTATCAACAAAACCTAACACCGACAGATATATTAAATAACTATCTTCTATCTTTTATTCCTTCTTTAACTAATGCTCTTTTAAGTTTATTGGCTGCAGTTGTTGTTTTTGTCGTTGGTTGGTTAGTGGCTATGTTGATAAAATTTGTGCTCGAATATGTTCTGTCCAAAATTCAAATAAAAGAGTGGTTAAACAAATCTGGCTTGGGTAAATATGTCGAAGATTTTAGTTGGGAAGAAAGATTAGACAAAGTTTTAGCTGAAATCGGATTTTGGATTGTTTTGACTATCTTTTTGATGACTTCATTTGACATTTTGGGTCTTTCAGTTGTTAACTCTTTTCTTCGTGGTGTTATTAGTTATATCCCCAAAGCAATTGCTGGTGGTTTAATTCTTTTAGCTGGTTTTATATTTGGTGAGTTAGCTAGAAAATCTCTTGTAGGGGTTTTACGAGCTTTAGAAAGGAAAAGCGCTAGCGGGATCAGTGTTTTTATTAAATGGACAATCATAGTTTTTTCTTTTCTAGCAGCTTTAAACCAATGGGGAATTGCTGTTGAAATTATTAATACTTTGGCCATGGGTTTAGTTTTATTTATAGCAATTGCCGGTGGTTTAGCTTTTGGTCTTGGTGGCCAAGAGACAGCTAGAGAAATTTTAGAAGTAATTAAAAAACATTTTAAATAGTACTTGACAAAATATTGATCTTATATTATAATATATTAGTATGTAGACAATTGCCGAAACGTGTTAACTACCAGGATAGACTACTGGATATAATTACGAGGATTAATGATGAATAAATTAGGTCTATATCCTGGTAGTATTATTCGGATCATATCCGAATAAAAATATTGTCAGTGGTTGTTCGTATTATTTTATATTGATTTAGTTTTTGATATTTGAATCTTAAGTAAATCAAGCGAAGAGTTTGCAGATCTAATTTTAATCTTAATTACTTTTTTATTCTGGAGTAACATTAGTAGTGTTGAATTTTATTGTTCGCTAAAATAATATATCCTAAACCAAATTGGTTTAGGTTTTAGGATGCAGTGCTGAGATGACAAGGTCCAGCAAAAAAGTTACAGGCTAAAGGTGGATGCCTTGGGAGGAAGAGGCGATGAAGGACGCGGCTAGGCTGCGATAAGCCTGGGGGAGGCGCCGAGCAGCCATTGATCCCAGGATTTCCGAATGGGGCAACCTGACTGGAGCAAACTCCAGTCACCTTCCTTTTAAGGAGGGGGCGAACCCGGGGAAGTGAAACATCTCAGTACCCGGAGGAAAAGAGACCAATAGGCATTCCCTGAGTAGCGGCGAGCGAAAAGGGAGGAGCCCAAACACTTGTTCCGCAAGGAACAAGTGGGTTGTAGGAACAAGACTTCCCTTAAATGGAGAGGGATAAAAGACTATTAGTCGAAGCATCCTGGAAAGGAGCGCCAAAGAGGGTGAAAGCCCCGTAGGCGAAAATAGTCTTTTATCTTGCGTCTTGTTTCCTGAGTACCTCGAGGAACGAAAGCCTTGGGGGAAACAACCGGAACCATCCGGTAAGGCTAAATACTCTTCCTCACCGATAGTGAACTAGTACCGCGAGGGAAAGGTGAAAAGCAGGCCGGTGAGGCCGGTGAAATAGAACCTGAAACCTTTAGCCTACAAAGAGCACAAGCCCGTAAGGGTGAGTGCGTGCCTATTGAAGAATGAGCCGGCGAGTTTAGAGTATTGCCTTGTCTAAGTGCGGTTAAGCACGAAGGCAGAGTGAAAGCGAGGGTTAAAAGCCCGCCATAGGCAATACTCTAAGACCCGAAGCCAGACGATCTTACCATGGCCAGGGTGAACTTCACCGAAAGGTGAGGGGAGGCCCGAACCCGTTGGTGGCTCAAAACCATGGGATGAGCTGTGGTAAGGAGTGAAAAGCTTATCGCGTCTGGGAATAGCTGGTTCTTCCCGAAATAGCTTTAGGGCTAGCGGCTGTTAATAAGCCTTTGGAGGTAGAGCACTGATGAATTGGTAAAGGCCGAAAGGTCAGCCAATTCGTCAAACTCCGAATGCCAAAGGTTTTTTCCAGCTAGTCAGTCTATGGGGGATAAGCTCCATGGACAAGAGGGAAACAACCCAGACCATTGGCTAAGGTCCCTAAATCCTAGCTAAGTGGAGAAGGCAGTGGTTTTTCTCAGACAGATAGGAGGTTGGCTTAGAAGCAGCCATCCTTTAAAGAGTGCGTAACAGCTCACTATCAGAGAAAAATCGCGCCGAAAGATAAACGGGGCTAAGCTAGGTACCGAAGCCATGGACCCTGTACTAAAAATACAGGGTGGTAGGGAAGCATTCCATTCGCGTTGAAGGTCTATCCGCGAGGAGGACTGGAGCGAATGGAAGAGAGAATGCCGGCATGAGTAACCGCAAATCGCCTGAGATGGGCGATCGCCGTAAGGTCAAGGTTTCCTTGGCAATGGAAATCAGCCAAGGGTTAGGCAGGACCTAAGGTGTAGCCGAAAGGTGAAGCCGATGGAAAGCCGGTTAATATTCCGGCCCCACCTTGCTTGGCGATGGGGTGACGAAGGAAATAAGGAAAAGAGGAGTAATGGTTATCCTTTCTGTTTGAGCTAGACTGGAGAAGGAGGAAAATCCCCTTCTCTGCCTTCAATGGTAACAGTCGTTCAAACAGAGAAGCCTGTTTTTGCAGGCAACTTTTCCGAAGAGCCTTCCAGGAAAAGCCTCTAAGCTTAAAAGCAAGGTGCCTGTACTGGAAAACCGACACAGGTGGCCGAGGCGAGTAGCCTAAGGCGAACGAGTGAGACCTCCTCAAGGAACTCGGCAAAAAAGCGGGCGTAACTTCGGGATAAGCCCTGCCAAAATGGATGTTGGAGGTTAGAGATTAGAAGTTGGATTTAATTTTTCCAACTTTATTATCTTTAACTTCCGACTTCCAATTTTTGGCCGCAGCGAAAGTTCCCCTGGCGACTGTTTATCAAAAACACAGCTCCCTGCTTAACTGGTTAACAGGATGTATAGGGGGCGACGCCTGACCTATGCCGGAATGTTAAAGTCTTGGGGTTTTGAGAAAATTTATTTTCTCAAGGCTCACGGGACTAAGCACCGGTAAATGTCGGCGGTAACCCTGACCGTCCAAAGGTAGCGCAATTCCTTTCCGGGTAAGTTCCGGAGCGCATGAAAGGCGTAACGACTGGGGGACTGTCTCGAGGAGGCGCTCGGTGAAAATGCAATCCCCGTGAAGATGCGGGGTACTGGCAGCGGGACGAAAAGACCCTAGGAGCTTTACTGGGCTCACTCATTGATTTTGGCTTAATGGTGCACAGCGTAGTGGGGAGGCGATGAAACTTTGCTTTCGGGCAAAGTGGAGCCGTCAATGGAACACCCACCATCATTAAGTTAAGGTCTAACCCAAGGCAGAACCTTGGGGACAGTGAGTGGGGGCCAGTTTTGCTGGGGCAGCAGCCTCCTAAAGAGTAACGGAGGCGTTCAAAGGTTGGCTTGTCCTGGATGGAAACCAGGATGAAAGTGTAAAGGCATAAGCCAGCCTGACTGCAAGGCTGACAGGCCGAGCAGAGGCGAAAGCCGGACTTAGTGACCCGACGGCTCTTTATGGAAAGGCCGGAGACAACGGATAAAAGTTACCCTAGGGATAAAGGTTGAAATAAACCTGTTGTCCTCCCTCTTGGTAACAAGAGGGTAACAAAAACGCCTTATAACGGTAGAGCCTGAAAGGGTAATACCGTGGGAAGTTAAGAAGGTAAAAATGAAAATAACTAAAGAACAAAAAGCAGCTTTGATTGGAATGATTTTAGGCGATGGTTATTTACAGTCAACTGGAAAGAAGAATGCCAGATTAAGATTAGAGCATAGAGCGCAACATTATGAATATCTGGTTTGGAAAATGAAATTGTTGCCACAACTTTTTCAAGGTAAACCGAAAATAATAAAAAGACAACACCCCTTGACAAAAAGAATTTATAGTTATGTTAGATGCCAATCAAATTCTTCGCCTTTGTTGGGAAAGTTAAGAAGATTGTTTTATCAAGATGGTCAAAAGAAAATCCCTGAAAATATAGAAAAACTGCTAATTGATGATCTTACATTTGCAATCTGGTTTTATGATGACGGTTATTATTCTAAAAAGGATGGTTATTGTGCTATATATTTGGGGAAGATTTCTTTTGCTGAAGCTAAACTTTTGAGTCAAGCAATAACCAATAAATTCAATCTTAAAAATAAAGTTGTTGATAAAAAGAATAAAGGCTTTATGTTGTACTTTCCAGCAAGTGAGAAGATAAAGATCAAAAATATTCTTCAAAAATATTTTGTTCCAATAATGAGTTATAAAATACCTTCTTAACCCCGTAACGACTGAAGTGTTAAGCTGAGAGACAGAGATATCTACTCTGTCTAAGACGGCGTTCTCATACAAAAAATGGAGATTAGACTCCATTTTTGTATGATGAAGATATAGTCTAATCCTTAAAGGATTGAACAGGCTGGTTGGGCCCGAGAGTCCATATCGACGGCCCAGCTCGGCACCTCGATGTCGGCTCACCCTAGCGCGGGGCTGAACAAGGTCCCAAGCGTCGGGCTGTTCGCCCGTTAAAAGGGTACGTGAGCTGGGTTCAGACCGTCGTGAGACAGGTCGGTCTTTATCTGCTGTCAGCGTTTGGAAGCCTGAGAGGAGCTGGACCTAGTAAATAATTGCTACTTCCTTGAGTAATCAAGGATGACAAAGTGGCTCATAACGGTAAAAGCCAGGGTTGGTCGGATAAACATCCTCACATAGACAGTCGGTCCCTGTCTATGCTATAATTTACTTGAGGACCGATGTTAACCTGAGGCTAATACCGTGGGAAGTCAATCTAAAGCGAACAAAATTCATTTAGCTTATATTACTGGCTTTTTAGATGGCGATGGTAGTTTAATGATGCAAATTAAAAAGAGAAAAGATATTCAAAACGGAAAAAGATTTAGTCAACTATTTGTTTTTATCAAGACAGTGGTCATGAAAGGCCACTGTTCTGGATTAGAAAGCAATTAGGCATCGGTTATATAAGTAGAAGGAATGATGGGATTACTGAATTAAGAATTAATGGATGTCGAACTATGGCAAGAATCTTAAAAATGCTGAAGCCGTATATAAAATTTAAAGTTAAACAAGTAGATATTATGATAAAATGCGGGCAACTTCTCCAAAGGAAGTTGAGCGAAAATAATTTAAAGAAAATAGCAGTGTATATCTATGAACTGCAGAAAGCCAATTATGCAACTAGACGCAAGAAAACATTATCAGAAATTTGTCAAGCTTTAGGTTTGACCCCGTAACGACTGAGGCGAAAGCCGAGGGTTGAGATTTTTATCTCAGCCAAGACGCCACCACCTACAACAAATGGAGGTGAGAAGTTAGAGATGGGGAATGAGTAATTAATTCTCGCGTCTCATCTCGCACCTTCATTAGTCGTAGGTTGAAGGTATAGTCTACTCCTTCTAGTAATAGAGGGGTTAGTGACGAGAGGACCGGTCTGGGGCAGCCTCTGGTGTAGGAGTTGTTCCTCCAGGAGCATAGCTCCGTAGCTAAGCTGCCAAGGGATAAGCGCTGAAAGCATCTAAGCGCGAAGCCCACCTCAAGATTAGGCTTCCCCATTAGGCCCCGGATAGACCATCCGGTTGATAGGCCACAGCTGTAAGCTCCGTAAGGAGTTGAGGCAAGTGGTACTAATGGCCGATTGTTTTGCTGGACTTTGTCATCTCAGCACTGCATCTTTTCCCCAATATACAGAACTATCAGAACTGGCGCAGAACTTACAGAATTGATTTATTAATTGCTTTTCCTCCCCGTGGTCGTATGTCTAGTCTGGAACCACCCCTTACATTCCGAACAGTCAGGTGAAACAGACTAGAGCCGATGATAGTCCTTTAAGGGCGAAAGTAGGTACTGCGGGGAGGATTTTTAATTTATAATTAAATGAATGAATAAAAGACTAAAAAAACAAATTATTTATGGAACAATAATTTTTTTATTTTTCGCAGTTTTTACTTTTTTAATTTATCTAAAATTAAAAGGACCAACTGTTGCTTCCTGTTTTGACGGTAAAAAAAATCAAGATGAGGAAGGGATTGATTGTGGAGGTTCATGCCCTCCTTGTGAATTAAAAACTTTACAACCATTAAAAATTTATCCAACTCAATTTTTGGTTTATGAAAACTCGATGGATATTATTGGCTTAATTGAAAATCCAAATTCAAATTTAGCTTTGAAAAAACTTAAATATTATTTTGAAATTTATGATATCGACAACGTTTTAAGAGCAACAACAACAATCAGAGAGACAAACTTAGAACCAGAAATAAAAAAATATTTATTAGAGATAAAACAACCTAAACCAGAATTTATTATTAGTGGTATAAAATTAAAAATTTTAGAACCACTGGCCAAAGATTGGCTTAAAAAAGAGAAAACAAAATTTTCAGTGAGTTATTATAATGAAAAACTTGTTCAAGAAGATGATAAATGGAAAATTAAACTCACTTTATTTAACCAATCTTATCTAACTCAAAATTTAGAGGTTATTGGTTTGGTTTATAATAAAAATAATACCTTAGTTGGTGTTGGTAAAACTTTTGTCTCTTTAGCTTCGCAAGAGGTTAAAGAAATTTATATTTCTTTGCCTAGTTTATTGACTCAACCAGCAGGATTTGAAATTTATTTTCAACAATGAAAAGAATTTTAACTGGCATTAAACCAACAGGTGAAGTTCAGTTAGGTAATTATTTTGGAATGATCAAAGAAGTTGTCAAGCTTCAGGATAAATATGAAGTTTTTTTGATGATTGCTGATTTACATGCTCAAACAGTTCCCTATGATCCTAAAGAATTGAAATCTTTGACTTATGATTTAGCAGCATCTCTGATTGCTTTAGGTATTAATACTAAAAAAACAGTTCTCTTTAAACAATCAGATGTTCCAGCTCACTTATGTTTATATTGGATTTTGGGTTGTTTAAGTTATTTTGGTGAGCTTCAAAGAATGCATGAATTTAAAGAAAAAAGTCAAAGATATAAAAAGCAAGGAATCGGAACCGGAATTTTTATGTATCCAGTTTTACAAGCTGCTGATGTCTTAATTTACAATCCTGATTTAGTGCCAATTGGTCAAGATCAGGTTCAACATTTAGAATTAACTCGAGAATTAGCGCGTAGGTTTAATCAAAGATTTGGTAAATTATTCAAGATCCCTGAAATTCATTTACAAAAAGAGACGGCTAAGATTATGAGTCTCAGTGATCCAACAAAGAAAATGTCAAAATCATTGCCTGAAGGCTGTTTAGAAATTTTTGCTGACGAAAAAGAAATTAAGGACAAAATAAGAAAAGCCATTACTGATTCTGGCAATGAGATTAAATATAATCCTGAAAAGAAGCCTGGTATTAGTAATTTAATGATTATTTATAAATATTTAACCAACAAATCTTTAACTGAAATTGAGCAAGAGTTTTCAGGCTTGGGCTATAGTTATTTTAAAGAAAAAATTATTGAAGCTTTTTTTGAATACTTTAAAAATGCTCGAGACAAGAAAGAAAAAATTAAGAAACAAGAAATTGATAAAGTCTTAATCAGGGGAGCAAAAATTGCAAATAAAGTAGCTAATCAAAATCTGGAAAAAATTTTAAAGATAACCGGTTTAAAATAATATCTTGACAAAGAAAGTGCTTTTATGATAAAATTTGAAGGTCGCCGAAGAAATCCCGCATCTTTAAAAGAGTAAGTCGGGACGAGGCAATGAAAACAAAAAAAGAAAAAGAAAAAATTTTAAAAGATTTGGTTGATAAATTTAAATCAGCTAAAGGTTATTTATTGGTAAGTTTGTTAAAATTACCAGCTGATTCTCAAAAAAGAATTAGGGATTTATTAAAAGAAAATAATTCTCTATTTCAGGTTGCTAAAAAAACGCTGGTTTATAAAGCAAATCCAGATTTCCCTTTTACCGATGAAGAATTAAAATTACCTTTTGCCTTTATTTGGAATTTTGATGAAAATTTATCTGGTTTTCAAGCTTTGAAAAATTTAAAGAAAGAAGGAATTGAATTAGAAATTTTAAAAGGTTATTTACAGGGCAAAGTTTTAAATAAAGAAGAAGTATTAGCTGTTATTAATTTACCATCTAAAGAAGAATTGGTTGTTAAACTAATTGGCAGTTTGAAAAATCAAATTTACAGACTAGATAATTCTTTAAAATATCCATTAAATAAACTAATCTTATTATTGTCGCAAATTAAATCAACTGATAAGCACTGATTTAAATCCGCTTAAATAAGCGGTTGAGTAATTATCAGTGTAAATCAGTATGTTAAATAATGGCTGAAAAAATTCAAAAAATTATTGATGAAATTTCTAACTTAACAGTTTTAGAACTTAATGAATTGGTCAAATTATTAGAAGATAAGTTTGGTGTTCAAGCAGTTGCTTTTCAGGTTCCGACTCAAGCTAAATCTGAGGCTCCGGTTGAAGAAGGATCAGCTAATGTTGATATAATTTTGGCTGATGCTGGTTCACAAAAGTTGAATGTTATTAAAATTATTCGAGAAATAAATCCTAACTTATCATTAAAAGAGGCTAAAGACATAGTCGATAATCCACCACAAAAGATTGCTGAAAAAGTTGAAAGAAAAAAAGCTGAAGAATGGTTAAAGAAATTTCAAGAAGCTGGAGCCAAAGTTGAGTTAAAATAGCGCCTGTAGCTCAGCGGTAGAGCGTCTGTTTCACAGACAGAAGGTCGCTGGTTCAAATCCAGCCAGGCGCAGATAGAAGATTTAATTTGGATCTGTAGTTTATAGGACATTAAACTGTTCCTTATAGCTCCGGTCTTTCACTTTGATCGGGTCTGGAGCTCATCGGACGGCAAGCTGTCCTCACAGCCACAGTCCCTCGCTTCGCTCGGGCCTGTAGCTCAGTTGGTTAGAGCGCTGCCATGGCATGGCAGAGGTCGGGGGTTCGAGTCCCCCCAGGTCCACTAATAACTTAAAGCATCGCAGTCAATTTCTTCAATTTCTATTCCTTCTAAAAGTTTTTTAAGGTTAAAATCAAGTTTTGGTTTAGTTTTAATAATTAATTCTAAAAAGAATCTTTTTCTAATTTTAAATGGCCGGGCAAAGATTGGACCAAAAATTTCTATTTCCGGGTTTTCTTTTTTTAGTCTTTCTTTAATGAAAAATAATTTCTCTTGAAGTTTTTTTAAATCTATACCCCCCTCTTTTAAAATAACTAATCTCCGAAATGGCGGCAAACTATTAATTTCTCTTTCCTTTATTAATTCATTTATTATTTCTCCTGTTTTTATTTTTGCTTCAACTCGAGGATTAATGATGTTACCAACTAAAAATATTTTTTCAGTTTTATTTTTAAAAAAATTTAAAATCCTGATAAATTTTTCTTTAACAAAAAAGTCCTGGGCAAAGTAAAATTCATCAAAGTTATAGAAGAAAAAAGCATCAAAATTTTCAATTAGAGGATTAAGCAAAAGCAAACTCCCAATTAAAATATATCTTTCTTCTTGATTAAACTCCTTGATTATTTTCTTACTTTCTTTTTCTAAAAAATAAATATTCTTTTTTTTATCAAAGTCATTATTTTCTGTCAGTTCTGCGTTAGTTCCACTTAGTTCTGCGTTAGTTATTGTTTTTATTAATTTATAAATAGCCTTAGCTCCCTTATGAGAAATTAAAAAACTCGATTTTTTCTTACAAAAAGGACAAATTTCGGGTAAGTTTTGATTTTTTAAACAATAAGAGCAGTAAATAAAATTTTCTTCAGCAGCCAAGAATTTACCGCAAATATTACAAGTTAAAGTTTGCAGACAAGATTCACAAATCAAACGGTAGCCAAAAGTTTTTTCCGGAACAAAAATAACTATCTTCTTAAATTCTTTAATTTTATCTTCAAACTCTTTTTCTGAAATTCTTTCTATAACTACGAATTGTCGCGAATTATTATACGAATTCCCGCGAACATAACCTAAATTAAATTGTTGCGATTTATTCATGTTAATTTGTTTTTTTATTTGTGTTGATTCGTAAATTAATAAATCAAAAGAAGGTAAGTCAGAAATAGCTAAGTATTTTATCTTATTAATTTCAGCGAATTTTAAAAATATTTTGCGATAATCAAAATAAGGTGGTTTGAAAAATTCTTTGTAAAAAAACGAGCCTTCATCATAAACAATTAATTGATCTAAATTTTGCCAAGGCAAAAATATTGAGTTTTTATTACCAATAAAGGTTTCTTGATTGGTGCTAGTAATTTTTTCTAAAAGAGAAAAGAAACTTTTTTGTTGGGGCAAAATTAAATTTGCTTGAGGCAAAATCTGTTTTAAATATTCTAAATAATTTTCTTGAGGAACAATAATTAAACTTTTTTTATTTTTTAAAATATTTTCATTAAGTTGAGACAAAACTTCAATTTCAAATTTTTTATTTAATCCGCGTTGATCCGTGTTTGATCTGCGTAAATCAGTAGCCATCATTTTCTTATAAGGGAAAAATAAAGATAAAGCAGTAGCTAAAGAAATATTGCTGTAATTTTTTAACCAAAAAGCTAATTGAAGTTGCTGTTTAGTTAATAAAGGCGAAGGATTAATAATTTTTAAGACAGGTTTTAATTGAAGTTTTTTTTCTTTTAACAGGGCTCTTCTTTTTTCAATTGATTCAAGATTAAAAACATAACCTGGTATTTTTCTTTTTTTGAATTCAACTTCAACAATAGCTCCTCTTTTGATTTTCTTTTCTGAGAAATAAGAGAAAAAATCAGGCGCATTGCTCGGTAATCTAATTAGTGGTATAATATCTATAATTAAATATTTTGATTTAATCATGATTTTTAAAGTTGGGATTGACTTAGGTACAGCTAATACTAATGTTTATTTGCCTGGTAAGGGAGTAGTTATTACTGAACCAACTGTTGTTGCTTATGATGAGATAAGTCAAAGAATTATTGCTGTTGGTAAAGAAGCTAAAGAAATGATCGGTAAAACACCAAGCGAAATTAAAATTTACCGACCACTTAAAGAAGGAGTTATTGCCGATTATAAAGCTACTTTAGCAATTTTAAGACATTTTTTAAATAAACTCAAATTAACGAGATTTTTCAAACCAATATTAGTTGTTTCTGTTCCAGCTGGTATTACTTCAACTGAAAAAAGAGCAATTATTGATGCCGCCTTAGAAGCTGGTGTTAGAGAAGTCCATCCGATTAAAGAGCCTATTTTAGCTGCTTTAGGAGCCGAAATGCCGATTCAAGGCCCACTAGGTAATATGATCGTTAATATTGGTGGTGGGACAACAGAAATAGCTGTTATTTCTTTAGGTGGAATTGTTGCTTTTGAATCATTAAAAATCGCCGGCGATAAAATGGACGAAGCAATTAGAGAGTATTTAAGAAGAAAATTTAACTTAGCTGTTGGTGAAAAAACTGCCGAAAAGATAAAAATTGAAATTGGTTCAGCCTTAATGAGACAAAAGAATAATAATCATTTATCTTTAGATGTTAGTGGTGTTGATTTAATTTCTGGTTTACCAAAGCAGATTA
The DNA here is from genome assembly GCA_026004535.1 of Candidatus Parcubacteria bacterium. GTDB lineage: Bacteria > Patescibacteriota > Minisyncoccia > UBA6257 > HR35 > BPJI01. The sequence goes on from BPJI01000001.1 coordinate 167,835, forward strand.
AACTCTATTCATTTCAGGTGGCTGAATCATTGCAAAAAGAATTAAGAGAAATTGTTATTGGCGTCAAAAGGGTTTTAGCTGAAACTTTGCCTGAATTAGTTGCTGATATTATGGAGAGAGGAATTTTTTTATCTGGTGGTGGTGCTCTACTAAGAGATATTGATGTTTTGGTTTCTGAACAAACAGGAGTTAAGGCTTTTATTGTTGATGATCCTTTATATTCGGTCGCTCGCGGCACAGGTAAAGTTTTAGAAAAAATTGATCTTTATACTAAATTAGTTCAAAGCCACTTATGATCTACGGCAATTTAAAAGAGCAAAAAATTGTTAAAGAGCTAATTGAAAAAAATAAATCACCAATTTTAATTATTGGGCCAGAAGGCGTAGGCAAGTTCTCTTTTGTTTTAGAATTTATCAAAGATAAAGATTATGAAAAAATAATTTTTAATTCACCAGAAAGATCCTTTAAAATTGACTCAGCTCGTTTTTTAGTTTCTCTAAGTCAAAGAAAAAGCAAGAAAAGAATTATTGTAATTAATGATGTTCATAAGTTTTCTTATCCTAGCCCACAAATTATTCAAGGACCACTTCTAAAAACCTTAGAAGAAACTCCCTCAGAAACAATTTTCATTTTAATTACTCATAAACAACACAAAATTTTGCCAACAATTAGGTCTCGAAGTATTCAGGTAAAATTTGGCTTGGTTAGCAAAGAAGAAACACTAAAATTTCTAAAAGAAAATAATTTCAATGATGAGGAAATTAATTATGCTTTAAATTTTTATCCTCATCAACCAGGTAAAGCTTTAAAATTATTAACCGAAAAAAAGAAATTAGAAATTTTTAGGCAATTTATTATTAACCAAGATTTTGATTTAGAAAATTTAAAAAATTATTTCAACTTAAATGAGTTTTTAGAAAATTATATTTTATTTAAACGTAATGAGCTATTAAAAAAAATAAATAAACCACTAACTAAAGAAATTTATCATCTTAAAGAAGCCTTAGATCTTTATTATAATTCTGACTATAATTTAAATTTTGAGCTTCAATTAGCTAATTTGATTTTAAATAATTAAATAATGGATAGTGCTTTTAAAACATTAAAAAATATTGTTTTAATACTTTTAGTCGTTTATATTATTTCTTTTTTAATCTATACTGATTTTTTAATTAATTTAGCCAAAACCAATCCTAAATTTGATTTTAGTCGTTATTTATTTAAAATTTTAAACCTAGAATGATCGAAGATTTAAAAAAGGAACTAGGTAAAACATTGAATGAATTTAAAGAGAGATTAAAAGAAATAAGATCCCATAAGCTTTCTTTAGGTTTTTTAGAAAATTTAGAAATTTCCCTTTATCACTCAAAATATCCTTTAAAAGCTCTTTGTTTAATATCGCAAATTGATCCTTTAACTTTTCGCTTAGAACCTTATGACCCTAATTCTTTAAAAGAGATTGAGATTGCTCTTTTGGAAAGGAAGATGGGAATTTCAGTAATTAAAGAAAAAAATAGTTTATTAGTTAAATTTCCACCATTAACTGAAGAAGCAAAAAAAGAAATAATCAAATCTTTAAATAATTTAAAAGAAGAAATAAGAGTTAAAGGTAGAATAACCAGGGATGAATTTTTGAAAAGGTTGAAAGCTGATAAAGAAGAGGGTAAGATTTCCGAGGATTATTTTTATAAAACTAAAGAGAATTTTGACAAAGAAATTGATAAATTTAATCAAGAGGTCGAGAACATTTTCAAACAAAAAGAAAAAGAAATTTTGTCATGACCCTGATTGCTTTTTTATTTTTTATTGGTTTGTTAATTTTAGTTCATGAATTAGGGCATTTTCTCGGTGCTAAAAAGGTTGGTCTTAAAGTTGAAGAATTTTCAATCGGTTTCCCACCAAAAATTTTTTCCAAAAAAATTAAAGATACGGTTTATTCTTTAGGCTTAATTTTATTTGGTGGTTATGTTAAATTAAAAGGCGAAAATGATCCGCAGGATTTAGAAGGGTTTTTAAATTTAAAACCAATAAAGAAATTAATCGTTGTTTTAGCTGGCATCTTTTTTAACATTATTTTGGCTTACTTTTTCTTTGCTTTTAGTTTAAATCTAGGTTATCCAGTTGAGACAAATAAAATTTTTGTTTCTGGTTTTTTAAATAAAAATACTCAGGGTTATAAATATTTTAAGATCGGCGATGAAATTGTGGCTGTTAAAATTAATGATAAAATCTTTAAACCAGAAAGTCCTCTTGCTTTATCTAAATTTTTAAAGGAAAATCAAGGTAAAGAAGTTGAAATTTTTTATTTAAGAGATGGTCAAGAATTATCAGCTAAAGTTGTGCCACCAGTTGGTTTTTACATAGCTAATTTTAAATTAGAAAAAACCTCCTTGCCCTATAGTTTCATTTTAGCTTTTGAAAAAACTTTTACTTCTTTTAAAAAAATAATTTTTGGTTTTGGTCAGGCAATTAAAAGTTTAATCACTAAAGAAAAAATTGATTTAGAGATAATTGGACCAGTTGGCATTTATAATTTATTTGACAATTTTAAAAATTTTGGTTTAGGTTATTTATTTTATTTTTTAGCTGTTTTATCTTTAAATTTAGCTTTTATTAATCTTTTACCTTTTCCAGCTTTAGATGGTGGTCGAGCGATTTTTATTATTTTTGAAATTTTAACTCGCAAAAGAATTAATTACCAAAAAGAAGAAATAATTCATCGACTTGGTTTTATTTTTTTACTGTTTTTACTTCTAGTGGTCACTTTTAAAGATATTTATAAATTATGGTTCAAATAGGGAAAGGAAATTTTTCTGACTGGTATATTAACCTTATTTTAAAAGCTAACCTGATTGATTATGGGCCAGTTAAGGGCACGATTGTTTTTAAGCCTTATGGTTATCGAATTTGGGAAAAATTAATGTTTATTGTTGATAATGAAATCAAACAATTTGGCACACAAAATGTTTACTTCCCAATTTTTATTCCCGAAAGTTTTTTAAGCAAAGAAAAAGAACACTTAGAAGGTTTTTCACCTGAGGTAGCCGTGGTAACTTATGCCGGTGGCGAAGAGTTAAAAGAAAAATTGATTGTTAGACCAACTTCAGAAACAATAATGTATCCAATTGTGGCTAAATGGATTAAATCTTATCGTGACCTACCTTTAATTATCAATCAATGGACAAATGTTATTCGTTGGGAAAAAAGACCATTTCCTTTTATTCGCAATACTGAATTTTTATGGCACGAAGGGCACAGTTTGCACTCTAGTCACCAATCAGCCTTAGAATTAGTTTTTAAAGTTTTAGCTATGTATCAAAAGATTTATCAAGATGTTTTGTGTATCTATGGTGTTAGCGGCAGAAAATCAGAATCAGAAAAATTTGCTGGTGCCTTGGCAACTTATACTTATGAAATTTTAATGCCTGATGGCAAAGCTTTGCAAGGCTGTACTTCTCATGATTTAGGTCAAAATTTTGCCAAGGTTTTTAATGTTCGTTTTCAAGATAAAGATAAAAAATTAAAATATGTTTGGCAAACATCATGGGCAATAACAACTCGAGCTATCGGTGCTTTAATTGGTGTTCATGGTGATGATTATGGTTTGATTTTGCCGCCAAAAATTGCGCCTTATCAAGTTGTTGTTATCCCTATTTATGATAAAAAGCATGATAAAAAAATAAGGGCTTTTATTGAAGATATACAAAAAGAACTGACGCAAGTATATATTTCTGTAAGTTCTGCGTTATTTCCGCGTCTTTCTGCATTAGATATTTATGTTGATGATTCAGAACATACGCCTGGTTATAAATTTAATGAATGGGAATTAAAAGGCGCACCACTAAGAATTGAAATTGGTTATCAAGAATTGAAAAATCAAACTTTAACTTGTTTTCGGCGAGATAAAAGAGAAAGATTTAAATTAAAATTAAATGAATTAAAAAATAATCTCAGTAATATTTTTACTGAGATTGAAAAAAATTTATTTTTAAGATCAAAAGAATTTACTGAAAAAAATACTTATTTTGTTAAGGATTACCAGGAGTTTAAAAAAATTATGAAAACAAAAAGAGGATTTATTCAAGCTTATTGGTGCGAAAAAGAAGAATGTGAGAGTAAAATTAAGGAAGAGACAAAAGCAACAACAAGATGTCTTCCTTTGGATATTAAAAATTCGCGGATTACGAATTATAAGTTACGACTTACAAATTACAGTTCAAAGGGAAAATGTGTTTATTGTGGTAAAAAAGCCAGAAATGTCTGGCTTTTTGCCCAGAGCTATTAATGATCAAAATTAGAAAAGAATTATTTATTGCTATTGATTTAGGAACTTCTTATACCAAAGTTTACGTTAAGGAATTAGGCATGGTTGAAGAATTGCCGACTGTTATTGCTTTGAATCGTAGAAATAGAAGTGTTATTAGTTTTGGCGAGGAAGCTAAAAAAATGATTGGTCGTAATCCCCAAAATATTGATGTTGTCAGGCCAGTTCTTAGAGGAATTGTGACTCATTTTGATGAAGCTTTAATCTTTTTAGAAAATGTTTTGGAAAAAATAAAAAAAGATTTTTTGCCTCTTTTTGGTTTAAAGTTGATAATCGGTATCCCCTTAGATCTAACTGAAGTTCAGAAAAAAGGAGTAGTAGATGTTGGTTTAGGAGCCGGAGCCAAAGAGGTTTATTTAGTTGAAGAACCAGTAGCTGCTGCTTTGGGTGCTAATTTAGACATTGAACAAGCCAAGGGTATTTTAATTGTTGATATTGGTGGCGGCACAACTGATATCGCTTTAATTTCTTTAGGCGGTGTTGTTTTGGGTAAAAGCATTAGGATCGGTGGTGATACTTTTAATGAAAGTATAATCAATTATTTAAAATCAAAATATGGTTTAATTATTGGTGAAGGTCAGGCTGAAGAAGCGAAAATTTCAATTGGCACAATCAATTTAAAATCAGGTAGTTTTTTAATTAAAGGCAGAGATATTTTAACTGGTTTGCCTAAAGAAATTAATTTTTTCAGCCAAGATTTAAGGGAAAGCATCTTAGAAAATTTAGATGATATAGTTTTAAATGTGAAAGATATCATAAATCTATCTCCGCCAGATCTTTTGGGCGATATTAGTTCTTCAGGGATTTATCTTTCAGGCGGTGGTTCTTTGATTGATGGTATCGATAATTTTTTAGAAAAAGAAATTAAACTTAAAATTAATTTAGTTGAAGAACCAAAATATGCTGTTATTCGCGGTTTGGGAAAAATCGTTGAAGATTTTGTTCATTTTAAAAAATTAATCAACTATGCTTAGAAAAAAAATTAAAAATATATTTTTTGTTTTGCTGGCTAGTCTTTTGTTTTTCTGGTTTAGTCAAAAAGTTTATGCTCAGCAAGAAGTTTTTTTTAATTTATCTTTAGGTTGGCAAAATTTAATTAAAAATCTTTGGCAAAAAATCTTTCCTCAAACCGAAGACGATGCTTATAAAGAAAAATACTATGAACTTTTACAGGAATTGGCTAAATTAAAATTAACTCTAAAACAAATCAAGGAAACTGAAATAATAACTAATCGAGAAAAATATCTACCTAATCTAACCGAAGCTAAAATTTTAAAAATCGACCCTCTTGGCTATATTTACGCCGAAAATCCAGGAATTAAGGAGGAAGCAATTGTTCTTGATCAAAACTGGTCATTAGTTGGTAAAGTGGTTAAGGTTAGTAAAAATTATTTAGTTGTGGCTTCTTTAAATTTGCCCGGAATTGAATTTAATACTGCTAATATAGATGGTGAACTTTTGGGTTTAGGGAAAACAATTTCTAATGGTTTTTTGGAAGTTAATTTTATTGATCCCAAACTTAAAATAAAAATTAATGACTTTGTTTTAACTTATGGTGATGATAATTATCCCTCAGGCTTTTTAGTTGGTACAGTTAATAAAATTAATAAAACTCAATTAGGCCAACAAATAATTGTTAAACTTTCCTTTAATCTTGATTCGGGCAAGATTTATTTAATTAAATGATTCTTGATTTATTATTTTTAATTTTTATTCAGCCCTTAGTAATTTCAATTTTTTTCTTTTTAGCGCCAGTTCTTAAATATTTTTTTCAAAACAAAAACGAAAAGCTAATTTTAAATTTAGTTATTTTTTCCTTAATCACTGATTTAATTTTTATTAAACCATTAGGATTTTTTTTACTAATAACCTCTTTGGCTTTATTTTTAATTTCCTTATTGGAAAAATTTTTAGGCACTACTTATTTTTATCAAAAATTAATTTATCTTTTGATTTTTAATCTCATTTTTTTAGGTTTATTTTTATATTTAACAACCAAACAAATTTTCGTTCCCTTTTTGCTTAAATTTTTAATTTTTAATATAATTTTTCAACTAATCTATCTTTTTATCAGAAAATGATTGATGAAGAAATTCTTTTTCAACCCCGGGGCAAAAGAGTTAAGACAAGTTATTTTAAGAATCAAAACATCTTTCTTTTCGTTTTTTCTTTAATTTTTCTTTCAGGCTTAATTTATTTTTTCTACCTACAGATTTTCTTTAAACAAAAATATTTAGCTCTTGAAAAAAATTTAAAGACAATTACTTATTTTGCTTTCCCTCCTCGAGGAAAAATTTTAGATTCCCAAGGAAAAACTTTAGCTGAAGCTGAACTTACTTTTGATGCCTATGTTGATTTAAATAAAATTCAACAATTACCATTTCAACTTTCAGGTAAATTTTTTTATCGTGGTAGTCAATTAATTATAAGAGACATTCCTCGAGAGATTGCTTTAAATTTTTTAACTAAAAAAATTGATGGCTTAGAGATTGTGCCTTCTTTTAAAAGAGTTTATTTAGGTCATGAAGAGATTGGTAGTCTAATTGGTTATGTTGGTTTTCCTTCGAAAAATGAAACAAAATATTATCAAGAAGAATTTGTTGGCAAATCAGGTCTTGAATTGGTCTATCAAGATTATCTTAGGGGCGAGTTGGGTGAAATTGTTTATCAAATTCAAAAAAATAATTTAAGGAAGATAAAAGAAACCCAACCGCAGCCAGGTAAAAATTTGGTTTTAACTATTAATTATGATTTCCAGAAAAAGGCTTATGAGTTAATTGATGATTATTTAAGAAGAAACAATTATAAAAAAGCTGCTTTTATAGCTTTAAATCCAAATACTGGAGAAATTATTTCCTTAATTTCCTATCCTTCTTATGACCCCAATTGGTTTTTAACTAATCCAGATAAAGTCAATCAAATTTTGCAAGACAAAAATCAACCTTTGTTTAATCGAGTCGTGAGTGGTCTTTATGCTCCTGGTTCAACAATTAAATTAATTGTTGCTGCCGGTGCTTTAGAGGAAAAAATTGTTAGTCCAGAGACAGAAATTTATGCTGCTGGCGAGCTTAGATTACCTAATCCTTATTTTCCTGGTACTTATTCTATTTTTAAAGATAATAAAATTCATGGTTGGACAAATATCTATAGGGCAATTGCTGACTCAGTTAATATTTATTTTTATGTTGTTGGCGGTGGTTATCCTTATGCTAATGATAAAATTCCAATCAGACAAGGCTTAGGCATTGAAAGATTGAATAAATGGTGGCAAAATTTTGGTTTAGGTCAAAAAACAGGCGTTGATTTAAACGGTGAAAAATCTGGCTTTTTACCATCGCCTCAAACAAAAGCAAAGAATATTTTTGACCCTACCTGGCGTTTAGGTGATACTTATAATGTCGCAATTGGTCAAGGAGATATTTTGGTTACACCACTTCAAATTGCTTTATGGACAAGTGCTTTTACAAATAATAAAATTTACCAACCATTTATCGTCAAAAAAATTATTGATGATCAAGGAAAAATTATTTTTGAAAGGCAGTCAAAAATTTTAAAAGAAAATTTAATCAGCGAAGAAAATTTAAAAATAATCCAGAAAGCAATGAGAATGACAGTTACTCAGGGAACAGCTCAAATTCTTAATGATTTACCAGTTGCAGTTGCTGGCAAAAGTGGAACTCCGGAAATTTTTGCTAAAAAGAAATTGAATGCTATTTTTACTGGTTATTTTCCATTTGAAAAACCCGAAGTTGTAATGACTTTACTAATTGAAGATGTGCCAAGTGGTTCAGTCGCTACTTTACCTTTGTATAAAGAATTAGTCAAAGCTTATCTAGAATCAGAACATGGAAGAAATTTTTGAAAAACCAAATTTAAATGAAGAAGAAAAATATTTAATCGAGCCATTTTTTACCAATTTAGATAAATCAGTTTATGGTATTTTGTTTTTGCCTCCAGAAGTTGTTGGTGCCTTGTGTTCTCGCGCTTCAAGAGCTAAAGAAGATTTGAGAATTGTTTTCCTTAAAGAATTTGTTAAACCATTTTTAGAAACTGAATATGGTAAAAGTTTGAAAAATTTTATTGATTTTTTACACCAACATCCAGCCGAAGTTTTATTTAACAATCCTAAAGCTAGAGAATTTTATATTAAATGGTTAGCTGAATATGGTGATGATTCAATTGCTCAAATGGCTGGTACTCATTTAGTTTACTCATCTTTATCTCAAATTGCTATTAAGCATATTGAAAATCAAAGAATTGGTCTAGCTCCAATTGAAAAATCAACTCGTTATGTTGATTATTCTCTTAAGATTAATAATCATTATCTTTATTTTACACCGCCAGAAATTGAAAAACTTGGTTTGAAAGAGGAATATGAAAAAACAATAGACAATATTTTCGAAACTTACATTTTTCTTTTTCAAAAATACCTTGATTACTTAAAGATTAAATATTCTGAAGAAAAGGAAATTGTTTTAAAAACAAAAGTTTTTGATACGATTAGAATAATTTTACCTTTAAGTACATTAGGACAATTAGCTCTTTTTGGCAATGGCCAAGCATTTGAATATTTAATTAATAGATCATTAGAGCATCCTTTGGCAGAAATAAGATGGTTAGGTCAAAGGGCTTATGAAGAATTAAATAAAATTATTCCGGCATTTTTAAGAAGAGTTGAAAAAGAAGAAAGTAAAGAATATAGAAAATATTTAGGCTCAAAGAAGCCAAAAAATTAGAGAAATTCAATTTTGAAGATCGATAAGACGCTTAAGACGTCAATACTCTTAAGATAAAGTTAAATTAATCGAATATGATCCCTGAAGGTGAAGATAAGATAATTGCTGGACTTTTGTATCCTGAAGTCTAAAGAACCTTATGAGAAAATTTTAGCTAAAGTTAAGAAGCCTTTCTTTATCAGAGAAAGAAGAAAGATTTTAGAAAAAGTTTTGAAAGAGAGAAAATATCGCTGGTATAAAGTGCCTCGAGCTTTTGAAAATGTTTATTTAAGATTTGAAATTTTATTAAATATTGGTGCTTGGCGAGATTTACAAAGACATCGAATGCAAACTCAATATCATCAAAAATTTACACATTGATAATGGCTTTGATGTCCCTGAAGAATTAAAAGAAATTGGTTTGGAAGAAAAATTTATCTTCAGCTATTAAAAAATTAGAAACCTTTTATCAAAAAATTAAAGATCCAGATTTAGCTCAATATGCAGTTAGTTTTGCCCATCGCGTTCGTTTTATTCAATATCAAAATTTAAGACAATTTTTTTGGGAAACAGAACTAAGAACAACTCCCCAGGGCCATCCTGATTATCGTAAAATCGAGCAAGAAAAAGCAAAAATAATTCAAAAAATTTATCCTTTGATTGCTAAATATTTATTAGTTGATTTTCAGGAATATGAATTTGCCCGACGCGAAAGCATTAAAAAAATAAAAGTCAAAGAAGAAGAATTAAGAAAGATGATATAATTATTTTAGGTCAAAATTAAATTTATTTTTTAAGATGAATAATCATATATATAATTTATTTTCTCAATTGGTTCAAAATCGAAGAAGTATTTATCGGATTCAAAAGTTTTATTTAAAAGATGCTCGAGGTTGTAAAAAATGCCTGGATTTTTGGAAGCAAGTTTTAAAGCAAAAAGAAGCAGAGACAAAAGAACTTATTAATTTAATCAAGGCTCATAAAATCTAAATTTACTCATCTCCACTACTTAATACCATAGTATTCATATCGGGACAGATGATATCCCGATATTTTTCTGAAGCTGAGAACTTGGAAGCTTATCCTAAACTCTACGTGGTTTAGGGTTATTTTCTGTTAGTTCTGTGTTTTATAACAGAAAAAGATTTCAAACTTAAAACTGGTTCAATTCTCTATTGCTACGTAGCAATGAACTTTTTGCCTTTTTTATTAGAAATTTAAAATTTAAGACGTAAGACGTCTTAAACATTAATTTATGCTATGAAACTAGGAAGCTGAGAAGCTATTTAGTTGCTTCATAAAGAGCCTTTATTTCTTGGTCTGATAAAGCACGATTATAGATTCGGACTTCATCGATGAGACCTTGAAAATAGATAGCGCACCTCTACGCGACACCTCTACTGTTGCTCCGAGTTTGCAATACAATATGTGAGTATAATATTCTTGCTAAATCCTAATTCAATTTTAGATGCCTTATATCCATTGATTAACAACATTTGGCTCCATTAATACTGCAACAGATTAGATATTGGCCGAATAATTCACATTATTACACAACTCAGCCAATTCCTGCAACCTTGCATCGCATACTAAATGTAAATATGAAACGCCTACCCACATGCTCTCTTGTATTACAAATCTATACCAGTGATCCTAATTGGACAATTTATTAAAGCCATAAAGTCTATCTGGATGCATTAATACTAAGGATTGTAGTATGTTATACATAATCATCCACTCCATCAAAACTTAAAGCTTTACCTACTTTACCATCAACACATTGAGGTCCATTCATTAAGGTTCCATTATTGTTGTTTCCTGATAAATCTTTAGCAGTACAATCATCAAAACTCCAATAACCTACAAGTCCTTGAGCTTGGTCAATTAGTCTTTTGTTTGTTCCTGCTGAATAAAGATGAGGGTAGTTATCATTATCATTTTTTGAAGCTTGAGATTGAGGATTTTCTAATTGAGCATAGAGGGCATAACTTCCTCCTGCAACAAATGAATAGTAATATGGAGGTTTGTTGATTGGGTCAATGAAAAGTCTAGGAATGTTTAAGATTGAGTAGTTTGAAAAAGGAATCGGTATCCACCCTGTACCATCTGTATTCTCTGGTGTTGCTGAGCATCTATATGAGAAACCTGAAGGTAAAGATGGAAGTTGAGATAACCAAGAGGAACAGTTTGGATTTGAATCAGGTAAGGATATATAGACAACATTTGATGAGGCATATTGAAGTTCAGAGAAAGTGTAGTCTGTGGCATAAATTGAATCTAACAGTTTTTCAATATTTGATAAATCTGAGACTCTTTTTGTATCTCTACCTTTTTTAAAGATATCTGTTGGTTTGATAACAACTATTAAAACTGTAGCAAGAATTGCAATTAAGGCTAAAACAACCAAAAGTTCAACTAAGGTAAAAGAAGCTTGCGGTTCTTTTGGTTTGATGAACCAATTCGGTCTTCGCTTATGCTTGAGTTTGAAAGTTTTCATACGGCCTAAACAAATCTTGCTTGTCGAATTTGATCTACATTCTTCAGAACTTTTTGACCTGAACCAAGTTATTGCTTTGTTTTGAGTTACGGCGTGGTGCTTGGTATTAGATAGTATTTTGTTTTTGTTATTATTCATTTTTTTTAATTATAACACATTAACTTGTGAACTCGTTAATTCGTTAACTTTTGAATCGAATAATCAAATATATGATATAATTATAACGTATAAGAGGCTGAAACCTAAGAAGCTGAGAAGCTGAAAGATAAATTGCCAGGGTAGCTCAGTTGGTTAGAGCACCGCTCTGGTAATGCGGAGGTCACGGGTTCAAATCCCGTCCCTGGCTCAATGTCGTTAATTAAGTTATTGAAATTCAAATTCGCGTAGATCTGCGTTAAAATTCGCGTAGATCCGCGTTAATTCGTGAAAATGTCAGAAAAATTGCAGGAAATTGAAAAAAGACTTCGTACTCTTTTTTCTTTGTGGGTTGATCCTCAAAAGGTCGAAAAATTAGATATCAAGGCTAATGTTGATGAAAGAGGAGTTTTAGTCGAGATTACTGGGCCAAAAGACGTTTTAAGTTTGATTATTGGTAAAAAAGGTTCAACAATCAATGCTGTTAGAAAAATTACTAAAAGTATTGGCGGTTCAATTGGAGCAGCAATTTCTTTAAAGGTTAATACTCCTCAAGGCTAATGGATCATCAATTAGCGCTAAAAATTTTAGATGCTATTTTACTTTCAGCTCGAAGAAAAATTAAATTAAGCACCTTGAAAAATTTTTTTCAAGGTTTTGATTTAGATGAATTAATTAGTTTAGCTAAGCAAAGATACCAAGATTTAGGTTTTTTTATTTATCGAGACAAGGATAGCTTAGAATTAGTGACTAGACCAGAATTAGCCAATTACTTGATAAATTTTTTTGGTCTTGAAGAAAATGAATTAGCTCAAGAATTGTTAGAAGTTTTAGCTATCATTGCTTATGGTGGTCCAATTAAACTTGAAGAGATAAATCAAATTAGAAATAAAAAATCAGCCTCAATTATTAAGGAATTATTAAATGAAGGTTTAATTAAAAAAGAAAATAAAAATTATAAAGTTAGCGAGAAATTTTTGCATTTTCTTGGCTTTAAGAGTTCAAAAGAATTACCTGATTACAATAGATTGAGAAAGGAAATTAAAAGAAAATCATGATCTTTCTTTTTTTGTTTTTAAGTCTCTTTCAGGTTAGTCATCAAGAAAATTTAGCTTCCCAAGTAAGCGCCGTTTTTGATTTAGAAAATTTTACAGCCGAAAGTAATATAAATCATCTAAATTTAAACGATTTAATAGCTGATTCGGTTTTAGTTAAAGAAATTAATGGTAAAACGTTATTTAGTTATAATGCTGACAAACAAAAGGAAATTGCTTCGTTAACAAAATTAATGAGCGCTTATATAGGTTATCTAATTTATCCGAATGATAAAAATTTTATTTTTACTCCTGAAGCCATAGCCCAAGAGGGTAATGTTGGTTATTTTTATGTTGGTGAAAAAATTAGTCGTGATGATATTTTAAAAGCAGGTTTAGTTGCTTCGAGCAATGATGCTATTTATTTATTGGCCCAAGAGTATGGTCTAGATAAGTTTGTTAATTTAATGAATGAAAAAGCAAAAGAATGGAAAATGTTAAAAACAAATTTTGTTGATCCTACTGGTTTAGGTAAAAATATTTCAACTTCTCTAGATCTTTATTTAATGTTAGTCAAAATTTATTCCCAGGCTCCTGAGATTTTTGATATTACTCGGCTTGGCAAAATAATTGTTAATGGCAAAATTTTATGGACAACCAATCTTCTACTGGATAAATATAGGTCAATAATTGTTGGTGCCAAGACTGGTTATAAAGGTTCAGCTGGTGAAAATTTAGCCTTAATTTTAAAATTTAATAAGTCTCCCTTTTTAAGTGTTATTATTTTAGATTCTAAGGATCGTTGGCAAGATGCTGAAAAAATAATTAAAGCTTTAAAGTATTACTATGGTGAATGAAGTTTTTTTAAACTTAATTAAAATTGTGAGTTTAGGAATTTTAAGTTTTTTGCTTTCTTTATTTTTAGTGCCTTTTTATTTAAAAATAGCCTTGAGATTTAATTTAACCGATAAACCTCATCGTCAGGATGCTCCAATTGCAACCGAAACTTTAAAAGAAAAAGCAGGTACGCCGACGATGGCTGGAGTAATTATTTGGTTACCACCATTAATTTTAGCTTTATTAATTTTATTGTTAAAAAATATTTTTGGTAATGTTTTTGATTTTTTAAATTTTGTTAGTCGTCGAGAAACTTATTTATCCTTAGCTGGTCTTTTTTTAGGAGGAATATTCGGCCTGATTGATGATTTATTAAGACAATTTAATCTGACTGGTTTACGCCGAAGAGATACTTTTTTAATCTATTTAACAATCGGTCTCTTTTTTGCCTGGTGGTTTATAGCTAAATTAAATTTCAGTTTTATTGATTTGCCTCAACAAAGAATTTATTTAGGTGTTCTCTTGTTTCTTTTATATTTTTTGTTCGTTTTTTTAGCCGTTGTTCTTTCGGGGGATATTACTGATGGTGTTGACGGACTTTTTGGCGGTTTAAGTTTTTCAATTATTTTAACCTTAACTATTTTTGCTTTTTTGAATCAAGATTATAATTTAGCAAGTTTTGGAGCAACTCTTCTGGGTTCTCTTTTGGCTTATTTATGGTTTAATTTTTACCCAGCTAAATTTTTTGATGGAAATACTGGTTCTTTTTCAGTTGGAATAGCTATCGTCTTAATGTCATTTTTTACTCAAAGTAGTTTGCTTTTGCCTTTATTAGCGCCAATTTTTGTTCTTGAAGCTGGTTCAGTTATTTTGCAGATTTTTTCAAAAAAAATTTTAAAGAGAAAAATTTTTCTTTCTACCCCGATTCATCACCACCTCCGAGCTATTGGTTGGCATGAAGCTAATATAACTTTTCGTTTTTGGATTATTAATATTATCGGTTGTTTATTAGCAGGCATTATTTATTTGCTTTTGAAATTTATTTAATGTCTAGATTAATTATTAAAGGAGGAAAAAAATTAGAAGGAAAGATAAGAGTTAGCGGATCGAAAAATGCTATCTTAACTCTTTTACCAGCAAGTTTGCTCATTGATGGCCGGGTTATTTTAAAAAATGTTCCTCAAATTAAAGATGTGAATGTTATGATTGAAATTTTAAAACATCTTGGTGCTGAAGTTCAATTTGTTGATTCAACTTTAATTATTAAAACTAAAAATATCGGTTATCGAGATTTATTGATTGATGAGGTAAAGCTTTTAAGAGCCTCGGTTTTATTTTTAGGTCCAATTTTAGCTAAATTCGGTAAGATAAAGATTTATTTTCCTGGTGGCGACATTATTGGTGTTCGACCAATTGATGCTCATCTTAAAGGGATGATTGATTTAGGAGCACAAATTGAAACCAGCGGCGATTTTCTGGAAGGAAAATTTAGACAATATACCCAAAATGAGATTGCCCTAAAAGAAGTTAGTGTTACTGCCTCAGAAACATTAATTATGGCTTCAGCCTTATCAAAAAAGCCTATTAATTTAAGATTGGTTGCTTTAGAGCCTCATGTTCAAGCTTTGTGTCAATTTTTAAAATTGGCTGGTTATGAAATTAATGGTATTGGTACGCATTTTTTAAAAATAAATAGAGGTAGAAAAATTAAAAAAGAGGTTATCTTTGATGTTCCTTCAGATTACATTGAAGCTGGCACTTTTATGACTTTGGCGCCAATTGTTAAAAATAAAATAATTATCGAAAAAGCACCAATCGAAAATCTAGATGCAGTGTTTGTTACCGCTAAGGAAATGAATTTAAATTTTGAAATTAAAAACAAAAATATTATTATTAAGCAATCTAAATTAAAAGGAACAAAGATTCAAACAGGTCTTTATCCAAAGTTTGCTTCTGATCTTCAGCCACCATTCGGTATTTTAGCCACCCAAGCTAAAGGAGTAAGTTTAATTCATGAATGGATGTATGAAAACAGATTTGGTTATTTAAGAGAAGCAGAATATATGGGAGCTAATGTTGAGATTTTAGATCCTCATCGAGCCATTGTTATTGGTCCAACACCTCTATTTGGTAAAGAAGTAAGATCATTAGATATCCGAGCTGGAATTAGTTTGGTTATTGCTGGTTTGTATGCTCAGGGTAAAACAACGATTTATGAAGCTGAAAAAATTGATCGTGGTTATGAAAAAATTGAGGGAAAATTAACTAATTTAGGAGCTGAAATAATTAGAGAAGACTAATAATCAATTCAGCCTCGTCTTTCCCAATTAATGTTGGTAAATTTAAGATTCTTTTGGTTATTTCTTCAGCTTTAGGACAAGAACCAATTTCGTAATCAAAATTTTTTAAATTAGAACAAGGAGCCAGGACACAGTTATACCAATCACCGAGATAAATATTTTCTTTCTTAAATTTTTCTAAAATAAAATCTCGATTTTTCGTTAAAAACGGGAATCTTAAAAATATAGGCTCAATATTTGCGTAATAATTGGAAACAGATACAGAACCATCGGAACGAACGGAAGGATTATTTCTGAATACCCCGCTCCTTCCTTGTCCGCTTCCGTAAATTCCGTTTAATTTTTCTGAATAAATCTTCGCTATTTCTTTTCTTTGTTGATTAAATCTTTCTAATTTTTTTAATTGATTCTCTAATAAAGGAAAAAGTTGTCGGGGAAATTTAGCTAAATAATTTTTTGGTCTTTGCCCTTGTTTTTCAATCAAAGAAATCATTTCTAAGGTAGCGCCTCTTGTTCTTAAAAATCTTAAATAAATTTTTGTCAAAAAATTATAATTCTTTTTAGCTTGATAAAGTATTTTGCCAGTAAAAAGAATTTTTTTAATTTCTTTTTCTTCTAATTCAGGTAACTTTTCATATTCAGTTCTGATTTTTTCGGCTAATTCTTTATTATTTACAATCAAAGCTCCACCAATAATTGAAGAAATAACTTTATTGCGATTAAAACTTAATAAAGCAACATTGCCAAAGTTGCCCAAATATTGATTTTGATATTTTGCACCTAAAGAATGAGTTAAGTTTTCAATAATTAAAAGATTATTTTTTTTAGCGATTTCTAAAATTTCATCAATTTTAGCTGGAATGCCAAAAGTGTTTTGAATAATTATTGCTTTTGTTTTGTCACTGATTTTTCTTTTTAAATCTTCAATGTCGAGATTAAAAGTTTCATCAATATCAACATAAATAGGTTTAAAGTTAGCAAACTTAATGGCATTAGGAACAACCAGACAAGAAAAAGCTTGTGTAATTATTTCAGCTGGGAAGTACTTGATCTGAATCGAGTCTTGTTCTAGTTCAGAGTAATTTTGGCTTAATAAAAATGTCAAAGCGCTTCTGGCAGAATTAAAGAAAAATATTTCTCCTTCAGGAAAATAGAGTTTTAAAATTTCTCTCACTCTATTTTCTGAAAGTAAAAAATTGAATGTTTTACCATTAATTAAATTTTGAATTATTTCATAATCATCATTTTCAAAATTTGGCACTAAATCAATATGAATCATTTTTTTTTATTTTAAATTTAATTTAATTCTTTCTGGTAATCTATTAAAAATCCAAATACCAACCCGATTAAATTTTAAACTCTGAAGAAAAATTTCTAACTCTCTACTATTTTTAATCAAAAGAACTTTTTCTTTTAAAACTTCTTTAAAAACATCATAAAAATCATCTGAAGTTAAAATAATTTTGTCAAAAGCTAAAAACTCTTGTGCCAAATTTTTGTAAATTTCTTTTGTTTCTTTGCCAAGTTCTAATAAACCATTAAAGATAATAACTTTATAATCAAAATTTAAAGTTTTAAAAAAGTTTATTCCTTCGAAAACTCCACGCGGGTTAGCATTATAAGAATCATCAAAAAGATATATATGATTAAATTTTTTCAATTTCAAAAATCCCTCAGGCAATTCTAAATTTTTAATTCTTTCTCTGTATTTTTGAATATCATCTATTAAATATATATATGATAGAGCACCAACTAAATTTTCAATCTGCATCGGAAAAATAATATTAGTTTCAAAAACAATTTTCTGTCTATTTTTATTGTTTTGTGTCAAGGCTGTTTTTTGTGCAGTAAATTCAAAAATAGATCTTTCTAAATTTATTTCTTTGATTTTGTAAGAAAAATCCCCATCTTTACCATAAGTATAAGTTTTAATATCGGGACATATGATGTCCCGATATTTATTTTCCAATAGTTCAAAATATTCATGGTTGTTATTAATAAAAAGGATGCCTTTTTTTATCCAAGTTAAAATTTCCAAACCCTCTCCTTGAATAATATTTTCAATACTCCTGAATAAAAATAAATGCTGCTTAGTAGTGCCAGTAATATAAGCAATATGGGGAGTAATATATTTTGTTATCCACTTAACATTGCCTAAATAATAAGAGCCAAATTCTAAAATTAAATAATCATAATTTTCCATTTTCGCCTTGAGTAAAAATTTCAATAAAGCATATTCATGATTAATTCTTGGGGGTGTTGTCAGAACTTTATATTTTCCTTTTAAAAATTGAGTCAAAAATTCTTTAGTGCTAGATTTGCCATAACTCCCAACAATGCCAATAATTTTAAAATTTGGATTTTCCCCTCTGATTTTTTCAATTTTATTTTTAACTTTCTTGCCTAAAAACAAAAGATAAGGCTTGACTAAAATATCAAAAATACCAATTGCTGCAGTAAAAACAATAAACTGGCTAATCCATAAAGAAAGAAGAAAAAATAGAAACGAATTGTTTTCAGTTATAAATAAAAAGATAAAATTAATTAAAAAAGCTAAGAATGAAATTAAAATTGCTTTAGGTGTAAAATGAATTTTTTTAATCAGATTAATTCTTAAAGCAAAAAGCAGAACAATAAGGAAAATCAAAAAATCAGGCCGAAGCAAAAAATTAAACTTAAAGAATAATGATAAAAATAATAAAATTAAAACTAAATATTCTTTTTTATTAAAAATCAATTTTTTTGAACTAGGCAAATAAAAATGAGCAATAACTCGAGAATAAAGATAATCCTTAATTTGATAAAATCTCAAA
This sequence comes from Candidatus Parcubacteria bacterium, assembly GCA_026004535.1. Taxonomy (GTDB): domain Bacteria; phylum Patescibacteriota; class Minisyncoccia; order UBA6257; family HR35; genus BPJI01. Next base: position 186,490 of record BPJI01000001.1, read on the forward strand.
ACTCCGACTCCATTAATCAAAAAAACAACTATTGAAAGAACCAAACTAATCATTTAATAAAATCTAATAAATCTTTTCGGTGAAAATCGGCTTCTCGTAAAATTGTTAAAATCGTTCCAATAGGCAAATCTTTTTTAAGATGAGGAATCACTGCTCTTTTCTTTAGGCTCCTATTATACATTATTACATGACTGCCAGATTGGTGATCAATTTCAAATCCTTTTGAAATAAAAAATTTTATTAAAACTCCAGAGCTTATACTTGGCAATTTAGACATATTCAATTTCTAAAGTTGTAATTAGAGATCTGAAATTTTTTGAAGCCTCGGGTATTTTCTCTTTGTGTTTTTTCAAACTGTAAATATAAGCATTAATAGCGTCTTTTGCCATTTTATAGGCTTCCTCTAATGTTTTGCCATAAGTAATACAACCCGGAAGATCAGGAACAAAAATAGTGTAGCCACCTTCTTTTTCTGGTCTTAAAATAATTTGGAATTCCAAAAACTTTCTTTTCATTTTTCGTCTTTCGTTTTTAATATTTTTATATTTTATTATTATACAATATTTTTTACAATTTTGGCAAATTCTTCTGGATTTTCTTTATGATAACTATGACCTCCAACAAAAGTTATTAATTTTGAACTTGAAATTAAATTTTTTAAAGTATGAGCGTCTTTAAAAGGAGTTATCTTGTCTTTTTCTCCCCAAAGTAAAATAGTTTTAACTTTGATTTCCTTTGCCTTTTCACTTAAATCTTGATTAATATTAGCCATTGTTTTTTTCATATTTTCATCAAAGAGAAAATAGTCATAGCTACCAACAAAAATCCGATAAAACATTTTCTTTAAAAAGAATGATAATTTTTGAGTAAGAATTTGCTCTGCTGGTTTAAAGATTTTAGCTAAAAAATTAAAAATTTTTTGTTTAATAGTTTTCCTTCTAATAATTGCTGGTGCATACAAAATTAAAGTTTTTATTTTTTGAGGAAATCTTAATGAATAAAGCATTGCTAAAGCACCACCAAAAGAATGCCCCAAAAGATAAAAATTTTCTAAATTTCTTAATTTTTCTTCTAAAAAATTTAAGTAATCATCAAAAGTATAAGGCCTATTAATTGGAGTTTTAAATCCCGGTAAATCAATTAAAATCATCTCAAAATCATTCTTTAAAATTTCAGCCACTTCTTTAAAAGAATCACTGCCACTTTTTGTCCAACCATGAATAATAACTAAAAGAGGTTTCATTATATTATTATAAATATAATATTATGATATAATGGTTATATAATGGTAACCAAAACATCATCCAAAAAATCTGAAAAACTTTTTAGAAAGCCTTTTGTTATTTTGACCTTAAATTATTGGAAAAAAATAGAAAATATTTTAGAGGATTTTGAAATGCTCACTTCCTCTTCATATCGAAAGAAAATTCAAAAAGCACGCTCGGAAAGAAAGTTATATTCCTCAGATGAAGTAAAAGAATTATTAAACCTGTAATATATTTATTTTAATGGGTTATTGTTTCAAGCCCTCAGCCTTAAAGGACTTACAAAAATTGCCTAAACAAATTCAAAAAAGAATTTTAGAAAAATTGGATTTTTATGTCAGTAGCCCTAATCCATTAAAATTTGACGAAAAACTTCAAAGTAAGGATCTAGGTGATTATCGCTATCGTGTTGGTGATTATAGGATAATTTTTGATTTCGATGATAAATTAAAAGCTTTAATAATATTAAAAGTAGGGCACAGAAAAGATGTTTGTAAATAAGAATGAAGTTAGAAGACTTAGAAATTCCTTTAAAAGAATATAAAGGCATTGGGCCAAAAACAGTTTTAAAATTGGCAAAAAATAAAATTAAGACAATTAAAGACCTTCTTTATTTTTTTCCTTATAAATATCAAGATCTAACTCAAATTAAAAAAATCAAAGATATTAAAGTTGGTGAAACAGCAGTTATTGTTGGTAAATTAACCAATCTCAAGCTTTTTCCAACACCAAAAAGAAAAATGTTTATCTTGAATGCTATTATTTCTGATGAAACTGGTAGTCTAAAAGTTATTTGGTACAATCAACCATTCTTGACTCGAACTTTAAAAGAAAACACTTTAGTTGCTTTATATGGTAAATTAGTTAGAAATAGTTTTGGTTTAAATATTCAATCGCCAAAATTTGAAGTTTTAAAAGCAAAAGAGGATTTTCAAAAAAGAATTATACCTGTTTATTTAGAAATTGAAGGTATTAGATCAAATTATTTAGCTAAGGTTATTCAAACAGTCTTAGAGAAATATGAAATTGAAAATTTAATTGATCCTTTGCCTCAAGAAATTTTAAAAAAATTTAATTACCCATCGCTAGGTCAAGCAATTAAAACATTACATCAGCCTCAGGATTTCGCTTCAATTAATTTGGCCAAAGAAAGATTAAGCTTTGAAGAACTTTTATATTTAGAACTAGCTTTATTTTTAGAAAGAAAAAATTTACAAAAAAACAAAGCACCAATAATTGAAAAAGATCAAGAATTAACAAATAAATTTTTAATTCAATTTGATTTTGACTTAACCCAAGGCCAAGAAAAAGTTTTAACCGAGATTTTCAATGATCTAAAAAAAGGAATGCCAATGAACAGATTGCTTCAAGGCGAAACAGGCGCTGGTAAAACTTTAATTGCTGAAATAATTGCTTTGAATGTCGTTAAGAATGATCTTCAGGTTATTTTTATGGCACCAACAGAAATTTTAGCTCAACAACATTTTCAAAGATTTGTTAAACATTTTGCTTTGTTTGATTATGGTTTAGGTCTATTAACTTCAGGTCAAATTTTTTATGCTCGAAAAGGCTTTCGTGCTTCAAAAATAATTCAGGAGATAAATAGATTATTAGGTTTAGGTGAAATAAAAATTTTAATCGGTACTCATTCTTTAATTGAAAACCCTCTTAATTTTCAAAAGATTGGTCTAGTTATTATTGATGAACAACAAAGATTTGGAGTTGAGCAAAGAAGAAAATTATTAGCTCAAACAAAACAAGAATTTTTGCCTCATTTTCTGTCAATGACCGCAACGCCAATTCCTCGAACTTTAGCCTTGGCCTTTTATGGTGATTTAGATTTTTCCTATTTAGAAGAAAAACCATTTGGCCAAAAAGAAATTAAAACTTATGTTATTTCTCCCAAAAAAGAAAAAGCAATGTGGAATTTTGTTAAAAAAGAAATTAGTGAAGGTCATCAAGTTTTTGTTATCTGTCCTCGGGTTGAAGAAAAAGAAGATGAAATTGCCTCAGTAAAAAAAGAATATGAAAGAGTAAAAGAAATATTTTCCGTTCGTTCCGTTAAAATAGCGATGCTTCATGGCAAAATGAAATCAGAAGAAAAGGAAAAAATTTTAAAAGCAATGCAAAAAAATGAAATTCAAATTTTAGTTAGTTCATCAGTTGTTGAAGTTGGCATCGATCTACCTTTGGCAACAGTTATTATTATTCAATCACCAGAGAGATTTGGTTTAGCTCAACTTTATCAATTGCGTGGCCGTGTTGGTCGAAGTGTTCATCAAGGTTATTGTTTTTTAGTTCCCCAAAAACTTTCATTGAAATCAAAATTAAGATTAAAATATTTTTTACAAGCTAAGTCTGCTTTAGAACTTTCAGAATATGATTTAAAATTAAGAGGTGGTGGTGAGCTTCTAGGCGAAAGACAAGCAGGCATTCCTGATTTAGCCATGAAAGCCTTAAGCAATCTAAAACTAATTGAAAAAGCAAGAAAAATCGCTGAAGAAATATTAAACCAAGATCCAAAAATTGAAAAATATCCAAACTTAAAGAAAGAAATAAATAAAAGAAAAGGTTTGATTTTGGCTTAAATTTATTCAGATTTTTTCCACAATTAAAAACTTGACATTTAAAAAAATATTAGGTATAATAATCGCAGTTATTAAATTAATTTTTCCACAATTAAAAACTTGACATTTAAAAATTTTTTAAGTATAATTTTTAATGTTAAAAGGTCTTAATTAATTTAATTAAAAGGCGTAAATTAAACAAAAGCCATCTTCATTAATACAAGATAGATGGCTTTAAATTCAAAAATGGAAAAAAATAAAAAAGCAATCGTCGGTTTAGTTTTAACCTCTCTTTTAACTTTTTCAGTCGTTCCTTATTTTAGTGTTTCAGCAGAGACCTGCAATCCTGATGCTTTAGTTCCAGTTGCTTATGGTCAAAGAGGAACATCTGTTCAAAATGCTCAGGCTTGTTTAATTGAAGCTGGTTACGATATTCCAGCCGGAGCAACTGGTTACTATGGTTCTCAAACAAGAGCAGCTGTTAGAGCTTTTTATGCTGATTGGTATGGAGATTGGAGTGGTAACAATTTGGGACCAAGAGGTGTTGCTCAGCTTAGATCAATGTTGACTTCTGCTCCAGCAGAAGGAACAACATCATCAACAGGAAATCAACAACAATCATCAACAACAAGTGGTGTTTCTCAAGATGTTTTACTTCAAGTTTTAGCTAAACTTTCTGCTGGTGATACAGCTGGTGCTTTAGCTTTATTACTTCAAGCTTTAGGTGGTCAAGCACCATCACAAACAACAACTACACAAACAACAACTACACAAACAACTCAGCAACAAGCAACTGAAGGTTTCTTAACTGTTGAGCAAGATCCAACTGTTACTGGTGTTACTTTAAGAGAAGGTGAGACAGGCAAGGTTTTTGGTTTAAGATTTAGAGCCGATAATGGTCCAGTTACTGTTCAATCAGTTTTCTTAAGATGGGATGGAGGTGCTGCTCCTCATAGAATTATATCTAAATTAGAGGTTGTTGATGATCAAAACAATGTTCTTTACTCAAGAAATGTTGATTCAACAACCTTCTTACAAGATTCAAACTTAAAATACTATCTTCCGGTAACTGGTCTTAATTATCAAGTCCAGACTAATCAATACCGTTCACTCTTTGTTCAAGTAACTGTTTTAAACACTTTGCCAACAGGAACAGCAGGATCACATAATTTATTCTATGTTGGTCAAAATGATGTTCGCGGAAGAGATGGTTTAGGTATTGATCGATTTGGGCCAACTTCTCAGATTGGACCAGTTTCAGTAACTCTTGAGGCATCCTTGGCTGGTTCAGCTTACTGGGTTGTGGCTAGAAATGCTAATTCACCATTAGCTGGTTTCATTATTGGTGATCCTACCAATGGTAATGCTGATAAAGTTGTAATGCTCAAATTTGATGTTACTGCTAAAAATGATAGTTTAAGACTAACCGAAGTAAGTGGTACTCTTTCTCCAGCATCAGCAACATCAACATTTAGAACTGTTTACTTAAGACAAGGAAGTCAAATCTTGGATGTCAGAACACCTGATGCTTCTAATGGTAACTTCACTTTCAATGTTGTTCCTGCTAACTTCACAATCAACAAAGACCAAACAGTTACTTTTGAAGTTTTAGCTGATATTCGAGGTGCTACTTTAACTCCAGTAACTGCATCTGTAACTATTACAGGAGTTAAGGGCTTGAATAGTCTTGGTGGAACAGTACCTTTAACACCTGTTACTCTTTCAATTGCGTCTGATGTAATGTCAGCAACAACTCGTGCTCCAGAAGTTCAACTTGTTAGTATGACAACCAACTATACACCACCATCTCAAACTGCCTCTTCCTCTTACAGTGTTTCTTTGACCTTTAATGTAACACCAAGAGGAGGAACAATCTATATGGGAACAACAACTGCTCCAACAACATTTTTAGGTCTTCAACTTCAAAAAAATTCAGGAGCAACTTCAACTCCCAATGGTGGTGTAGTTGTTCAGCTCAAACAAGGTTCAACTGACATTACTAATACTCAACCAGTTGGTTCAACCTCTACTTTGTATCAGCTTGCTCAAGATACAACTTATACTTTTGTTGTAACTGCTAATCAAAATGGAGCACCAAGTGGTACTGGTTTGGGAACAGGTCTCTATCGCTGGATTGTAAATTATATGAACTTTAAACAAGAGGATACTGGTTCTAATGTAGCTGTTCCTGGTGTCTCTAATGTCTTCCAAACTGGTTACACCAATGTTCAGTAATTGTTGTCAGTAAATTCTCAGCAAAAAGCCCCCAAAACAAAAGGGGGCTTTTTGCTTTTTATTAAAAATTGTTCTAATAAAAGATTTTTCCACAATCCCAATTTGACATTAAAAGATTTTTTAGGTATAATTTTTTTAAATTGAGGTCTAAATTAATTTATATTTTTTATATTTTTTAAAATGGAAAGAAATAAAAAAGCACTCGTCGGTCTAATCTTGGCTTCTCTTTTAGCTTTTTCCGTCGTTCCTTATTTTAATGTTTCAGCTCAAACTTGCGATCCTGATGCTTTAGTTCCAGTTGCCTATGGTCAAAGCGGAGCAGCAGTTAGAAATGCTCAATCCTGCTTAATTGAAGCTGGTTATGATATTCCAGCTGGAGCAACTGGCTACTATGGTTCTCAAACAAGAGCAGCTGTTAGAGCTTTTTATGCTGATTGGTATGGAGATTGGCATGGGAATAATTTAGGTCCAAAAGGTGTGGCTCAACTTAAATCAATGTTAGCTTCAGCACCAGAAACACCATCAACAGGTAGTCAGCAACCATCAACAGGTGGTGTTTCTCAAGATCTTTTACTTCAGGTTTTAGCTAAACTTGCTGCTGGAGATACAGCTGGTGCTTTAGCTTTATTACTTCAAGCCTTGGGTGGTCAAGCTCCAACTACAACAACCACAACCACAACTACAACTACAACCCAGCCAACTCAACCAACTCAACAAGCAACTGAAGGTTTCTTAACTGTTGAGCAAGATCCAACTGTTACTGGTGTTACTTTAAGAGAAGGTGAGACAGGCAAGGTTTTTGGTTTAAGATTCAGAGCTGATAATGGTCCTGTTACTGTTCAATCAGTTTTCTTAAGATGGGATGGTAATACTGCTCCTTATAGAGTCATTTCTAAGTTAGAAGTTGTTGATGACCAAAACAATGTTCTTTTCTCAAGAAATGTTGATTCAACAACTTTCTTACAAGATTCAAGCTTAAATTACTATCTTCCAGTAACTGGTCTTAATTATCAAGTCCAAACTAATCAATACCGCTCAATCTTTGTCCAAGTAACTGTTGTTAATACTTTACCAACAGGAGTTAATTCCTTAGCTTTCCATGTTAATCAAAATGATGTTCGTGGAAGAGATGGTTTAGGTATTGATAGATTTGGACCAACCTCAACTATTGGACCAGTTTCAGTAACTCTCCAAGCATCCTTAGCTGGTTCAGCTTACTGGGTTGTAGCTAGGAATGCTAATTCACCATTAGCAGGCTTCATTATTGGTGATCCTGTCAATGGTAATGCTGATAAAGTTGTAATGCTCAAATTTGATGTTACTGCTAAAAATGATAGTTTAAGACTAACCGAAGTAAGTGGTACTCTTTCTCCAGCATCAGCAACATCAACATTTAGAACTGTTTACTTAAGACAAGGAAGTCAAATCTTGGATGTCAGAACACCTGATGCTTCTAATGGTAACTTCACTTTCAATGTTGTTCCTGCTAACTTTACTATTAATAAAGATCAAACAGTTACCTTTGAAGTTTTAGTTGATGTTCGTAATGCTACCTTAACTCCAGTAACTGCATCTGTAACTGTTATAGGAGTTAAAGGCTTAAATAGCCTTGGTGGAACAGTTACTGCGTCATCTCTTTCAATTGCTTCTGATGTAATGTCAGCAACAACTCGTGCTCCAGAAATAGTTTTAACAAATGTTAGCTCGACGTATACACCATCAGATATAAATCGTCCAAGTTCGCTCGACGCCAGCTTTGATATTAATATCACACCAAGAGGAGCAAGTTTAACTGTTTCTTCAACAGGAGCGTTCTTTGTTGAGCTTCAAAAAGGAGATGGGGCTAGAGCTACTGTTAATAGAACAGCAACAGCAACTTTAACCGTTGATTTATCAGCTCAGAAAGCAACAACAACTGTTGTTTTAGATGGCCAAACAATTTTAGTTTTCGTTACTAGTACAGTAACAAGTGCCACTTCAACTGTTACTTCAACTGTAATAATAAATATTGCTAACGGAGGTACTTTGATATTGACACCATCACTCACTCTTAATGCTAATGCTACTGGAACTACTAATGCTACTGGAACTATTACAATGCCAGTACAAAACTTTAGTTTTTCAGTAACACGAAGCGCAACAACAACGCAGGACAGTAATACTCTAGGTGCAACTTCAACTGCATCAGATATGAATTTAAGCACTTCTATATTTACAGTAATCTATGATGTTTTCTTTGGGCAGACAAGAATTAATCCTTCAGGAAGTGTTTATAATTTAGCCCAGGATCAGACATATACATTTAAACTCAAAAGTGTTTATACAAATGTTGCTTCTGGTGTCTCTGGTTTTAACAGAATTCGAATTCTTGACTTTAGATGGGATTCTCGTAATGCCGACTTTATAAGGAACACCTTCTATACTTCTTATTATAATATTCAGTAATTGTTGTAAATAAATTTATCATCTAATAGCCCGGCAGCCAGCCGGGCTATTTTTTTATGGTATAATTTAATTAATGTAGGAGATGGATTTTTTAAAGAAAAGGGCAAAAGAATTTTATAGCAACGCTCTCGAGATCTTTGAAAAGAAAGTTTATAATTTATCAGCTTTTAATTTAGAACAAGCAACCCAACTTTGGCTAAAATATTTGATTGCTAAAAAATTAGGCGAATGGCCTCAAACCCATTAAATGAAAAGTTTAATTAGTATTAGAAAAAAAATAGTTGAGAAGAAAAAGAAATATTTTGAACATTATCTTGAATATGCGCAAAAAATTAAAGAAGCAGCAATTCAAGTTTTAGGTGAAGCGAAAGTTTTAGTTTTTGGTTCGGTTGTCAAAGGCAATTGGGGACCGAATAGTGATATTGATGTTTTAATTATTTCTTCTAAATGGAGCGGAGACTATGAAAATGATAGCATAATTAAATTCAAAATAAAAAAATTAGCTGGGGTTAGTCATCCCTTTCCAAATCCATACAGCAACTCCTGAAGAATATCAAAACTGGTGGCTAAAATTTATAAAAGATAATTACATTGAGATAAAATAAATATACAGACGGAATAGATAAAAAATACGGAACTAACAGAAACAACCACGGCAAACAGAGGCAGGTGTGTTAATAATGAAAACCGAGATTTTGATTTTATTTTTGCTTCTTCCATTATTACTTTTTGCTCAAAATTTAAGAGGAAGCAATTTAATTGATACTGTAATTGTTTCAGGACCGGATTTAATTTTCGAAGATAACCGGGTTGTTTTTAAATTTCAAGCAATTAATTATTCTTTAATAAAACCTAAATATTTTTACTTTCAAACCCAGCTTGGCCATTAGAAAGAAACTGGAAGAATTTTTATGGAACAGTACAAAATTACTATTTACCAAAAGGAATAGGTCTTTACATCTTTAAGGTAAGAGCAGTTAATGATAGGGGTTATTATGATAGGACTCCCGCGACTTATTATTTTTTAACTAAAACTTCTAAATTTTATCGAGACATTTCAATTTCTCCTTCTTGGGATGGAATGAGTTTAACTTTAACTAATAACACCAATAAAGAAATTAATATTACTAATTGGCAAATAAGAACATCAAATCTAATTTTTACAATTCCTAAAGGAGTTAAAGATTTTAATCCCGATCAAAATAAAAGAAAAGAAGAAAATATAATTTTACCTCCTTATGGCAGGGCAGTTTTTTATGCTGTTTATTCAAGTCCAACTTCGAGCTCCACGGGATTGCCTTTTCAAAATATTCCTTTATCTCCTTTTGGAGTTAACTTTTTAGGCAATCAATGTTTTGCTTATTTAGATAAAACTTATCCTTCAAATTTTTGGATGCTTAAAATATTCCTCCAGAATCTTTAAATATGGTTTTACTGGTAAAATATCTCGCCAATGTGCTGTTTAGCTTCAAAGTTTGATTGCGATGGAAGATATCTTTTAGCTCGACTCGGAATAACGATTCGTTGACAAGCTGTTGAGATTGGTATAATTATAATTCTTGTTATCTAGAAATCGTAATAATAAAGATTTTTTTGGTAAAGAATGGAGAATTTATTTTGATACCCGTGATGAACTTGATAAGCAAGATAGAAAACCATTAAGAAGAATTTTTAAAGATAGATATGAAGAATTTCTCTTTATGACGACAAAGGTTTGCTTGTAATAAATATGATATTTATTAGTGATATAATTAAGAATAGCGGCGGTAGTTCAGTGGTAGAACGTCTCCCTTCCAAGGAGAAGGTCGCGGGTTCAAATCCCGTCCGCCGCTCATGCACCTTTTTTAACTATTAAACCTTTAAACATTTAAACCGATAAATCAAACCTATTTATGTTAAAATTATTATTCATGGTAAAAGGTTTCGAAGAACTGATTGTTTTTCAAAAAGCAAGAGATTTAACTAAACTTATTTACAATTTAACTAAAAAAGAAGAGTTTAAGAAAGATTTTGGTTTAGTTGATCATATCAGGCGGGCATCAGTTTCAATAATTTCTAACATTGCTGAGGGTTTTGAGCGAGGAACAAAAGAAGAACTTCCACATTTTCTTTATATAGCCAAAGCTTCTTGTGGCGAAGTAAGGGCTCAAATAAAAGTTTCAGGGTTTAAAGGTTTAAAATATAAGAAAGTAAAACCTAAAGATGTCGAAGAATTCGATAGAATGTTAGAAAAAATTTTAGCCAAAAGACAAACGCTAATCATTTAATCAATGACAAAAAAATTAATAAGTTATTTGACAGTTATTTTATTTTTGATCCCTTTTACTCTTTTAATTGTTGATAATAAAGTTCTTTTTCCTTTTATTACGACCAAAGCAATATTTTTTAGAATTTTAGTTTCAATTGGGTTAGTTTTAGCAATTTGGCTTTATTTGTTAAATCCTAACTCTTTTCCTAAAAAAAATTATCTTTTAATAGCAATTGCCTTATTTTTTATTGCTAATATTATTGCCACAATTTTTAGTGTTAATCCCTTTAGATCTTTTTGGGGAAATGCCGAAAGAATGGAAGGGACCTGGTCATTATTTTTTTATCTTTCTTATTTTTTTCTTTTATTTACTTTATTTAGCTTCAACCCCCAAGCCAAAAAAACTATTTTTTACTCTATTTTAATTGTTACAACCCTAATTTCTCTTTTAGAAATTCAACAAGCATTTATCTTAAAACAAGAAAGACCATCAGCAACGTTAGGTAATCCAACTTATATTGGCTTTTTAAATCTTTTAACAATTTTTATTATTTTATATTTTTATTTTGAATCTCGAAATAGAATAGAAAAATCAATTTATATTTCTTTGATTTTGCTTAATCTTTTATCTTTAATTGGCTCACAAACTCGCGGATCTATTTTAGGTTTATTAGTTGGTATTTTTATTTTTTCTTTTCTTTATCTTTTATTTTCCAAAATTCAAACTCGAAAGAAAATTTTAGTCCTTAGTCTGCTTTTACTTTTTATAATTTCTTTCTTTTTATTTTTAAAAACAGAATTTGCTCTTAAAATTCCGGGGATAAAAAGAATTAGCGAAACACTGCAAGATCCAGTTTCTGTTTTCCCTCGTTTTTATGCTTGGAAAATATTTTTAACTGCTTTTGAGAAAAAACCTGTGTTTGGTTGGGGGCCGGAAACAATGCCAATTGCTTTTTTTGCTAATTTTGATCCCCAAATTTTTAATTACGAACAAGCAATTTTTGATCGTCCTCATAATAAATTCGTTGAAATTTTGGCTTCAACCGGAATTTTTGGTTTTTTAACCTGGCTTTTAATTTTTATCGCTTTTTTCTATTATTTAATTAAATCCAATATTAATTTTTATCAAAAACTAACTCTTTCAGCTTTTATTTTTTCTTATTTAGCTCAAAATTTTTCTTTATTTGATATGCAAGCAAGTTATGTTTTGTTTTTTTATGGCTTAGCTTTGATTTCTCCAAAAATTGAGTTTAAAGAAAACCGCCAGCGCTTTATTCGCCCTTACATTATTTTAGTTTCCGGTTTAAGCCTGGTAGCAATTATTTTTCATCTTCAACATTTTTATATTGTCAGAAGCATTATTACTTTTCTAAATCAATCAGATCCTAAAATTGCCGGTGAAAACTTTTTGAAGCTTTCAGAAATTGCTGGACCATTTTTAACTGAAGAAGCAGTTATGGCAATGAATTATTTTTCTAATAATCTTAGCCAAATTAAAGATTTCAAAACCCTAACGAATTTTTACAATCTTGTTGAAAAAGCATATCAGAAAGATCCCAAAGATTATCGTTTGGCAAGTGCTTTTATTTCAATGAAAACAATATTAATTGATGTTCAAAAACAAGTTGGTCAGGATCCAAGTAAAAATATTATTGAAGTTGAAAAAATTTATTCTGATTTAATTTCTCTTTATCCCAATTTTCCTGAAATTTATATTAATTATGCGAGATTTTTGTTAAGTAATAATAAAAAAGAAAAAGCTTTTGAGATATTAAAAAATGGCGAAAAAATGGCCCAAAATTATCCTAAATATTACTTTTATGAATCAGTTTTGTATTTTGAAATTAAAGAAAAAAAATTAGCTTATCAAAAATTAAAAATAGCAACCCAAAGTTTGAAATTTAATTCTGATCAAGAATTTGAAATCGCTTTAAAAATTTATTTAGCTAATCAAGATGTGGAAAACTCAAAAAATATCATTTCTCTTTGGTTGAAGCAAAATAATTCAAGTTCTACCCAGCAAAAAATAGCTCAAATTTTACAAGAATACAATCAAGGCCAATTTTTAAAACTTGACAAATAAAAATTTTTGATAAAATAATAAACTTACCAATTTAAAGCTGACAGCTACTAAAATTGTTTTATCTACCCGGATGAATACCGGATTGTTTTACCCTGATGGTTACCGGAATAGATTACCCGGATAGTTAACCGGATTATATTTACCCGGATGATTACCGGATAAAAAATATTTTATAAATCATCCGGTTTAAATCCGGGTGACTTATCCGGTTATAATACGGGTAGAAGTTGTTATCTGGTTTATATCCGGGTATTTGTAGTATTTACATCCGGTTTGAATCCGGGTAGTTATATCCGGTTCATATCCGGGTAGTATTATCCGGTTTAAATCCGGGCAAAAATATTTTCTACCGCCCGCGTTTGAAAAGGTCTTCAATTAGAATTTTTATTTAAAAGATGCCCAAAAGAACATTGACTTCTAATCAGGTTGTTTTTAAAACAAGTTCAAATTTTTTAAAAATCCAAAGATTTTTTACTAAAGAAAGAGTGCACCCTTATGATGAGGTTAAATGGATAAAAACAACAGCTGAAATTCCAGGTTCTAATTTTAAAATGGAAGATGTGGAATTTCCTGATTTTTACAGTCAAAATGCAATTAATATTATTGCTTCTAAATATTTCAAAATCAACAAAGGTAAACAAGAAAAAAGTTTAAAAGAACTAATTGATCGAGTTGTTAAAACGTTTAAAAAATGGGGTTTAGAACAGGGTTATTTTAATGAAAAAGAAGCCAAAATTTTTGAGGATGAACTAACTTATATCTTGCTTCATCAATATGCTGCTTTTAATTCTCCTGTTTGGTTTAATTTCGGTGTTGAAGGAAGAAGTCAACAAGGCGCAGCTTGTTTTATCTTAGATGTTCAAGATAATATGGAATCAATTTTGGATTGGATTAAAACTGAAGGAATGATTTTTAAAGGAGGCTCAGGCTCTGGAGTTAATTTGTCAAAATTAAGAGCCAAAGGAGAACCTCTTTCAACTGGCGGTGCTTCTTCTGGAGTTATTTCTTTTATGAAAGCAGCCGATGCAGTTGCAGGAAGTATAAAATCTGGTGGAAGTACGCGTAGGGCGGCAAAGATGGTGATTTTAAATGCTGATCATCCTGAAATTATGGATTTTATAAGAGTTAAAGCTGAGGAAGAAAATAAAGTTAGAGCCTTAATGGAGGCAGGTTATGACATGACTGATCTAAATAATCCTTTGTGGCAAAATATTTTCTTTCAAAATGCTAATAATTCAGTTAGAATTCCTGATGATTTAATGGAAGCAGCAATGAAAGATGAAAAATGGCAGACTTATTATCGAACAACAGGTAAGGCTTCACAAGCTTATAAAGCTAAGGATATTTTGTGGGAAATTGCTAAAGCTGCTTGGGAATGTGGTGATCCAGGAGTTCAATTTGATGACATTATTCAAAAATGGCATACTTGTAAAAATTCAGGACGAATTGAAGCAACCAACCCTTGTAGCGAATATATATTTCTTAACTGGACAAGCTGCAACTTAAGTTCAATCAATCTTTTGAAATTCTTAAAAGAAGATGGTAAGTTTGATATTCCTGCATTTTTGCATACTGTCAGAGTAATGTTTTTAGCTCAAGATATTATGATTTCAAAAGCTGATTATCCTCATCCAAAAATTACTGAAGAAACTAAAAAATATCGAACAATTGGTTTGGGTTATACTAATTTAGGCGCCTTGATTATGGCTTTGGGTCTTCCTTATGATTCTGATGAAGCAAGAAATTTGGCTGCAAGTATTACTGCCTTAATGACCGGGGAAGCCTATAAACTTTCAACCCAAATTTCAGCTAAACTTGAACCATTTCCTGAATATGAAAAAAATAAAGAACCAATGTTGGAGGTAATGGAAATGCACCGAAAAGCTCTATTGAAATTAATACAGAACTTTACAGAACTAAAACAAAACTCGCAGAAAAAACACAGAACTGACGGAACTAACACAGAACTTACAGAAAATATCGCCGCAGAACATACAGAACTAATACAGAACTTGCAGAAAAATTCAGCTAGTTCTGCGTCATATTCTGTTAGTTCTGTTACTGAGGAAATTTTAGAAAAAGCAAAAGAAGTTTGGGATGAAGTAATTGAAAATGGAAAAAAATATGGCTTCAGGAATGCTCAAGCAACAGTAATTGCGCCTACTGGTTGTTTAGTAGGGAATAGTTTAATTTCAACTGAATACGGTTTAGTTCCGTTAGAAACACTTGGGAATCCATTGGGTTATAAGTGGCAAGATTTAAATATTGAGGTGATGACCGATGAAGGACCACAATTAGCTACCAAATTTTATGTTAATGGTTTAGTTGAAACTAGAAAAATAGTTACTAAAAATGGTTATGAAATCGTAGGCACTCCAGAACATAGAATTAAAGTTTTCGATAAAGAATCTGGTGAGCTTAAATGGAAATATTTTGCTGATATCAAAGAGGGAGATATTGTAGCTTTAGAAATGAATACAATTTTTGGCAGTCCTAAGCCAATCGAACTTCCACCTTTACCAGAACTTCATTGGAATCAAGATTTTGATGCCAAAGTTCCAAGACATATGAATGAAGAATTAGCAGAAATAGTTGGCTATTTTATGGGCGACGGCAGTCTACATTCTAAAGGTTTAAGATTTTGCGTGACCCAAGAAGATAAAGATGTGATTGAAAGATTAAGATATTTAATTAAAAGTCAATTTAATCTTGATATATTTTTAACCCAGAGGCTTGGTTATATAGAAGTTAGCGTAAACTCAGTTCCTCTTGTTTTATGGTGGGAAGCTTGTGGTTTTAAAAAGAAACAAAAGAAAGTTGGTAAAGGCTGGGAACCTCATATTCCTCTTACTATCCTTTATTCTAACGATCGAAAAATTTATACTGCTTTTTTAAGAGGTCTTTTCGAAGCAGATGGTACTGTCTGGAAGGATTCAAAAACTCCAGCTCTTTCGACTCATAGCAAAGAATTTCATGACCAAATAAAATATTTACTTTTAGCTTTAGGAATACCAACAAAATCTAAAATTGGAATTTCAGGTTGGGACAAGAAAAACCTCTATGTTCTTTATGTGAAAAATAGAGAATATGCTAAAAAATTCGGAGAAGAAATTGGTTTTATTGGAGAAAGAAAAAATAAATTACTTGAAAATATCACCACAAAACCTAGTCAAATAAAAATGGATCAAGTTTATCTTTCTCAAAATCTTGTTGAAGCCATAACACCTCTTTTAACCAAAAGGGAAAGAGACAGTTTAAGGTTAGAATTTAAAAGAAAAAATGCTATTACTAGAAGTTTTGCTTTAAGGATTTTAGATAAAGTTGAAAATAAAGCCTTTAACTATTATGTAAATAAAATTTTCTTTGATGTTGTCAAAACAAATGAATCAGCTGGAGAAAATCTTACTTATGACCTTTCTGTTCCAACAAATGTAACTTATATTGCTAATGGTTTTATCAGTCATAATACAATTTCTTTTATGATGGATGCAGATACAACTGGAGTTGAACCCGATTTTGCTTTAGTTAAAATGAAACAACTTGTTGGTGGTGGTTATATGAAGATTGTAAATAGAACTATTCCTCTTGCCTTAAGAAGACTTGGCTATAGCGAAAAAGAAATTGAAGATATTGTTAAACATTTAGAAGAAACTCAAAATATTGAAACAGCGCCTCATCTAAAACCAGAGCATTTATCTGTTTTTGATTGTGCTATTAAGCCACCCGGAGGAAATAGATATATTCATTGGCTAGGACATGTAAAAATGGTTGCTGCTATTCAACCATTTATTAGCGGTGGAATCTCGAAAACTTTCAATATGCCTAATGAGACTTCAATTCAAGAAATTTATGATGCCTACTTTACTGCTTGGAAATTAGGAATTAAATGTTTTGCTGTTTATCGTGATGGTTCAAAAGCAACTCAGGCTTTATACAGTGAAAAAAAGGAGAAGAAAAGCAAAGAAAAAATTGAAAGACGAAAACTACCTTTAGTTAGGCAATCTGAAACTCATAAATTTTCAATTGCCGGCCATGAAGGTTACTTAACCTATAGCATTTTTGAAGATGGTTCTTTGGGTGAAATTTTCATTCGTATGTCAAAACAAGGAAGTACTTTGGCTGGTCTTTTGGATGCTTTTGCAATTTCAGTTTCGATTGCTCTTCAATACGGTGTGCCTTTAAAGGAATTGGCAAGTAAATTTGTTTATATGAGATTTGAGCCAATGGGAATTACTAATAATCAAAAAATACCAATTGCAAGTTCAATTATTGATTATATTTTTAAATATCTTGGTTATAAATTCTTAACTCCAGAAGAATTAAAAGAAATAGGTTTAGAAGTTAAAGAGGAATCTATCTTAAAAGAACATCCAAGATTAATTGAATCAAAATTTGAGTTAGATCCGGTGAAGACAGAAAATAATTTATCTGGTCCGCCATGTAAATATTGTGGTGGAATGACGACTCGAACTGGTAGTTGTTATACTTGTTTAGAATGTGGTGAAACTTCTGGCGGTTGTAGTTAGTGTTTTCTTCTTCGACCATGAAAAGCCTGGTGAATTTCTTTTAATTCCCGATTAGTTAAATGAGTATAAATTTGTGTTGTTTGTAAATTTTTATGGCCTAATAAAAGTTGAATTGCTCTTAAATCAGCTCCAGCCATTAATAAATCGGTTGCAAATTGATGTCTTAAAGTATGGGGAGTTATTTTCTTTAAGATACCTGCTTTTTTTGCATAATATTTAATTATTTTTTCAACTCCTCGTGGTGTTAATCTTTTAAAAGCTGAACTTTTGCTTAAATTAACAAATAAAGCTGCTTCTTTATCGGTTCTTTTTTCTAAATATTTCTTTAAATAATATTTAGCAATCTCGGAAAGAAAGACTAATCTAATTTTTCCTCCCTTACCTTTAACCCTAATTTCTTTTTTATTTAAATCTATATCTCGATTCAAAGAACAAAGTTCAGAAACTCTAAGCCCAGTACTGAATAAAGTTTCTAATAAGGCTCGATCTCTTAAAGATTTTAAATCTTCACCTGAAGCAGAGTTTAAAAATCTATTTAATTCTTCATCAGTTAAAACATTGATTTCTCTTTCAGGAATTTTGGGCAGTTCAATTCTTAGGGGATCATAAATATTAATTTCTTTTTTTTGTAAAAATCTTAAAAAATTTCTAAGAGCAATAAGATAATAAGATTGAGTTTTTAAAGACAATCCTTTTTTGTTTAAAAATGAACGAAAATTATAAATAGTTTCGTCATCAATTTTTTTAAATTTATTTTTTTCTAGCCAGTCTAAAAAAAATTTAATTTTTCTCAAATATTCTTTAATTGTACCCCTGCTTCTTCCTTTTTCTAAAACTAAATAATCTTCGTATTTTTGAAGATATTCCTTTAAGTCCATAAATTATATACCCCGATTATAAACCGGATAATAATTTTTTCTACCTGGATGCAAACCGGATAAAACCACCCGGATTTAGACCGGATATAATTACCCGGATATAAACAGGATATAATTACCCGGATGTAAACCGGATAAGTTACCCGGATTATAACCGGATGATTTATAAAATATATTTAATCCGGTATTTATCCGGGTAATCTATCCGGTAAGTTATCCGTGTAAATATAATCCGGTATTCATCCGGGTAGATATTTTAATCCGGTGTTTATCGGGGTAATCTATCCGGTTGACTATCTGGGTAATATTTTAGTATCCGGTAATAATCCGGGTAATCTATCTGGTAGATATCCGGGTAATAAATTTTTATGTTATAATTATTATACAATGTCAAAAGTTAAAGAAAAAATTCAAGCTATAATTCAAAAATTTGGTAAGCACGAAAAAGATACTGGTAGCCCTGAAGTTCAAATTGCCTTATTGACTGAAGAAATTTTAAATATTCAAAGACACTTGGCTCAAAATAAGAAAGATAAACATTCTAAGCGAGGATTAATTTTAAAGATAGTTCAAAGAAGAAAACTTTTAAATTATCTTAAAAAAGAATCTTATACTCGTTATCGAAAAATAATTGAAGAGCTAAAACTATGAACCCCTTGGTCCAAAAATGGCAACGAGTAAATATCTTTATTGATACTCAAAATATTTATCATTCAGCCAAAAACCTTTATAATGCCAAAGTTGATTTTAAAAAATTAATTGATCTTTTGGTTGGTGAAAGAAGTTTAATCAATGCTTTTGCTTATGTTATTCGTTCTGAGTTTACTCCTAAAGAAATTGATTTTTTTGAAGCTTTAATTAAGCAAGGAATTAATTTAAGGATCAAAGAACTTCAGATTTATCCTGACGGCAGTAAAAAAGCTGATTGGGATATTGGTATTGCTATTGATGCCGTTCGATTTAGTCAATTAGTTGATGTTGTTATTTTAGTTACTGGCGATGGTGATTTTTATCATTTAGTTGAATATTTGCAAAATCAGGGCAAGCAAGTTGAGGTTGCTGGTTTTTCTCAGACAACTTCAGTAAAATTAAAAGAGCTGGCTGATTTTTATTATGATTTAAATGAAATAAAAAATTTGATTTTAATATGAGAGAATCTTATCTTTATAAAAGTGATAATTTAGAAATTGAGTTTGAAGTTAATGATTGGGCGGAAAGATCTTTAATTTCTTTATTAACTAAAAGTAGGGATACTGTTGTAATGACAGTTATTAATTTGGGACAAGAATTGCCTCAGTCCGATTTTTTGCCCCTAACTGTTGATTATGAAGAAAAATTTTATGCTGCGGGTAAGATCTTTGGCAGTCGTTTTATTCGTCGAGAAACAAAGCCGACAATTACTTCGATCTTAAACGCTCGTTTAATTGACCGTAGCATCCGACCTGCTTTTCCATTAAATTTTCGCTATCAAACTCATATTGTTAATACTGTTTTATCTTATAATCCTGAAGCTAACCCCGCTCTTTTAGCTTTATTGGGAACATCATTCGCTTTAGAATATTTAAAAATTCCCTGGAATGGACCAATTGCTGGTTTTAAAATCGAAGATACTGATAAGGAAATTTTTGTTTCTGGTACAAAAAATAAAGTTAACATGATTGAATTTGAAGGCAAAGAGATAAAGGAAAAAGAAATTATTGAAGACATAAAAATAGCTTTCGCTGAAATTCAAAAAATAATTAATTTTATTGAAGAAAGTACAAAAAAACAAACAAGAAAAATAGAAATTAAACAAGAAAATTATAAAACTGCTGAAGAATTATTAGCGAAATTTTTAAAAGAAAAAAATATTGATCTAAAAAAATTGCTTTTTGGTCAAGAAGAGGGAGATAAGAATTGGTCAAATATTTTTGGTTTATTAGCTCAGGAGGATTTCGGAGAAAACGCTCCTTATGTTTTAAATGTTTTAAATAAAAAATTTAAACAAATTTTCCAACAAACAGTTTTAGAAGAGAAAACAAGGCCTGATGGAAGAAAATTAGATGATATCCGTCCGATTTCAGCTCAAATTGATGTCCTACCTCGGGTTCATGGTTCTGCAATTTTTAAACGAGGATTAACTCATATTCTTTCAACTGTTACTTTTGCTGCTCCAGGTGAGGAGCTTGTTTTAAAAGAGATTGAATACGAAGGAACTAAACATTTTATGCATCAATATAATTTTCCTCCTTATTCAACTGGAGAAATTGGCTCAAGCAAAGGACCATCAAGAAGAGAAATCGGACATGGTGAATTGGCTGAAAAAGCTTTAAGAAGTCTAATTCCTTTGCAAGAAGAATTTCCTTATACTATTCGGGTTGTTTCTGAAGTCTTATCTTCTAATGGTTCAACTTCAATGGGTTCTGTTTGTGCTTCGTCTTTAGCTTTAATGGCAGCCGGTGTTCCAATCAAAAAACATATTGCTGGTATAAGCATTGGTATAGCTTATCAGGATGATGAAAATTACGAACTTTTAACCGATATTCAAGGACCAGAAGATTTTTTTGGTGGTATGGACTTTAAAGTTGCTGGCACAAAAGATGGCGTAACAGCAATTCAGCTCGATGTCAAAATCGAGGGTTTAAATTTTGAGCAAATTGAAAAAGCTTTAACGAAAGCCAGAGAGGCAAGATTAAAAATCATTGATTATATGGAAACAATTATTAAAGAACCAAGAAAAGAAGTTAGTCCATTTGCGCCAAAAGTTGAAGCTATTAAAATTGATCCTTTAAAAATTGGACTAGTGATTGGTACTGGAGGAAAAACTATTAATGAAATTATCGTTGCTACTAATACAAAAATTGATATCCATCCTGACGGCTTAATTTATATTAGCGGAGAAAATCATAACAATGTCGCTTTAGCTAAAAATTGGATTAAAATTATAGGTGATTCATTACAAATTGGTGAAATTGTTAAAGGTAAAGTAATCAAAATTTTGCCCTTCGGCGCGATTTTAGAATTAGCACCACAAAAAACAGCCCTACTTCATATTTCTGAAATTGCTGATAAAAAAATAGAAAGTATCGAAAATGAAATTAAAATCGGAGAGGAATTAAATGTTTCGGTTAAACAAATTAGCGATGATGGTAGAATTTATGTCTCTTTAAAAGATGCCCGAAGAACAAGATAAAAAAATAACTTATAAGATTTTAACTACTGAAGAATTACTCAAAGAAGAAATTCCGCCAGCTAAAGAAATTAAACATGAGGAAGAGAAAGTTGAGATACTCGTGACAGAAAAAGTCGAAGCCAAAGAACCAACTGTGCCCATTAAAGAAGCAACTATTCCTCTTAAGGAAATTAAAGAAAAGAAAGAAACTGTTCAGTCACAAGTGGAGGCTGGGCTAGTTTATTCCGAAGAAAAGCCAAAAGAAATACCTATGCTATATGTTAAAGAAATTAAGGAGGTTGTTTTTCCTAAAGTAGAACCAACCCCAACTCTAGAAAAACCAATTGAAACTTCACCGATTGAGCAAACCGAAGAACCAATTGCTGAAGAAATTTTTTACAGACCCTCTAGAGAAAGGGAAATATTAAAACCAAAATTAGAGATCTTAAAAGAAGAACAAAAAGAAGAACAAAAAGAAGAGATCAAAACAGAACAAGATTCTAAGTCTAAGCCTAAATCTAAACCATCTTCTAATTTGCTGAAATATGGTCTGATTGGTAGCGGAATATTTTTGATAATTGGTTTAGTAGTATTTTTCAAGCCCTATGAAAGACTCAAGGCTATTTTCGCTGTTAAAGAAAAATCAAAATCAGAAGAAGAAATAAAAATAATAACATCAACATCAACTCCAACATCAACTCCAACATCAACATCAATATCAACACCAACACCAACGATGATTATTTTTCCAACCACAACTGTAACTTCAATTTCGACTTCAGCCTCGCCTACGACAGAAACCATAATCACTGCTGAGAGTAAAACAACAACTGAAACAAAAACTGAAACAAAAAATGAAACAAAAAATGAAACAAAAAATGAAACAAAAAATGAAATAAAAAATGAAATAAAAACAGGAACAACAACAGGAATAACAATCGAAACACAGCCAGTAATCACATCTTTACCTATGACTTCAGTCGGTAAAGAACTCCCATTTTTAAAAAATTTTTATTCGCAAGAGATCACGATTACAGAATTTAATTTTCAATCTTTTCAAAGAGAAATTAACAATTTTTTTACTAAACAAGAATTAGTTGGTACCAAATTTAATCTTAATTTTCTTTACAATCAAAGAATTATTCCTTTTGATTTTGTTTTTGATTATTTCATTAAACCCACGAAAATTTCAACATCAACAATAGTAGATTTTAAAAATGAATTAACAGGAAATTATGGTTTTTTGTTATATTATGGATATACCCGAAAATACCCGATGTTAATCTTCGAAATAAAAGATAAAGAAAGGGTTGAGAAATTCAATCAGCAATGGGAAAAATTATCAATGAAAGATGATTTGAAAAGCTTGTTTTTAGGCAATAAACCACCGTCAACGAAAAACAATTTTGTCACTAAAAAAATAGATGGTTATAGTTATAGGATTTTAGATTTTGGTGATAATTACAAAATTATTTGGGCCATAATTAATCAATATCTTATTTATTCAACGACTGAAACTGGAATTAAAGAAATTATTGATTATCTTAAATGAATCTCGAAAAAATAAAAAATAGATTAGAAAAAGAAAGGGAAGAATTAGTTTTAATAATTGAAAGTTATAAAAAGGAACCAGAAGAATTTTTAAAAGAGTCAGTTTCTTCTGCTGATGAAATTGCTGATCGTTATGAATATAAACAAGAAATTCATTTAAAAAAAGAAGCTTTAGAAGAAAGATTGAAGGAAATTGAAAGAGCCTTAAGGAAAATAGAAGAAGGAAATTATGGTATTTGTGAAAACTGCGGCCAAAAGATTGAAGACCAAAGATTAAAAATTGATCTCTCGGCAATTTTATGTCGTAAATGTGCTCTTAAATAGATCTTGGATAAACCTCAATTTTTTCTAGAGGTGGAGTGCCATTTTGATAGAGTAAATATCCAGCTAAAGCAATATTTAAACCATTGTCAGTTGCTAATTTCCTTTCGGGAAAATAAATTTTTTCTTGGACAAAATATTTTTTAATCATTTTTTTTAAAGTTTGATTAGCTGCTACACCACCAGAAACAACAATTGTTTTAATTTTGAAATTGTCTTTAGCTTTATTTAATTTATAGATTAAAATCTCAAAGATTGTTTTTTGTAAAGAAAAGCATAAATCAGCAATTGTTTTTTCGTCTAATTTTTTATAATTTCTAATTTCATCAACCAATTGAATAAAAGCAGTTTTTAAACCAGCAAAACTAAAATTGTATCCTTTTTGCAGAATTGGTTTAGGCAAAGGGAAAAAACCTTTTGCTTTTTCGGCTAATTTTTCAATTATCGGCCCTCCAGGATAAGGAAGACCTAAATAACGAGCGCATTTATCTAATGTTTCGCCAGCAGCATCATCTAATGTTTCTCCTAATTTTCTTTTCTCTAAAAAATTTTTAAATAAATATAAATTTGTATGACCACCAGAAACAATTAAGACCAAAGCTGGAAAATCAATTTCCTTAATTTTTTGCCAATCTTTTTTATTTTTAATTAAGACAGAATAAAAATGGGCTGAGAGATGATCGACAGGAATAATTTTTTTATTTAATTTTTGAGCTAAATTAATAACAAATTCTTTACCTGAAACTAAGGCTGGTAAAAGACCAGGACCAACTGAAAAAGATAAAAAATCTATTTTTTTTAAATCAAAATTTTTTTCAATTTTTTTTAAAATAACTGGTAAATTTTTCTTGTGCTCCCTAGCTGCTAAAATAGGTACTACGCCGCCATATTTTTGATGAACTTTAAATTGAGTTGCTAATTCATTGGCTAAAATTCTTATTTTATTTTCTTTAATTTCAATTAAAGCCATACCAGTCTCATCGCAAGTTGTTTCAATTCCTAAAATAAACATTTTATGTTATAATTTTATCACTAAATTGATTGATCCGAAAATTTTAAAAATTAAACCAGATAAGCTAAGATTGATTAATGTTGATAATCGGCAATTAGGTATTTTTTCTTTAGCTGAAGCTGAAAAAATCGCTGAAGAAAAAGGTTTGGATTTAATTTTGGTTAATGCTCAGCAAAAGCCTATTGTTGTTAAATTAGGCAATTATGGGGCTTATGTTTATGAAAAAGAAAAGAAAGAGAGAAAGTCAAGAAAAGAAAAAGAAACAAAAGAAATCAGAATTAGTTTCCGTGAGGCAATTTACGATTTGAAAAGAAAAGCTGAAATTGTCAAGGAGTTTCTAACGGAAGGTCATCAAGTTCAGATTAAATTAATTCTTAAAGGTCGAGAAAGAAATTTTCAAGATTTGGCCGAAGAAAAATTAAATAATTTTTTAAATCTAATTACTGATTTAACAAATTATAAAATAACCCAACCGCTTAAAAAAACATCTAACTTTTTATTAGTCATTTTGGGGCCAAAATGATATTAACAATGAACAAAGTTAGAAAATCATTTTTAAAACGATTTAAAATTACTAAAAAGGGAAAAATTTTAAGACGGATTTCTGGCCAAAGTCATTTTTTAGCTAAAAAGTCGGCTAAAATTTTATTAAGAAAAAAGAAATTAGAATTAGCACCAGAATTTTTTGAGGAATATAAAAATTACTAATGGAAACAAGACCCCCTCAAATTAAAATTGCTATTTCTGGAGCGGCAGTCACAACTCCTTGTCGCGAAGATGTACATCAGATTGCTTATGATATTGGTAAAAAATTAGCTCAAAATGGTTGTGTTGTTTTAACTGGGGCAACTACTGGAGTTCCTTTATGGGTTGCCAAAGGAGCGTTTGAAAATAATGGTTTTGTTATTGGTATTTCTCCGGCTCGAAGCTATAAAGAACATACTAAATTGTATAAATTACCAACCGATTATCATCATGTAATTTTGTATAGCGGTGAAGGTTATAGTGGTCGAAACTTGCTTTTGATTAAAATGGGCGATGGTGTTTTGTTTATCTGTGGTCGAATTGGAACTTTAAACGAATTTACAGCTGCTTTTGAGGAAGAAAAACCAATGGCGGTTTTATTAAATTCAGGCGGAACGGAAAGTTATTTTCAAGATATAATTGAAAAGGCTAAAAGAGGCCCAGGAAAAATAATTTGGGAAGAAAATTCTGATCTTTTAGTTGAAAAATTCATTAACCAGATTAAGACTGATATTTACATAGATTAACATTGATATTGAAAAATGAATTTTATTAATTGGGAAATAATCTATCGATTATTCTTGGCTACTTGTTTAGGTGCCTTTATTGGTGCTCAAAGAAGTTTTTTTAAAAAACAAGCCGGAATGAGAACTTTTGCTTTGGTTGCTTTAGGTGCTGCTCTTTTTGCTTATTTAGGTTCAGTCGTTGAACCAAATGCTCCAACCAGGGTTTTGGCAAATATTGTTGTTGGCATTGGTTTTTTAGGTGCAGGACTTATTTTCTTGCACGAAGAAAGAGTAATTGGTTTAACAACTGCTGCCGCTTTGTGGGTAACAACCGCTATTGGTGCAGCCATTGGGGTTGGTTACTATGCCGAAGGAATATTTGTAACAATTTTAAGTTTAATAATTTTATGGACCTTAATCTATCTTGAAAATCTAATTAGAAAAGAATGACACTTTCTAATGAATTAAAATCTTATTTTATTATTGTCAGTACAATCATTGGTTTAGGAATTTTTGTCTTGCCTTATACTTTTTGGCAGAGTGGTTATTATTTTTTTCTTTGGTTGATTTTCTGGTTTTTGACTTTTTTAATTTTACATTTAATTTTTGGTGAAATTTTATTTCAGACAAAAGAAAAACATAATCTACCTGGACTAGCTGGGGTTTATTTACATCCTTTTATGAAACATATTGTCTGGTTTTTTGATTATTTTGGTATGTTAGGAGTTTTTTTGATTTATTTTATAGCTCTAGTTAAATTTTGGACTTTGATTTTTCCAGTTAGCCCTTTAATTATTAAAATCTTATTTGCTCTTTTTAATCTTTATTTTATTTTTAAAGACATTAGAATTTTCGCCAAGATGGAAACAATTTTAACCTTAGGCATTTTATTTGTTTTCTTTTTCGTTACTTTAATGATTTTGCCCAATTTTAATTTTAATAATATTGAGCTAGCTTTAAAAAATAATTTTCAACCCTTCTTACCTTACGGAACAATTCTTTTTGCTCTAGCCGGAACATCAGCCTTGCCGATTGTTTTTGATTTAATTGGTCAAAATAGAAAATCTTATTTGAAAATAAATTTTTATGCTTTGTTAACTGTAATAGTTCTTTATTTGATTTATGCTTTAATTGTTGTTGGTTTTTTAGGTGGGGAAGTAAGTGAGGAATCCTTAGTTGGTCTTGCTCCTTATTTCCCAAAATTATTCTTGATTTTAGCTGTTTTGTTTGTAACCCTAAATATAACTTTTGCTGATATGGCTTTTTATTTAAAGAGAGGTTTGATTTATGATTATAAAGTTAGGCCCAGAATTGCTAACTTTATAATATTTATTTCAATTCTGCCCTTGATTTTTCTTGAGCCACTATCTTTAATCAAATTAATTGGTCTTGTCAGTGAAATATTCTTGGGTTTTAATCTCTTAATTCTTTGTTTAGTCTATTTAAAATTAAAAAAGAAAGAATATTTTTCTTTACCTAATTTTTTTATAATCATTTTAGCTTTAATTTTTATTTCGGGTATAATCTATGGGATTTTGCCTAACTGAAAACAAAAAGGGAATGACAATGGTTGAAATGCTTGTGGTTATAATTATAATCTCAATTCTCTTTGCCTCTTTTTTTTATATTTGGAATACAATGGATATTTTTCGCAAATCAAGAGATTCAAAAAGAATAAACGATCTCCAAATTATCGACACCGCCTTAAAAACAATTTTAACTACAGAAAAAAATATTAACTTAGGCCAGGAAAATGTTATCTATACTTCATTGCCTGATAGTAGTTCAACTTGTGGTAGTTATAATTTGATTCCTGTTTATGCTCCCTATTCTTACCGTTGTCAGACTTCTGATAATTATTTAAAAATAGATGGTAATGGTTGGTTACCAGTTAATTTTACTTTAGGAAAAATTTTAACAATTTCTGTTTTACCAATTGATCCTTTAAATAATAAAGATTATTTTTATGCTTATCAAGTGCGAGGTGGGAGATATAAATTAAGTGCAAGATTTGAAAGTAAGGCTAATATTAATAAAATGGCAAACGATGGTGGTTTTGAGCTAACTTTATATGAGGTTGGGAGTGATTTATTTATTCCTTCACCCCAATCAGGCTTAGTAGGTTATTGGAATTTTGATGAGACTGGAACAATTGCTCGAGATTTAAGTGGCTACAATAACAATGGTACGATGTATTCTTCAACAATAATTACTGATTTACATACAACAACAAGTTGTAAAATAGGCCTTTGCGCTAATTTTGATGGCGTAGATGATTATGTTTATGTGGGTAATTCATATATACTTCAAATTACCAGTGATTTAACAATTTTAATGTGGTTATACCCTACTAATATTACCAAAGGAAGACAAAATCCTTTAGGAAAAGCTTATGGAGGTGAATATATGTTTACTCTAGAAACAAACGGTAATTTAAGTTTTTTTCAAGGTTCCTGTGGAGGTAATTGTTCGCCCTATGGGTATAATAGTAATGCACCTTATGGTATGACTAATAACAATTGGTATTTTGTTGGCATAAGAAGAATTAATGCGAGGCAGAGAATGGATCATTTCAAAAATGGATCCAAAATAAACGATGGCTCTTATTCATGGGTTAATCCTTCAGTTTCTTCTAATGCAGTCAGAATTGGCAGAGAATATGCGGGTTATTTCCAGGGTCTTATTGACGAAGTTCGTATCTACAACCGTGCATTATCAGATCAAGAAATAAAAGTCCTGTATGAAGTAACAAAATAGCCCCTCAGCTTCCAAACTTCTCAGTTTTCTAGTTTTTTATCAACTCGGAGTTTTTGAATTATAATTAAAAAAAGGTGAGGTGCCGGAGTGGACTAACGGGACGGCCTGGAGCGCCGTGCCCCTTTACAGGGGCTCGTGGGTTCGAATCCCACCCTCACCGAATGCAAACAGATAAAAACGAGTGAACAAATATAAAGCAAGACAAACAAGGGGTGGTTTCGAATACGGTAATATCCAAGTCGATTATAAAAAACAAAGTTCTTTCATTTCGTCATCGATAATTAGTTAAATATTGTTGGGCTGCTGTGGCATTCAGCCACAAAACCCAACGAGTCATAAGCACAAAACAGAAACGATAGTAGAAAAGCATTATTGAAAGTAAAAACCTGGAGTTTACCGTGTTCGAATTCCACCCTCACTGCTATTTTTACTTGACACTTATGGTATAATAAAAAATAAATAATCCTCCTGAGCTTTCTGGGTCGAATTAATTTTGGATTGCTTAAAAATGAAACTTCAACCTTTAAATGATTATCTCTTAATTGAACCAATCAAAGAAGAAGAAGTAACCAAAGGAGGAATTGTTATACCTGAAACAGCTAGAGAAGAAAGAGCAATTAAAGGCAGGGTTGTTGCTGTTGGCCCAGGTAAATTAAATGATAAAGGAGAAAGAATACCAATGACAATTAAAGAAGGTCAAACAGTTATTTTTAAAAAATATGCTCCTGATGAAGTAAAAATTGATGATAAAGAATATTATTTTGTTCGTGAAGATGATGTTTTAGCAATCATTGAGTCGTAAATTAACAACAGAAATAGCGGAAACGGACACGGAAAAAACAGAATAGGCGGAAAAGATGCTTCCGCTTCTTCCGTAAGTTCCGTGTTGAGGTCCGCTTATTCCGTATAATGGCAAAGCAAATACTTTTTGACGAAAGAGCAAGAAAAAAACTTTTAAAAGGAATTAATAAATTAGCTAATGCTGTTGTTGTTACTTTGGGTCCTAAAGGTAGAGCAGTTGTTTTAGATAAAGGTTATGGATCGCCAACAATTACCCGTGATGGAGTGA
The DNA here is from genome assembly GCA_026004535.1 of Candidatus Parcubacteria bacterium. Classification (GTDB taxonomy): domain Bacteria; phylum Patescibacteriota; class Minisyncoccia; order UBA6257; family HR35; genus BPJI01. Next base: position 215,848 of record BPJI01000001.1, read on the forward strand.
CAATTGCTAAAGAAATTGAGCTTGAGGATAAGATTGAAAATATCGGTGCGCAGTTAGTTAAAGAGGTTGCTGAAAAGACAAATGATTTGGCCGGAGACGGAACAACAACAGCAACACTTTTAGCTAAAGTTTTAATTAATGAAGGTTTAAAAAATGTTTCTGCTGGCGTTGACCCATTAGGAATGCAACGAGGAATGGAAAAAGCGGCTAAAATTGTGATTGAAGAACTAAATAAAATTTCAAAACCAATAAAAGGCAAAGAAGATACTGCTCATGTAGCCACAATTTCTTCTCGCGATCCAGAGATTGGTAATTTAATTGCTGAGGTTATGGATAAAGTTACTAAAGATGGAGTTGTTACTGTTGAAGAATCACAGACAATTGGGCTTACTTATGAAATTGTCGAAGGACTTCAATTTGATCGCGGTTATGTTTCGCCTTATATGATAACTAATCCGGAAAAAATGGAGGCAGTTTTAGAAAATCCTTTAATTTTAATCACTGACAAAAAACTTTCTTCAATTCATGAGCTTGTTCCTCTTTTAGAAAAAGTTGTTCAAAGTGGTAGAAAACAAATTTTAATTATTGCTGAAGACTTAGAAGGTGAGGCCTTAGCAACACTGGTTGTTAATAAATTAAAAGGAGTTTTAATTTCAGTTGGGGTCAAAGCTCCTGGTTTTGGTGATCGACGTAAAGAAATGCTTCAAGATATTGCAATTTTAACCGGTGGTCAAGTCATTTCTGAAGAACTTGGTCTTAAGCTAGAACATACCGATTTGCATCAATTAGGCGAAGCTCATAAAGTTATTGTTAGCAAAGATACAACCACAATTGTTGGTGGTAAAGGAGATAAAAAAGAAATTGAAAAGAGAATTCAACAAATCAGAGTTCAGATTGAAAAAACAACTTCTGAATATGATCGGGAAAAACTTCAAGAAAGATTAGCTAAACTAGCTGGTGGAGTTGCAGTTATTAAGGTTGGAGCTCCAACCGAAGTTGAACAAAAAGAAAAACAACATCGAATTGAAGATGCAATTTCAGCAACTAAAGCAGCTTTAGAAGAGGGGATTGTTCCTGGAGGTGGAGTTGCTTTATTAAGAACTTTACCAAAATTAGAAGAACTTATTGAGAAATTAGCTAAAGAAAATATTGCTGAATACGTTGGTGCGAAAATTGTTGCCCGAGCAATTGAAGCTCCAATCAGGCAAATCGCTGAAAATGCTGGCTTTGATCCAGCTATTGTTGTTGATAAAGTGAAAAATAGTAAAGAAGGATTTGGTTTTAATGCTCATACTTTGCAATATGAAGATTTATATCAGGCAGGTATTATTGATCCAACTAAGGTAACCCGAGTTGCTTTAGAAAATGCAGTTTCCGTTGCCAGCTTGCTTTTGATTACTCAAGCCGTTATTTCTGATATACCAGAAAAAAAGAAAGAAAAGGAAAGTGACGAATTAAGCGAAGAAGAATATTGATGTCAAGAGTAAAAAGAGGAAAAATTAAAGCAAAAAGAAGAAGAAAGATTTTGAAATTGGTTAAGGGTTTTCGACAACCGTATTCAACTAAAAAGAAATTTGCCAAAGAAGCAATTTTGCATGCTTATAAATATGCTTATATTGGTAGAAAGCAGAAAAAAAGAAATTTTCGTAACTTGTGGCAAGTTAAGATTAATGCTGCTTTAAGACAGAAAGATTTAAAATATAGTCAATTCATTCATTTATTAAAGGCAAGAAATATTAACCTCAATCGAAAAATTTTATCTGAGTTGGCTCAAAATTATCCGGCGATATTTGAGAAAATTGTTGCTGCTGTTTAATGTTAGGAGGTATCCATTTTTTTCTTGGTTCGGCTTTAAGTTCAGCTTTAACTCAACATATTTTTATTGCCTTTTTAATTGGTTTTGTTTCTCATCATTTAAGCGATTATTTACCACATTTAGATTTGAATATTTTTTTCAAAAATTATCAAACAATAAAGGATTGGGATGTAAAAATTTGGTTACTCGTAGTTATTGAATTTATTATTTTTGTATTATTCACTTTTTATTTTATAGGTAAATTAGATTTTAATTTACAAAAAATAGCTGTTATTGGTGGCTTAGGAGCGATATTCCCAGATATTTTTACTCTAGGAATTAAAACGTTGTTACCTAATTTAAAAATTTTCAATTTTTATTTTAATTTTCATAAAAATTTCCACTTTAAACTAAAAAATAAAAATTACCTTTTACCAATTATTATCGAAATTTTGCTTATAATTTTTGGCGTAATTCTTTTTTTAGGCAATTTTTAAAGCTATGAAGTTATTGATATAGATTATTCGGCATTAAAGTTTTATCATTGCCAATCTCTAAAATATTTTGATTATCACCTCCGTCAGTGCTAACTTTATCTTCTGGTTTGCTAAATTTGTAATTTTCAAATTCTAAATTAGCATTAATTTCAAACGTTAAGCTTGATCTTTTAAAAACATAGGCATAAAAAAATTTTTTATTATAAGAATTGACTGGATCAACTGGATAAGCAAATAAAGGTGGGTAAGGAAGAAGACTTAAATTTACTGGCAACCAACCAGAGCCATCATTTTTAAAATAATCTGTTGAGCTTGCTTGAGCAAAATAATAAGTTTTGGTATTCCAGATAATTGTTTGACTCCTTATATCTTCTTTATCGAAAGGAACCGAAATAAAAATAGTTGAACTGGTTTCATCGACCCCTTTATTGATTGGTCCTAAATTTGGTGAAGAGGTTGTAATTAAATAAGTTTTTAAGGCAACATCTAAGGCTTTTAGATCACCAATTCTTTTAATGTCTCTTGCCTTTCTCAAATAAGCAGCTGGTTTGAAAGCCTGGGTAGTAACAGTAAAAATAATTAGAATCATTGAAATAACAATTAAAAGTTCTGTCAAAGTAAAACCATGAGAAAACTTTGATTTTGTTTTATTAAGAAAATTTTCAGCTGCTTTAATAATATTTTTTTCGTAAGTAATTAATTTATAAGCCTCAGAGTATGGTAGCCAAACATAGCCTTTGTGCTCTTTAGAAAGCGCAACTTTTTGAGTTTTTGCTCGAGCTAAATAAAAAATAACATCTTTGATAATAAATTCTCCTCGATGTCGAAAGGAATAAGTAATTTTTCTTTCAAAACCTTTTATAATCTGAACATCTAAGCCAGTTTCTTCCTTAATTTCTCGAATTGCAGTTTTAACCGGATCTTCGTGTAGTTCAATATGTCCTTTAGGGAAGCCCCAGTGACCACCTAGATAATTCAAGAGCAAATACTCTCTTTTTTTGCCTTGTTGAAAAAAAACTACTGCTCCAGATGAATGTTCTTTTTTCATTTATAATTTTATTATAAATGAAAATCTATTTTTACGGTGGAGCTCAGGAAGTTACGGGTTCAAATTTTTTGTTAGAAAGTAAATCAAAGATTTTGATTGATTGTGGGTTGGTTCAAAAAGAAAAAGTTTGTTCTTTAGAAAATTTTTTGCCTTTCCCTTACCATCCTTCTGAAATTAAGGCTGTTTTAATCACTCATGCTCATTTAGATCATATTGGTCGCTTGCCAAAACTTTTAAAAGAAGGTTTTAGAGGTTACATTTATAGTACTTTACCGACTAAAGATTTAGCTTATGAGATTTTATTAGATTCGCAAAAATTGATTGAAGAAAATTGCCGAGAATTTAATAAGGAAAATTTATATCAAAAAGAAGATGTTGAAAAATTAATGCTGAGATGGCAAACAGTTGATTATCATCAAAAATTAAATCTTGATGATTTAGAAATTGAATTTTATAATGCTGGCCATATTTTAGGCTCGGCTTTTATTAAAATAACGCAGATCAGTTCAGATTATACGCAAAACAGGGGTAAACTTTCGATTGTTTTTTCGGGTGATTTAGGTAATAAGGGCAAAAGTTTGAATCAACATTTAGAAGATTTACCTTGGGTTAATTACTTAGTTTTAGAATCAACTTATGGTAATCGTAATCATCAAAATTTGGTAAATCGCAAAGAAATTTTAGAAGAAATCCTAGAAAAAGTTATTTACGAAAGAAGAATTTTAATTATTCCTACTTTTGCTTTAGAAAGGGCCCAAGAAATTATTTTTGATATTCAACAATTAATTGAAAAGAAAAAAATTCCTGAAATTAAAATTTTTCTTGACAGTCCTTTAGCTTTTAGAATTTCTCAAATTTATGAAAAATATCATGAATATTTAAATCAAGAATCAGCTAGGGAAATTTTAACCCAAGGAATTTTTAATAAGGAATATTTAACAATTGTTCAGACGAAAGAAGACGAAAGAAAAATGTTTTTGGCCTCTGAGCCAAAAATAATTTTAGCTGGTTCAGGAATGGTAACTGGTGGGAGAATTTTAAAAATTTTTAAAAATTATCTTGAAGATAAAAAAACAACAATTCTTTTTGTTGGTTATCAGGCTCAAGGTTCTTTAGGTAGAAAAATTTTAGAAGGAGAAAAGGAAATTTTTCTTGACGGTCAAAAAATAAATGTTAAAGCTGAAATTTCAACTTTATTTTCATATTCGGCTCATATAGATCAACAAGGAATTTTAGAATGGCTTTACCCTCAAAGGTTTAATTTAAAAACAATATTTTTAATCCATGGTGATACTTCTGCTAAGCAAGAACTAAAAACAAAAATAATGGATGAATTAACTCTTGATGTTATTATTCCTGAACAAAATGATTTTTTTGAGATCTAGGTTGTGGATAAATTCTAAGAAAACTTATGGTATAATTACTTAAAAGGTCGTGTTTAAGTACCAAATCAAAATGAGAAAAGGTTTTACTCTAATTGAAATGGCAGTTGTACTCTTAGTTATAGGAATTTTAGCCGGAATCGTTTTAAGAAACATTGGTGGTCAGTCAGCAATGGCTCGAGATACAAGAAGAATGGGTGATTTAAGGAATGTGGCTAATTATTTGTCTACTTATTTAGCAAAATTTGGTTATTTTCCTAATTCAACAAGCTGGGCGGCTTTAGAAACAACACTTCGAAGTGCGGGAATCATTGATAGATTACCAAGGGATCCATCTGGAAAAAATTATGATTACTATTATTGTTCTGATACAGGCAGTCTTGCCCAAAATGATGTTAACCATTTTGTCTTAAGAGCTCAATTAGAGCAAACATTAGCTTCAGCACCAAGACTTTGGGAAACAGCAGTTACTTCAACTCCTGCTGGCTGGACTTGTAATACTGCTCCTGTTTGTGATCCCAACAGCCGTTATTACTGCCTGGCTCAATAAATAAAAATTAATGAAAGGTTTTACTTTAATCGAGATTGCTCTAGTTGTTTTAATTACAACACTTTTAACTGGATTTGCTTTTAAATTTACTTCCTTTTCCGAAGATACTTTATATTTGAAAAATTTTATTTATAAGCTCGGTTCCAATGTTAATTTAATCAAAGATTTTTCTTTATCAAGAAGAGAAATTTATGGTTCAAAAGTCTGTGGCTATGGTATTCTGTTTTCCAATAATAATTATTTAGCCTATGTTTTTGCTACTTCGTCTCATGTAAGTTGCGATTTAATTGCTTCAACCACACCAATAGTCTATGCTCCATCTTCGCCGTTTTTATATCTTCATACTAATGGTGAAATAAGAACAGATCCAATTTCTCCTCTTCAGATTAAAGATAATTTCAAAACCGCTCTATCCTTAAGAATTTCTTTAAGTAATAATTGTCCAGATAATTTATTAAATTTTTATTCTCAAATAGCCTTAGTTTATTACAATCCCTATGGCGATCTTTTGCTTTTAGGCCAAAGTGCAGGCAATTGGGTTAATCTTTTACCCCCAAACTGGCAGAATATTTACTTTTGTCTTCAATATAAAAATGAAAATAGATATTTGAGACTTAATCGTTCAGGCCAAATGTTAATTTTATAATCAAATATAATTAAGTTATGTTTAAAAAAGCATTTACTTTAACCGAAGGAGTTATAGCCTTAGGAATTTTGACTTTATCAATCGTTTTTTTGGTTTCTTTGGGAAATAGTTATTTATCGATTTTAAATTCAATTAGACAAAGATATACTGCTTTAAATGCTGTTCAAGAAGGTTTAGAATTAGCAATTGCTTTAAGAAATCAAAGAATTGAGCGAATGGATAGTGCTAACTGGCTTGGCGTTACTGGTGCTGGTAATTATTGTTTATATTTTGAAACTAACACTTCAAGGATAGTTGCTAATCCTTCTTCTCAGCCTTGCAATATCGGTATTCCAGGTTATAGTCGTCTAATTAATTATTCTGATTTCGATAATCCCGCGAATAATGATTTAAGAAATGCTAGGGCAGTTAGGGTTAAATCAATTGTCTATTTTTTTAGAGACAGAATTGAGCTAGATACAATTTTGACCAAATGGAGCCCGGTTCAGTAAAAAATGGCTTTACTCTTTTAGAATCAGTTGCTGTTTTGTTCATTTTTCTCGTAATTATAACTGTTGTTAGTCAGATTTATACGAATTTAATGAGATCGGCTATTTTAGCTCAGAATTTTCAATTGACAATGGATAATGTTCGTTTTGGAGCTGAGAAAGTTTGGAACGAAATAAAAAATGGGAGTAATTTTGTCCTCTCAGGTAATAGTCTGCAATTTTTAGACAGGCTTTGCCGTCCTGTTAGGATTTATGTCAGTGGTGAAAATTTAATTTATGAAGTTTCTGGTCAAGCAAGCCCACTTTTTGATAATAATTTAGTTAGTCTTACTAGTTTTAGAATCTATTATGATGTACCATCTGGTGATCCAAGTTTTTATTTTGGTCGAGCTAATAAAGTTTTTATTCTAAATTACGAAGTTAATTTAAAAACAAAAACTTTAGTCATTCCATTTTCTGTTCGGCAAGCAGTCGCTCCTTTTAACAGTGCTTTTATTAATAATCCTTGTCCATGAGAGGTCAAATTATTTTAACAACTGTTTTTACTTTAACGTTTGCTTTATTTTCAATTTTTATGTTGTTAGCGCCAATCAAGGACAAACTTTTACGAATTAAAGACATGGAAAATGTTTATCAAGCAATTGCTAATAGTGAAAAAGGAGTAGAGGCAAGCTTGTTGGATGTTTTCAAAGATGTTAATTTATATTTAGATAAGTCACAATCCAGTCAACAAACCGATAATTGCGTTGGGATGATTCATGACTATCGGAGGGGTGATTGTATTCAAATAATTTATCAACCAATAATCGGTTTACAATGGAGACAAGATGAAAAATTTATAGCTAATAACTTTGTTTTTCAGACAATTTTTAACAGGGAGCAAACAAGAACTCAGAAAATAATTAGCGATGGTTATCGAGGTAGAGTAATTAGAACAATTTTTGTGGGTTCTTTTCGTTAATTACTACGTTATCTGCCCAGGGTGGGACTCGAACCCACATGTCCGAAAAGGACACGAGATTTTGAGTCTCGCGCGTCTACCAATTCCGCCACCTGGGCTTGTATCTATATTATATCACGCCATAACTGTTGAGGAGTAAGTTTTATTTTTTTTCTTCGTGCTTCAATTTCATTGAAATCTTTTGGATTATTAGATTGATGATTAATAATTAAAATTGGTACATTACCGAATTGATGTTTGCCTGTTTTGGTATTAGTGATATGGTCACCAGTAATTATGTATTTTGTTTGAGAGAATTTTCGATAAATTTTACTAAACCAGTTATCAAAAAATTCAAAAAACTTTTTTTTCTTTTGAAAATTTTTGTCATGACTAGCCTCGTCAGCCTCTTTTAAATGAAGATAAATTAAATCATATTTGTTGAAATTTTTAAAAATTGCTTTTTGATAAAATTCATATCTTTTATTAATATTTTCAATTTCGGGTAAGGTTAAAGTATCAAAACCAACCAATTTGCATCCTCCTTTAACAACTCCATTTTCAGCCACAACCAAGCCGTTTTTAAATTTATATTTTTTAAAGAAATTTTCTAATCGGGGCAGAGAATTTCCTGCTTCTCGGGTTAAAAGATAATTGGCTTTTAAAATTTTTCTTTTTTCTCTTTCTAAATTAATTGGATGATTATCTAAAACGTAGTGAGTCTGATCTAAAAATTTTTGGACAAGCTTTGCTGTTTTGATTGTTAGATAATCTTTTTTTAAAGGTTTTATTTTTTTGATTTTTTTATTTTTTTCCAAAGGGTCAGAATTAGAAATAAATGGAGAAAGTTTTTGTTTAAAAATTAAAACACCACGATGGCCATAAGTTCGATGAAAATGAAAAGGAATGTCAAATAAAATTTCATTAACAGTTTTAGTTATTTCACTTAAGCCCCAGACATTTCTTCCAGCTCGGCGATCAATAACTTTTAAATTTTTATCAATAGTAGCAAAATCAACTCTTAAAGCTAATTCTCCGTTTTTAAGTTCTAAATCAGCACCAATTGCTTCTAGTGGTCCTCGCTTAATTTCTTTGATCTCATAGCCTAAAATTTTTAAATTAGCTAAACCAGTAAGACTTGCATCTCCATATTTTGGCCAATCTTTTTTGGTAAAAATTTTTAGTTCAGCCAAAAAACTTTTATTTAAAACCTTATTTAAATTGGGTTTTTTGGCTAATTTTAAAGGAGTATTTTTACCTGGATCGGCTAAACCATCGATTAAAAAAAATATTGCTCTTGCCATTAAATATATTTTATGATATAATTATTAAACCGCCAAGTGCGGAAATTTTTTTATTTATCGCGGAAGGAGCAAAAATTTTTTTACCGGATAGGACTATCCGAATGTTAACCGGATAGAAACCGTATTTATCCGGTTGGTTATCAGGGTGACTATATCCGTTAGTTTATCCGGGTAGATATAATCCGGTATTCATCCGGGTAAATATTATCCGGTTGATTATCCGGGTAAAATAATCCGGTATTTATCAGGATAGATATTTTATTATCCGGTGTTTATCCGGGTAATCCATCCGCGTGGCTATCCGGGTAATTATATAATTAACCACTATGAAAGTTTCAGCATCAATTAAAAAAAGATGTCAAAAGTGTCGCATTGTTAGACGGGGGAGATATCTTTATGTTATTTGTGAAAACCCCAAGCATAAACAACGACAAGGATAATGGTTAGGATTAGAGGAATTGATTTGCCAGCTGAAAAAAAGATTGTTTTTGCTTTGCCAAAAATTTTTGGCATAGGTTTATCATTGGCTCAAAAGATTTGCGCTGAAACAAAGGTGGATCCTCAAAAAAAAGTAAAAGAATTGTCGCCCGAAGAAATAAGTAAGATAGATAAATTTATTGAAGCTAATTATAAAGTTGAGGGTGACTTAAGAAGAGAAATTAAAGAAAATATTAAAAGATTGATTGAAATTCAGTGTTATCGAGGTATTCGTCATCAAAAAGGATTACCAGTTAGAGGTCAAAGAACAAGATCGAATGCAAGAACAAGAAAAGGTCCGAGAAAAACAGTTGCTACTGGCGCAAGAAGAAAAGCTGGTGGCGGTAAAAGATAATGGGGCAAACAAGAGTTAAAGTTTTAAAACCAGAAGCTCAAGAAAAAGAAACTATTGAAACTCAAGTAAAGAAAGGAAAAAAGAAGAAAGCTTTATATTTACCTAAAGCAAGAATTTATATTAATGCTAATTTTAATAATACAATTATCACTTTAACTGATGATAAAGGAAATGTTATTGCTTGGTCATCTGCAGGTCATGCTGGTTTAAAACATACAAAAAAGGGCACACCCTTTGCAGGTACAAAAGCAATGGAAGTTTTGCTAAATAAGATGGAAGATATAAACATTGATGAGTTAGAAATTTATACTAAAGGCGTTGGTCCAGGTCGTGAAACAGCTTTAAGAGTTTTATTTAGTAAAAATTATAATGTTAGTTTATTGCAAGATATAACACCTATTCCTTTTGGAGGTCCAACAAAACCAAAACCAAGAAGAGTTTAAAAAATTCAAAATTAAAAAATGAAATTAGGAGCAAAAGAAAAATATTGTCGAAGGTTTGGTCAGAAAATGTTATGGAATGAAAGATGTGCTTCAGCTAAGTGTGGTTTAGTCAGGAGGAAACATCGACCAGGAGTACATGGCCATAAACCAAGGTCTCTTTCTTTATATGGCCGACAACTTTTAGAGAAACAGAGATTAAAATTTAGCTATTTATTAAATGAAGCTAAGTTAAAAAATTATGTTGCCTTAGCTAAAAAGGCAAAAAAGTCTGCTCCTTTAGCTTTAATTGAATTTTTAGAAAGAAGATTAGATAATGTTGTTTGGCGTTTGGGTTATGTTCCTTCAAAATTAGCTGCTCGACAACTCGTTTCTCATGGCCATTTTTTAGTTAATGGTAAAAGAGTGAAAACTCCATCTTATTTAGTTAATGAAGGTGATATAATCGAAATCAGACCTCAGAGCAGAAACATTAAACCGTTTGAAAATTTAGCCCAAAGATTAAAATTTCATCAGCCACCAAGCTGGTTAGAAATTGATAAAGAAACTTTTAAAGCTAAAGTTTTAAAATTGCCCCAAGCTGAAGAAATTCAACACAATTTTAATTTACCCTTAGTTATTGATTTTTACAGTCGCCAGTAAAAAAAGAAAAAAATAATGATTAACGACTTAGTTTTGCCCGAAAAACCAAAATTAATTCTAGCTGATGGCAACAAGGCTGTTTTTGAAATCGCTCCTTTATATCCTGGCTATGGAGTTACTTTAGGTAATGCTTTAAGAAGAGTTTTGCTTTCTTCTTTAGTCGGTGCAGCTATTACTTCAGTTAAGATTGAAAATGTTCTGCATGAATTTTCTACCATTCCAGGTGTTTTAGAAGATGTTTTAGATATAACTTTTAATTTAAAAAGAGTTAGGGCCAAAATGGAGATTGAAGGCCCAGTTGAGTTGAAATTAGAAGTTAAAGGCAAAAAAGAGATTAGAGCTAAAGACATTAAGCCAGTTGCTGGAGTTGAAATTGTTAATCCTGATCTTTTGATTGCCACTTTAACTTCTAATGAGGCTGAATTAAAAATGACTCTGATTTTGGAAAGGGGCAGGGGTTATTCACCAGCTGAAGAAAGAATGAAAGAAAGAGTTGTTGCTGGTGAAATTATTTTGGATGCCGTTTTTTCGCCGGTTGTTAATGCCGTTTATGAAATTGAAAATATTAGATATGCTGAAAGAACCGATTATAATTTACTGAGATTGACAATTGAAACTGATGGAACAAAAAAACCAGAAGAAGCTTTTGAAGAAGCAGTTAAAATTTTACAAGACCAATTAAATGCTTTAATTAAACAATGAAAAAGAAATTTCATCGAAAAAGAGATCAAAGAAGAGCCTTAATGAAAATTTTAGCTCATCATTTAGTTATGAATGAAAAAATTGAAACAACCCATCAGCGAGCTAAAGTCTTAAAATCATTGATTGAGAGATTGATTTCTAAAGCCAAAAAACAAGATTTGTCAAGTTTAAGATATCTTTTAGAAAGATTACCGAAGAAATCTGCTTATAAAGTTTTTTACGAATTAGCGCCCAGATATAAAGAAAGAACTGGTGGTTATGTTAGAGTATTGAAATTACCGTTTTTAAGAAAAAAAGATAGCGCCCAAAAGTCAATAATTGAATTTGTTTAAATAAATTGTTACCCGGATAAACTACCGGATAGATTACCCGGATTAGCCAACCGGATTAAAAATATCTACCCGGATGAATAACGGATTATTTTACCCGGATGATTACCGGATAAATCCGGTTTAAATCCGGGTAAACTCATCCGGGTGTACATTCGGGTAGTATTATCCGGTCTAAATCCGGATAAAAATTTTTCACTATGTTAATCATTCGTTTTCAAAAAATTGGCAAAAAAAATCAGAAAATAATGAGATTGGTTTTGCAAGATAAAAGATGGAAGCTTCGAGGAAGGGTTATTAAGGTTTTGGGTTGGTGGAATCCTTATTTAAAACAAGGAAATTTTGATTGTGATCTAATTAGATTTTATTTAACTAACGGAGCTAAGTTATCAGAAACAGCTAAGAGTTTGATTAAAAAGCAATGTCTCGACCTCAAATCATTATTGGCCCAAAAGGCTTAAAAATTTTATTGATTAACAATCCCGAAAGTCTGTCAACATCTTTTTTAATTCTAGTTGGTGCTGGCAGTGATTGGGAGACGAAAAAGAATAATGGCATTTTTCATTTCCTTGAACATTTGTATTTTAAAGGCACAAAAAATTATCCTTCAGCCAAAATTTTAATGGAAGCAATTGATGACTTAGGAGGAGCATTTAATGCTTTTACAAGTTATGAATATACTGGTTATTACATTAAGGTTTTGCCGGAATATGGTTTGGAAGCTTTAAAAATTTTATCCGATATTATCTTAAATCCATTATTTCCTGAAGAAGAAATCGAGAAAGAAAGGAATGTTATTTTTGAAGAAATTAATCTTTATCATGATAGACCACAGGATTTAGTTATTGAAATTGGTAATCGTCTTACTTTTGGTGATCAACCTGCTGGTTGGTCAATTATTGGTACTAAAGAGACAGTTGCCAAAATCAAGAAAGAAGATATTCTAAAAATAGTTAGAGAAAATTATTCGGCTAAAAATACTTTAGTAATAATTAGCGGTAAAATACATAATCAACAAAAGCTAATAGATTTTATTTTTCAAAATTTCAAAAACTATAATTCTCAAAGACCAAAGCCAAAACCAAAATTCAAAAAACCGGTAAATAAATATAAGGAAAAAATTGTTTTTAAAGATGTTGCTGAAGCTCATATTTTTTTAGGCTTTCCTTTGCCAGGACTTTTAACTTTGAAGGAAAAAAGAATACCGTTTGGTATTTTGTCAATAATTTTAGGAGGTAAGGCTAGTTCTCGTTTGTGGCTGAAAATAAGAGAAGAGCTTGGAGCAGCTTATTATATTCGTTCTTATTTTACTGAGCATACTGATCGTAGTTTATTTTTTGTTCATGCTGGACTTAATTTGGAAAAATTAGATAAGGTTTTGAAAGAATTAGTTGAAGAAATTAAAAATTTAAAGGAAAAGGGAGTTGAAGAGAAAGAATTAGAAACAAGTAAAGCTGTTTTAAAAAGTGGTTTATTTATGGATTTGGAAGACAGTCTTTCAGCAGCAATGTTTTATGGCCAGCAATATCTGTTAGTAAGAAAACTGGAGACACCCAAAGAAATAGAGAGAAAAATCAATAAAGTCTCGGTTGAAGAAATTAGAAATCAGCTCAAAAATATTTTTAATTTTTCCCAAGCAAATTTAGCTGTTATTCTACCAGAAAAATTTAAAATTAATTTTGCTAAAATTTTATCTATGTTAAAATAAATCTATGTATCAGTTAATAAAAAAACATCTTGTTTTTTGGTTAATTCCCGTTTTTCTTTTGTTTTTTTGGTATTTCAAGTCAATAATATTTCCTTTTTTAGTTGGGATTATTTTAGGTTCAGCAATTCAATCTCTGGCCTTCTTTTTAAACTATAAAATTAAAATTAATTATCACCTAGCTGTTTTTCTAATTTATTTAGGATTTATTTTTTTATTTATCTTTGCTTTTTACTTAACCATTAAAGTTTTACTTACTGAAATTCCTTCTTTATTAGAAAAACTCCAGCCTTATATTTCTTTTATTAGAAATTTGAATATCAAAGTTCAATGGGCAGATTTTTTTTCTTTTACAGATTATTTACCCAACGCTTTACAATTCTTGTCTAAATTTATGGGCGGATTTATTTCTTTAGGTTTAATTTTTGTCGTTTCCATTTATGTTAGTCTTAGTAAAAACTTTCCCGAAACATTATTATTTTCTTTAAAGGTTAAAGAAGATTATTTTAAGCTTTGGCGAATGATAAGAAGAAAAATTTCTTTCTGGTTTCTAGGCCAAATCATCTTAATGGTTTTCATTGGTTTAGGTACCTATATTTTTACTGGTTTAATTTTAAAAGTCAAGTATGCAAGTTTAATAAGTTTGGTTGCTGGTCTTTTAGAGATTATACCTATTTTGGGCCCAATAATGACATTAACTATTGCTTCGTTAATAATTTTTCTAGAAAATCCTGGTTATGTTTTGCCAACAATTATCTTTTTTATTTTTCTCCAGCAAATAGAAAGTCACTTTTTGGTTCCTTTAGTAATGAAAAAAGCAATTGCTCTAAATCCTTTATTGGTAATTTTAGGCATTTTAATCGGTGCTAAGATTGGAGGAATTTTAGGTATAATTATAATGTTGCCCCTTTTGAGTGTTATTGTTGAGATAATTAACTTAAAAACTAAAATAGGCGAAGCTTGATTTTAAGAAGGGACGCTGACAGCTACGGAAATGTTTTAGCTACCCGGATGATTACCGGATAAATCCGGATTATATCCGGTTAGTTTATCCGGTAAAAATCCGGGTAGAAAATATTTTTCTGTTGCTGTCTGCGGTAAATTATTTGTTTTAATGCGGGGTAGTGTAATGGTAGCACATCTCCCTCTGGAGGAGATAGTTCTGGTTCGAGCCCAGACCCCGCAGCCAGATGACTTGTTATTTTTGTTCACAAAATGCCAAAGAGATAGATTTTAAAGATATTGATGTTTTAAAGAAGTTTCTTTCAGCTGCTTATAAAATCAAGGATAGAAAAGAAACTGGTCTTTGTGCTAAACATCAAAGACAATTTGCTCGAGCTGTAAAAAGGGCAAGACAGATGGCACTTTTGCCTTATTTGCCTTAATTCGTGATATAATTTTTTTGCTGGAGCTCGTTGGATTGCTTGACGGCTCCATTTTGCCCCCGACCTAGGTCGGGGGTATAATTTTAAGGATGAAGATAATTACCTTAGGGACGGCAACCATAGATATTATTTTAAAAACCAAGCAAGGGATAACACCAGGCAGTAAAATTGAAATTGATGAGGAATTCATTTCTTTAGGTGGCGGTGCTTTAAATGCAGCAACAACTTTTAAAAATTTAAATTTAAATTATTTAGCCTATTTTCGTTTGGGTAATGATTTAATTGGTAATTTAATTTCTCAAAAAATAAAGGAAGAAAAAATAAAAGCTAAAATTTTTTATCATCAGGGCTCAAGTCAATTTTCTACTGTCGTTTTAATTCCTCAAAAAGAAAGAACAATTTTTGTTTATCGAGGTTTAAGCGACCATTTTCAGTTAAATGAATTAAACCAAATTCAAAAAGGAGATTGTTATTATTTAACTACTGCTAATACTTTACCAGCTGTCTTTCAAAAATTTTTAGAAAAAGTAAAGAAAAATTCAAAATTGATTTCTCTTAACCCAAGTAAGAAATTTTTACAATCTCCAAAAGCAATCAATTGTTTAAGATTAACTGATGTTTTGTTTTTAAATTACGAAGAAGCTAGCGAATTTTTAAGAATAAAAATAGGACCAATAGATCTGATTAAAAAACTTGAGCAAAAATTAAATATTCCAATTTTAGTTTTGACCTTAGGCGATAAAGGTTCTTTAACTTTATTTAAGAATAAGATTTTTCAGGCAGGTGTTTTTAAGCCCAAAAAATTTGTTGATACAACTGGTGCTGGAGATGCTTTTGCTAGCGCCTTTTTTGCTAACTTAGTTTTAAGCCGAGAAATTAACGAAGAAACAATTAAAAAATCAATAATTTGGGGGAGTGCCAATGCTTCAGCTAATATTGAAAAATTGGGAGCCCAGATTGGATTATTAAAGAAAAGAGACTATGCTAGATATGAAAAGGAAGGATTGGTTTTAAGAATATGGAAAAATTAAAAAAAATTTTATTTTCCAATTTATCAACCAAACAAATTATCTTTAAGAACGCTTTTTGGCTTTATTTTTCAGAAATCATTTCCAAAGGTTTTAGACTTTTGGTTTTTATTTACATCATAAAGATTTTAGGACCAAAAAATTTTGGTATTTTTGAATATTTGCTTTCCTTTGTGGGAATGTTTTTCTTATTTGCTGATTTTGGTATTTCGAATATTTTTATTCGTGATTATCAACAAAAAGAAGAAAAAGAAAAGCACATTAATGTTTTCTTTACTTTAAAAATATTTCTTTCTCTTATTTTTTCAATTTTAGCTTTATCGGGTTATTTTTTAGCAAAAAAATTTGATGGCTTTCTTTTTTATTCAGTCTTTGTTCTTTTCTATTTTTTGATGAACGTTGAAGGATTTTTTGAAACATTTTTTATTGCTCTTCAAAAAACTGAAAAAAAGTTTATTTTTAATTTTCTTATGAGTCTCTCTTTGTTTTTATTTGTTATTTTTGGTCTATATTTTTATAAAAGTATTTTAGCTGTTATTATAGCTTATTTAGTTAGTGTCTTTTTGGGAATTATTTCTGCTTATTTTTTATTAGGGCAAGAAGCAAAGGTTAGGTTCCTTTTTGATAAATCTTTGATTAGATACTATCTCTTTAACGGTTTACCCCTTGTTCTTTTTGGCCTTCTTGGGTATATCTTTTTTACGACTGATAAAATAATCTTAGCCCATCTAAGACCAATAGAAGAAGTTGGCCATTATTCTTTGGCAAGTAGAATTTTAACAGTTTTTTTTGCTATACCCTCTCTTTTTAATACTGCTCTTTATCCTTATTTGTCACAAAAAATAGGTCAACAAGATAAAACAACAATTAAATCTTTATTTAATTTTATGATTAGTATCTCAATTATTACTGGTTTTTTAATTGCCTTTTTAATTTTTATCTCAGCGCCAATAATCCCTTTATTTTTTGGTAACCAATATATTTATTCTATCAAAATTCTTCAAAGCTTTGTTTGGTTACTAATTTTTGTTTTCCCGACAATTTTTTTAGACTACTTTTTGATTAGTCATAATAAACAATGGCTTGATTTTTGGATTACTTTAGTCCCAGCGACTTTAAATGTTATCTTAAATTTTATTTTAATACCTATCTACGGAGTTTTTGGTGCTGTTTATGCAAGTATTAGTGCTCAATTTATAAATTTTGTTTTAACTTTCTTGGCTGCTAAAACAATTTTAAAGCAAAATCAAAAATCTTAACTTAATTTTTGATATAATATTCAATTATGAAAAAAATTTACCTTGATTTTGCTGCTACCACTTTTGTTAGAGATGAAGTTTTAGAAGCAATGATGCCTTATTTTCAGGAGAAATTTGGTAATCCTTCAAGTTTGCATTTTTTTGGTCAAGAAGCATTAAGAGGAGTTGATGAAGCTCGAGAAAAAATAAAAAATATTTTAAGGGCAGAATTTTTGAGAGAAATAGTTTTTACTTCTTCAACAACTGAAAGTAACAATTTGGCCATTAAAGGTCTTGCTTTTTATTATTATTTTGGTAAAAAAATTAAACCCCATATTATTACTTCTTCAATCGAACATCCATCAGTTTTGGAAGTTTGCGCCGATTTAGAAGATTTTGATATTGCTGAAATTAGTTATCTTAAACCTGAAAAAAATAGTTTAATTAATTTTGAAAAAATAAAGACAGAAATTAGGGAAAACACCTGCTTAGTTACAATCCACTATGTTAATAGTGAATTAGGAACAATTCAACCAATTAAACAAATTGCCAAACTTATTCAAGAAATTAATCAGCAGAGAAAAGATCCAATTTATTTTCATACCGACGGAGCACAAGCAGGTTTTGAAAATTTAAATGTTCAGGAATTGGGAGTTGATTTAATGACCCTATCTTCTCATAAAATTTATGGTCCTAAAGGTGTGGCCTTGCTCTATGTTAGAAAAGGTGTTCCTTTAATTCGTCTTTTTTCAGGTTCAGAACATGAACATGAATTAAGAGCGGGGACTGAGGCTGTGCCGTTGATTGTTGGTTTTGCCAAAGCAATGGAATTAGTCGAAAATGAAAAAGAAAAAATAAATGCTTATTTAAGCGAAATTAGAAATTATTTTATCGAAAAAATCAAATATTTTGATGGAAAAATAATCTTAAATACAATTCCTGAAATTTCTTCAGCTAAAATTTTAAATTTATATTTTCCAACAAGATCGAGTCAAGATCTTTTAATTTATTTAGATAGTAAGGGCATTGCTGTTTCAGCTGGAACTGCTTGTAAATCAAGAGCCAATGAACCAAGTTATATTGTTAGTGATATTTATGGTAAAGAAAGAAGCAAAAATAGTTTGAGATTTTCTTTTGGTTTGACAACAACAAAAGAAGAGATAGATTATTTATTTGACTGTTTAAAAAATTTTTTATAAAATATTAATATAATTTACTACCCGGATTATAACCGGATATAATTACCCGGATTTAAATCAGATAGAGCTACCTGGATATAAACCGGATAATACTACCCGGATTTTTGCCGGATAAATTAGCCGGATGCAAACCGAATACAATTACCCGTATATAATCCGGATTTATCCGGTAATCATCCGGGTAAAATAATCCGCTATTTATCCGGGTATATATATTTAATCCGGTGTTTATCCGGGTAGATATAATCCGGTGATCATCCGTGTAAAATAAGATATTATTTCAGCATGAAAGATAAAAAAATTCTAATTATAATTTCAGTTTTGAGTTTGTTTTTAGTGGCGTCGTTAATTTATGCTCAATCAGATAGCCAAAGTTTTTTTAAAAATCTGCTCGATTTATTATTAAAAAATATCCAATCAGCAAAAACGACATCAACTCAAGAAACAAAACCATCATTCTTCTTAAATCCAGCGCCAACTGTTTTTGATTTAGAATCAGCTGTCACTCAAATTGCTGAAAAATCTTCGCCAGCTGTTGTTAGTATTGTTATCAGTAAATATATTCCAATTGTTGAGAGATATTATTTTAATCCATTTGAAGAATTTGAATTACCTCCAGAATTAAGGCCATTTTTTCAATTTGAATTTCAAGTACCTCAATATCGGCAAAAAGGCTATGAAAAACAAAAAGTTGGAGGTGGTACTGGTTTTATTGTTTCCAGTGATGGTTTGATAATAACTAATAAGCATGTTGTCTCTGATCCTAAGGCAGAATATACTGTTTATTTAAATGATGGAAGAAAATTCAAGGCTGAAATTTTGGCTATCCATCCGACAGATGATTTAGCCTTAATTAAAATTAGGGCTAATAATTTATCAACTTTAGTCTTGGGTGATTCTGATAAAGTTAAATTAGGGCAATTTGTAGTTGCTATTGGTAATGCTTTGGGTGAATTTCAAAATACTGTTAGTTTTGGCGTTGTTTCAGGTTTGCGAAGATCAATTACTGCTTCTGATGAAAAAGGCAATGTTGAAAGACTAGAGGGTTTGATTCAAACCGATGCAGCCATTAATTTTGGTAATTCAGGTGGACCATTGATTAATCTTAAAGGAGAAGTTATTGGAGTTAATACTGCCATTGCTAGCGGTGCTCAAAATATTGGATTTGCTATTCCGATTAATCGAGTCAAAAAAATGATTGATGAGATAAAAACTAAAGGAAAAATTGAAGTACCATTTTTAGGAGTCTATTATTTATTAGTTAATGAAGAAGTTCAGAAAAAATTTAATCTACCAGTTGATTACGGTGCTTATGTTTATCGCGAAGGACAGACTGCTATTATTCCTAATTCGCCAGCAGAACTTTATGGTTTAAGAGATAAAGATATTATTCTAGAATTAGATGGTGAAAAAATAACGCCCCAAAATAGTTTAGGTCAAATAATAGTGAAAAAAAATGTTGGTCAAAAAGTTTTACTCAAAGTTTTAAGAAATAACCAAACCTTAAATATCTATGTCATCCTTGGTTCCTTACCAAAAAATCTTCAATAGTTAAAATATTTAAATTATAAAGAGCCTTTTCATATTCATGAAAAATAGTTAAATACTCATCTTCAGTTAAATTGATTTCTTCATTATTTTTCAGTTTTTCTTCAATAATTGTTACGATTTTATAGGCTTTTTTAATTTCTTCTAAATTAGGCAAAAATTCAATTGAAACTTTATTTAATTTTTCTTCCAATTTATCAGTATAACCAAAAACAGTCAAGACAAAATCAAAAAAATTATTAATTTCAATTAAGGCTTTATTTTTATCCTGATAAAAAATTTTTTTAATTTCTTCAAAATTCTTTTTTGGATTTTTTAAAAATTCAAAATCTTTCAGGTTTTTAATTAATGTTTTCCAGTAATTAGTTTCATCTTTAGTCTCTTTTTCAATTTTTAACCAATAAAAAATCATTAAACCAGTGATTATTATTGAGAAGAAAAAGCCAAATGCTTTTAAAATTTCAACTGGTGTTTGGAATAAAAAGCGATTAATACCTTCAACCAATGAAAGAATTCTTCCAATTGTTAAATCAAAGATTGTCATCTTTTTAATTTTAACGCAAACAGATGCGAACTATACGCTAACTTAATACGAACAATATCATTGTTCGCGTCAATTCGCGTCAAGTTCGCGTTAATTTCGCGATCTCAATTTCTTTTAAAAATTTAAATAAGCTTTCTTCTTCAAATAAATTACCAATAATTTGAGCACCAACAGGCAAATTATTAACCCAACCAATATTAAAAGCTAAAGCTGGTAAATAGGCTAAATTAATTGGTACAGTAAAAATGTCTGATAAATACATTGACAGCGGATCAGTTGTTTTTTCGCCTAATTTAAATGGTAAAGTTGGCGAAGTCGGCATTAAAATTAAATCTACTTCTTTAAATGCTTTTTGGAAATCTTCATAAATAAATTTTCTTGTTTTTAAGGCTTTTAAGTAGTAAGCTTCATAATAACCATGGGATAGGACAAAAGTGCCTAATAAAATTCTTCTTTTAACTTCCTGACCAAAACCAAGCTCTCTTGAGTTCAAATATTTTTCTAAAAGATGATCGGTTTCATAACTTAGACCATAACGAATGCCATCATAACGAGCTAAGTTTGAACTTACTTCAGCAGTCATAATTAAATAATAAGTTGGTAGAGCATAGGGGAGAGATGGTAAAGATATTTTTTTAATTTCAAATTTTTCTTTTATTTTTTCTAAAAAATTTTCAAAAACATCTTTAACTTCTTTTTCAAGACCTAAACTAAAAACTTCTTCAGGAACACCTATTTTTCTAATTTCTTTTATTTTTTCAACATAATTTTGTGAAGTACTATCTAATTCATCCTTACCGCGGGTAATTCTAAAAACTAAAATTAAATCATCCAAATCTTTAGCTAATGGTCCAATTTGATCCAAAGAAGAGGCCATAGCAATTAAACCATATCGAGAAATAGCTGAATAAGTTGGTTTTAAGCCATAAATACCGCAAAAACCAGCTGGTTGTCTAATTGAACCACCAGTATCAGAGCCTAAGGCAATTGGTACTAAACCAGCACCAACAACTGCGGCCGAACCTCCGGATGACCCCCCAGGAACTCTCGTTTGATCAAAAGGATTTAGGGTTTGAAAAAAAGCAGAATTTTCAGTTGAAGAACCCATAGCAAATTCATCTAAATTTGTTTTGCCAACAATAATTGCACCTGATTGTTTTAGTTTTTTAATCACAGTTGCATCATAAACAGCAGTATAATTTTCTAAAATTTTAGAACCAGCAGTACATTTTATACCCTCAACTAAAATATTATCTTTAATCGCAATCGGAATTCCCCACAATGGCAAATTTCTATCTTTATTTTTTAATTCTTTAATAGTTTTATAAGCTAATTCTTCATTCAAAAACAAAAAACCTTTAATTTTTTTATCTTCCTCTTTTAAAAACTCAAAATAATGATGATAAAAATCTTCCAGATCTGTTTCAGTTAAAATGTTCCTGATATCTTTAATTGTTAAATTTTTAAAGTTCATTTATTACTATTTAAAAATTTATTTACTTCTAAGGCAGCAATGATTCCTTGACCAACAGCAATGCCAATTTGTTTATGAGGAATATTAGTTACATCACCAGCAGCAAAAACCCCAGGCATATTTGTTTGACATAATTGATTAATAACAATTTCACCGTATTCATTTTTTATGCCCCAATTATCAGGTACGAAATCAGTATTTGCTTTTAAACCAATATGAATAAAAACTCCGTCAACTTTTAAATCTTTAATTTTGCCACTGATTTTATCTAAATATTTTAAACCTTTAACAAATTCATCGCCATAAATTTCTTGGGTTAGAGCATTATAAATAATTTCAACATTTGATTGTCTTTTTAATTCTTCAATTAAAACTTTGTCTCCTTTCATTTCTGGATTTTTATTAATGATATAAACTTTTTGACAAATTCTTGAGCCCATAATTCCTCCTTCATTAGCAGAATTTCCTCCGCCAATTATTGCCACAACTTTATTGCGAAATAATGGAAGATCGCAAACATAACAGTAACTTAAACCCTTATGATAAAATTTTTCTTCACCAGGAATATTTAATTTTTTCGGGCTTGAACCAGTGGCAATAATTATTGTTTTCGTTAAATACTCGTTTTTATTAGTTTTAACTTTAAAGATATTATTTTCTTTCTCCAGGGCAATAACTTTTTCATTAATTGGTGCAATTCCATATTTTTCCATATGTTCTTTAAATCTTTGTGTTAGTTCAACTCCATTTGTTTCAGGAAAGCCAGGATAATTTTCAACGATGCCTGAAAGTGCCATCTCTCCACCAATATCTTTAGCAATAATTAAAAAATTTCTGTTTTGTCTTTCTAAATAAATAGCGGCTGAAATACCAGCAGCCGAGGCACCAATAATAATTGAATCATAAATATTATTCATCTTAAAGCTTCCATAATTTCTTCAGGTGAAAAACCAATAATAATTTTGCCTTCAATGTCAATAACTGGAACGCCATATTGCCCTGATTTTTCTACCATTTCATTTGCCCACTCGTTATTTGTCTCAACATTTCTTTCCTCATATTCATAGCCCTGCTTTTTAAGGAATTCTTTTGTTGCTTGACACCAAGGACAATGGGTTGTTGTATAAATAATTATTTTTTTCATTTTAAAAGCTTGTTAAGGGTCGACTGAATTTGAGGAATATTTACGCCCTCAATTTTTTGACCATTAATAAAGAATGTTGGCGTACCCTGAACACCGATGCTAATACCGTATTGAGTGTCATTTTGAACATCTTGAACATATTTATTATCATTTAAACATCTTTCAAAAGATGTTAGATCTAAGTTTAGTTCTTGAGCTAATTTAATTAAAATTTCCTTTTTAGCTATTTCTTCGCCAGTCATAAATTTTTTAAACGCCTCTTTGTTAAATTCCCAATATTTATTTTGTTCATTAGCACAACGAGAAGCATTGTGAATAATTGTTGCTTGAGGATGAACAACAAAATCTCGAAAATATAAAACAACTTTTCCTTGTTGGATTAATGGTTCTAATTGAGGATAAAGTTCTAAAACCGCTCGACCGCAGAATGGGCAGAGAAAATCACCGAATTCAATAATTTTAATTGGTGCTTGAGGATTACCTAATGGTGGTAAATTGCCTGAGTTTATTTCTTGAACAGATGTTGTTGGAACCGAAGGCAATTGAACTTTCGGACCTTTAGTTAGCAAAAAATAACCAGCGACAATAATTAAAGTTACAATAATAACTGTTGGTAAATATCTATTTAAATTACTCATGATTAAAAATTTTTTAATCTCGACAAGTTTATTATAACATATAATTTATTTATGAGAGAAAAAATAAGAAATTTTGCCATAATTGCTCATATTGATCATGGTAAATCAACTTTAGCTGATAGATTTTTGGAAATTACTGGAACTGTAAGTAAAGATAAATTAGTGCCTCAATATTTAGATAGACTTTCTTTGGAAAGGGAAAAGGGAATAACAATAAAGATGCAGCCAGTAACAATGGAATATCAAGGCTATATTTTGAATTTAATTGATACTCCTGGTCATATTGATTTTAATTATGAAGTTTCAAGAGCCTTAGCCGCAGTTGAAGGAGTAATTTTACTCATTGATGGAACTCAAGGTGTTCAAGCCCAGACAATTCATAATTTAGAATTAGCAAAAAAACAAAATTTAGTTATTATTCCTGCGATTAATAAAATTGATTTAGAAATTCACAATTTAGATGATCTACTTGAAGATATTTATAGATTAACAGGCGAAAGAGAGGTATATTTAATTTCGGCTAAATTAGGAACAGGAGCCGAGGAATTATTAAAAGCAGTAATTGAAAAAATTCCTTTCCCAAACGGTTGTGAAAATTACCCAGATATAAACCAGATAAAATTACCCGGATATAAACCAGATAAAATTAGTTATCAGGGCGATAATATATCCGGTTCTCATCCGGGTAATACATCCGGTCAACATCTGGGTAATATAGCAGGCAAAGCATTAGTTTTTGATTCTCATTTTGATTCTTATAAAGGAATAATTGCCCATGTTAGAATTTTTGAGGGTGAATTTAGAAAATTTCAGGAAGCTTATCTAAGGCAAGCAAAATATAAATTTAAGATTCTAGAAGTTGGAATTTTTAAACCAGAACTCGAAGAAAAGGAAAAATTAGAATCAGGAATGATTGGTTATCTGGCTACTGGGATTAAAGATCCGGGAATTTTAAAAATTGGTGAGACAATAACTTTTGATTTAGATACCGAACCACTTTCTGGTTATCAGGAACCAAAACCAGTTGTTTTTGCTTCTGTTTTCCCTTCAACTAATATTAGTTTTGAAAATTTTGAAAATAGTTTAAAGAAATTTCAATTACAAGATCCTTCAATCTATTTAGAAAAGACAAACTCGCCATTTTTGGGCAAAGGCTATAATGTTGGAGCAATGGGGCTACTTCATTTAGAAATTTTTGAACAAAGATTAAAAAGAGAATTCCAAACTGATATTATTTTAACTTTACCTTCAATTAGATATAAAGCAGTTTTAAAAAATAATCAAGAAGTTTTTATTATTAATCCAAATGAAATTGATTTAGCCCAAGTTTTATATTTTGAAGAACCATTTATTGAAGTTGAAATATTTACGCCAATAACTTACAGTGAAAATATTTTTAGTTTAATTAGAAATTCAAGAGGAATAATAAAAAATCAAGTAGTTGAAGGAAGTTTTTTAAAAATTGTTACTGAAATGCCCTTAGAGGAATTAATTTCGGGATTTTATGATGAATTAAAATCAGTTTCTTCTGGTTATGCTTCATTAAGATGGCAATTTTTGGATTACCGAAAATCTGATTTAGTTAAATTAGATATTTTAATTGCTGAACAAACGGAGTCAAGCCTTTCAAGGATTATTCATCGAGATAAGGCTGAAAAAATTGGCAGAAAAATTCTTTTAGAATTAAAAGAAAATTTGCCCCGAGAAGAATTTGCGATTAAATTACAAGCAGCAATTAATAATCGAATCATTGCCCGAGAAACTATTCCTGCTTTAAGAAAGGATGTTGCTGGTTGGCTTTACGGTGGTGATCGAACAAGAAAAATGAAATTATGGCAAAAACAAAAAGAAGGTAAGAAAAAATTACAAGAATTAGGCAAGGGTAAAGTAAAAATTCCTAATGATGTTTTATTAAAAATTTTAAAAGTTCGATGAAGCTTTTAATCCAAAAAGTAAAAGATGTAAGAATAGATGATAAAGATTACCCGGATAAGGACCAGATAGAGTCACCCGGATTTAAACCGGATATGATTAACTACCCGGATAATAACCGGATAGAACTATCCGGATTTGAACCGGATAAAGTTAATCATCTACAAGATGAGAAACAAATAAAACTAATTTTGAGTGATTTAACAAATAAAATCATAGGTATTTTATTTAAAGTACATAATATATTAGGTCCAAGCTTTAAAGAAGTACAATATAAAAAAGCAATAGAGGACGTTCTATTAAAGGAAAACATAGATTTCAAAAAAGAAATCTCTGTCCATATAGATTTTAAATCATTTAAATTAAAAGATTTAAGAATTGATTTTATCATCGAAAATAAATTAATATTGGAAGTCAAGTCTAAGCCGTTTCTTACAAAAGAAGATATGAGACAAACTTTAAGATATTTAAAAGTTACAGATCTACCCCTAGCCATATTAGTCAATTTCAGAAGAAAAAAGTTAGAATACAAAAGAATAATAAATCCTGAAGTAATAGATAAATATAGCCCATCCGGTGAAAATCAGGGTAACCAATCTGGTAAACATCCGGGTAATAACATATCCGGTAATCATCCGGGTAATATATCCGGTTTTCATCCGTGTAATAACATATCCGGTTCTCATCCGGGTAAAATATCCGATAAATATCCGGGTAATAATTTATTATTAATTTATGTTGGGATTGAAAAAGGAGATGAAAATAAAAATTTAGAAGAAATTGTTAATTATTTAGAAAATTTACAAATTATTGATGAAAATGGTAAATTTGCAAAAACAATGAAAGAAACAAAGCCTGTTTTTGTTTTTATTTCTAATATAACTTTATTAGCTGGGTTTGAAAAGGGAAGAATAAATTTTAATCGAGCTTTAGAACCAAAATTAGCCAAAGAAATTTTCAAAAAATTAATCCAGGTTTTTAAAAATAAAGGTTATCAAGTTTTTTCTAAAGAATTCGGCAGTTATTTAGAGATTACCTCCACTAATGTTGGTCCAATAAACTTTTATCTTCAAATTTAAAACACACGATGTCTTATTAATTTTTTTCATTATTCATTGCTATAACAGAAAATAATGAAAATGACTGACATAGCAGTTGGTAAATGAATCTTATCTCTTTTACAAATTTTAATTTATTTCGGGGTGAAAAAGAGCTTATTAGAGATAGTAATTTTATTATTCTTGAAAAAGAAAAAATTGGTCTTATTGGTCGAAATGGCAGTGGGAAATCAACTTTATTAAGTCTAATTTATAAGATTTGGCAAAATCAACCAATTGATAACGAAATAAGATTTACTGGTAAAGTTTTTGTTAATTCTAAGATAGTTTTTGGTTTTTTACCCCAAGAAATAAAATTTGATTTTCAAGGAAAAGTTAAAGATTATTTTCAAACTGTGATAAAAACAAATTTTAATATAGAAAATAACTGGGAATATGAAAAAAGAAGAAATAAAATTTTTAAGAAATTAAATCTATCAGAGGAAATTTTAAATAAAGACATGAGTAATATTTCTGGTGGTGAAGCAACAAGAATAGGCTTAGCCGGGGTTTTTCTATCTCAAGCCAATTTTTGGCTTTTAGATGAACCAACAAATAATTTAGATCTTGAAGGTATTGATCTTTTAATTGAAGAAATAGGAAATTTTAAAGGCAATATTTTGATTGTTACTCATGATCGTCGTGTTTTAGATAAATTACAAAAAATAATAGAGATTGATGAAGAAACAAAAACAATTAGATCCTGGGGAGGAAATTATAGTTTTTATAAAATAAAAAAAGAAGAAGAATATGAAGCAAGATTAAGAAAATATGAGGCACAGAAAGAGAAGAGAAAAAATCTCGAAAATACTATAAAAGAAATTAGGAAAAAAGCACAAATTTTCGAGAATTTAAGTAAAAATGCTTTCTATCGTAGTAAAGGTTCTAAATTGGCAAAAAGGGCATTAGCCATAGAAGCAAGAATTCAAAGAGAGCTGTTAGAACTTGATGAGCCATCTTTATCAGTTAAACCAAAATTTTTTGTTGGTAATATATCTGTAAAAGAAGGAAATTTAATAGATGTTAAAAACTTAAATTTTAGCATTAACAATAAAAAAATCCTAAATAATATTGATTTAAAGATCAATTTTAAAGATAAAGTTTTAATTAAAGGTCCTAATGGTTCAGGTAAATCAACTTTAATAAAACTAATTACCAAAGAAATTGAACCAGAAAGTGGTGAGATAATTATTAATCCAAATATTAAAATAGGTTATTTACCACAATCACCTCAAATAGAAAATCCTGAAATAAAAGTCAAAGAATTTCTAATCAAAAATTACAATCTGTCCGAAGATAATGTGAAAAGAATCTTAAATGAAATGAAAATTTCTGAAACAATTACTTTTAAACTTAAAGAACTTAGCCTTGGAGAAATTAGAAGAATTCAATTAGCAGCTATTTTATTTTTAGCTCCTAATGTTTTAATTTTAGATGAACCAACTAATCATTTAGATGTTTATACAATTGAAGAATTAACTGATGCTCTTAGATATTATTTAGATCAAGGAGGCACAATTATTTTTTCCTCTCATGATGAATATTTTATTAACGACATTAAACCAAATAAGGTTATAAATTTACTATAAAAACCAAATTTTTACTTTAAGATTTGGTTCTACATAATTTATCAATTTCTTAAAGAATTTAGAATTATAAAAAATCATTAACAATATTCAATTTTTACTATATTTAAATAAAAAAATTAAAAGTAAAGGATATTATTGAATTATAAAAGTTGATTTTGAGAAAGAAAACTATCTAGTTAGTTTTAACTTCGAGTGTTTTTTTCAAAATATTAACTAACTCATTTAAATCTGTTGCTTTTCTTAAATAGTCAACCGCGCCAATTTCACCAGCAATTTTTTTATGATATTTAGCCAACTCAGCATCTAAATCGTCAATTGAAGTAATAAAGAAAATTTTTATATTTTTAAGTTCAGGATTTTCTTTGATAGCCAAAAAAGTTTCTACTCCATCCATTTCAGGCATGGTATTATCTAATAAAATAACATCAGGTTTGTTAGTTTTTAAAATTTCTAAAGCAACTTTACCATTTTCAGCCTCTAAGACATTAAAATTGGCAGATTGTAATTTTATCTTCCATATCTCACGAAAATTTTTATCATCATCAACAATTAAAATCAAAGGTTTATTATTCATTGCAAAAATTCTTTTATTTTTTTAATTATATCAGGCAAATCAGTTGTTTTACGGATAACCCCAACCGCTCCAATGCTTTTGGCATAATTATCATCAATTTTTGTTCCATCGTTATTATATTGTAAATTGGTAATTAAAATTATTGGTGGACATTCTTTGCCAAGATCTCTTTGCAAATAACAAAACAGACTAAAACCATTTAAAATAGGCATTGATAAATCTAAAAGAATTAAATCAGTATTTTTGCAAACAGAAATATTTTTTAATGCTTCCTGAGGATCAGTAAAACCAATGACATCAAAGCCCTCTTTTTTAAGAACAAATGAAAAGAGTTCAACAAATGATTTTTCGTCGTCAATTAAAACAATTTTTTTGGCCATTTGTTCGGCCATTAATTAAATTATAATACTAAATTTGTCAAGATGTCAAGCTCAAGAAATTGGCAATTTTACATAAAATTTACTTCCTTTACCTTCGCCTTCTGATTCAGCCCAAATTTTACCCTGATGAGCCTCAACTAAATTCTTGACAATGTAGAGTCCTAAACCAGTGCCTCTAATTTCTTTTTTAATTGAAGGATCGCGAACAAATTCACCAAAAAGCTTGCTTTGTAATTCTTTTGACATTCCAATACCAGAATCACTAACACAAATTAATAATTCATTATTTTCTTTATTAACACTTACCTTAACCCATCCTTGAGAAGTATATTTAATAGCATTATCAATTAAATTTTGGATAATTTGAGCAAATCTTAATTTATCAACTTTCAGAATTATTTGCTCAAGATTAGTTTCAAAACTTAGCTCTAAATTCTTTTCTTTGGCTAAGAGTATAAAATTATTTACAATTTCTTTAATCAAACCAATAATTTCGACTTCTTCAAAGTTAAGCTCTAATTTTCCTTCTTCAATTCGACGATAATCCATAAATTCTTCAATTAAAACTAAAAGTTTATCAACTGAATCCTTAATTTTTTTGGCAAAATCTTTTGCTTGCTCAGGTACATTTTCGATTCCATCAGCAATCAACTCAGCATAACCTTTAACAACCGCCATGGGTGCTTTCACCTGATGAGACGCAAACGAAAGAAACTCCGACTTAATTCTGTTTAATGTTTCCAATTTTTGATTGAGTTTAGCTAATTTTTCTCGTTGTTCAATCTCTTGATAGACAGAACGGATTAGGAATATACTGAGAACGAAAGATAAAGCTAAAATAGTCAATCTAGTTATAATTTCTACAAAGTTTTTGTACTGGCTTAATTCGAATAAATTAACTAATAAAAGAACGATAATAAAAATCGCTGCTGAGGCCAATTTAACGTTGAATAATTCATATTTGTGAATTCCTAAACTTAAACTTATTATGAATGGTAACATAAAAAAACCACTGAAAGGAATAAAATTAGAATTATTAAAAAAATTAGGAAAAATAAAATCAAAAGTTATTACTAGGAATGAAGTAAGCAAAAATGAAACTATTATTAACAAATATTTACCTTTTTCATTTTTGCTTCGTAAATACTTAACTACCAGATTTTTTAAAGCCAATAAGTTAAAATATATAGTTGTTAAGCCGAAAATGATGATACCAAATTTTCGTATTTCTGGATTTAGTGGATTAATAGAAATAATTTTAGAAACCAATAATTGTGTTAAGCTTATAATTGACATCAGTGATGTTAAAAATAGATGAATATAGAAAACTTTCTTGTTTCCTGACAATCTTTCGTCGGGGTAAAAGTATGAAATTGCATATATAAGAAAATTGATCCAGGCAGCAGTAAAAAGTAAAAACCTAAAAATAATTAATGTGATGTTATAATCTGTAGATTTAAATAATAATACGGCCAAAAGGGACCATATTGCCACAAGAATTGTATAAATGAAAAAAACTATATTTGTTAAGCTTTTTCTATTCTTTAAATAAGCGATATACCCCAGGATAAAAATAACTATACTAGTAGCTGTTGCTATTGTGATATCAAAATTTAAAATTATATTTCTAACAATTTCCATATTATAACCAATTTATTATTGGTTGTCTTTTATAAGATACTGCTGATGGAGGCTGTGTCTTTCCTATTCTAAAAAGAAAAGCTAAAATTTTATTTTTTTCATTAACATCAAAAACGTCAATTATTTTTTGATAAGATTCATTTATTATTTGTTTTTCTCTTTTACTAAAGGTATTATCATCTTCTGAATTGATTCTTTGCCATAAAAACGGTACTCCTGTAATTAAATGAAAACCTAAATTTAATTTTGTAGATCTGAGCCAGATATTTTCTAATAATTTCCCGGCATAGATAAAATCAGAATCATTATTGTTGATGAACATACCGCCGATTAAGGCACACGATTGAGCTGTTTTAATGCTACCTTGATTAATTTTTTTGACAAAACCTATCTTTTTAAAAATACTTAATATCGGCCAATATCTAAAAAGTTTAAAAATTTTAATTGCCTGGGGAGGTATTTCTAGTGTTCTTACGTATAATCCACTTTTATAGTGTTGCTCTTTCTCTTCAAATAAAATCTCTTTAAACATAAGTTTATGCATTGTTCTGTTCGAAAAATTTATCAATGAATCCTTAGTAATATTCTGTGCTAAATTTTCTATTTTTGTTCTATCGTCTATTAGGATAACCTTGCACTGAGGATAATTCGATATTTCTTTTAATAGAAAAGTTTTTTCGTTTTCTTGAAGTGGTTCAGTGCTGAATGGTTTTCTGTTAGAGCATCTTTTTTCAATAAATTCAAAAAGATCTTCATTGCTTTCTGTGTCTGAGTTTAGCGGTATAAATCTTATTGCCAAAGATATTCTATTACGAGGAAAAATTTCGTAATTTATTTTGTAACCAAAATGTTTAGCAGCTATTTCTATGTTTTCTAATAAGGCGCCATGAGCAATATAGGTCCCTCGGTTTTTATAATTTAATATTGGATGATCTTTTTCTGGCAGCATAACCACTTCTAAAACTGATTCATTGATTTTAACATTAAATTCCCATGGTTGAGAGTTTCCACCAGAAGGAGCAAGATTACCAGCTTTAATTATTTGTTCTAACAATTCTTTTTCCATTCTTATATTATATTTTTATTTTAATTAAAATTTTTCAAAAATTAAAAAACTTTCTAATTTTATTTAAAAATTTTTTTCTTTTGATTTCATTTTTGTTAAATTCAGGATCTAAAATTTTTTCGATATTGAAATCATATTTTCCCGATCTGATTTTCTTACCCAGAAGAATACTTCTTACAGTATAGGCAGTTATGCCAGCCGAGATGAAGGCTGCTGTTGAGAGCTGGGGCCAAGAATATAATGTTTTTCCTATTTCTAATACTGAAGTTAAAGATCTTAAAGGTACTAAGTTTAAATCTATAATTTTAGCCATTGCTTCATAAAGTTTTTGTGGTGATTTTTTTATCTCATCGAAATTAAATCCTGTTAATCGCCCTCCAAAAATTTCTAAATTTTTATCAATATCAAACCTTTCAACATCTAAAATAACATTATCGCCATTATCAGTAGCCATAACAACAGGAATTTTTAGCTTTTTAGCTTCTTCTCGAATTTTAACTTTGATTACAACATCGTCTAGCTCTTCGATAATAATATCCAATCCTCTAATGAAAGTTTTGTAATTCCTATCATTAAGACCTTCGTTAAATACTTCTATTTTTAAATAGGGATTTAATTGATAAGCAAAGCAAAATAATGCTTCAGTTTTATTTGCCCCGACCCAGGTGAAATCAAATGGCATTCTGTTTAAATTACTAGGAGCAATAAAATCTGGGTCAGATATTTTAAAATGTCTTCCCACGCCCATCAATAAAAGACATAAAAATATATTACTTCCAACACTTAAACCAGCAATACCTATTTTAGAGTTATAAATTTTATTCTGTTCTTCGAGGGTAATTAGGTTTCTATTTCTTGCCAACCTAACTTCCTGGTGCAATTTATCTGGTAAATAATGAACCAAATATTTATTCCATGGAAAATAAACCCAATTACCCAATTTTGTTAACGATTTACCATTCGTATGTTTTTTTACAAACAGTTCAAATTCTTGTTGATAATTTTTATTAAATTTGAATCGTGGATTCCTTATTAAAAACAAATCCTCGAGTTGAAGCTTATAAGTATCAATTATTCTATTAACTTTATATTTTCTTGAAAATTCTTTTAAATTTAATTTGTCAGCTTTGATAATTATCGGCTTAAGCATTTTATCTGGTTAAAACCCATTTATGTTTACTGCCTGATTTAAAAAATTTTTCATGTCCATATGGCCAAAATATTAATTTTGGATAAGCTCTTTCTTTTAAATTGTTTGACAATTCTCTATATTCCGATGATTTTTCTCTTAAGGTTTCAACAATTTTTTTAAGGGCTATTTTCTCGTAATATTTTTTAAAAACAACCCCCTTTTTAAGTTCTAAATTAATTTCTAAATATTGATTTTGTTTAGGGTTATATTTTGTTGTCATGGTAAATTTGCCTGTTAGGAAGCTGGATAATTCTTTACTTAATATAGCTGATTTTATAAACTCTGGAAAGATTAAAATAGCATATAAAGTCGTAGCTAAATTTTTCCGTTCATAAACATAAACAAAAGGCAGTTCAAATAATAAACTATCTATTTTGTATTTTCTGGCTATTTTAATAATATCTAGTTTTTTATTTTTAAAATAATCTTTAAAATATGAATAATTGAATATTCCTCCTCTATCGCCAATTTGATATCTAATTAAAGGTATAGCATTATCACCTGTTAGAATTAGTTCGCCATTTTCTTCTTCAAAATTCACAAAATAAGGTATAAATTGCGCTAAAGTAGGAGTTTTGCTGATGTCGCCGAATGTCTCCTTTAAAAAATTTTTATTTTTAACACAAAGATGTCTGATTAGGGCTGCTAACGGTGTTTCAAAGGCGGTAGCACCAAATTCAGAAGAGCCATAAGCGTTCATTATGTCTAATAGTATATTAAGATTAAGTTTTTCTTTGAAGTAATATTTTAATTCTTCAGGGAAAGGTTCGCCCGCTAAAATTAATCTTATTTTAATCCTGGAAATGTCAATTTTACTATCAATAAGTTCATCAATTATATCTTTGACAAATGGAGGATAGCCTGCTATTATTATTTGTCTATAGTAAGGCGCAATATCTTTAAAAATTTTGATTACTTCTTGTTTATTAACCCCAGGTGAAATAATTGAAAGATTTGTCCGGCCTAATGCATTGCCTAAATAGCAACCTAATAACATCCCGACGCCAGCACTCCAGACGCCCATTCCAAAAGTAATAATAAATAATGTCGGTTTGGTTAAAAATGATGGACGATAACTTAAAAATAATTCTGTTCCTATCTCTCGAATTAAGTCAAATCTCGGTTCTCTAAAAAAATATGTTGGTTTACCGGTTGTGCCTGATGAAGCATGGATAGTTAGGGGTTTTTGAAAAGTGCCATCCCATAATAATTTTTTATAATCATAATAATGAACATAATTTTCTTTTGTTGTTGGAGGTAATAATTTAAAATCTTCTAAAGTTTTTATTTTTTCAGGATTAACTTTATTTCTTTTGAGAAAGTCTTTATAAGCAGGTACTTTCTGAGCCGCCATGTGAAAAAGTTTTAGGGTGCGTTCTTCTTTTATTTTATCCCAATCTTTAATTTTATTTATCTTGATTTCTGATATTATTTTATTAATAAATTTCCTGAATTGTTTTATATTATGGGGAAACATTTTTTTAAATTTTTATCGTTTTTAAACATTTTTAGTAACTTCATTATATGACTTGCCATTAGTAACTAAAATGCCGATAAAAAACCCCGAACCTTTTATGTACCGATGTGAGTGCTTAATACCAGCTGGTATATAGACAGCAACAGGTGAATTTAATATATAATTTTCATCACCTAAAAATACTTCTACTTTTAAACCTTTAAGATTTTTTTTATTTCCAATCCACATATACATTTGATCAACAGAATGACTATGATATGAAACATGAGGTTTTGTATTTTTAACATTATCTAAAACCCTACAAGCTACGAATAACTTACCTTTTGGGTTATTAATATTATCAGAAAATTTATACAAATATGGAGTAAGCCCTTTAACTATATGATGAGCCGACATATTGGTAAATAATTCTTTTCTAGGAGTTAAAATTAAGTTTTTAAATTTATTTTTATGAGTCGTTTTTTTATTTTTTTGTGTTCGTTTCATTGTTTTAGAATAATTAAATTACGACATTGAGAATTATAAATATTATTCAAATTTGATATAAACTTCGACCTTACTTTGCTCTGTCTATTTGTTTTTTGCCTAAATTCAACCAATAATCAGATGGTAGTGTTTTTAATTCCTTTAATCTTTTATCTCCTCTTTGTGGATATTTAAAATATATAAATTTTTTATTATCCGTATAAAGTTTTTAAAATAACGTTTTTTTGAAATTTCAGACAATTTTCAACAATTTCAGATAGTGTATTTTAAACTAATTCTTCCTTAGTAAGCCATTTGATTTCTTCTACATTTTCAGGCGGTTCGAAGTTGTTTTGTTGATTTTTGTTATCAAGATAGCATACAATTACTGTTTTGAAAAAACCCTTGCTTTGTTTTATTAAGCGAAAATCTAAGGTATTTTGTACTTGATACATTGCTTTTACTTTATAACCTGTTTCATAGAGTACTATCTTTTCGGCTGCTTGTTCTCTTATATCTCCTTTTAATTGATCGCCACTTGGAGTAAACCAAATAGGTCCGGGGTCATAATTTACTTCGCAAACTTCTAAAAAGCCTTTGGGAATTTCCTTTTTAACACCTAAAATTTCGTTCTTTTCATTAAAAACTCAAATAATTATGAAGAATTGCATTTATATTTAATATTATAATTATATCATAACTTTACAAATCTATAATTTAATTTGATCTTGGTGATAGAGTAAATATAATTTTTTTTATTTTTTATAATCTTATTTTTTTATATTATATAATTTTAAATGACATTTATAGTTATTAATTAATACAATAGTAATAGATAATTTCTCAATTTCTTAAGAAATTGAGAAAATCAGGTTAAAACACTTTAAATTCAATTTCCAACATGTGGAAGGCTACAAAACCCTCAATTTTCCTTAATTTTTTAACCTCCTCCAACTCTTGACAAATTGATTCTTGACCCGAACCCTATGTGGTTTGGGGTTTTTGATGTATTAAAGTAGAAATCTAAAAGAAAGGAGGTGAGAAAGATGGAAATCCAAAATTTAATGAGACAAAATGAAATTCAAAGTCAGAAAGGAGGTAAAATGATGCGTCAGGTGACCCAGCAGCAGGTGAATCGTTGGCTTAGTGGTAGTCTTGACTTTATGTGGCTCGAGATCGCCAAAAAGTGCAACTTGCGATGCATCCACTGTTACGCTAGCTCCAGCCTACACCTTCCTCTTTTTGGAAAAATGAGTAAAGAGGATCGGGAAAGGGTGCTTGATGAAGGTATTCAATTAGGATGCCGCAGAGTTCAGTTCATTGGCGGTGAACCAACTCTTCGCCCACATCTTTTCGAACTCATCCAACATGCCAAAGATGTTGGTTATGAGTTCATTGAGGTGTTCACTAACGGGACAATCCTCAACGATCAAAGACTGCACAGGATCAAGAAGTTAGGCGTTCACCTTGCTTTTTCGCTCTATGCCAACAGCCCTGACATTCATGAAAAAATTACCCAAAGCAATGGTAGTTTTTACAGGACCTTGGGTAATATCAAAAAGGCTGTCGGCATGGGCATCCCAGTGCGCGTTGGTGTCATTGTTATAAATGGCATCAATGACCACGTCGTTGCAAACACTCTGTCTATGCTCCAAGAAATTGGAGTTCAGAATGTTAAAACAGACAGAGTGCGAGGGATTGGTCAAGGAGCAGAACTTAATCCCAACCAAGATTCTTTTGCCGAACTCTGTGGAGAGTGCTGGAAAGGGAATATCAGGATTGATGCTGATGGCAAAGCTTCGCCGTGTGTGATGTCGTGGTTCTATGAAGTCGGGGAGGTTAGCCAAACTCGAGGGCTTGCAGATGTTGTGAGCTCTTCGAGATTAGCTGATTTTAGGAAGAAGATGGCTGATATAAATCTTAGTTCAAATCAGCCATTAAACTGTAACCCTCCATGCCCAGTCCTATGTGGCCCGGATGAAGGATGCGATCCTTGCGTTCCAATTTGCGATCCGTGTCAACCATAACATGCTAAGGCGGCTGTAGATAAATACAGCCCCTTTTATCTTTTTATTGTATTATAAGTATTATAATTAAATAATTAATATTAACTAAATATTTTATTTAAAAATTGAAACTATGAAGTTAAGATTAAATTTTAAAGTTAATCCCTATTATTTATTAGCGAGTTATTTTGATTATTATGAAAATATTTTTTGGTGGGACCCTGAAAAGTATGATGATTTTTTAAAAGTTAAAAGGTTCCCTAAGTTTTTATACCAATCATTTTGGTTAAGAGAAAATAAAAGAATATTTTTAAAAGTAAATAACAAAAGATCTTTAAAACAATTATTTAATCTGCTTTATAAGAACTCCCGAGAATTATTTAATAAAATTTTAGAATCAAAAGAATTTAAAAAATTTCTAAAAGAGACCGAAGATTACTCTCAATGGTTAGAAAATGAATGGAACTTAAAAAAAGATATAGTCCTTAAAAATTTAGAAGATATTACTGGCCTAAAGATAATTGATAAAAATTTAAATGTTGATGTTTTTGTTGTTAAACCACCTCTAAAAGGTGGTTTTGTTATTCCTCATAAAAAAATAATTGTCTGGGGGCATAGTGAGGATTGGTCTAATTATTCAATTGTCTATCTTTGCCATGAACTTTTACATATCTTAACTTATAAAAAATATAAACATCCTAACTTAATGCATGCTTTAATTGAATTAGCAACTGACAATGAATTAAGAATAAGACTTAATGGAGGTAAATATCCTCCTTTTGTTGGTCATTCTTATTTAGAAAATATAAAAAAGAAAATCTATCCTATTTGGAAACAATATCTAAATAAAAAATTAAAAGTAAAAGATATTATTGAATTAGAAGAATTGATTTTGAGAAAGAAAATTATCTAATTTGTTTTAGATTATAATTTTATTATGATTAATTTTCTTTTGGGGTTTTGGACAGCTGATTTATTATTTTCGCTTGTTTTGTATTTTAAAAAAGAGATAATTTTTAATTTAAGCAAAGATTATATTCTTTTTTCAATTATTGTCGATATTTTGTTGTTGATTTTTCTTTTATTTTTAAAGTATGGCAGAAAATTTAGAAAAACTTAGACATTCATTAGCACATCTTTTGGCATCAGCAGTTTTAAAGATTGATCCTCGGGCAAAATTGGGTATTGGCCCAACAACCGAAGATGGTTTTTATTATGATTTTCTCTTTTCAATTAAAGTTGATGAAAGTCTTTTGCCAAAATTAGAATCAATAATGAAAGATTTAATTTCTCAGAATTTAAAATTTGTTGGTAAGAAAATTTCTTTTCCTCAAGCTAAAAAAATTTTTAAAAATCAGCCTTTTAAATTAGAGCTGATTAATGATTTAAAAAAATATGGCACAACTGATTTTCAGGAGATTCAATTAATTAAAGCCAAAAAGAAGAAAGCAAAAAAATTAGCTCGAGTAACAATTTATCAAACAGGTGATTTTATTGATTTATGCCGTGGCGGTCATATTAAAAGCACCAAAGAAATAAATCCTCAAGCTTTTAAATTAATAAGAATTGCTGGTGCTTATTGGCGAGGAGATGAGAAAAATCCAATGCTAACAAGAATTTATGGAGTTGCTTTTAAAACCGAAAAAGAATTAGACGAATATTTAAAAAAACAAGAAGAGGCAGAAAAATATAATCATCGGGTTTTAGGAGAAAAATTAAAGATATTTTTAATTAGTCCTTATATTGGCAAAGGATTACCATTGCTTTTACCCAAAGGAGAAATTATTAAAAATATTTTAATTAAATACATGAGAAAGAAAGAAGAAAAATATGGCTACACTTATGTTGCCACTCCTCATGTTGCTTCTTCTAAACTTTACGAAAAAAGTGGACATTTGAAATATTACCAAAATGAAATGTATAAAGTTATTGATCCTGCAGAAGGAGAAGATTTTTATTTAAAGCCAATGAATTGTCCGCACCATCATCTGATTTACCAAGAATTAGTTAAAAGTTATCGCGATCTACCTTTAAGATTAGCCGAAGCTGGAGC
Source organism: Candidatus Parcubacteria bacterium (assembly GCA_026004535.1). GTDB lineage: Bacteria > Patescibacteriota > Minisyncoccia > UBA6257 > HR35 > BPJI01. The sequence continues at coordinate 254,818 of BPJI01000001.1, forward strand.
AGTTTATCGTGTTGAAAAATCTGGAGAAACTTATGGACTCATGAGAGTAAGAGGACCAATTACTCAAAATGATGCTCATATTTATGTTAATGAACAAAATTTAGAAGAAGAATTTTTAAAAGTTTTAGATTTATTATCAGAAGTTTATGACGATCTTAAAATTATTCAAAATTATTGGTTTCGACTTTCTTTGCCAGATTTTTCAGGCAAAAATAAAGAGAAATATGGCGGTGATTTAAGACTTTGGCAATGGGCAAGTAAAATTATCAACAATGCTTGTCAAAAGAAAAAAATTAATTTAGTTAAAGGTTTAGGTGAGGCTGCTTTTTATGGGCCAAAATTAGATATGCAGATTAAAAACATTTATGGCAAAGAAGAAACAATAGCCACAATCCAAGTTGATATTTTAGTACCTAAAAGAATGGGACTTGTCTATGTTGATAAAAATAATAAAGAAAAAAATCCAATTGTGATTCATCGAGCAATTTTAGGTTCTTATGAAAGATTTATTGGGTTTTTATTAGAAGCAACCAAAGGAGATTTGCCTTTATGGCTTTCACCAATTCAAGTTTTAATTTTGCCCGTCGGTAATGAGCATCAAGATTATGCTGAAGAAATTAAGCAAAAAATTTCTGATTTTAGAGTTGAAATTTGGCCAGCTGAAGAAAGTTTGGCCAAAAGAATTTTATTAGCTGAAGAAGAAAAAATCCCAGTTATTTTAGTTGTTGGTGAACGAGAAAAGAAGAATAAAACTATTTCTTTAAGATTAAGGCATCAGAAAGATTTGGGTGAGAAAAAAATAGAAGAAATTATTAAATTATTAAATGAAGAAGGAGATATCCCTAATTAAATTTCTATTTGTTCTTTTGGATATTTTTTTGTTCTTTTTAGCTTTAAATTTGGCTTTAGCTTTTCGTTTTGGCCTGAATTATTCAATTTATCTTCAGGAACATATTTTGCCATTTTTATTTTTGCTGCCGTTCTATGTTTTTCTTTTATTTACTTTTAATCTTTATGATTTCTATTTATTAAATTTGAAAATTTTATTACAAAGAATTTTTTATTTTTTTCTTTTGGCTTTAATTTTAAGCGTTATTTATTTTTACTTTGGGCAAACAATTTTTAAAATATCTCCTAAAACCAACCTTTTAATTTTTCTTTTTTCCTTTCTTTTGCTTTTATTTATCTCTCGTCATTTAATTTTAAAGATCTTCCAAAAAAGAAAAATTACTGTTTATTTTTTGGGCGATGAAAATTTGAAAAATAAACTAGAGACTGATTTAAAAAATCACCCCTTTTTTATTTTTAAAGAAATATCGGGACATAATATGCCCCGAATATTAAAGGGCGAAAATAATTCTTATGTTATCTTAGTAATTGCTCCTCATTATCACTTAAAACCAAACGATTTTCAAGAGATTTTAAAGGAAGAAATAACAATTTTTGATTTTGTTGATTTTTATGAGAAATTTTTAGGCAGAATTCCCCTAGAGGCAATTGACAGTGATTGGTTAATTAGAGAAATAGCTAGTGGTAAATCAAACTTTTATTTTTATTTTAAAAGAGGAATTGATGTTATTGTTTCTGTCTTTTTGTTATTATTTTTATTTTTACCTTTATTTTTACCAATTGCTTTTTTAATTTATCTTTCTGATCCTGGACCAATATTTTTTACTCAGCCCCGAGTTGGTTATAAAAGACAAATTTTTAAATTGATAAAATTTAGAACAATGAGACAAGAAAAGGAAGAACATGGTAAATGGGCTGTTGGTAGTGAAGAGAAGAGAATTTTCTTTATTGGTAAAATTTTAAGAAAGACTCATTTAGACGAACTACCTCAAATATTTAATATTCTTAAAGGAGAACTAACTTTAGTTGGGCCAAGACCAGAACAACCAAAAATTTTCGAGGATTTAGAAAAAGAAATTCCTTTCTATGAGCTGAGGGCCTTAGTTTTGCCTGGTTTTACTGGCTGGGCTCAGGTTAATTATAAATATCCAGAAAACATTGAGGAAACAAAAATCAAACTTGAATACGATCTTTATTACTTGAAAAACAATAATTTATTTTTAGATTTTTTGATTATAATTAAAACATTCCATAAGTTATTGACATTTTAAAAATTTTAAGGTAAAATTAGTTTAAAGGTCGTCATTTTATTTTTAATTAATTTTTAAAATGGCAGCAAAATTTGAAAGAACAAAACCACATATCAATGTCGGTACTATTGGTCATGTTGATCATGGTAAAACAACCTTAACTTCGGCAATTACTCATGTTCTAAAACTTAAAGGTTTGGTCGAAAGAGAATTAGCCTATGAAGAAATTGATAAAGCGCCAGAAGAAAAATCTAGAGGTTTGACTATTAACATTCACCACTGCGAATACGAGACAGAAAAAAGACATTATGCTCACATTGATGCTCCTGGGCATGTTGACTATGTCAAAAATATGATTGTTGGTGCGGCACAAATGGATGGGGCAATTTTGGTCGTTGCCGCTAATGATGGTGTAATGGCTCAAACAAGAGAGCACATTTTATTAGCTCGTCAAGTTAACGTTCCAGCCATCGTTGTTTTTATTAATAAAGTTGACATGGTACCTGATAAAGAATTGATTGATTTAGTTGAAGAAGATGTAAGAGCTGAATTAAAAAAGCATGGCTATCCAGGAGATGAAATACCGGTTATTCGTGGTTCAGCTTTAAAAGCTGTAGAGGCAAAATCATTAGACGATCCTTGGGCAAAGCCAATCTTAGAACTTCTAGATACTTTAGATAATTATATTCCTGAACCAGTTCGTGATGTTGATAAGCCATTTTTGATGCCAATTGAGGATGTTTTCTCAATTGAGGGTCGGGGTACAGTTGTTACTGGTAGAGTTGAAAGAGGAAAAATTAAAGTTAATGATGAAGTTGAAATTGTTGGTTTAAAACATGAACCAATAAAAACAGTTGTTACAGGTATTCAAATGTTTCACAAGGATATGGACGAAGCAATTCCTGGTGATAATGTTGGTTTACTTTTAAGAGGTGTTAAAAAAGAAGATGTTGAAAGAGGAATGGTTGTGGCTAAACCAGGTACAATTACTCCTCATACTGATTTTGAAGCCGAAGTTTATGTTCTCAAAGCCGAAGAAGGTGGAAGACACACACCATTTCATACTGGATATAAACCTCAATTTTATATTCGAACGACAGACGTTACTGGTGAAGTTACTTTACCTGAAGGCATTGAGGCAGTAATGCCAGGTGATAATGCTAAAATGATTGTTAAGTTAATTTATCCTGTTGCCTTAGAAGAAGGTTCAAGATTTGCTATTCGTGAAGGTGGAAGAACAGTTGGTGCTGGAGTTGTAACTAAAATTTTGAAATAATGGTAAAAACAAAACAGTCTGAACAACAAATTGTTAGATTAAGATTTAGATCTTATGATCACAATTTACTTGATAAATCATTAAAGCAGATTGTTGATTTATTACAGAAAGAGGGAATAGAAGTTAGAGGTCCAATACCATTGCCGACCGAAATTAAAAAATATACTGTTAATCGTTCGCCCTTTATCTATAAAAAAAGTATGGAGCAATTTGAAATGAGAATCCACAAAAGAATTTTAGATATTCTTAATCCTTCGCCAAGAATTTTAGAATTATTTAACTCTCTTGATTTACCAGCAGGTGTAGAGGTGGAGATAAAAGTGTAAAATAGATTACCCGGATAAATACCGGATAGATTACCCGGATAACTAACCGGATTATTTTACCCGGATGATTACCGGATAAATCCGGTTTATATCCGGTCTAAATCCGGGTAGTTGTATACGGTTTAAATCCGGGTAAATTCATCCGGGTGTACATCCGGGTAGTTCTATCCGGCTTATATCCGGGTAAGCAGCTATTAGATGGAAAATTTAAGGCCAAAATTTTTGTTAGCCAGAAAAATTGGGATGACGCAAATTTTTAAGAATGATAAGACTTTACCAGTTACTGTTTTAGAGGCTTTACCAGCTGAAGTTATTAGGATTAAAGAAAAAAATAAAGATGGCTACGATGCTCTTATTTTAAAAATTGATAATAAATTAAAAGAATTTAGGTTTGAAGGAGAGGCACCATTTAAAATTGGAGAAAAGATCGATGCTTCAATTTTTAATGTTGGGGAAATAGTTAATGTTAGAAGTCGAAGAAAAGCTAAGGGATTTGCCGGAGTTGTTAAAAGACATGGTTTTGCTGGTGGACCAAGAACTCATGGTCAAAAGGACAGAGAAAGAGCGCCAGGTTCAATTGGCCAAAGATGGCCACAAAGAGTGAGAAAAGGATTAAAGATGGCCGGAAGAATCTCTCCTATTTATGTAACAGTTAAAAATCTAGAAATTATTGATGTTTTACCGGAAAAAAATTTAATTTTAGTTAAGGGTTCTGTTCCAGGGCCAAATAAAAGATTAGTTGAATTAAGGAGTGCTTTTTTGGCAAATAAAGGTAGAATTTATTTAAATAAAGAATTAACTAAAAAGCTGAAAAGTTTAGAAACTGAAAAAGTTGTTCAATAATGAAAACCTACTTATACAATTTTCAAGGCGAAAAGATTGGTGAGATAGAATTTCCAGAAATTTTTAATCTTGAATTTAATCCAGCTTTAGTTCATCAAGTAATGAGATGGCAGATGTTAAATAATTACCATCCTTATGCTCACACAAAAACAAGGGGAGAGGTAAGAGGTGGTGGTCGAAAACCTTGGCCACAAAAAGGAACAGGCAGAGCTAGACATGGTTCGATTAGATCTCCTATTTGGAAAGGAGGTGGTGTTGTTTTTGGCCCAAGAAAAGAAAAAATAAGACAAATTAAAGTTAATAAAAAAATGAAAAAAAAGGCAATTTTAATGACAATTGCCGAAAAATTGAGACAAAATTTAATTAGAGTTATTGATAAATTAGAGCCAAAAGAATATAAAACAAAAGAATTTGAAAAATTTTTCAGTAAATTTTTACAGCCAAGAAAAACAAAAAAGAAAAAAGAAACTGCCTTATTAGTAATTGAAAATGATAAAAAAGAAATTTATCGAAGCATTCGTAATCTTCCTTATGCTGATGCTATTTCTGCTCGCAATTTAAACCTTTTAGAACTTTTAAATCATAAATATTTATTTTTAACCAAAGATTCCTTAACCGAACTTTACAAAAGATTTTCGGTGTAAAGAAGATAAGCCATATTTTTTTATTAATTGATAATGTTTTTTTGTACCATAGCCTTTGTGAATCTCAAATAAATATTTTGGAAATTTTTGAGCAATTTTTTTCATATAATCATCTCTGTGGGTTTTGGCCAAGATTGAAGCTCCGCCTAAGGAAGCTAATCTTCTATCTCCCTTAATGAAAAAATAGATATTTTTATAATTCAATTCTTTAATTGCTTTACCATCTAAAACAATTGCTTCAGGCTTAAAATAACCAATAATTTTTTTGACTCCATAAACGAATGCCTGATTAATGCCAATTTTGTCTATTTTTTTATTACTAATTGAAACAATTTTATACTTTAAGCCATTTTTTTTAATTATTTTTCTTAGAATTTCTCTTTCTTCAGGTTTTAAAATTTTTGAATCAAAAAATAAAATTTTATTTTTTGTTAAAATTTTTAAAGAATCTTTATCTAAATAAAGACCAGCAACAGTTAATGGTCCAGCTAAAGCACCACGGCCAGCTTCGTCAATAGCAACTAAGCTTTTATGCTTTCTGATTAATTTTTTTTCCACTGACCAAAAATTTGACTTTAAATTTTTCTTAGATAAAATTTTTTTGAAATGGAATTTGTCCATCTTCATGTCCATTCTCATTATAGTTTATTAGATGGAATGTCGAAAATTGACGATTTACTTAAAAGAGCTTTGGAACTTAATTTTAAAGCTTTAGCTTTAACTGATCACGGCACATTGGCCGGAGCAATTGAATTTTATAAAAAAGCAAAAAAAATAGGAATTAAACCAATTATTGGTTGCGAAGTTTATTTAGCTCCAAGAACGAGATTTGATAAAACAGCTAAAATCGATTCAAAAAATTATCATTTAACTTTATTAGCTCAAAATGAAAAAGGTTATAAAAATCTTCTTAAATTAGTAACTAAAGCTTGGTTAGAAGGGTTTTACTATAAACCAAGAATTGATAAGGAGCTTTTAAAACAATATAGTCAAGGTTTGATTTGTCTTTCTGGTTGCCCAAGCAGTGAAATTTCTAAAGCTCTTTTAAGCAATAATTATGAATTAGCTAAAAAATTAGCTTTTGAATATTTAGAAATTTTTGGTAAAGATAATTTTTATTTAGAAGTTGATTATCATCCAAAAATTGAGGATTCAAGTAAATTAAAACCACTCCTAATCAAACTTGCTGAAGAAACAAAAATTCCTTTAGTTGTAACTTATGATAGTCATTATCCTTATTCAGAAGATGCTTCAATTCACGATGTTTTTTTAGCCATTCAAACAGGTAAAGATCTTGATGAGGAAGAAAGATTAACAATGAGACAAGATGATTTTTCTTTGGCTTCGGCTGAAATTATTTATGGATTGAATAAAGACATACCTCAAGCAATAAAAAATACTTTAGAAGTTGCCGAAAAGTGCAATTTAGAAATTGAATTAGGGAAATTAAAATTGCCTAAGTATCCAATTGATGAAAATGAAATGATTTATCTAAGGAAATTATGTGAAGTTGGAATTAGTAAAAGAAACTTAAACAAAGATGAAATTAAAGATAGACTTGATTATGAACTTAGAATAATTGAACAAACTGGTTTTGCTGGTTATTTTTTGATTGTTCAAGATATTGTTAATTTTGCCAAAGAAAATAATTTAGCAGTTGGTCCAGGAAGAGGTTCGGTTGGAGGTAGTTTGGTTGCTTATCTTTTAGGAATTACTGAAATTAATCCTCTAAGATATGGTCTTTTATTTGAAAGATTTTTAAATCCTGAAAGGTACGAATTTCCTGATATTGATATTGATTTTTCTGATGTTAAAAGAGATTTAATTTTCGATTATATTCGTCAAAAATATGGTCAAGATAGATTTGCTCAAATTATTACTTTTGGGAAAATGGCATCAAGAGCGGCTGTTCGTGATGCTGGTCGGGCCCTAGGTTTTTCTTTTTCTTTTGTTGATAGATTAGCCAGATTAATTCCAGCTAATTTGTCTTTGGAAGAAGCAGAAAAATTAATTGATGTTCAAAAAATAATCAAAGAAAATAAAGATTACCAAAAAATTATTGATTCAGCTAAAAGATTAGAAGGAACAATTAGACATGCAAGTGTTCATGCCTGCGGAACAGTTATTACTCCTGGGCCAATTACTGATTTCTTGCCACTTCAATTTGCTCCAGGTAAAGAAAAAGTGATTATTAGTCAATATGATATGTATTCGGTTCAAGAAATTGGACTTTTGAAAATGGACTTTTTAGGTTTAAGAACATTATCAATTATTGAGACAACTCAAGGTTTGATTAAAGAAAGACATAACCAAGAGATTATTTTCAGTGATAAATTTGATGATCGAGAGACTTTTGAAATTTTAAGGCAAGGAAAAACAATTGGTATTTTTCAATTAGAAGGTAGGGGGATGACCGAATGTTTAAAAAGATTAAAACCAGAAAAATTGGAAGATATAGCTGTGATGGTTGCTTTATTTAGGCCAGGACCGATTGAACTCATTCCTTCATTCATTCGTCGAAGATTTGGCAAAGAAGAAATAAATTATTTACATCCAAAATTAGAACCAATCTTGAAAGAAACTTACGGTATTATGGTTTATCAAGAGCAATTAATGAAGATAGCTCAAGAACTTGGTGGCTATTCTTTAATTGAGGCTGATGTTTTAAGAAAAGCTGTTGGTAAAAAAATAAAAAGTTTGTTGGATGAGGAGATAAAAAAATTATTTGAGCGAATGGTAAAAAATGGTATTAATAGAGAAATAGCAGAAAAAATATGTAAATTAATTGAACCTTTCGCTCGCTATGGTTTTAATAAAAGCCACGCCGTTGCTTATGCCATTTTGGCTTATTATACAGCTTATTTAAAGGCCCATTTTCCTATTGAATTTTTAACAGCTTGTTTAATTCATGAGGGTAAAGACATTGACCGAGTTAAAATTTATCTTCAAGATTTTAAAAACCATGGGATTGAAGTCTTACCACCTGACATTAATGAAAGCAATTTCCATTTCACCATTATTGATGAAAGAAGAGTTAGGTTTGGTTTAGGTTCAATTAAAAATATTGGCGCTCCTTTAGTTTATGCCATTGAGGAAGAAAGAAAAAAGAATGGTCCATTTTTAAGTTTAGCTGATTTTCTTAATCGAGTTAGACATAAAGATTTAAACAAAAAATCTTTAGAAAGTTTTATTAAAGCTGGTGTTTTTGATCGTTTTTATCCTCGAAGCACTTTAATCAATAATTTTGATTATATTTTAGACTATTCGCAAAAGAGCAAAAATTTCAGTGAAAGAAAGAGCCTTTTTGGTGCGACTAATAATGATTTATATCTTAAGCCAGGAAAAAATATCGATGAATTAGAAATTTTAAAATGGGAAAAAGAACTCTTAGGAATTTATCTTTCTGGTCATCCCTATAAAAAATATGCACCCAAATTAAATGGCAAAGCAAAAAATATCAGAGACGTTTTAAAACTTGAAGATGGTTTTAAAGTTAGTTTAGCTGGAGTTTTAAATGAGCTTAAGAGAGTCTTGACTAAAAATAAGGAACCTTTTGCCTATTTAGAAATTGAAGATTTGACTGATAAAATCGAAGTTATGCTTTTTCCTAAGGTTTATGAAAATTATTTTGAAATTTTAAAGGAAGGTAAAATTTATTTTTTAGTTGGTACAGTTCAAAAAAGAGAAAGTAAAAATATTGTTGTCGCTGATTTAATTACCGAAATTAAATAAGAAACAGAACTTACTGAACTGATGCAGAACTGACGGAATTTTTCTGCGAGTTCTGTGTGAGTTCAGTAATTTCCGCGGTAGTATTTTTCTGTAAGTTCTATGTTCGTTCCGTAAGTTCTGCGTACTTGAAAATGAAATTAAGATTGTTTATTGCCCTATCTTTAACCAAAGGATTAATAAAGAAAATTAATTTTTTAGAAGAAGAGATTGAGACAAGGACCAAAATAAAATTTCCCTGGATTCCCGTTAAAAATTTGCATTTAACAATTGTTTTTTTGGGTTATTTAAATTATGAAGACTTTATAAAATTAAGAGATATTTTCCAAAATTTTAATTGGCGAAAAAGGATTGAGGCTAAAATTAAGAAAATTGATTATGGTCCACCAGGACATAAAAGAATGATTTGGCTCTACTTAGAGAAGAATAAAGATTTGGAAGAATTAAAAAATTTAATTGAAGAAAATTTAAATCAAACACAAATTTTTTATCATCGAGAGGAAAGAGAATTTTTGCCTCATATAAATTTAGCTAGATTAAAAAACATTAAAGACTTACCAGAAATTAAAAAAGAATTAAATTGGCAGATAGTTTTTAATGAATTAGTCTTGTATGAATCAATTCTTAAACCAACTGGAGCTCTTTATGAAAAGCTTTTAAGATTGGATCTAAATTTCCATTCATAATATCTTCTAAATTATGCCAAGATTTATTGAGTCGATGGTCAGTAACGCGATTTTGAGGAAAGTTATAAGTTCTTATTTTTTCAGCTCTTTCTTGAGATCCAATTTGCTTTCTTCTTTCTTCAGTTAAATTGCCATAAATTTTTTGTTGTTCTAATTCCCAAATTTTATTTTTTAAAAGTTCTAAAGCTATTTCTCGATTTCTTTGCTGACTTCGTTCTGTTTGACAAGAGACAACAATTCCTGTTGGTTTATGTAAAATTCTGACAGCTGTTTCAACTTTATTGACATTTTGACCACCGGGACCTCCAGCTCTAAAAAAACTGATTTCGATATCTGACTCCTTAATTTGAATTTGGGGTAAATTTAATTTGGGCAAGATAGCAACTGAAGCAGTTGAAGTATGGATGCGTCCACTTTTTTCAGTTACTGGTATTCTTTGAACTCGATGAACTCCTGCTTCTTGCTTTAATAAATCATAAGCTTTATTACCAGTAATTTCGGCTGTTAAACTTTTTATTCCTCCCAAATCAGTTTCATTTAAATCTAATATCTTGATTTTAAATTTATTTTTTTCAAAAAATTTTAAATACATTCGCCATAAATCACGGGCAAATAAGGCAGCTTCTTCGCCACCAACTCCAGCCCTGATTTCTAAATAGATTGTTTGAATTTCTTGATTCATACTAAAAAAGTATGTTATAATTAGAACACGAATCCTATTTTTTGTTTTTCTTTTTTTCTTGTCTTTGTAAAAATTTTTCAACCCTACCCATAACTTTTTTAGTTTCTTCTTTACCAGTAAAAACCGGAGAACAATTGCGACAAATTTCTACAAAAATTTCTTTTTTCGTTGCTGGAATTTCATATTCAGCACCACAAGCGCATTTTATCTTAGCTAAAAAATATTGGGGATGAATTTTGTTTTTCATAATATAATTATAACATAATGGAAACACAAATCCAACAACAAGTTCAAGAGAGGATTTTTGGTGAAATGATGAAAGCTGGTGTTCATTATGGCCGAGCCAAAAGATACACTCATCCATCAATTAAAAATTTTCTTTTAAAGTCAAATAAGAATATTGAATTTTTTAACTTGAGATTAACTTTGCAAAAATTAAATGAGGTTAGTGATTATTTGAAACAGGCTTTGGCTGAAAATAAAAAAATTTTATTTGTTGGTACGACTCCAGCAAGTCAAAACAAAATTCAAGAAATAGCTCAAGCTCTAAATCAGTATTATTTAAACTATAAATGGGTTGGTGGTTTTTTAACTAATTTTCAAACAATTAAAGCAAGGCTAATATATTTTAGAGAATTACTGAAAAAAGAAGAAAGTGGTGAAATTCAAAATTTGCCTCCAGCCCAAAGAGTGAAAATAGAAAAAGAACTTCAAAAATTAAAAAATCTTTATTCGGGAGTAGTTAATTTAGATTCTTTGCCCGATATTGTTTTTATTGTTAATTTGGCTTATAAACAACACAAAACAGCCAAAAGAGAAGCAATTAGAATGAAAATACCAATTATTGCTTTAGCTGGTTCAGATAATGATGTAAGTAATGTTTTTTTATTTGTCCCTGGTAATGACAAAGCACCAAGAAGCATTGCTTGGCAACTAGATTATCTTTTGTCGAAAGTAAAAACACAGAATATACAGAACTAACATAGAACTCACAGAAAAATTCCGTCAGTTATGCTTCAGTTCTGTATAGTTCTACATCTAAAAAAATTCAGTAAGTTCAACGTCAGTTCAGTTAGTTCTGTATAAAATATAAAAAATGAACCAAGAGTTTTTAGAAAAAATCAAGAAATTGAGAGAAGAAACTGGAGCGCCAATTGGTAAATGCAGGGAAGCTTTAGAAAAAGAAAATTGGGATTTGGATAAGGCAAAAATTTATTTAAGAAAAATCGGCGAATCTCTCTTAGAAAAGAAAAAAGAAAAAGAAACTAAAAATGGAATTATTGAAGGTTATATTCATTTTAATGGCCGGGTTGGTGCTTTGGTTGAACTTTTGTCAGAAACAGATTTTGTGGCCCAAAATCCTGAATTTAAAAAATTAGCTCATGAATTAGCAATGCAAGTTGCTTTTATGAATCCTTTATATTTAGATTTAGAAAGTGTATCCGCAGAAGTTTTGGAAAGAAAAAAACAAGAATTGAGTGAAGATATTCAAGACAAACCAGAAAAAGTCAGACAAGAAATTATTGAAGGGAGATTGAAAAAATGGGCTGAAGAAATTTGTTTATTAGAGCAACCATATTTTAAGGATGAGAATTTAAAAATTAGAGATTTAATTAATGAATATGCTAATAAATTTGGAGAGAAAATTGAAGTTAGAAGATTTGCACGTTTAAGTCGTGATGAATAGTTATTTAATTTTAATTTTAGGTTATTTATTGATCTTTACGGCTATAGTTTTATCTTATTATCGGCTCAAAAAGATTGAAATTACCAAAGAAGATCTGATCTATTGGCGCAAACTCGAAAATATTTTTACTGTCTTTAAAAATAAAATTTTAACTTCAATAAAAATTTCCGAAGATGAAATCACCTATTTATGGCGAAATTTGGTTGAGAAATTTCTTCTGCGGATAAAAATTTTTGGTTTAAAAATAGAAACCTGGGCAAGTAAAAAATTAGAAAAAATGAAAAATAAAGAATCTTTTTAGGTTATAATTTATAATAGAAATAGGTCGGCATAGCTCAATGGTACCTGCCTGCAGGCAGGCAGGGATGGTTTTGTAAATCGAAGTGACTGCGCCGAGGTAGCTCAACGGTAGAGCAGGGGCTTTGTAAGCCCAAGGTTAGGGGTTCGAATCCCCTCCTCGGCTCAAGATGAAAGGATTAACTTATGTTGAGCTTTTAGTTGTTTTGGGTTTGATCCCGGTTGTTATTGGTATTATTTCCGGAGTTTTAAAGGTTCAGAATTATTACAAGACAACAAGAGATTTGCAAAGACTGCAAGATTTAAATTTACTGAATAGTGCTCTAAATTTTTATTTTCAAAATGCAACCTCGATTGATCCTGATGGCCCCAATCTTGATGGTCGTGGTGTTGATGAATCAATGCCAACAATTTTTGTTTCTGTTCCAAGCGAAAAAGATAAATTTTTCGAATCTTGCTTTTATTATCCTAATAATAAAACCTATTACATTTATCAGACTAACAAAAATGACTACCAAAAGATAAATGGGTTTGGTTGGGTGCCAGTTAATTTTTTCGAGGTAGATTTTCCTGGTATTTCATCTTTGCCAGTTGATCCTATAAATAATTTAAGGTCAGGACTTTATTATTTATATGCTTTCCAAAGAAATTCTCCTCAATATGAAGTTTCGGTTGGATTTGAGTCAGCAGAGTTCCAAAAAGGAGGTGTTGCTGATCGAGTTTCTAATGATGGCGGTAATGACGAAAATAGATTAGAATTAGGAACAAACCTAAATCTTATTCCTGGTTTTGTCTTTAGCTTTTAACCCTAATCCCTAACTATGTTATAATTATCATAAGCATGAACCGTGAATTTTTTTTAAGTCTATTAGAATTTATTCTTCTTTTGCTTCTGGTTATTTTGCCAATTAGATTTTTTTTATTCGAGCCATTTTTGGTTCGTGGCCAAAGTATGGAGCCTAATTTTCATAATTTTGATTACCTAATTATTGATAAATTAACTTACCGTCTTCGTAGTCCTCAAAGAGGAGAAGTTGTTGTTTTTAAACCACCATTCGATAATCATGTTTATTACATTAAAAGAGTTATTGGGCTTCCTGGAGAAAAAATTGAAATCGAAGAATCAAAAGTATTTATTTTTAACAAGGATAATCCTGAAGGATTTATTTTAAATGAAGATTATCTCAAAGGTCATTACACTTTAGGTAAAATTGAAGTTAATCTTGGGCCGGATGAATATTTTGTTTTAGGAGACAATCGTGAAGTAAGTTATGATTCAAGAAAATGGGGTCCAGTCAAAAGAGAGAGAATTATCGGTAGAGTTGTTTTCCAAATTTCTTTAATTAAATTAGCTCAAGCTTTCATCAAATGAAACTCAAAATTCAAAGACCAAGAGGGATGAGAGATGTTGTTTATCCTGAATCAGAATTTTATTTAAAAATCAGAGAATTGGCCGTTAATTTTTCTTTGATTCAAGGTTTTAAATACATTGAAACACCAATTGTCGAAGATATTAAAACTTTTACTCTATCTTTAGGTGAAGCCTCAGATGTAGTGATGAAAGAAATGTTTGTCATTAAAGGCAGAGAAAAGGGATCCAGTTATGTTTTAAGACCAGAAGGGACAGCCGGTGTTGTTAGAGCTTATTTTGAAAATGGAATGGCGAGTTTGTCTCAGCCAATTTCTTTATTTTATTTTGGCAAGATGTATCGTCGCGAAAGACCTCAAGCTGGCAGATTTCGTGAACACACTCAATGGGGTTTAGAAATTTTAAATACTCCAGATGCTTTTGCTGATTTTTTTGTTATTTATTCTTTTTACAAATTCTTAACTAAATTAAAAATTGGTGATCTAGTAATTAAATTAAATTCTTTAGGCTGTGAACGTTGTCGGCCAAGATACAAGAAGCATTTAGTTAAATATTACAAACAATACAAAAATAAAATTTGCCCTGACTGTCAAAGAAGATTAAAATTAAATCCTTTAAGACTTTTGGATTGCAAGGATTCCCGTGATCAAGAGCATAAAATTAATGCTCCCAATATTTTAGATCATTTATGTAAATCTTGCGAGGAGCATTTACAAAAAGTAATTGAATTTTTAGAACATTTTAAAATTCCTTATGATTTAGATAAAACCCTAGTTCGCGGTTTTGATTATTATCAAAGAACTGTTTTTGAAATTTTTGTTAGTGAAGAAAAAATTGCTTTAGCTGGAGGTGGTCGTTATGATTTGGGCCCAATCTTAGCTAATCAATCTTTACCCTCTGTTGGTGGTGCTCTAGGAATTGAAAGATTAAAAATTATTTTAGATGAATTGAATCTTGGTTTTAAATATCCTCAGCCAAAAATTTTTATCACTTTTGCTGGTGAAGAAGTTAGACTTAAAGCTTTTGAGATTTATCTTCAGCTACAGGATGCTGGTTATAATCCAGTTGGTAATTTTTTCAAGACAAGTCTTTCGTCTCAACTTGAAGTTGCCAATAAAATTGGTGTAAAATATAGCTTGATTTTGGGTTTTCAGGAATTAGGCAAAGGTGAGATAATTTTAAAAGACATGGAATATGGTAACCAAGAAATTTTAAAAATTAAAAGCTTAGTTCAAGAATTAAAGAGATTTTTGAAACACAAATGAGATATTGTTCGTTATTATTTACGAATATACGCGAATTTAAAACGAATATACGCGAATGTTTTAAAAATAAATTCGTGTAAATTCGATTTTATTCGTGTTAATTCGTTATTATTAAAAATGAGAGAGTGCATTTTTTGTCAAATAGTTGAGAAAAAAATCAAAGCCAAGATTATTGGGGAATCAGAGAATTTTTTGGTTTTTTTAGATATTCATCCTCATGCTCCTGGTCATAGTTTGCTTATACCCAAAAAACATTTTGCCAATTTCCAAGAGTTGCCTGAAGAATATGGCCAAGAATTTGTTAAAATTATTAAAGATATTATGTTAAAACTTAAACGAGTCTTGGGAACAGATAATTTTACTTTAGGTGTTAATGAGGGACCATTAGCTGGCCAAGCGGTTTTTCACTTACATTTACACATCATACCGAGATTTAAAAATGATGGTGGTGGTTCAATTCATTCGGTTGTTTATAATCAACCCAAAGAATCGGTCGAAGAAATTTATCAAAAGATAATTAATGCGAGTGAAAGTTAAAAGAAAACACGGAGAATCACAAAATCAACTTTTAAGAAGGTTTTTAGAAAGATTTAATCGAAGTGGTGTTGTTAATGAAGTTAGAAATAAAATGTATCGAACTAAAAAACCTAATGAAAGAGCTAAAAAAGAGGCTCGACTTTATCGTTTGAAATTGCAATATTTTATTAATCAAAAAATGAAAGAAGGCTGGTCATTTGAAAAAGCTTATGAATTGGCTAAAAAATATGTTAGCGAGATTAAATATCCTGGCCGAGAATGAGATCAAAAATATTTAGTCTTGACTTAGGAAGTAAAACATTGAAAATTTGTGTTGGCGAAGAAGATGAACAAGGCAAAATAACTCTTTTAACTAAATTAGCTAAAAATATCGAATCATTTAATGATGGCGAGATTATTGATGTTGACGCTTTTAGGGAAGAGGTAATTAATACTTTAAAAGATGTTGCTTATCAGATTGGCGAAGAACCCAAAAATCTTATACTTTCATTTTCCTCTTCTTCCTTTCAATCACAAAAAGCTAAAGGTAGAGTTTCAATCAGTGAAAAATATATTACCGACGAAGATATAAGGAAATGTCATTTATTAGCCAAAGCTTCTTTAACCTCAACCAGTTATGAATTTTTATTTGAAGAGCCAATAGCTTATTTTCTTGACAATATTAATATAAAGGTTCGCGATCCACTGGGGATGGAGGCAAGAAGTTTAGAAGTTGATTTTTTTGTTGTTCAAGGTTTAAAATCGACCATTTCCCGACTAAGAGATTTTTTTCAGAAAAATGGTTTTAAAATTTCCTTAATTCTACCGAATCCTTTGCCAGCTTCTTTTATCTTGATTCCCAAGAAAGAAAAAGAGCAAGGAGTAATTTTGGTTGATTTTGGTTATAAAATTTTTAATGTTAGTATTTTTCAAGAAGGAAAATTAATTTATTATCGAAATTTAAGATTTGGTTTAGGAGATATTTTAGAAGATTTGGCACTTGATTTTAGTTTAAGTTTTGAGGAAATTTTTTCTCTTTTCAATGAGATTAAAAATTATGATGATACTAAAAAGAAAACGAAAATTAAAATAGGCAGACAAAAAATAACTCATTATAATTTCTTAAAGTTGATTGAAAAAAAATTTTCTCTTTATTGGAAAAAAAATGCTTTAAATGATTTATTTAAAAAAATTAAAGAAGATTATCGCTTACCAGCTGGGGTTTATTTAATTGGTGCCGCTTCTTATTTACCTGAAATTAATTATTTGTTTAGAAAATATTCCACTTATCCAACAAAAATTGAGACTGATAAGGATAAAAACTTAAATCTGGATGAAAGAATTTTTCTTAATGCTGTTGGTTCAATTTTTTATTATCAAAGACTTTTTCAGCCCAAAACTTTTTTTGATAATTTAAAAGATTTATTCTTCAACTTATTTAGATAAAACCTTCTCTCTTTAATTCGTCAATAATTTCTTGGGGAATAGGATTTTCAGCTGGGCTTTTGCCTGGATAGCGCCAAGCTGAAATTATTTTTAATCCTTCTTTTGCTTTTTGAATCATTGTCCAGATTTCTTGCTTCCAAATTTTTTTATTATTTATTTTTTTAATTTTGTTTGGTTTCATTAAGGCAATTGTTTGAGCTGCAATACCTTCTTCAACTCGATATGGGTTTTTGATAATTCTTAAAATCCTACTCTTGGATAGTTGATATTGTCTTAGCTTTTTTTCAGAATGTTTTGTCCAAACAACTTTCATAATTTTAATCAGAACTTAACGCAGAACTATCAGAATTTAACACGGAAGGAGCGGAAACGGACGCGGAACTATATTAGGACGTGCGATGTCCAGATATTGATTCATCATTTAATATTTGGGACATCGCACGTCTTAAATTATCATCCGTGTCCGATTCCGTTCATTTCGCCTTTAAATTTTAGCACAATTTTCCACATCTTGACATCATATTTTTTTCTATTTATAATTAAATTATGAATAAAAAAATGAATAAATCCTTCACTTTAGTTGAACTCTTAGTTGTCTTAGCTCTAATAGCTATCTTAGCTACTGTCTTAATTGTTGTCATTAAGCCAGCAGATATCTTTAAAAGAGGTAGAGATAATCAAAGAACTTCAGACCTTAAAAATCTTGAAAAAATATTTGACCTTATTCTTTTTGAAACTCAAGGCACCTTTTCTGAACTTCAATATGCTTCCTCAAATGTTGTCTATATCTCTCTTCCTGATACTTCATCAACTTGTGGTCAATGGATAAGTCAATTACCACAGCTTCCTTCAGGCTGGTCATATTGATGCTCAGCAACTCCAACAAATATTGATGGTACTGGCTGGATTCCTATTCCTTTTAATCAATTTTCAAGCATTAATCTTTCTAGACTTTTCATTGATCCAATCAATAGACCTCCATATTACTATGCATTTGTTGCTGGAGGAAGTTATGCCCTCTATGCTCAATTAGAAAATCCTCAGTCTCAAGCCTCAAAAACAGACAATGATAATTATCCTCATCTATTTTCAGTAGGAACAAATAAAAGACTCATTGATCAAGCTCAAGGACTTGTAGGGTATTGGCCATTTTGATGAAGGAAGCGGACAACAGCTTATGATTTATCAGGAAACAATAATAATGGAACACTTATTAATGGTCCTCAATGGGTTGATGGTAAAGTAGGTAAAGCTTTAAGTTTTGATGGAGTGGATGATTATGTGTATTCAGTCGTCGCATATACCTATACATAGCTAGCTTTTACAAATTGATCCTACACAACTTATGGCTTGGTTTGAAAGCATTATCGTAGCAAGCACATACAAATACTATTTATTTATCACGGCTTACTTATATCATTTCATGCGTAGTCGGAATAGCGTTGTCATTTGCGAAATATGGGGTATCCAATATGTATAAATGGTAATAGCTGGTTTCTATCGGTAAGAACTTATTACGGACAAGCTTTGATAACATCGATTAAAAGTTACTTAACGATACATTAGAGATACTTAATATACCTGGAATATTGATTGACTCTTACCTCGTATAGGATCTGTTCAGCTGGGCAGGAATTATCTTCTAATGGTCTTATCGACGAAGTCCGCATCTATAATCGTGCTTTATCAGATCAAGAAATAAAGGCTCTTTATGAAGCAACTAAAGTAATCCCTCAGCTTCTCAGCTTCAAAGAAAATATCGGGACATCGTATGTCCTCAATTTTTACTTTAGATAATATATAGTTTTCATCATGGTATTAATATCCAGTACTAATCCGGGTAGTATATCCGGTTTTCATCAGGATAATCTTATATACTTTCCATCATACTAATCTATCCGGTATTCATCCGGGTAATCTATCCGGTAATAATCCGGGTAACTATATCCGGTATTCATCCGGGTAGTATATCCGGTAATAATCCGGGTAACTATATCCAGTATTCATCCGGGTAATCTATCCGGTAATAATCCGGGTAACTATATCCGGTAATAATCCGGGTAGTATATCATGTTTCTATCGGGATAACCTATAAATTTTTCATTTCTACTAATTTAATACGATCGTATCAAGTTAGTAGAAGTGAGATGTTTACGACGTCGTACGTCGTAAATTTTAAATTTCTATTTACTTATTGACAAGTTTATGGTATAATTAAGTAAATATAAAGTCCGCCAAACTTGAAAAGGTTGGATTTAGATTTTTTTGCGATGAAATTTAATTTTTTTAAAAAAATTTGGGGTAAGAAAGAAGATAAAGAAGTTAAAGAAGTTGAAGAAAAACCTCAAGAAGTAAAAGAAAAGAAAATTGAAATTCAAACTGGAGAAAGTTTTAAAATTTTGCCTTTAATTACTGAAAAAACTTTGAGATTAGCAAGAGAGAATAAATACACTTTTTTAGTTGAGCCAAAAATCAATAAAATTCAAATTAAAAAAGCAATTGAGAAAATGTTTAATGTCAATGTTGAGAAAGTAAGAACAATGAATTATCAAAAAAGAGAAAGAGGATTGACAAGAATAAAAAGTGTTAGGCCGAAATTTAAAAAAGCTGTTGTCGAATTAAAATCAGGTCAAACAATTCCAATTTTTGAATAATGACAACCAAAGTTATTAAATCAAGAGGGCCAGGAAAGAGAGTTGCTGTTTTGGTTGATAAGAAAAATATTATAACCACTGATGAACCTTATAAGCCTCTTTTAATTCCACTTAAAAAAAGAACTGCTAGAAACAATTATGGGCGAATAACAACAAGATTTAGAGCTAATCCTTATCACCGAAGACTCTATCGTTTAATTGATTTTTCTCGTTTAGACAAAAAAGATATTCCAGCTAAAGTAGAAACCATTGAATATGATCCTAATAGGAGCGCTTTTATTATGCTTGTATGTTATCAGGATGGTGAAAGAAGATATCATTTAGCTCCCGAAGGTATAAAAGTTGGCGATGAAATAATTTGTAGTGAAAAAGGTGAAATTAAAACTGGTAATCGCTTACCTTTAAAAAATATTCCTTTTGGAACTGAGATTTTTGAAATTGAATTAGAACCAAAAAGTGGAGGTAAATTAGTGAGATCAGCTGGTTCTTTTGGAGTGATGATGGGAATTGAAGGTGATTATGCTTTAATTAAAATGCCTTCAAGAGAAATGAGAAAAATTCATAAGGAATGTTATGCGACAATTGGTAGAGTGTCAAATTCTATGTGGCGACTTCAAAGATTAGGAAAAGCTGGAAGAAACATTTGGAAAGGCGAGAGACCAAACGTTCGAGGCTCGGCAATGACCCCAAGAGATCATCCTTATGGTGGAGGTGAGGGTAAAGCACCAAGAGGAACAAGAAAACCAAAAGACAAATGGGGTAATGTTACTGGTGGTAGAAAAACAAGAAATCCAAGAAAGCCAAGTTGGTCATTAATTGTTCAAAGAAGAAAATGACAAGAAGTAGTAAAAAAGGATATTATGTAAATGAAAAATTATTAAAGAAAGTAATGAAAGTGAGGGAATTGCCATTAGAAGAAAGAGCTAAGCATCCAATTAAAACTTGGTCAAGAGATTCAACGATTATTCCAGAAATGATCGGTATGGTTTTCGAGGTTCATAATGGTAAACAATTTGTTAAGGTTAAAATTATTGAAGATATGGTTGGGCATCGTTTAGGTGAATTTGCACCAACAAGGAAATTCATTCGTCATGGAGGTCGAGCAGCAGAATTAATGATGAAAAAACAACAAGCCAAATCATGACAATCGCTACAGCTAGTTTAAATTATTTAAGAATGTCACCAAGAAAGGTAAGAGTTGTTGCTAAGATAATTAAAAATTTACCTGTTGAAAAAGCAGAAAAAGAACTTTTATTTAGAAATAAAAAAGCAGCTAAAATAATCTTAAAATTATTAAAATCAGCAATCAGCAATGCTAGAAATAAAGGCTATGAACCGAAAGATCTTTATATTAAAAATATTATTGTTAACGAAGGACCAAAAAATTTAAAAAGATATTATCCTAAAGCAAGAGGCAGAGTTGGATTAATTATTAAAAAAATGTCGCATCTTAAAATTGAATTGGATACCACGGATAAACACGGATAAAATATAACCACTGATATCTATATTACCACTGATTAACACGGATAATTTATCTGTGCAAATCCGTGGATAATTAAATCTGTGTTAATCCGTGGAAAATTACATATCCGTGCAAATCCGTGGATAATTAAATCCGCATAAATCAGTGGTAAAATAATGGGACAAAAAATACCACCATATGTCTTAAGATTAGGAATTAATAATTATTGGCGCTCAAGATGGATATTTCGAAAGTTTTTTCCTTTAATTTTGGAAGCAGATTATTTAATTCGAAAAATTATTAATGAAAATTTCCCTAAGGCAGGAATTACTAATATCATTATTGAAAGAAAAAGTTTAGATCATTGTAAAATTACTATTTATTCAGCTAGACCAGGAATTTTGGTTGGTAAAGAAGGGCAGTTTTTAAAAAATTTAATTAAAAAAATAGAAAAAAAGGTTAATTCTCTATTTAAAAAACAAAATCTTATTCCACCCCAAATAGATATTGATGTCATTGAGACAAAAAAACCATTGCTTTCAGCTGCTTATTTGGCTGAATTAGCTGCTAATGAAATTGAAAAAGGAATACCAACAAGAAGAGTTTTAAAGAAAATTGCTGATAAAGCAAGACAGCAAAAGGAAATTTTAGGTTTTAAAGCAATCGCTAAAGGAAGAGTTGATGGAGCGACAATTAAAAGAAAAGAACAAATAAGTTGGGGAAGGATGCCCTTGTCTAAATTTATTGCTGATATTGACTATGCTCAAAGACCAGTTTTAACTAAGTATGGAATTGTTGGTTTGAAAATTTGGCTCTATAAGGGCGATAAAGAAAAAGTTGATTTAGATAATGTTACAGCCTAAAAAGTTAAAATATCGTAAAGCACAGAAAGGAAGATCGCTTAAGAGAGAATTAATCACAAAGGGAACAGAATTAACATGGGGAGATTTAGGTCTTAAATCATTAGAAACAAGAATGATAACAAGTAAGCAAATTAAAGCTTGCCTAGATGTTTTAAAGAAGAATTTGGGTAAAAAAGGAAGATATTGGTTAAGAATTTTTCCCCATAAACCAAAAACAAAAAAACCACCAGAAACAAGAATGGGGGGAGGTAAAGGGGACGTTGAAGATTATGTTGCTGTTGTTAGACCAGGAACAATTTTATTTGAAGTTGGTGGTTTAGATAAAGAATTATTAAAGGATGTTTTGAAGCAAACTGCTTATAAGTTGCCAATTAAGACAAAAATTGTTGAAAAATGAAAGCTAAAGAATTAAGAAATAAATCAATTGAAGAATTAAGAAAATTAGCCGAAGAATTAAGAAAAAATATTAGCCAAATGTTGTTGGATAAATCATTAAGGAAATTAACTAAACCACATCTTTTAAGAATGGCAAAAAAGGATTTAGCCCGAATATTAACGATAATTAAAGAAAAATCTAAACAATGAGAAAGCAAGTTATCGGCAAAGTAGTTTCAGATAAGATGAAAAAGACAAGAGTTGTTGTCGGCGAAAGATTGGTTCAGCATCCAAAATATAAAAAATATTATAAACATCGAACAAAATATTATGTTCATGATGAGAAAGAGGAGTCAAAAATCGGTGATACTGTTTTAATTGAAGAAACAAGACCGTTGTCGAAATTAAAGAGATGGCGATTAGTTAAGGTTGTAAAATGATTCAACGAAGAAGTATTTTAAATTGCGCTGATAATTCAGGTGCATTAAAACTTCAATGTATTGGTTTTGTTGGCAAAGGTAATGCTCGTTATGCTGAAATTGGTGATATTATAACTTGCTCAATTAAAGAAGCTGAGCCGAGAAGAGAAGTAAAAAAGGGAGATGTTGTTAGAGCTTTAATTGTTAGACAAAGGAAAAATTTTAGAAGAAAAGATGGAACCTACATTCGTTTTGATGAAAATGCTTGTGTATTAATTAAAAAAGGTAGAAAAGGAGAAATTGAGCTTATTGGTAATAGAATTTTTGGTCCTATCCCTAGAGAAATTAAAGAGCTTGGCTATGAAAAAATAGCTAATTTAGCTCCGGAATTAGTATGAAAATTAAAAAAGGAGATCAGGTTTTAATTATTAAAGGTAAAGATAGGGGTAAAGTTGGAAAAGTAATTAAAGCTTTACCTAAAGAAAGCCGTGTTATTATTGAAGGTTTAAATTTAGTTAAAAAACATATTAAGCCAAGAAGAGAGGGAGAAAAAGGAAAGATTATCGAAGTGCCGAGACCAATTTCGGTAAGTAATGTAAAATTAGTTTGCCCGAATTGTCATAAAGCAACAAGAGTTGGTTATAAATTCGAAGGTCAAAAAAAATTTAGATATTGTAAAAAATGTCAAAACAAGATTTAAAGAAACCAAGACCAATCAAAGGAATTGTTCAGATAGGAATTGGTAAGTTAGTTGTTGCTCATCCTGAAGCTCAGGAAAAAATTATTGAAGATGGAATTTATGTTCTTTCAATGATAACCGGACAAAAACCAAAAATTGTGACTGCTAAAAAATCTATCTCGGGATTTAAAGTCAGAAAAGGAATGCCGGTTGCTTTGTTGGTAACTTTAAGAAAAAAAAGATTGAATGACTTCATTCAAAGATTGCTAACTTATGCTTTGCCAAGAGCAAAAGATTTTTATGGTCTTAAAGCAGATAATTTTGATAATAGAGGAAATATTAATCTTGGTTTTCGTGAGATAAGTGTTTTTCCTGAAGCAATTTCTGATAAAATTAAATATAACTTTGGTTTTTCAATTAATTTAGTTGGTTCAGGAAAAACCAAAGAAGAGAATATTGATTTGTGGCGAGAATTAGGTTTTCCGATTAAAGTCTGATGCCATCAAAAGCACAAATTGTTCGTTGGTTAAAAAAACCAAAGTATAAGACTAGAAAAAGAAATGTTTGTTTTCGTTGTGGGCGAACAAGAGGTTATTTTCGAGATTTTAATTTGTGTCGAATTTGTTTAAGAGAAATGGCTCATCGGGGAGAAATCCCTGGTCTTAAAAAAGCAAGCTGGTAATGACCGACCCAATTGCTGATTTACTTACAAGAATTAAGAATGCTTTAAGAGTAAGAAAAAAACAAGTTATTGCTCCTTATTCAAAAATAAAAGTTGGGATTTTGAAAATTTTAAGAGATAAAGGTTTGATCAGGGGATTTAAAATTGAAGGTGATGTTAAGAAGAATTTTATTATTTATCTTAAATATGATGAAAATGGCGAACCTCTAATTGAAGATTTAAAGAGAGTTTCAAAACCAGGAAGAAGAGTTTATGCTGGTTACAAAGAATTAAGGCCATTAAGAAGAGGATTTGCTTTTAGAATTGTTTCAACTAGTCGAGGTTTAATAACTGATGAAGAAGCAAGAAAAAGAAAATTAGGTGGTGAAATTATCTGTGAAGTTTATTAATGTCAAAAATAGGTAAAAAACCAATAAATATTTCAGACAATATTTCAATTCAAGAACTTGCTGAAAATAGATTTGAAATAAAAGGGCCAAAGGGTTCATTAATTTTTGATTTACCTCAAAATTTTAAACTAGAAATTGAAAATAGTACTTTAAAAATCAGCCCCCTGGAAATTAATAGAAAAACTAAACCATTATGGGGAACATTAAGAAGGCTTTTGGAAAACAAAATTATTGGTGTTAGTCAAGGATTTGAGAAAGTTTTAATTTTAGAAGGCTTAGGATATTCGGCGGAACAAAGAGGAGATAGATTATTTTTTAAACTTGGTTTTTCTCATCCAATTGAGATCGAAATTCCAGAAGATATTAAGATTGAAATTAAGCAAGAAAAAGGAAGGTCATTGATTTATGTTCGGGGAATTGATAAAGAAAAAGTTGGTAATTTTGCTAGTCAAATTAAAAAATTAAAACCAGCAGATAGATATCATCAAAAAGGATTTAGATATATTAATGAGGTCATTAAATTAAAGCCAGTTAAGAAAGCAGGTAAGTGATGGATAAAGAAAAAAGATTAAGAAGAAAAAAAAGAGTTAGAGCGAAAATCTTGGGCACTAAAGAAAGACCACGACTTTCTATTTTTCGATCAAATCAACATATTTATGCTCAGATTATTGATGATACCGAGGGAAGAACTTTGGTTAGTGCTAATAGTTTAAAGTTAAAAGGCTTAACCAATAAGGATAAAGTTTTGAAAGTTGCCGAAGATTTAGCTGAAAAAGCAAAGACAAAGGGAATTGAAAAGGTTGTTTTTGATCGTAATGGTTTTAGTTATAAAGGTCGGATTAAATTATTGGCTGAAAAATTAAGAGAGCTCGGTTTGGAATTTTAAATGGCAGAAAAATTTGAATTCAAAGTTATTGAAGTTAAAAGAGTGGCCAAAGCAGTTGAAGGAGGGAAAAGAATTAAAGTTCGAGCAGTTGTTGTTGCTGGTAATTTACAGGGTAAGGTTGGGATCGGTGTTGCTAAGGGAGATGATATTGCTTTAGCTGTGGAAAAGGCAAGAAGATTAGCTGAAAAAAATACCACTAATACTCCTTTAATCGAAGGCACTGTTCCTTTTGAAATTGAAAATAAATTTGGAGCTACAAAAATTTTATTAAAACCTGCTAAAAAAGGAAGAGGTTTGATTGCTGGTAATGTTGTTCGGACAGTTCTTTCTTTAGCAGGTTATACCGATGTTTCGGCTAAAATTTTAGGAGTAACAAAAAACCCATTAGTTAATGCTTTAGCAACAATCAAAACTTTGGAAAAACTTAATAAAATTTATGAAAAGAAACTTAAATTAAAAACATTAATCAATAAAGAAAATGCAAGTACACCAGATAAAGTTCAAATTGAAGAAGAAAAATAGAGTTGGCCGTGGTGGTAAAAGGGGTTCTTATTCAGGTAGAGGTATAAAAGGGCAGAAAGCAAGAGCTGGTCGTCGTATCAGGCCAGCCTTAAGGGATGTTATTTTAAAATTCCCGAAAAAAAGAGGTTGGGCAAATATAAAGATTGAAAAAAATATTTTGGAAGTTAATCTTGAAAAAATTAATGAGAAATTTCAACCAGGAGAAATTGTTAGCCCTGAAACATTAAAAGAAAAGAAAATTTTAAGGATTCCTAAAAGTTTAAAAAATTTTCAAATAAAAATTTTGGGCCAAGGCGATCTAACCAAGTCGTTAATTTTTGATCATCGTTTAATTTTTTCTCGATCAGCTAGAGAAAAAATAGAAAATTCAAATAGCAAAATTCAATGAAAATTTTCGAACTTTTAAAAAAATTATTCATTTATAAAGATTTAAGACAAAGAACCTTGGTTGTCCTCGGCCTTTTACTCTTTGCTCGTCTTTTAGCCAACATACCTTTACCTGATGTTGATTTAGAAAAATTTAAAAATTTATTTGAAGCTAATCAATTTTTAGGTTTCATTAATATTTTTTCTGGCGGTGCTTTGGCCAACTTTTCAATTGCTTTGTTAGGTCTTGGTCCATACATTACAGCTGTAATTATTTTACAGCTTTTAACTTTTGTTTATCCTAGATTAAAGGAAATGTATTATGAGGAAGGCGAAATTGGTAGGGCTAAATTTAATCAATATGCACGGATTTTAACAATTCCTTTGGCTTTAATTCAATCAATTGGTTTTTTAAATTTTCTTGGTTCACAAGGAGTAATTTTTTTAACCCCCTTGACATTAATTCGTGATGCTATTATCGTTACCTGTGGAGTGGTTATTTTAATGTGGTTAGGAGAACTAATCACTGAACGAAAGTTGGGCAACGGAATTTCTTTGATTATTTTCTCTGGTATTGTCGCTGGTTTCCCTCAGATTTTGTTTCAAGTCTATGCTACTTTTTCTTTAGAAAAGCTTCAAATTTATATTCCTTTTATTATTTTGGCAATTTTAATTATTGCTGGTATTGTTTTTATCAATGAAGCTGAGAGAAGAATTCAACTCATTTTTGCTAAAAGAGTCAGGGGGACGAAACTTTACGGTGGAGCCAGTACTTATCTACCAGTTAGAATTGCTCAAGCAGGCGTTATTCCGATCATTTTTGCTATTGCCTTACTTTTATTTCCTCAAACTTTAGCTCAGTTTTTAGCTTTAACGAAAATTGAATTTTTTACTACATTGCTTCAATCTTTAAATTCTTTCCTTAACAATATCTTTCTTTTTTCTTTTCTTTATTTCATCTTAGTTTTTGTCTTTACGTATCTTTATACTTCAATTACCTTTAATCCTGAAGAAATATCTAAAAATTTACAGACGGCTGGTGCTTTTGTTCCGGGGATTCGTCCAGGTAAAGAAACAGAAAAATATTTCAAAAATATTGTCTCCCGTTTAACATTTTTTGGTGGTTTATTTTTGGGATTTATTGCTATTTTGCCCTATCTCTTTGAGTTCTTAACTAAAACTCAATTTTTAGCTATTGGCGGAACTTCAATTTTAATTTTAGTTTCAGTTGCTATTGAGACAGTTAAAAAGATTCAATCAGAATTAAGTTTGAGAGAGTATGAATAAAGTTTTTTTCTTGACTGGTCCGCCGCTTTCAGGCAAGGATACTCAAGGAAAGCTTTTAGCAAAAAAGATTAAAGGCAAATTCTTGGTTACTCATATTTTAGTTGATAAATTTTTTAAAAAGCAAAAGAAGGGTTATGTTAAAATTGGCAAGAAGTTTTTTTCAATTAAAAAAGAAATTGAACGAAGATTTCAAGGAGGTTTGTATTCACCAGAAATCATAGGTTATGTTGTTGCTGAAAAAATTAAAGAATTAGTCGAGAAATATAACTTGGTTTTTTCAGGTTCGCCAAGAATGATTGAAGAAGCAAAAATTGAAATCAAGACTTTAAAAGATTTAGGAATTGATTTTAGAGTGATTTTTTTAAATGTCTCGGAAGAAGAAATTTTTAAACGAGCTAAAAAAAGAAAAAGAGAAAAAGAAGATGATCCTGAAATAGTTAAAAAAAGAATCTCTAATTTTAAAAAGTATGTTTTGCCAACAGTAAATTTTTTAAAGAAGAGAGGTTGCTTAATCGAAGTTAATGGCGAAGGAGATATTAAAGAGATTCATAAAAAAATTATAACTTCCCTCTTTTAATTTTTTCATAAATATAATTCAAGCAATATTTCCAGGAAAAAGGATAATCAATTGTAGGAGCTAATTTAATTAATTTTCCGCCAAAGCTTTTTTTAAATTGAGTTAAACCATGCCAAGGATGATTTTTTGTTTCTTTTCGAGCAATACCCCAAAGATTATAAATTTTACAACCGCGATTTTTTGCTTCTTGAATTATTGCCCATTGCATTTTATAGTTCAAAGGTTCTCTAATTGGCAAGGAGGCTGAATGATGATAAAAAGCAATTTGATGCGAAAAAATTATTAAAGCTCCTGAATAATATTTGCCTTCAACTTTACCTAAAAAAAGTAAAGCTTTATTTTCTCGAGAAAAAATTTCTAATTCTTTTTGGATAAACTCTTTAGGGTAGGGAATAAATTTTTTTCTTTGGGCTAAATCTTGATAAATCTGCCAAAAAATTTCAAATTTATCTAAATCAATTGTTTTTTCAATTTCTAAAAAAGGTTTTTTTAAAGAATCTAAAACTAATTTTCTTGTTGTTTCGCTCATTTCCTTTAACATTTCATCGTCATTTTTTATTTCTTTAAGCCAGAAATTTTCTGTAACTGCATAAGTTGGAGCAAAAATAAAGTCTTTTGTTTTAGTTAGTTCTTCGTTTAAAGGATTGATTCTTAAAAAATCGTATTTTTTTTGATAACTATTTTTCTTTAAGAAATCAACAAGTAAATTTAAAAACTTATCAGCTTTTTCTTTTTTTATCACTGGTCCATGATGAACAACCAGTCCCTTCCTTTTACCTTGATAACCAATTAATTGGCAAACACCAATTAAATTATCATTGTCAAAAACTCCTAATCTAATGACTTCTCGGCCCAATTCTTTTTCAATCTCACCATATTCAAAATCCTGCAAAAAACTTAGATAATTATTTTCATCCAAAAATCTATTCCACAAATTTTTATCCTCAAAAATTTTAATTTCCATTAAATAATATGAATTAAACCTAATTAACTCGAATTTATTTGTATATATTCGTGTATATTCATTATATAAAAATATTCGAATAAATTCGCGTATATTCGTAATATAAAAAAATTCGTATATATGCGTTATAAATTCGAATCAATATGGATAAAACACAATTAAAATTAACTCTGTTTTAGATCATTTAAAGCGCGAGAACTCTGTTATAATTAAATTATGAATAAAAAAATAAATAAATCCTTCACTTTAGTTGAACTTTTAGTTGTCTTAGCTCTAATAGCTATCTTAGCTACTGTCTTAATTGTTGTCATTAAGCCAGCAGATATCTTTAAAAGAGGTAGAGATAGTCAAAGAACTTCAGACCTTAAAAATCTTGAAAAAATATTTGACCTTATTCTTTTTGAAACTCAAGGCACCTTTTCTGAACTTCAATATGCTTCCTCAAATGTTGTCTATATCTCTCTTCCTGATACTTCATCAACTTGTGGTCAATGGATAAGTCAATTACCACAGCTTCCTTCAGGCTGGTCATATAGATGCTCAGCAACTCCAACAAATATTGATGGTACTGGCTGGATTCCTATTCCTTTTAATCAATTTTCAAGCATTAATCTTTCTAGACTTTTCATTGATCCAATCAATAGACCTCCATATTACTATGCATTTGTTGCTGGAGGAAGTTATGCTCTCTATGCTCAATTAGAAAATCCTCAGTCTCAAGCCTCAAAAACAGACAATGATAATTATCCTCATCTATTTTCAGTAGGAACAAATAAAAGACTCATTGATCAAGCTCAAGGACTTGTAGGGTATTGGTCTTTTGATGATTGGAATGGAAATATTGCTAATGATTATTCAGGAAACAATAATAATGGAACCTCTAGTTAATGGTCCTCAACTTGTGTTGATGGTAAAGTAGGTAAAGCTTTAAGTTTTGATGGAGTGGATGATTATGTGGAAATACCTTATAGTCCGAGTTTAAATCTTTCTGGCAATAGTGAATCTTGTTTTATGGATAAAACATACCAGTGCTGTTTATAATTGTCAAGCAAATCAATGGAGCAGAGGTTATTTTCCACTAGGTGGCACATCTGTTATGCATGGCTCAGAATACTTGGTATAGTATTAATCAATGGTAATGCCTAATGATGGTGCTTTATCATTTGGTTGGGTATACTATATTAAACATCAACCGTCAAATCATATAAAGATGGCGAATTTATAGCTCAGTACATCGCAGTAGTCCTGTATTATCCTGCTTCTTCTTATTGGATGGATGGCTAGGTATGTGTCGAGCTGTTGCACATTTATTTTTCAAGGTCTCATCGACGAAGTCCGCATCTATAATCGTGCTTTATCAGACCAAGAAATAAAAGCATTATATGAAGCAACAAAGTAATCCCTCAGCTTCTCAGTTTCAAAGAAAATATCGGGGCATCGTATGTTCTCAATTTTTACTTTAGATAATATATAGTTTTCATCATGGTATTAATATCCAGTACTAATCCGGGTAGTATATCCGGTTTTCATCAGGATAATCTTATATACTTTCCATCATACTAATCTATCCGGTAATCATCCGGGTAATCTATCCGGTAATCATCCGGGTAATCTATCCGGTAATCATCCGGGTAACTATATCCGGTATTCATCCGGGTAGTATATCATGTTTCCATCAGGGTAATCTATAAATTTTTCATTTCTACTATCTAAATACGATCGTATTAAGTTAGGAGAAGTGAAATTTTACGACCTCGTACGTCGTAAAGTTAAAGTAAAATATATTGACGTGCGACGTCCCAAATATTAAATAATTCAAATCAATATATGGACGTCGCACGTCTTATTTGAACTCGAAATTTTTGAATTCACAACTGAAGAATTCTTGAGTTATAATTGAAAGAGTAGAAGTAAGTTTTGGGTTGTTAATATGTTATAATTAATCTATGAAAGAAGAAATAATCATTGATGCCAAAAATAAATCTTTAGGTAGATTAGGGACAGAAATTGCTTATTATTTGCAAGGAAAACATCAACCTGATTATGAGCCATCAAAAGATAAAAAGATTTTTGTTTTAGTAAAAAATTTAGATCAGGCAAAATTTGCTGGTAAAAAGTTTGATCAAAAAGTATTTCTTAAACACACTGGTTATATTGGCCATTTAAAGGAAATTCCCTTAAAGCTTTTATGGTCGCAAAATAAATTAAAAGTTTTACAGACTATTGTTAGCCGAATGTTGCCGAAAAATAAATTGAGAAAAAAAAGATTAGCGCGGATAAAATTAATCGATGGAGACTAAAGTTGAAGAAGTAAAAACTTTAGAAATTGAGAAAGAAACTGAAGAGCCAAAAACTGAAGTATCTTTTCCTTTAATTGAAAAAGGAAGATATTTTGAAGGAATTGGACGAAGAAAAAGAGCAACAGCCCGAGTGAGGATTTGGCAAAACGATGCCAATAAAGATTTTAATATTTTAATTAACGACAGAAATTATAAAGATTATTTTAAAAATATTGAATTTCAAAAAATTGTTGAAGCGCCACTAAGAAAAATTAAAGCTCAAAAAATTTATAAAGTTACCTGTAAAGTAATTGGTGGAGGGCCAAGAGGTCAAGCCGAGGCAATTCGTTTAGGTTTAGCTCGATCTTTAGTTTTATTAAATCCTGAATGGAAGCCAAAATTTAAAAAAGCAGGCTTTTTAACTCGAGATCCAAGAGAAGTTGAAAGAAAGAAATATGGCAAAAGAAAAGCTCGCAAAGAAGAGCAGTGGCAAAAGAGATAATGCTTAAAATTGACAAATTCTTATTAGTTTTAGTCTTTATCCTTTCTCTTTTGGGTTTAATCAATTTTTTTAGTGCTTCTTATTATTTCTCTTTAAAAAATTTTAACGATCCTTATTTCTATTTTTTAAGATTTTTAATTAGAATAACCCTACTGGGAATTTTACTTTTCTTTATTGGTTATTTTTTAGCGCCGAAAATTCATCGCTACAAAAAATTTATTATTTTTATATTTTTTTTAGTTTATTTTTCAATTTTTTTAGGTTTCTTGCCACAATTTAAATTAGCTGGGGCAACTGCTTCTCGTTGGGTAAATTTAGGGCCCTTTTCTTTTCAACCATCAGAAATAATCAAACCATTAGCGATTTTATTTTATATTTTTCTTTTTGCCGGTCTTAAAAATTTTTCTTTAATTCAAAAAAATCTTATTTTTATTTTAAGTTCATTTTTTTTAATTTTGCCAATTTATCTCCAGCCCTCGTTAAGTAATGTTTTAATAATTTTTTCTAGTATTTTAATTGTTTTTCTGAGTTTTCTTAAATCTAATAAAGAAATATTTATCACTTTATTTATTTTTCTAATTCTTGTTTTAATTTTGGCTTTAATAAGTACTTTTTGGAGTTATAGGAAAGAAAGATTGCTTTCTTTTTTAACTAAAGGTAAGTTGTTTGAAGAAAAATATTTTCAAATTGAACAATCAATTTTAGGTATTAGTTCAGGAGGAATTTCAGGTAAAGGACTTGGTAGGTCAGAAATGAAAATAATCGGTTTGCCTCAAATGTTGACCGATTCTATTTTTACTATTTATGCTGAAGAAACAGGCTTTATTGGTTCTTTGCTGTTGGTTATCTTGTTTTTTTTCTTAATTTTAAGGATAATTTTAATAGGTCTAAAAGGTGGTGATTGGAAAAAGCCATTTTGTTTTAGTTTTGCTTGGTGGATTTTTTTTCAAACATTTTTACATTTATCCTCAAATAGTGGTTTGATTGCGCCAACAGGAGTAATTTTGCCATTTTTTAGCTATGGTCCTTCAGGCCAATTAGCAATTTATTTTAGTTTGGGGTTAATAAGTAGAGATGAATAACGAAGAAATAAGAATTTGTTTAACTGGAGGAGCAACTGGCGGTCATTTTTTCCCTTTAGTTTTTGTTGCTCGGGAAATTAAAAAAATTGCTACCAAGGAAAATTTAAACGTTAAAATTTTTTATCTAGGCACCAAACCATTTAAAGAAGAAATTTTGAAAAAAGAGGGAGTTAATATTTATCTTTTGCCTGAAGTTAAGCTAAGAAAATATTTTAGTTTAAAAAACGTTCTTGATCTTATTAAATTCCCTTTTAGTTTTTTTATTGCCTTTTATTATTTATTTAAATTTATGCCTGATTTAATTTTTTCTAAAGGTGGGCCAAGTAGTCTAAGTGTTGTTTTAGCTGGTTGGATTCTGGCTATACCTATTTTTATTCATGAATCAGACTCAATTCCTGGTTTGACTAATAAAATCTCAGCTAAATTTGCTACCAAAATTTTTTTAGCTTTTGCTGAAGCTGAGAAATATTTTCCTCGTAAAAAAACAATTATTGTTGGTCAACCAATTGATATTGAGGCATTGACAGAAAAAATAATTTTTGAAGACTATCAAAGATTTGGCCTTGATCCTCACAAAAAGATTGTTTTAGTTTTAGGTGGTTCTCAAGGTTCAAGATTTTTAAATGATTTAATCATTGAAGCCTTGCCTCAACTTTTAAATTTAGCCCAAGTTGTTCATCAAACAGGAGAAAAAAAATATCCAGATGCTTATCTTTATGCTAAGGGAACTTTATTAGAAAAAAATCCAGAAAGAATCAAGGATTATCATCCATTTCCGTTTATTGATCATAATGACTTAACTATTTTAATGAAAATTTCTGATCTTATTATTGCTCGCGCTGGTTCAAGTACAATTTTTGAGATCGCTGCTTTGGGCAAACCAAGTATTTTAATTCCAATTGAGGAAAAAGTTGCTGGTTGGCATCAAGTAATCAATGCTCGAATCTACGATCATTATGGTGCTTGTAAAGTTTTAGAAGAAAAAAATGCTAAGCCCCATTTATTGGTTTCTTTGATTGAAGATATTTTAAAAAATGAAGAGTTAATGAAATCAATGAGCGAATCAGCTTTAAAATTTGCTAAAACGGACGCAGGTCAAAAAATTGCTGAAGAAATCGTCTATTTTATAAAATGAAAAAAATATTTTATTTAGTTTACTTTCTTTTGCCATTTTTTTTATGGTTCTTAATTTACCTTAAAAAACCAGATTTAATTGTTATTTTTAAAAGACCGATTTTTGAGAAGTCTTTAATTATACCAATTGAGGATTTATGGCAAATAATATTAATTTTTGCTATTTTTCAATTCGGTAATGAGGTTTTGACTCATTTAATTTCTAAAAAAATTTTTGGTAAAATTAATTTAATATTTATTTTCTTTCATTTTTTGGTCGTTTTATATTTGTTAATTTTTAATTTGTTTTGAAACGCGGATAGCTGCAGAAAAATATTTTTACCCGGATATGAACCGGATAATACTACCCGGATATAGACCGGATAGAACTATCCGGATTATAACCGGATAAGTTACTCGGATTTAAACCAGATTTATCCGGTAATCATCTGGGTAAAATAATCCGGTAGTTTATCCGGGTAATCTATCCGGTTGACTATCCGGGTAAATATTTTAATATCCGGTATTTATCCGGGTGAAATAATCCGGTAATCATCCGGGTAATTATATCCGGTAGATCATCAGGGTAGTTAAAACATTTCAGTAGCTGTCTGCGCATTTAAAAAAATGAAAATAGCTGTGATTCAAACAGGAGGGAAGCAATATTTAGTTGAAGAAGGTAAGGAAATTGAAATCGAAAAAATAAGAAATGTTAATCCAGAAAAAATTGAATTCAGAGATGTTTTACTTTATGCTGACGATAATAATTTTCTTTTAGGTCAACCTAAATTAGATAATGTTTTTGTTGTAGGTAAGATGGTCAAAGAAAAGAAAAATAAAGTTGTTGTTTTGAAATACAAACCAAAAACAAGATATCGTCAAAAGAAGGGTTATAAAAAAATAACCTGGATTGTGAAAATTGAAAAAATAAATGCTTAAGAAATTATTTTCATTTTTAAATAAGAATCCTTTAACAGCTTGGCAGCCCTTGCTCGAAAAAATAAATTCTTTAGAAAAAGATTTTGAAAAAATTCCTGATGATAAATTAAAGGAAAAAACTTTTGAATTTAAGGAAAGATTAAAAAATGGAGAAAAGATTGATGCTCTTTTACCCGAGGCTTTTGCTTTAGTTAGGGAAGCAGCCAAAAGAACATTGAAGCAAAGACATTTTGATGTCCAAATCTTAGGTGGCATTGGTCTTCATCAAGGAATGGTAGTCGAGATGATGACTGGTGAGGGAAAAACCTTAACCGCAACTTTACCTGCTTATTTGAATGCTTTAACTGGTGAAGGTGTTCATATTGTTACCGTTAATGATTATTTGGCTCAAAGAGATACTGTTTGGATGGGGCAAATTTATGATCTCTTAGGACTTTCAGTTGCTTGTTTGATTCATAATAATGCCTTTTTATATGATCCAGGTTTTACTCAAGAAAAAATTGATCAAGCAAGAGATGCCCTAGGAGCTTTTTATGTTTTTCATGAATTTTTAAGACCAGTTGCCAGAAAAGAAGCTTATTTAGCTGATATTGTTTATGGCACTAATCATGAATTTGGCTTTGATTATTTAAGAGACAATTTAGTTTATAACCCTGATGATTTAGTTCAGGTTAAAGGTCTAAATTATGCTATTGTTGATGAGGTTGATAGTATTTTAATTGATGAAGCCAGAACGCCTTTAATTATTGGTTCTTATGAAGTTGAAGAATTTAATGTTTATTATTTTTATGACGAAATAGCCAAAAGACTTCAAAAAGATATTGATTTTACCATTGATGAGAAAAAAAGAAAAGTTTATTTGACCGAAGAAGGTTTAAATAAAATTGAAAAAATTTTAGGCTACAATCCTTATGAAGTTTTAGATATTAAAGCAACTCATCATTTAGAACAGGCTTTAAATGCCAATTATCTTTATCAGCGAGATAAAGATTATGTCGTTAAAAATAATGAAATAATTATTGTTGATGAATTTACTGGTAGATTGATGTTTGGTCGTCGTTGGTCTGGAGGACTTCATCAAGCGATTGAAGCTAAAGAAAGAGTTCCAATTAGAGCTGAAATGAAAACAGTGGCAACAATTACCATTCAGAATTTCTTTCGTAAATATAAAAAGTTAGCTGGAATGACTGGTACTGCTTATACCTCGCGGGAAGAATTTTTAGCAGTCTATAATTTAGATGTTGTTGTTATTCCTCCTAATAAACCTTGTATTCGCCAAGATCATCCAGATAAAATCTTCTTAAGGGAAGAAGCTAAATGGAAGGCAGTTGTTAACAAAATTAAAGAGCTTTATCAAATTGGAAGACCAGTCTTAGTTGGGACAACTTCAATTGAAAAAAATGAGAAATTGTCTGAAATGTTAAAGAAAGAAGGCATACCCCATAATGTTCTAAATGCTAAGAATCACGAAGAGGAAGGAAAAATAATTGCTCAGGCAGGTAAATTAAGACAAGTAACTGTTGCTACTAATATGGCCGGTCGGGGTGTTGATATTATTTTGGGAGGCAATCCGCCTGATCCTGAAGAAGCTAAAAAAGTTCGTGAATTAGGAGGCCTTTTTGTAATTGGAACCGAAAGACATGAAGCTCGAAGAATTGATAATCAATTAAGGGGAAGAGCTGGAAGACAAGGAGATCCGGGCGAAACTCAGTTTTTTATTTCTTTAGAAGATGATTTATTGAGAATTTTTGGTGGTGAAAGAATAAAACAAATAGTTGAAAAATTTAATTTTCCTGAAGATCAAGCAATTGAAAATCAATTAATTAGTAAAGTTATTGAAGAAGCCCAAAGTAAAGTTGAAGGTTATAATTTTGATGTCAGAAAACACCTTTTAGAATATGACGATGTTATTAATGCTCAAAGAGAAAAAATTTATTCAGAAAGAAGACAATTTTTACTTGATGAAATTGAGGTTGAAAAATTTTTTGAGCAAGAATTTGAAAAATTAATTCAGGAAGAAAGTGATGAAGTAATTAAATTTGTTTTTAAAGATCAACAGCCAAAGCAAGCTTTTAGTGAAAAATTTAATTTTTTCAAAGAAAATTTAGCTGAGGAACTTAAAAAAATTTTAAAAAATATTATTTTAAGAACCTATGATTATTTATGGATTGAACATTTGCATTATTTAGAAGATTTAAAACAATCAGTTGGTTTTCGTGGCTATGGCCAAAGAGACCCATTGGTTGCTTTTAAGCAAGAAAGTTATAAGGCTTTTGTTGATTTTCATAAAATTTTAAGAATAAATATTTTGCAAATTTTTATGAATTTGGAATTAAAAATCGAAACACCCAAAATTGGCCGCAATGATCCTTGTCCTTGTGGTTCAGGTAAAAAATATAAAAAATGTGGTTTATTAAACACCCCCGAACATCAAGAAAATATAAAAAAACTTAAATCTCAACAATCTCCTGTCTAGCTTCCAAGCTTCTCAGTTTCCAGACTTTCGGGCTTCTTAGTTTATGTTATTATGTTATAATTAAATTATGAATAAAAAAATGAATAAATCCTTCACTTTAGTTGAACTCTTAGTTGTCTTAGCTCTAATAGCTATCTTAGCTACTGTCTTAATTGTTGTCATTAAGCCAGCAGATATCTTTAAAAGAGGTAGAGATAGTCAAAGAACTTCAGACCTTAAAAATCTTGAAAAAATATTTGACCTTATTCTTTTTGAAACTCAAGGCACCTTTTCTGAACTTCAATATGCTTCCTCAAATGTTGTCTATATCTCTCTTCCTGATACTTCATCAACTTGTGGTCAATGGATAAGTCAATTACCACAGCTTCCTTCAGGCTGGTCATATAGATGCTCAGCAACTCCAACAAATATTGATGGTACTGGCTGGATTCCTATTCCTTTTAATCAATTTTCAAGCATTAATCTTTCTAGACTTTTCATTGATCCAATCAATAGACCTCCATATTACTATGCATTTGTTGCTGGAGGAAGTTATGCTCTCTATGCTCAATTAGAAAATCCTCAGTCTCAAGCCTCAAAAACAGACAATGATAATTATCCTCATCTATTTTCAGTAGGAACAAATAAAAGACTCATTGATCAAGCTCAAGGACTTGTAGGGTATTGGTCTTTTGATGAAGGAACTGGAAATATTGCTAATGATTATTCAGGAAACAATAATAATGGAACACTCTATAATGGTCCTCAATGGGTTGATGGTAAAGTAGGCAAAGCTTTAAGTTTTGATGGAGTGGATGATTATGTCCAGACACCGTTATCCTCTAACATATTACCCCTAACAATTGAAGTATGGTTTAAAACAAATGTTAATACTGGGGAACATTCTATTGTTGATAGCGACGTCAGTGGGCGCTATGGGCAATCAATTATATTGGGCTATATGTATGGGGATAATACCTTAGACGTAGAATATCATGATGGATGGTATGATTCTCCTTTTGTTGTTGGGGTAGGAGTTTGGCACCATGCGGTTGCAATTTTTACGACAGGGAAAGTGGAACTTTATGTAAATGGTAATTATATTGGTTCACTAGTATTTACACAAGGATTCCTAGATGGAGATAATTTTAGAATCGGTAGGCACAATTCGGGCGACCCACAATGGTTCAATGGTCTCATCGACGAAGTCCGCATTTACAATCGCGCTTTATCAGATCAAGAAATTAAAGCATTATATGAAGCAATAAAGTAATTCCTCAGCTTCTCAGCTTCAAAGAAAATATCGGGACATCGTATGTCCTCAATTTTTACTTTAGATAATATATAGTTTTCATCATGGTATTAATATCCAGTACTAATCCGGGTAGTATATCCGGTTTTCATCAGGATAATATTATATACTTTCCATCATGCTAATATATCCAGTATTCATCCGGGTAATCTATCCGGTAATAATCCGGGTAACTATATCCGGTAATAATCCGGGTAGTATATCATGTTTCTATCGGGATAACCTATAAATTTTTCATTTCTACTATTTAAATACGATCGTATCAAGTTAGTAGAAGTGAAAAAAAAATTTCTTTTTGTGCCATAATTAAGACATGGTAAAAGTAGTAGAAAGGCAAAGGAAAAATAGATTGGTATTTAAAAAAATTGGATGTTTTGGCAAAAGTTTGCTTCTGGTTGGAGGAAGAAAAGAATTATCGATCCTCTAAAGTGGCAAAAAAAATTAGAAGTGAAAAATAAACTTGATGTTCCTTTTTGATACTAATTTTTTAATCTATTATCTTAATTCATTAGTTCATTAATTTCCAATGAATGAGCTCTGGATTCAATATTAAAAGGATTCAATATTAAAATAACCCGGAATTCGTAATTCGGGACTAAAGAATTTTTGAATTTTATGTTATAATTTAAATATGCCAACAATTAATCAATTAATAAGAAAAGGTAGAAATAAGATTGAAAAGAGGTCAAGGTCGCCAGTGCTTTTGTATTATTATAATTCTTTAAAAAGAAAAGAAAAGTATTTGCCAGCACCTTTTAAAAGAGGTGTTTGTATTAGAGTTTATACAATGACGCCAAAAAAGCCTAATTCAGCTTTAAGAAAAGTTGCTAAAGTTAGATTAAGTAATGGCCGTGAAGTTACGGCTTATATTCCTGGTATAGGTCATAATTTACAAGAGCACTCAATTGTTTTAGTTCGTGGTGGGAGAGTAAAAGATTTGCCAGGGGTAAGATATCATATTGTTCGTGGCGTTTATGATGCTGCTGGTGTTGAAGGCAGAAGACAAGGTCGATCGTTATATGGAGCTAAGAAACCAAAAGAATAAAAATCTGTTTATAATTAACGACGTATGACGTTCTAGATATTATTTTCTCAATATCTGGACGTTGCACGTCATAGATTAATAATGCCAAGAAGGAAAATTAAAATTGAAAGAAAATGGAATCCAGACCCTGTTTATAATAGTATTGCTGTGACTCGTTTTATTAACAATTTAATGAGAAATGGTGAAAAGTCAAAAGCACAAAAGATTTTTTATAAGGCAATGGACATTATTCAGCAAAAAACAGGTGAAAATCCAATAAAAGTTTTTCAAACAGCAATTAAGAATGTTGCTCCAGTTGTTGAGGTTTGGCCAAGAAGAATTGGTGGAGCAACTTTTATGGTGCCAAGACAAGTAAGATCAGAAAGAAGATTTTCTAAAGCAGTTAAATGGATTATCGAATCAGCCAGAAACAAAAAAGGGAAGCCAATGTTTGAAAAATTAGCTGAAGAAATTATCGCCGCCAGTCAGGAAGAGGGCGATGCTTATAAAAAGAAGGTTGAGGTCCATAAATTAGCTGAGACTAATAAAGCCTTTGCCCATTTTGGTTGGTGGGGAAGGAGACAAAAGTAATGCCGCGTTTATATCCAATTGAAAAAACAAGAAATATAGGAATTATTGCTCATATTGATGCCGGTAAGACAACAACAACTGAAAGAATTTTATATTACACCGGAATTTCTTACAAGATTGGTGAAGTACATGAAGGGACAACTGTTACCGATTGGATGCCTCAAGAAAGAGAAAGAGGAATAACAATTACTTCAGCAGCAGTTACTTGTTTTTGGACCCAAAGTTATTTAAAACAACCAGAAACAAGAGAAGAAAGAATTAAAGGAGAATATAAGATTAATATTATTGATACTCCAGGACATGTTGATTTTACAGCTGAAGTTGAAAGATCATTAAGAGTTTTAGATGGGGCAATTGTTGTTTTTGATGGTGTTCAGGGAGTTGAAGCACAATCAGAAACTGTTTGGCACCAGGCTGATAAATATAAAGTTCCAAGAATTTGTTTTATTAATAAATTAGATCGAATTGGGGCTGATTTTGAGTTTTGCCTAAAGTCAATTGAAGAAAGATTAACCAAAGACTTTGCTTTAATAACTTTGCCAATTGGCCAAGAGAAAGATTTTAAAGGGGTAATTGATTTAATTTCAATGAAAGAAGTTTACTTTGAAGGCGAAAGAGGAGAAAAAGTAATTTATAAAGAAATTGATCCTTCAAGAAAAAATGAAGCTGAAAATTGGAGACACATTTTTTTAGAAAAATTAGCTGAAAGAGATGAAGAATTTATGGAGAAATATTTAGCTAATGAATTTAATGAAATTGACATTCGTCAAGCAATCAGACGCCAGGTTTTAAACTATAATTTTATTCCTGTCTATGTTGGTTCGGCTTTAGACAATAAAGGAGTGCAACTTTTACTTGATGGTGTTGTTGATTTTTTGCCCTCACCAATTGATTTACCTTCGCCTCGAGGAATTGATCCTTTAACTAATCAAGAAATCGAAAGAAAACCAACTGATGATGAAGCCTTTTCTGCTTTGGTTTTTAAAATCCAAGTTGATCCTTATGTTGGGACTCTGTCTTATGTTCGAGTTTATTCAGGAATTTTAAAGGCAGGAATGACAGTTCTAAATACAACAACTGGAGAAACGCTGAGAATTGGAAGAATCGCTAGAATGCATGCTAATCATCGTGAAGAAATTGAAGAGCTTTTTGCTGGTGATATTGGCACTATCGTTGGCATTAAAACATTGAAAACAGGTGATACTTTGGCTGATCCTAAAAAACCAATTGTTTATGAAAAAATTGAATTTGCCGATCCTGTTATTTGGATGAAAGTTGAACCAAAAACAAAAGCTGATCAAGAAAAAATGGGTTTAGCAATTAAGGCTTTAGTTGATGAAGATCCAACTTTTAAATTATCTCAAGATCCTGATACTGGCGATACTTTAATTGGTGGTATGGGAGAACTGCATTTAGAAATTAAAGTTGATAGATTGAAAAGAGAATTTAATGTTGAAGTTAATGTTGGCAAACCCCAAGTTGCCTACTTAGAGACAGTAACCAAAGAATCAGTTGCTGAGGGAAAATATATTAGGCAAAGTGGTGGTCGGGGTCAATACGGTCATGTGTGGTTAAAAGTTGAACCATTAGAAAGAGGCAAAGGTTTTGAATTTGTTAATGCTATCAAAGGCGGTATTATTCCTGATAATTTTATTCCTTCAGTTGAAAAAGGAGTCAGGGAAGCGATGGAAAAGGGAGTTTTGGCTGGTTATCCAATTAGAGACATTAGGGTAACTTTGTTTGATGGCTCTTATCACGAAGTTGACTCTTCTGATATTGCCTTTAAAATTGCTGGCGCGATTGCTTTACAAGAAGCAGTTAAACAAGGAAATCCAATTTTACTTGAACCAATTATGAAAATTGAGGTTGTTATCCCTCCGGAATTTTTAGGCGATGTTACTGGAGATTTATCTTCACGTCGAGCAAAAATTGAAGAAGTTTTTGATCGAGGAATGAGTAAGGTAATTAGAGCTAAAGTACCGTTGGCAGAAATGTTTGGTTATGTAACTGTTTTAAGATCATTAACTCAGGGAAGAGGAACAAATATGATGGAATTCTCTCATTATGAACCCGTGCCTCAAAATTTATCCCAGGTTATTATTCAAAATTTTAATTTAACCAAAAGTAAATGAAAGACAAGGGTCAATTATTGATTGAAGTTGTTCTTGGCTTAGGACTTTTAGTTGTTATTTTAGGAATTTTAGCTTCATTTACAAGTATTCTTTTTAGATCACAAAGATACCAAAGTTTCAATCAGGGAATAGCTATTTCTGGTTTTGAAAAATATCGTAATGCTTTAATATCAATTGCTCAAACTGATTGGAGTCTCCTTGATAATTTAACCTCAACTGAGTCTTATTACGTTTTGGCCACTTCTACCTCTTGGCAAATAGCAACTGGTACTGAAAAAATTATTATCGGTAACGAATCTTATGAATTTAGTTTTAAAATTAGTAATTATGGCACATCAACGATTAAGTTTGTTACGACAACAGCTAAATATTTAGATTTAATTTTTGAAGATTATTTTCTTTTGCCCAAATTAAATGTGTCATATTAAGAATAAATCAGGTTTTACTTTAATTGAGATTTTGCTTTATCTAGGTCTTTTTTTATTGGTTATCGGTTTAGTT
This sequence comes from Candidatus Parcubacteria bacterium, assembly GCA_026004535.1. Lineage (GTDB taxonomy): Bacteria > Patescibacteriota > Minisyncoccia > UBA6257 > HR35 > BPJI01. The sequence continues at coordinate 297,741 of BPJI01000001.1, forward strand.
TATCCAATTTTAACAACAACTTTAACTAATTATTTTTCTTTGAAAGGAACAGTTGATCTTAATGCTGAAGTCAGAAATATCTTTTTAAGAATTCAAAGAGAAATGACAAAAGCCAAAACAATGAATATTTTAACTGATTGGGAAGTTGTTTTTGAAGGAAAGAATGAATCAGTTGTTTTTTTCCTAACCCAGCCAATTTACTTAGACACAGTAAGCAATAGTCTTAAGGGTTATGCTAATAATTTATCAGTTGGAAGTATTAGTTTTAGTGGTAATAATTATAATGTCAATTTTACCCCTTCATCTTCTTGTTTAATTGCTTCAGGTAGTAATATTAGTTCAATTTATGCTCTTTCTGGTTATGCTTGGTCACCAAATATTGGTTGGATTAAATTTAGGAATAACCCGGGTGAAAGTATTATTTATGGAGTTTGTGAGGATAACAATCGTGAGTTAAGAGGTTATGCTTATAATGATGTTGTTGGTTGGATTTCCTTTAATTGTTTAGATACTGGTGTTTGTGCAAGCTCTAATTATAAGGTGAAAGAAAATAATAATTATCTTTATGGTTACGCCTGGAATGATGATTTGGGTTGGATAATTTTTGATGGTCAAGGCGGTCGGATTTATTTAGCTAAAAAGAATCCTTATCCTTATTATGTTGATTTGATTTCTGATCCTAGAATTTTTGTTCAAGATTTGAAATTTTCTCAGGTCGGTAGTTCATTAGGTATTGATATTAAATTACAAGGTCCAGGTAATACTTTTTTACAGAGCAACACAGCCATAGTTTTGCCATTTAAATAAATCGCTGACAGCTGCGGAAATGTTTTAACTACCCGGATAGTCTACCGGATATAATTACCCGGATAGGCAACCGGATAGATTACCCGGATAAATACCGGATTAAATATATTTTACAAATCGTCCGCTCTAAATCCTGGTAGCTTATCCGGTTATAATCCGGATAGTATTATCCGGTTAATATCCGGGTAAAAATATTATCAGCAGCTGTCCGTGTTAAATAAAATGATAATTATTAAAAAGAATAAAAAAGGACAAGTAATTTTTATTATTGTTGGTTTGGTCTTGACTTTGTTTGTTTTTTTAGTTATAATATTAGGGAATGTATCGACAAGCTCGTTTCAATTTACTTCAACTTTTAAATCTTTTGTTTCTTTAAGATCTTTGGCTATTAGTGGTTTAAGATATGCCTTATATCAGATTAATCAAAATCCAAATTTTACCACTAGTTCAGCTCAAGTGATTATGCCACAAGGTAATTTTATTTATTCAGTAAGTAATATTAATGCAACAACAAAAAGAATTAATGTTCAAGCTAATTTAACTTTGCCTACCTTAACAAAAATTTTAAATGCAACAGCAACAATTGATAGTTCTGGAAATATTACCAATTTAGAGGTAGAAGAACAATAAATTTCCGTTTGTGATCGTGGTAAGGTATCGTCATGTGATTATCGTTTGTTTTGCTCCGGTGGCGGAAATGGCAGACGCACAAGGTTCAGGTCCTTGTGACCATAGGGTCGTGTGGGTTCGAGTCCCACCCGGAGCACAAGCGAAGTGGTGGGCGAGAACCCACATACAAACCTACAGTCGTTTAAATATTTAATTAGATATGAAAGTATCAAAACGCTATTTTAGGATAAAAACGTCGATATTATTTTATTCGAATACTTTCCGGAGTATAAGCAAGGTTAATTTTATGACTTTTAAATATGTCAAATTATAAAGGTCAATTAAAAATTATTCCTTTAGGTGGTTTAGAAGAGGTCGGCCGCAATATGACAGCTTTTGAATTTAATGAAAAAGAAATTATTATTATTGATGCTGGTCTGGGCTATCCTTATTTTGAAGAAATGCCAGGAATTGATTTCACTATTCCTAATGTTGAATATTTAGAAAAGAATAAAGATAAAATTTTAGGTATTTTAATTACTCATGCTCATTATGATCACATAGGAGCCATTCCTTATCTAATTGAAAAGATCGGTAATCCCCCGATTTATGCCACGCCACTTTCTAGAGGAATTATTTTAAAGAGACAAGACGATTTCCCTAATGCACCAAAATTAGAGGTCCATGAAATCAGAAAAGATAAAATCAAACCATTTCAACTAGGTTCATTTTTGATTAATTATTTTCATGTTAATCATAATATTCCTGATTCGATTGGTTATTTTATTCAAACTCCCGTTGGTAATATTATGCATACTGGTGATTTTAAAATTGATTTTACTCCTTTTTTCGATAAACCAGCTAACCTTTCAAGGATTGTTAAATTAGCTTTAAAAGGAGTCAGACTTTTAATGATTGATTCAACTAATGCTTATCAGCCCGGTTTTGTTGCTTCAGAAAAAGTCATTATGGAAAATTTAGAATCTATTTTCCGTAAAGCTCAAGGAAGAATAATCGCTGCTACTTTTGCTTCACTTTTAGAAAGAATTCAACAGCTTGTTTGGCTTTCTGGTCTTTATGGTCGTAAAGTTGTTTTAGATGGTAGAACTTTAAGAACTAATATTGAAGTTGCGCGACAGTTAAAGTATCTTCAAACACCAAGGGGAATTTTTATTAAACCTGAAGATAGCTTTAGATTACCTCCTTATCAAGTAACAATTATTTGTACTGGTTCACAGGCTGAAGAAGGTTCGGCTTTGATGAAAATTGCTTTAGGCGAGCATAAATATTTCAAGATTATTCCTGGTGATACAGTTATTTTTTCTTCATCAATTGTCCCTGGTAATGAAAGAGTAATTCAAGAATTAAAAGATGACTTGCAAAAACAGGGAGCTAAAATTTATCATTACCAAATGATGGATATTCATGCCTCTGGTCATGCCTTTGCTGATGAAATTAATCTCTTTATTAATTTAGTCAAGCCAGAATACTTAATGCCTGTCCATGGTCACTATTTTATGTTAAAAGCAGTTGAAGAAATTGGTCTTAATTTGGGTATGTCGCCGGAAAGAATTTTAATTGCTCAAAATGGTCAAGTTGTTAAAATGACGCCGGAAAAAATTTTTGTTAGTCATGAAAGAGTGCCGGCTAATATTGTCTATGTTGATGGTTTAGGAGTTGGCGATGTTGAGGAAGTTGTCATTCGTGATCGTCAAAATTTAGCTCGCGATGGTATTTTCGTTGTTATTGCGACAATTAATTCTGCTACTGGTCAATTAAGAACGAGTCCTGATATAATTTCTCGTGGTTTTATTTATTTAAGAGAATCAAAACAACTTTTGAGGGAAGTAAGAAATTTAGTCAAAAAAATCATCGAAAGAAATATTAGATTTTTGGGAGATGAATCTCCTTTGATTCAAGAAGAACAAATAAAATATTCTTTAAAAGAAGAAATTGCTGAATTTTTGTTCAAGAAAACACAGCGAAGACCAGTAGTTATTCCAGTGGTGATTAAAGTATAATTTAATTAAAAATGGATAGAATAACAAAAATATTAGTCTGGCTTATTGTCATCATTTTTTTTATCTTTTTATTTTTTACTCCAATTAATATTTATCGCCAAGAACCCCAAAAGGTTAGTCCCATACGAGTTTACTAAACTCAAAAGGATCAGTGGAAATTATCTTAATGCCAAAAATTTCTAAAGCACCAAGATCTGAGTTTTTTTTATTTATTTCACCACGATCAACAAAAAAACCATAATTTAAATCTAAAACATAGAAAATATTAAAACTTTGAGTGCCAGTTTGAATTAATTTTTGTAAAATTTGGTAAAAGAAATCTCCGGCTGAAAATAAATCACCATAAAAATTCAATGCTTTTTCTTTTTCTGGAGTTAGACTAAACCAGATCTTAAAATTATTTTTTTCCTTACCTAAATTTAATTTTTTTGCTAAAAGAAAATAATCTTCAAAATAATTACGGTCGAATTTTTCTTGATAGAAATTTAACCTTGAATTTAATCGTTCAACATTTAAAGGCATATCTTTATAAGCTAAAAGTTGAAAATGGGGATGTAAAATCGAAGCGCCTGAACGATAATGATAATTCCAAATAAAAATTTGAGTTTTAATTTCTTGGTCAAAGTTTTTAATTTTTTTAAACCATTCTTTAGCTAAATTTAGCGCCGAAACAAAGTCCTTTTCGTTGATTTCAAAAAAATTATGTTTTTTAAAAATTACTAAACTATGATAATCGGCCATTTTTGATAGATTACTTGCAGTCACTGAGGCTTCATTTTCAATTCTATCCAACTCATCAATAGGAGTTTCTGTCTGGTAAGAGCAAAAGGGATCGGGTTCGATATCAATTGTTCGTTCTATTTCAGCCTTAAATGGCTGTGGCCTTCTGTTTCTTTTAATATTGAAAACAGCTTCTTTATTTAAAATTTTATCCTTAATGTAAATTAATTCTTGTCTTTCAAATTCTTTATATTTTTCCGGTAAATCTTTTAAAATAATTTGCTCTTTTCTTATAGCAAAAATTCTATCAAAAATTTCTTTTTCTTCTAAAGATAAATTTTCAAGAGCTTTTTCAATCTCCATTCATAAAAAAATCTTTAGCCAAGTTTAATTCATTAGGTAGTTTTCCTTGATCTAATTTCTCTAAAATAATTTTAAACTTCTTCTTGATTTTTTTGACAATTTCTAATTCTTGCTGATTCCACTTTTTTAAAACGATTTCTCCAGCTTCTTTTCTTTTTTTAGTCTGAATACCAATTTTAAATCGCCAAAAATTTTTAGTTTTTAAACTTTTAATAATTGATTCAATTCCTTTATGGCCTCCTGAACCAGAATCAAAACTTGTTTTAAATAAAGGAAAAATCAAATCAGCATCATCGTGAATGATTAAAATATTTTCTGGTTTTAGTTTAAATTTTTTCTGGAGTTCGTTTATTCCTTTGCCCGATTCATTTATATAGTTAAGATTAGTAGCTAAAATTAAGTTATTAAATTTTTCATAAAGAGAATTTTTAAGAGAAAGAGGTTGAGAAAAATAATTTTTAATAATTTCCTTGCCAAGATTATGCTTTGTATTTAAAAATTTTTCTCCTTCATTACCGATGCCATAAATTAATTTAATTTTTTGTTTTTTCATATATTTTAATTATTAACCCGGATGAATACCCGGATTATTTTACCCCGATGATTAACCTGATGTCTATTTACCCCGATAACCAATCGGATAAATTACCCGGATAAACACCGGATATTAAAACTATCTACCCGGATGAATACCGGATTGTTTTACCCGGATGAATACCAGATATTAAATTATTTACCCGGATAGCCACCCGGATAGATTACCCGGATGATTACAGGATTATTTTACCCGGATGATTACCGGATAAATCCGGTTTATATCCGGGTAGCTTATCCGGTCTATATCCGGGTAACTTATAATTGTGCCGTGGGAGGGAATCGAACCCCCGACGCGCAGCTCTTCAGGCTGCCGCTCTACCACTGAGCTACCACGGCATTGGGCAGGGTAGGGATCGAACCTACGACCTCCGTCTTATCAGGACGGCGTTCTGCCACTGAACTACCTGCCCCAAAATGATAAATCTCTTTTGTTGAAAAACAATTCTTTGCCGAGTACCGATCCATACCTATGAACCGCTTGGGATTCAGGGCAAGGAGCACTAAGATATTTGGCGAAGCGAGTTCGGCGAGTTAGATTCGTGTAGGCCGTGGGCGAATGTCCGAGCCGAAGCGTAAGCGAAGGCCGGACTGGCGTATTGAACGAGCCGACTCGCGAGCCTCAGCGTGTGTGCGAGGCTTGTGCCCCTGGGAGGATTCGAACCTCCAACCTTTTCCTTAGAAGGGAACTGCTCTTCCATTTGAGCTACAGGGGCAAAATCAGCTTCTTAGCTTCATAACTTATTAACTTTATAATTTTTAGTTTCTTATATTTTTAATTATACCATATAAAGATTAGTTTAAAAATCAAATTTTTAATTTTATTTTCATTTATACTATCTCAAAACGATAGTTTTGGGTTAGTGGAGAGGAAAATGTTCTAAGGTTTGTATATTTTATTAGAATAAATATGTCTCTTGACAATTAATTTTCTTTTATGTATAATTTTATCATAATGACATATAAACGCTGTGGAATTTTGTTTGTTATTTTGAGCCGGTTTGAGAGTGCCGGATAGATTTATTTTAAATAATTTTTTTTAAAAAAGCCGGCACTCTCCAGCCGGCTTTTTTGTTTAGGATTACTTTGCCGCTGAAAGTATTCTTTTGAATACAGAACTTACAGAACTGACGCAGAACTTACAGAATAATTTAGTCAGTTCTGTATAGATTCTGTCAGTTTTGTATTAGTTCAGCAATTTCAACGTTCTTAGGATACTTTCAGGGGCAAAGCCCCGTGAACACTAAAAAATAGGAGGTGTGCTATGGAGACCACCTGGGAACTGGTCCAAGGGTTAGGTTTAGTGGTTGAAAAACCACTAAACGAAGGTATCATTGTTTATGGTTCGGCAGATCCACTGCCAAACCCGGCGGAACTTATTTTAACTCAGTTGGTGTCTAGTTCACGCCAGTTGCCCTTGCGGTTCTTTGTTTACCGTCACTGTCGGAATCTTCATTTGGAGATCCCGACAAATTTTGTATGCCCTCCAGGTGTTTTTTACTTGGAGGACATAATCTTTCAAGATCTCCTTTTGTCAGAAATGGCAAGGGAGATTTTCCGACTCCGGAACAGTGAGCCGGTTATCATCTGTTACCTTCCCCGTCCGGGTCGGGAGCCGAAAAAATTTAGGGGCACAGATGTCCCTCGGATAACTATTGCCGAGCTCCATCAGGAAGGTGGTTGGCTCGGTGGTAATGCCATTCATTTTATCCTCCGACTTTACGCGGAGGAACATCCCGAAGTTTTATACATTTGCCCTTTTCAGCGGAAGGGTAGGGTGTATGAGATCTACAAAGGGATGAGGAGGAAGATTTTTATCCTCACTCCCTTTTTGCGGCTCATTCCGCCACCCCGCCTAGGGTTGCCTGAATGGGCGCCGACACCTTGGACCTATTGGCTTTCCTTACCTGCCTCATTTAGGAGGCGAGTAAGGAAAATCATTAATCACCGGCTTTTTGCCGGTGAACGAAGGATCGAAATAACCCTTCCGTAGATTTTTAGAGGGTGGAGGTATCTCCGTCTCCACCCTCTATCTTTATTTAAGCAATGAAAAATCAACAAACAATTATCCTTTTTACAGCTCATCCAGATGATCATCTTTTATGCGCTGGAACATTGATGAAACTTGCTGATCAAGGTTTTTATATAGTTGAAGTTGTTTTTACTGGTGGTGAAAAAAGTGTTTGGTATGGAAAGGAAAAATTTAAAAAAGAAGAGCTTAAAAAACAAAGAATGAAAGAATGGATCTTGGCCAGAAAATTGATTGGTATTAAAGAAGGCATTGGCTTAGGTTTGAAAGATAGTGAATTCAATCGGGATCTAAAGAATGTTTATCAAGTTATGAAAATTATTAGAAAATACAAACCTCTTTTAGTTATTACTCATTATTACAATGATTATCATCGGGATCATAATGAAGTTTCAAAAATAGTAACTGAAGCAGTTGATCGAGCTGGCTGGGGTATTGCTAAAGAATTAGGTGAACCACACAAAGTTCCCGTTTTCCTTTATATGGATGGTGAATATTTAAATCGCGGAGATATTTTAGTTGATATCAGTGATTATTTAGATAAAGTTGATAAATTAATGGAAATCTACTCTTCGCAAATGAGCGAGAGAATGAAAAATTTATTAAAGTCAATAATTGCTTATCGTGGTTTTTTTATGAGGACAAAAGCTGCTGAATCTTTTGAACTAGGTTTTCGAACGCCATTAAAATTCAATAATTTAGATAAATTTTTAGAAATATGGAAAAATTAACCATGAACTACCTAGGGTTCAGGGTTATTCCGAGTCCCAAATGGTTTGGGGTAAAAATTTTGTTAGTTCATAATTATGAAATTAACCAGGGGGGTGTTAGTATTTTAAATTATGATTTGGCTGAATTTTTATCTTTAAAAGATTGGCAAGTAACAATTTTTAGTCTTTTGGCCAAGAATCATCAGTTAGAAACAAATTTTACTTTAGAATGGAAATTTAGAAATTTAGAAAATTTAGTTTTTGAAAGTGATGCTGTTTTGATTAATTTAAGTCCCTATTTATGGAAAAGTTATCTAAAAACAATAGAATTTTGTCAAAGATATAATAAAAATTTTATAGTTTGGTTTCATATAGTTTTGGATGGTGATGTTTATAGAAAAAGATATGGATTAAAGGATTTTAAAGAGAGGGAAAATAAATTAAGAGAAATTTTTAATAATCATCTTTGCAGTAAAATTATTTGTGTTTCCGAAACCGTAAAAAATTATCTTAAGGACTTAGTGGATGATAAAGATAAATTAATAGTAATCTACCCAGGAATTAAAAAAATTAATCATCATCTTAAAACCGATATTTCTGGAGACATACTTTATGTTGGTAGATTAAGTGAAGAAAAAAATATAGAGCTTTTAATTAAATCTATTAAAGACATAAAAGATTGTAATTTAAACATTGTTGGTAGTGGACCAGAAAAAGAAAATTTAGAAAAATTGGCGTCTGAATTAAATTTAATTAAACGAGTTAATTTTTACCCAAACTTTGGTCGAGAAAAGATCTATAATCTTTATCGGTCTCATAAACTTTTATGTTTGCCATCAAAGATTGAATCTTTTGGGTTAGTGCTTGTTGAGGCAATTTATAATGATTTACCAGTTGTTGTTAGTAAAAATTACGGTGCTCTTGAAATCTTAAGAGATTTTGATTACGAGCTATTTTTTGAGCCAAACAATGAAAAGGAATTGAAATCAAAAATCGAATTTGCTTTAAAAAATTATGGATATTGCAAAAATAAAATTAGAAAAATAAAAACAGTTTTGGAAAAAAGATTTAATTTTGAAAAACAAATGAATAAAATTGAAAAAACAATATTGGAGTCTATTTTATTTAAAAAAGAAACGGAAATTTATATTGCTTCAAATTTATCACCACTTTTTAATTAATTTCTCTTGTGATATTTTTACAATGCTCAAAGAGTGGATCCAAGAATCAGAGAATTGAGACATTCGTAAGTATTTTTTAGCTAGTCTGCCTCGTTTTGATAATTTTTTTAGTTGAGGTTCTTTACTGGTTTTTCATCAGGTTGCTCATCAGCTTTTAGATTATGGGGCTAATATTTTTAAAAAATAATTTAGAGTTTTTATCAGAATTTCGAGGAAGTAAAGTAGATAATTTATCTAAAGAACAATCAAAAAATTTTACATTAATATTCATGCTATTGATGAAAATTTTCATAAAGAGATATTTTGGTAAGGAATTAAAATATTAAAATTGTTGTATAATTATTTATAACTATTTTTATTTACATTATTATTAAAATAAAATCATAATGCGCAGATTTTATAATCAAATTTTGCAAGCGATTAGTATTGGTAAAAAGAATGTTTGGGAAATAATTGATTATTGTGATTTGAGTCTTTTTGAATTTGTTAAAAATTTTCCTAAAAATAGAATAGAAAAATTGTTTGAGAAGGTAAAAAATAATATTAATCTCAAGAAGATAAAAAACATCGAAGATTTAAGCTGTAATATTTGTCAAGGTACTGGTTATAAGATTGATAAATTTTTTACTCAAATTCTTAAAGAATATAAAAAAGAAGTTAGAAATCGACCAGAAGCTCTAGAAATTTATGATCAAGGCTATATTAACCCAGAAGGAGTAATAAGAAGAATAGAATTTATCTATGAAAGAGGAGATTTATTAAATTCGAGAATTTTGATTATTGGTGATGATGATCTGATAAGTATTGCTCTTGGACTAACTTATTTAACTAAAGAAATTGTTGTTTTAGAGATTGATGAAAGATTAATTAATTTTATTAATGACAAAGCAAGACAATTAAAACTAAATGTCAAGGCTTATAGATATAATGTTGAAAATGAATTGCCTAAAAATTTGCAAAGAAAATTTGATATATTCATTACTGATCCCGTAGAAACTTTACCGGGGATTAAGCTTTTTTTGTCAAGAGGAATGACTGGTTTGAAAGATAAAGGTTCTTCAGGTTATTTCGGTTTGACAACCTTAGAAGCTTCTTTAAAAAAATGGTATCAGATTGAAAGATTTTTATTAGATTCAGGATTTGTTATAACTGATATTAAAAGAAAATTTAATCAATATCCGGGTACGACCGAAGCAATAGAAGAAAAATTACCAATAAGAAGTATTTACAATAATAAAATCAAAGCCGAAGAATGGTATAAATCAAGTTTTATAAGAATTGAAGCAATTAATAAACCAAAGATTTTCTATAAACAAAAATTGATTTTAGGAGAAAACTTATATAGAGATAATGAAAGCCTGGCTACACCCATCGTGTAATTAGGAGAGTCGAGAATTAATAAATTTTTACTTGTAAAAATGAAATATCCTCATGTTTTACCTCAACTTCCTTATTCTTATGATGCTTTAGAACCTTATATTGATAAAACTACAATGGAAATTCATCATACTAAGCATCATCAAGCTTATGTGAATAACTTAAATTCTGCTTTAGAGAAATATCCTGAATGGCAAAATGTTGAATTAGAAGAGATTTTGAAAAATTTAAATCAGCTACCTGAAGATATAAGAACAGCTGTTAGAAATAATGGTGGTGGTCATTATAATCATTCACTATTTTGGGAAATAATGAAGCCAAATGATAGAGATGAATCAGCCGTAGAATTAAAAAAGGCACTCGAAGAAAATTTTGATTCTTTTGAAAATTTTAAAAATTTGTTTTCAGAAATTGCCCTAAAGCATTTTGGTTCTGGTTGGGCTTGGTTAGTAGTAACGCCTGATAAAAAGTTAAAAGTTTATTCTTTGCCAAATCAAGATAATCCTTTGATGAATGGAGATTTACCAATTATGGGACTAGACGTTTGGGAGCATGCTTATTATTTAAAATATCAAAACCGCAGAAACGAATATATTCAAAATTGGTGGAATGTTATTAATTGGGGAAAAATAGAGGAAAATTATAAAGAGGCCGTAATTAAATAACCAATTTCCAATGCAGAAAAATTTAATAATCACTATAGTTCTTTTAGTTATTTTATTAGGAGTCGGTTATTATTTTTTCGCCAAACTTAGATCACCTTCTCTTACGCCAGAATTACCTCAGCCTCCAGTCCCATCTTCTTTAGAAATACCTTCTAATCCGACAACTCCAACAATGCCAATAACATCAGTAGAAATCTCTACAACATCAAGAGATATTTCTGAATAAAACATAGTTTGCGATATCAAAAATATATGAAATGGTGATATTTTAATATAAAGACGTGCGACGTGTTAAATATTATTTTGTTAACATCGAGAAATCTTACAGCCAAGTGTTAATTATTATGATATTATGCATCCTTATGTTTAATCAAAAAATTTTAAATTAGATAAAAGTTTATATTATAATATAAATATCATTTGGAAAACTAAAATCTGAGAAGCTACAAAGCTTATTATTGCCCCCATAGCTCAATCGGTAGAGCAACGGCCTTTTAAGCCGGTGGTTGGAGGTTCGAGTCCTCCTGGGGGCAAATGTTAAAAATTTTTTCACGAGAAAAAAATAAAAAGGCAGAAGATTTTAGAAAGGAAGGAAAGATTCCGGGTGTTATTTATGGACCAAATATTGAATCTCAAACAATTTATGCCTTGGTTAAAGATCTTTATTCTTTGTACAAAGAACATGAAGGAGGTCTTTTTGAAATTGATTATGAAGGAAAAAAACTTCAAGGAATTTTAAGAGAGATTCAATTTCATCCTTTAACTAACCAACTAATCCATTTTGATATTTATATTCCTTCGTTAGAAAGAGAGATTGAGGTTAAAATACCATTAGAGTTTGTTGGCGAAGCACCTGTTTTAATGAAAGGAGGTGTTTTGAATTTTAATCTAAAAGAAATAGAAATCTCGGCTTTGCCTCAAGACATTCCTGAAAAAATTGAAGTTGATGTTTCGCATCTAGAGGAGATAGGGCAAACAATTTATGTTAAAGATTTGAAAATCCCAGCGAAAATTAAAGTTTTATTAGAACCAGATCTTCCTGTAGTAACAGTTATCTCTGAAGCAGGTGAAGAGACCCCAATTGAGACCACAACAACCTAACCGCCAAACAATGTTCAAAATTGAAGACGTTAAGATAAAAGATTATAAAATTTTTTTTAAAAAAGAAGATAAAATTAAACATTTTAACTGGCCATCTTTAAATTTGCTTTTATTTTTGCCCTTTTTCTTTCTAATCATTTTAAGTTTTAACGTAGCTGCTGCTCCACTTAACTTGCCAACAGCTAAAGTTTTAGATCCAGAAACTCAAAAAAAGAAAGAATCATTAGAGGCTCAGCTTCAAGAAGTTTTAAAACAAATTGAAAGGTATAAAAAAACAATCAGTGATATTCAAAAACAAAAAAGTTCAATTCAAAACGATATCAAGATCGTTGATTCAAATATTAAAAAAGTTGAACTAGAAATCAAAGCTATTGATTTAAGTATTAAAAGGTTAAATCAAAAAATTTCTGAAACAAAAAAATCAATTAAAATTACTGAAGAAAAAATTGATAAATCAAAAGAAATTTTAACTGCTGCCTTAAGATATTATTATCAAATAAGACAAAGAAGTGTCGTTGAAGTTTTTTTAGCTGAAGCTAGACTTTCGGATTATTTTAATAATTTCTTCTATCTTCAGAAACTTCAAGAACAAATAAATGGTGAAATTGACAATTTAAAAGATCTTAACCAAAAATTAAATCAACAAAAAAATAGATTAGAAAATGAACTTCAGGAGCAAAGTGATTTGCTTTCATTGCAAAAAATAAAATACGCTGAACTCCAAGATCTTAAAAAACAAAAACAAAGTTTATTAGCTCAGACAACAAAACAAGAGTCACAATATAAACAACTTTTGCAAGAATCTGAAAAAACTGCAGCTCAAATAAGGGAGCAAATTTATCGTTTAGCTGGTGGCTCTGGTCCAATTACTTTTGGTGAAGCTTATAACTTAGCTAAAATTGCTGAAAGGTATACTAATATCAGACCTGCATTTTTATTGGCTGTTTTACACTATGAATCGAGAATTGGACAAAATGTGGGGACTTGTCATTATAAAGATGCGATGAAGCCAAGTGAACGACCAATATTTGAAAAAATAGTAACTGAACTTGGTTTGGATCCAAACAGAATGCCTGTATCTTGTAAGCCTTGGTATGGTTGGGGTGGAGCAATGGGTCCAGCACAATTTATTCCTTCAACCTGGATGGCTTATCGAGAAAGGGTGAGTAAAATCACTGGCAATAATCCTCCGTCTCCGTGGAATAATTTAGATGCTTTTATTGCTGCTGCATTAAAGTTAACTGATTCAGGTGCTGGTTCAAGAAATTATCAAGATGAATGGAGATCGGCAATGATTTATTTTGCTGGTGGTAATTGGAATAATCCATCTTTAAGATTTTATGGTGACGATGTGATGGCAATTGCTTCAAGATTCCAAAAAGATATTGAAGTTTTGGAAAGATCTGGCCAATAAAATTAAACTTGCTATTGACCAAAGCTGGACTAAGGATCCCTCACTTTTTCTTTCTTTAGCACTACTAATTTCACTTGGCCAACCTAAAGCACCATCAAAAAATAAATCTTCTAAACTACTTTTAATTATTTGCCGAATATTATCTTTAAAATAGCGATAATTTATTTTATTTAAACAAAAAGATAATAAATTATTTAAATAATACCAAGAATCTCCCCAATGATAGGCCATAGCAATTTCACCATCATCTTCGTTTTTAAAATTAGGATGATTTTTAGGTAAAGTTGATAATCCTCCCCAATCGAGATAACTTGCTTCAATCAATTTTTCAAAGAATTTTTGCCAATCATTTCTTGAAAAAATATCTTCTAAAAACAAGTAAGCAAAAATTAAATTAACATCAACCGGATTACTTTTAATTTTTTTAATTATTCTTTCTTTAGTTTTATTAGCTAAATCAATATAATTTTTATTTATTCTCGCCAATCTTCTTAAAGTTTTTAAATATAAACAATCAATTTCCAAAGCACTCTTTCTTTCTAAAGTATCCATCCAAGTCGAAGATGGAGGTAAATTGTCAAGATTAAACTTTTGCTGCCATAAGAAAAAGTATTTCTCAACTAAAGGAAGATGGGCTAATAATAAATCTTGAGGTAAATTAATTATTAAAAGCAAAAGAGTATCAGCTGAATTTAAGGTTGATTGAATTTTATTTTTATCCCAAATCTTTTCTAAATTATAAAGATAAAACCTCATTCTTTGTTCAAAAAAATTTTTTAAGATGATAGTCATTGGACTCAGGTCCTGTTGATAATAATCCGTGTTGATCGGTGTTAATTCTGTATGGTTGTGTGTAAGTTCTCCGTAGTTCTGCGTCAGTTTCAATAAATACAGAGATAAAAGTTCATCACGAAACCAATTTTCATAAAACCACGTAAATCCTGCAGGAAGATAGTTATCTAAAATTAAAGAATCAATACGGGAAAGAAGAAAATTGATTATATTATCAGTGAAAATCTGTGTATCAATCTGTGTCAATCTGTGGTCAGGAACTATAATCTTTATTTTCAATTCTCTAATTTTACCTTCAATACCATCATAAACCCACCAAGAATAAGGCGGAGAATTTCTTTTCTGATCAAAATCCATAATTTTTTCTTGCCAATTACTATTTAAAATTAAAGGCGAGTCCGTTTCAATTGAAAATTTAACTAAACCGCTTCCTTCTAAAAACTCTTCAATAACACAAAAACAGGAATAAATTTTTTCAATCTTGATATTTCTTTTAAATGGTTCATTTTTAAAAACATCTTTGATATCAAATGTTAGTTTTATATTTTGCCAGGAAGAAAAATTAATGTTTAATCCATCTGGTTGTAAATTTAAATAAGCCTGGTTATTTTTAAAATAAAGAATCACTTCATTTGGGCTTAGAATGTTAATTTCAATAATTTCATCATTAAAATAAATATCATCCAAAAATCTTAAAGCCTGATTATTACAAAAAATAAAACCGCCAAAAAATCTACTTTTTGTTTTTGGCGAAATAAAAAACCACAAATTCTTATTTTTAAGAAAAATTATTTGCGATCTGCCTTTTCCTTCTAAATTTATTTCAAAATATTTTACTTTCATACATATCAATATAATTTTTCACCAATACTCGCCAATCAAAATGACTTGCTAATCTTCTGGCTTCATATTTGTTTTGAATTCTCTCGGCTCTTCCCATTGTAGCAATTTTCAAAAACACTTGGGTTAATTCACTAATCACTTCTTCATCCTTTTTATTTTTTCTTTTAATAATCCAAAGTCCTGGAGATTCTTTAGCTAATAATTTTTTTTCTTCAACATAACTAGCAAAACCAGTCAAATCAGTTGTAATTGCCATAACTCCAGCAGCTAATGTTTCTAAAGGTGTATATCCCCAAGGCTCATAAAAAGAAGGAAAAATCCCTAAATGGCATCCATTAATTGCATCATAATAATTCAAATTTAAAAAGCCATCAGTTGAGGAAAGATAGATTGGATAAAAAATAACCTTAACTTTATCTTCTTCGTAATTGTTTAGTCCGGCTTGGCGAAAAAGTTTTAAAAATTCGTTGTCGGGTGAGACAAGATGAGTAGTCAAAGGTGCTTCTTTTTCTCTTTTGATTTTACTTAAAATTTTTTGAATTTCTAATAATTCTTCTTTTTTTAAAAGTTTCTCACCTTCAATTTTTCTTTGATGAATTAAAGAATGTAAAATACGAGAGCGAATTTCGTCGATTATATCTTCTAAATAATTTTCCAAACCCTTATAAGTAATTAGATTTTCTAAAATACTATGATCAACATCGATAATAGCATCAGGAATAAAAACAAAAACATAAATATTGATATCAATATTTTTTTCCTTTAAGATTTTGTTTAATTGTCCTAATGCTAAAAGGGCAATATCAAAACCTTTATTTTTTATCTCCTTTCTACCGCTTAAAAAGAAAATTAAAGAATTTCTTATCGGACAATGTTTCTGAAGATAAGGTGAAAAAAAATAAAGAATAAAATTTAAAATCGAGTCTCTGTTTTTGGAATGTTGAGTGGCAATCTCTTCAAAAGTTGGAAATTTACTCAAATCAATTCCATTAGGTAAAATAAAATCAACTTTTCTTTTTAAAAAATATTCAACCTCTAGAGCTGTAACACTACTAATTGTTGTTAAAATATCGGCAAATTTGGCTGAATTTTGTTCAATTAAATGTTTAGCTTCAACATGAAAATCATAAGCTAATTTTAATGGGTCAAGAGTCGAAATTTCGCTCCAAAAATTAATTCCAGTCGAAGCTAAAGATCTACCTAAAACAGTTGCATGAGTCGTAAAGATTTTCTTTTGGGTTATATCTTTTGCTAATAAAAGTCCAACGCCAGCAAGCCATTCATGAAAATGAAAAATTGAATTTCGAAATTCTTCTTGATTAGTTAATTCTTTAATAAAAAGACTAACCGCTTTTGACCAAGCAACTGGTTCATCATAATCTTTGCCGGTTCTTAAGCTATCAATCCCAAATTTTTGCCACAAATCATATTTGATTGAATTAATTTCATGTAAAAACCTTTGAAAATCAATTAAAAAACCATGTGGCGAACCTTCAACTAACCATTCGCCATAATAAACAATTATTCCTTGTTTTTGTAAGTTTTTAATAATATTTTCAAACTCGCGAGGAATTGATAAAATTTTAAAATCATTTTGACTTTTCGCACCTAAATAAGGACCAATAACAAAGTAATTTTTGCCATAAAATTCTTTAACATACTTAGCTTTAGTTGCTAAGACAGTATAAATGCCTCCAACCTTATTGGCAATCTCCCAACTAATTTCGAAAATGTATTTTGACATTTGGTTTAATCCTGAGTTTTAAATCTTCAATAACATTTCTAAAATTTAAATAAGCATCATAAGGATTGTCATAAGGATTGAAATATTTATGAACATCACCGTCAGCAAACCATTTCGTGCACATATAATAAAAATGATCAGCAGTTTGCAATTTGCGCCAAACATCCTTTAAATAGATAGGAATTTCTTTTTCTAAAGAATATAAAATTTCGGCACATTCTTTCTGCATTTCATTAGCAAGCCAAGCAGTTAAATCTCTTTCGGTATCAGCCCAGGTAATAGGCTTTTTTGACGAGAAAACCCCCCGAGCTGGATATTTTTCAATTACTTCCTTTGGCAAAGCAAATTCCAAATTCTTTCTTTTAAAAACTTCAAATGGCAAAGCTCTTAAAAATTCAAAAATACCTGTTTCTTCCCATTGATGTTCGCCAAAAGTTTCAAAATCCATGAATAAGTTGATGACCTCGCCATTACCATTATGAGCTTCTAACCAAGTAGCAAATTTATCAGCGGTCAAAGGCCATTCTTCCCACCAACGAGCTGAAAAACGAAAACTAATATCATCTGAAAGTTTGTAGTTTCTTAAAAGAATTTTTAAATTTTGCTCAGGATCTTGATAAATGAAATTAGGTGAGCGCCATTCTAAAATCCAAGGAACTCCTTCAGTTAAAATTGCCTTAAAACCTAAATTTTTGACAATCTGAGTGATATCATCAAAATAAATCAATTCAGTATTAGCAAAAACCGTTGTTTCTTGATCAAATAACTTTTTAATTAAATTTTTATGAAGTAAAACCTGTTCTTGAAAATCTTTAATTGAATATAAAGAAGCTAAAGAATGATAATAAGTTTCACCAACAAATTCAACTGAATCTGTTTGAGCTAATTTTTGAAAAATTTCAATTATTTCTGGATGCCATTTTTTTAATTGCTCAAATAAAATTCCTGTAGCTCCAAAACTAACTTTAAATTCACCCTTAGTTTCTTTGATTAGTTCGTAAATTAAATTAAGGGCAGGGAAGTAACATTTTCTGACAATTCGATCTAAATAAAATTTATTTCTTTCGTCATCAAAATAATGAGGATTTTCACCAATATCAAAAATTGTATAATGTCTTAATCTTTCTGGTTGATGAACTTTAAAATAAAAAACTATTGAAGGCATTGTTGATACAGATTAATTAATTTATCTGCTGTTTTTGACCAACAGAATTTTTGTTGAGCTTCAATTTTTGAATTAAACAAGTATAAATTCTTCATTTTTTGATATTTTAAAACGCCAACGATTTTATTAGCTAATTCTTTGATATCCCAAAAGTCAAATCTTAGCATATTATTCATATAATAACCAACTCCTGTTGTTTTTGAAACAATAACTGGAATGTTGTTATTTAATCCCTCTAAAGGCACTAGGCCAAATGGATCAGCGATAGAGGGAACAACTAACAAATCAGCTGATTGATAAATACCCCAAAGTTTTTCTTCTCTTAAAAAATTAGTAAAGACAACATTCTCTTGGACTCCTAATTCATAAGTTAATTTAACTAATTGAGGAAACATATCGCCAGAACCAACAAAAACGAATTTTGTCTGAGGTAAGAATTTTTTTACCAAAGGAATTGCTCTTAATAAATAATCTGGTCCTTTTTGCAGAGTTAGTCGACCAACAAATAAAACAATTTGCCAACCCTGATTTTTAAGATTAGTTAAATAATTTGAAAACTCAGCATTTTGTTTTTGCCAATAAAAACCATTGGGTAGAACAAAAATTTTTTCTTCAGGTAAATGATAAATTTTAATTAAAACTTCTTTCGTTAAATCACTGACAGGTAAAAGATAATTAGCTTTAGGAAAATATTCTTTTTCAATTTGAAAAATTGCTGGATTGGGGTTATTGCCTGTTCTTTCTATTTCAGTTGAATGAATATGTAAAAAAGAAGGAACATTGAAATATTGGCTTAAAAAATAAACTGCTGGGCCAGAAAACCAATCATGACCATGAACAATGTTTGGTTTTTCGTTATAGACTTCTAAAATTCTTTGAGCATAAGTAAAGACTAAATTGAATGTTTCTTCATTAATAAAAAAATATTTACTTAAATAACCATAAGTTTTTTTAAAATAAGGATTAGTAAAAATTATTTTAAATGGCACTTTATTAATTGGTAATTTAGTTGGTAAAGTAAATGTTAAATCTAATCTCTTATTTAATTCTTGAGCCAGATAAAAACAGGCAACACCTAAACCACCGCTATTAAATGGTGGGAGTTCCCAGCCAATCATTAAAACTTTCATTATTTCTTTTATTATAATATCATTTTTCTAAAAAATTTTCCACAACTCTTACTGCTTCTTTTTTATTTTTAACCCAAACAACACCTTTTATTTTTTTCAACTCCCTTATTTGCCTTTTAGCAAACCTCAAAATATCTTGATAACAATTATCAATATAAAATTTAATTAAAGATTTATCTTGTGCCTTGCCATAGCGTGTATGCGAGGCCAAATATAATCCAAACCATTTATACTCTAAACCAAAACTAATTATTCTTTCAAACGAAAGACCTAATTTTCTCAATTTAATAATTTCTTCAATAATCCCAGGCACTCTTTTAATTAATCTCTTTTTAATTTTCTTAAATAATTTTTCTTTTTCAATATATGGAGCCAATATCAATAAATCATACTTTGGTTCTTTCTTTATTTTTGGCACTTTGCCTAAAGTATAAATTATTTCTAAAGCGCGAATTAGTCTTCTTTTGTTTTGAGGATCGAGCTTCTTTGCTCTATGTGGATCTAATTTTTTTATTTCTCGATAAAGCTCTTCATTATTTTTCTTTTCTAATTCTTTTCTTAATTTATAATTTGGTTTTACTTCTGGCAACACCCATCCTTCTTTAATTGCTCTTAAATACAAAATTGTACCACCACAAAAAATTGGTAACTTATTTTTCTTTAAAATTTTTCTTACTGCTTTTTCTGAATCCTTCAACCATCTTCCAAGAGAATAATTTCTCTTTGGATGAGCAATACTAAAAAGATGGTTATTCTTTAAGTTTCCGATATCCAGCTTTCCACTTCCTACATCTAAATATTTGTATACCTGTCTTGAATCAGCGTTAATTATTTCTCCATTGAATTTTTTTGCTAAATAAATAGCTAATTTTGTTTTCCCTGAGGTAGTTGGCCCAGTTATAAAAATAGTTTTCCACAATTTATGACTTGACATTTTTAAAAATATTATAGTATAATTAAAAAAAATAATTCTACGTCGGTCCGCGTTATTAATACTAATTTATTAGCCGGATATAAACCGGATAGAACTACCCGGATATAAACCGGATTTATCCGGTAATCATCCGGGTAAAATAATACCAAAATGCAAAAAAAAGGTTTTACTTTAGTCGAACTTTTGGTCGTTTTAGCCCTAATCGCTATTTTAGCAGCAGTCTTAATTGTTGTTATAAGGCCAGCTGAAATATTTAGAAGAGGTCGAGATACTCAAAGGCAAGGAGATTTAAGAAATTTAGCAGCAGCAGTTGATGCTTATTTAACTGAAGTAGCAATAAATCCTTCTTTAGCTTGGCCAGCAAGAGGCAGTTGTAGTAACATTTTCTTTTCAGTAACTACTACTGCTAATCCAACTGGTTGGCCAACTATGCCAAGTGGATATACAGCAACAGGAACAACTTCTAATTCATCAGCAGGAACTGGTTGGGTGCCCTTGAATTTTAATCAAGTTTCGGTCATTAATCTTCCTCAACTTCCTTTAGATCCAAGAAATGGTCAAACAGGTACGGTTAATGGAACTAACGTTACTTTTGCTTATGCTTTTTCTTGTTCTCCTGATTTCAATTATGAATTTGCAGCTAAATTAGAAGGACCAACATCAACGATGGCAGCTGATGGGGGAAATAGAAATTGCACTACATCCGGGGCTGATTGTCTTTATGAAGTTGGTCCAGGAAAAGGTAATTTATACTAATATTAGTCTTCTGAAACCATTTAAAAATTCTCTGCCTGACATTCTTTTTCTCCCTTCAAGCTGAACTTCTTCTAAAATACTAAAAGCATCTTTTAGTCTTAAGCCTAAATCATTTTTAATTTCAAAAAATTCTCCAACATCTTTCTTTAATATTTCTTGAGGCAGATTTTTTTCATCAAGTTTTTTGATCTTAAAGATTTTTAATATTTGTAAGTCTCGAATTCTTATATAAGTTCCTGGCCAAGGATTCAGGGCTCTAATTTTTCTTTGCCAAATTTCATAGCTTTCTTCAAAACTCAAAAGCCCATCTTCTTTGGTTATTTTTTTAGTATAAGTTGCCAAAGCTTCATCTTGAGGAATTAATTGAATTTTACAATTTTTAGTTCGAATTGGTTCGTGTTCAGTTCGTATTAGTTCGCATTTTAAATAATCTTCAATTACTGAATTTAAAATTTGTCCTCCTAATTTTCCTAATTTTTCTTCTAACTCCAAATAAGTCTCATCTCCTTTTAAGCCAATTTTTTCTTGTTTGATTATTGGTCCATGATCAACTAATTCATCAATTAAAAATAATGTTGCTCCAGTTTCTTTTTCTCCTTGCAAAATAACTTCTCTGATTGGATTAGGACCACGATATTTAGGTAAAAGTGAAGGATGAACATTTAAAATTCCTTTGGGAAACAAATTAATTATTTCTTGAGGAATAATTTTACCAAAACCAGCAATAACACCACACTCAGGTTTGATCAGTCTTATATCTTCTTTAAATTTTTCCCAACTTCCAAATTCAATCACATTTAATTTTTCTTTCAAACAGAAATTAAAAACAATGTTAGGTTCAATTTTTAGGCCTCTCCCTTTTGGTTTTCCTTTTAAAGTCAAAACTAAAACAGGTTTATATTTTTTTAAAAATTCTTTCAAAACATAAACAGAAAACTCACTCGAACCAAAAAAGATAATATTTAATGTTTTTCTCATATTATTTATGCGGAACAAGCGGATACATTACCCGGATATACAACCGGATAGATTGCCCGGATAAATACAGGATTATTCACCCGGATGATTACCGGATAATATATACCCGGATAACTAAACGGATTATATTTTAGAAAATCAGATTCTATTTTGGAAATTTTACATCAGGTTTAAATCCGGGTAAATTCATCCGGAGTACATCTGGGTAATTAATAATCCGGTTCACATCCGGGTAACTTATCCGGTAAAAATCCGGGTGATATTATCCGGTCTAAATCCGGGTAACTTATCCGGTTATAATCCGAGTAGTTCTATCCGGTTATAATCCGAGTAGTTATATCCGGTTTATATCCGGGTAGAAATATTTATTAGCTGTTATCTGCGATCTTATACACTTCAATTGCTTTATCAATAAACAAAACGCCATTTAAATGATCAATCTCATGCTGAATAATTTGGGCTAATAACCCTCTAGTTTTCAATTTTTTCTTTTTACCAAAAAGGTCTTGATATTCAACAACAACTCCTGGATATCTTTTGATTTGTCCCCAAATTTTTGGTAAACTCAAACAACCTTCTTCGACAGTTTTTGCTTCACCAATAAATTTAACTATTTCAGGATTAATAAAAGTGTAAAATTTATTTTTATCATAAGCAACAAAGATTGACAAATTCTTACCAATTTGATTAGCAGCTAAACCAACGCCATTATTTTGAATCATTATTTTCTTCATTTCTTTAATTAAATCTTTTATTTCTTTATCAATTTTTTCAACTTTTTCAGTCTTTTCTCTCAAAATTTCATTAGGATAATGAATTAGCTTCATAGCTTTTAAGCTTCTCAGCTCCCAAGATTATATGGGTTATATGTTATAATTTTATTATGAAATACCAAAATGTAGAAGAATTTAAAAAAGATCAGGGATATATTATTGATAACCAGTGGTATCCGAGAGTAACGAAAATTTGCGACATCAAAAGCAAGCCAGCTTTATATTATTTTTATGCTCAGGCTCCGGATTTTGCCTCAGCCAATCGACAAAAACAAAAAGCAGCTGGTGAAGGAAAAATTGTTCATGAAATTATCGAAAGTTTTATTTCTCATAAACCAATAATTGTACCTGAAGATTATGTTGGTTTTAAAAATGCTTTTGAAGATTTTTTAAAACACCATTCGTTTTTTTCTAAATATGAGTGGATTGAGAAAAAAGTAAGACATCCTGCTCATCGTTACGTTGGTACTTTTGATGCTTTAGGAGAAATTGATGGCAATTTTGCCTTAATTGATATTAAAACATCACAATCTGTTTATGATGATTATCGACTTCAGACTGCTGCTTATTTTTATGCTTTAAATGAAGAGCCATGGCTTTTGGGTTATCAAGATAAAAAAATTATTTTACCGAGAGAGATTGAAAAAAGATTTATTTTGAGATTAAATCAAAAAAGAATCTGTGAAAAATGTGGAGCAGTTTTAAAGGTGAGAAAAATGGGAGATAAAATTGTAGAAAGCGGAGATCAGAATTGTGAGCATCAATTTGGCGAAATTATTGGCGAATGGGAGCTTAAAGAATTTGATAATCACGAAGAAGATTTTAAAGGTTTTTTACATTGCAAAGGCTTATGGGAATGGGAATATCGAGATTTCTTAAAAGAAATAGGGTATTTATAATTTTAATTAACGAGTTCACGAATTAACGAATCAAAAAGGCCGGGTGGCCGAGTGGCGAGGCAAGGGTCTGCAAAACCCTTCTACAGCGGTTCGAATCCGCTCCCGGCCTAATCTGCAAAACCGCTTTGTGAGTTAATCTCACTACAAACCAACAAATTTTTACTAATTAAAATAACACGAAAGCGTAAAGATGTTGTTATACTAGATAATCGTGGATTTTACCGTTTTCGAGTCCCGCCCGTGCCTCGTCTGCAAAACCCTTTGTAAGTTATATCACTACAAATCAATTGGTAAGACATACGATGTCTTACTTTAAAAGCTCTTTTCCGCTAAATATTTTTTCTTCAAGTTCTTCAATTTCTTTTTTAAATTTAGCTTCAATCTCTAAAATTTCCTTTAATTTTGCTCTGGTTTCGACTTTTTTAGGAACAAACAAAGAACAACAGTCATCTCCCTTTAAAAGAGAAATACTATGGGTACCAATTTTTCTAGCTAAGTCAATTATTTCTGACTTATTAAAACCCAGAAGAGGTCGAAAAACAAAATTATTAACTCCATAACTAATAACTTTTAAGTTTTCAATTGTTTGTGAAGCAACCTGAACCAGGCTCTCGCCAGTAATTAAACAATCTAAATTTAATTCTTGAACCAATTTTTCAGCCAGTCGAAACATACTTCGACGATAAAAAATAACTAAAAATTTATGAGGAATGTTGTTGTAATAAAATTTTTGTAATTCTAAAATATTCATTAAATAAAGTTTTGAGCCTAAATTATATTCATTTAAAATTGCAACTAATTTTTTAACCTTTTCTAAACTTTCTTTTGATGTTTGGGGATAGCTGTGAAAATGTAAAAAATAAACTTTTAATCCTCGTTTCATTGCTAAAAAACTTGCTACTGGTGAATCAAAACCAGCAGATAAAAGAACTAATCCTTTGCCACTTGAACCAACTGGTAATCCTCCAAAACATTCCACCCTTTCATAAGCAAGAAAAAATTTTTTATCTTTGTAATAGATATAAATAGTTAATTCAGGATTTTTAAAATCAACTTGAAGATTAAATTTATTTTTAATAAATTCATTAACTTTTTTAGCAATCTCAATTGAAGTTAAAGGATAATCTTTATCTCCCCTTTGAACCTCAATCTTGAAAGTCTTACCATCAACGGAAATATCGGAAGCTGACGCGGAAGGAGCGGAATTAACGGAAACAAATAAGTTATTTAATAATTCTTCTAAACTATCAAAAACTTTAACTGGATAAAAACTTTTAATCCCGAAAATTTTTGTTAATTTTACTCCAAACTCCATGTGGTTTGAGGCAATTTTTACCCAGTACCTTCCTCCTAAATTTTTGATAAAAACTAAATCAGAGCCTAATTTTTTCCTTATATTTTCAACCAAAATTCTTTCAAAAAATTTTCTATTTTTTCCTTTTAAAATAATTTCTTCAGTAGTTAAAAGAAAATCCATGTTATAATTATTTTATGAAAAAAATTTTTAATTTAGAGACGAAAAATTTAGTTGGTCAAAAGGTTGAGCTTTATGGTTTTATTGCTGAAATTAGAGATCATGGCAAGCTTATTTTTTTTGATTTGAAAGATCGAAGCGGGATTTTACAATGTATGATTTCTCAAGAGAATAAATTTTTCCCCTTGGCTAAAGAAATTAAACCTTATTCAGTTGTTAAAATTATTGGCCAAGTTCAGCCTCGGCCAGCCCATCTGGTTAATCCTAAAATTGAAACAGGCAAAATTGAGGTTAGTATTGAGGAGCTTTCTATTTTATCTTCAGCCAAAACTTTGCCGTTCGAAGTTGAAACTGATGGTTATGAAATTGATGAAGCTTTAAGAATGAAATATAGGTATTTAGATTTAAGGAGACCGAGACTTTTTAAAAATTTAAGACGCCGACATGAATTTTTACTTTTTATCAGAAATTTTCTAGATGCCAAAGGTTTTATTGAAATTGAAACGCCAATTTTAACCAAATCAACACCAGAAGGAGCAAGAGATTATTTAGTACCAAGTAGAATTTATCCAGGAAAGTTCTATGCTTTACCTCAATCGCCTCAACAATATAAACAACTTTTAATGGTTGCTGGAGTTGAAAGATATTTTCAAATTGCTCGTTGTTTTCGCGATGAAGATCCTCGTGGTGATAGACAACCGGAGTTTACTCAAATTGATTTAGAAATGAGTTATGTTGAAAGGGATGATGTCTTGAATTTAGTCGAAGAGATGTTTATTGAATTAGTTAGGGAGCTTTATCCTGAAAAGAAAATAACTTACGTTCCTTTCCCTCGAATTTCTTATGAAGAGGCTTTAAATCTATATGGTAGTGATAAACCCGATCTAAGAAAAAACCCTAATGACCCTAATGAGCTTGCTTTTGTTTTTATTGTTGATTTTCCAATGTTTGAGTGGAATGAAAAAGAAAATAAATGGGACCCAATGCATCATCCTTTTACTCAACCAAAATTAGCTGATGGTAGTAGAGATAAAAATGAGATTTTGAATGTTCTATCTAAGTCACCTGAGATTTTGCTCAGTGAGCAATATGATTTAGTCTTAAATGGTTATGAAGTTGGTGGTGGTAGTCTTAGAACAACTGATTCAGATATTTTAATTAAAATTTTTGAAGTTTTAGGTTATAATAGAGAGGAAATAGAAGAAAAATTTTTTCATTTACTAGAGGCTTTTTCTTATGGCGTACCTCCTCATGGTGGTATTGCTCCTGGTGTTGATAGAATTTTAATGATTTTAGAAAATGAACCAAATATTCGTGAAGTAATTGCTTTTCCCAAAACTGGTGAAGGCAGAGATTATATGATGGGTGCGCCAAGTAAGGTCAGCAGCAATCAACTTAAAGAATTAAAACTAAAGGTCGAAATTAAGGAAAATGAAATCAATGGTTAAAATTAGTCCATCAATGAAAAATTTAATTTTATTTTTAGTTGCTGTTTTAGTTGGAGTTGTTTTAGGTTTTGCAATTATTAGTTTAACCAAAGGAATGAAAAATTACTATGCTGTTTTTTTAAAT
Organism: Candidatus Parcubacteria bacterium; assembly: GCA_026004535.1. Lineage (GTDB taxonomy): Bacteria > Patescibacteriota > Minisyncoccia > UBA6257 > HR35 > BPJI01. The sequence continues at coordinate 324,392 of BPJI01000001.1, forward strand.
AACGGTTCTATCTATTTCGGTAAACTTTCAACCTTTCCACGATTAAAAATTGATAATGCACTTTTTATTCAGGTTGATCAAGATGGTCAGGCATCAATTCAAAGATTTAAGGATGCTGCTTGGATGCCTAAGGGACAAATTTATCTAAATCGAAATTCAATCTTATTCATTGCTCCGATAAGCGAAAATAGTCCATTGATTAACTTGATTGAAGGAAGCCAGATTCTACCCCAGCAGCAACAACAACCACAACAACCACAACAACCACAATTACAATCACAACAACCATTTCAACAACCGTCAACAGCTACACCTCAGAGGTAATTTATTCTAGCTTGGGGGTTGACAAATAAAATAAATTTGTGTAAAATATTCATAGAAAGAAAATTTTTTTATTGTTGAGAAGACAAGCATTCTTAAGGATTTTTAATTGCCTGGGCAAATCCTAGATTCGGGGCAAGATTTTCTCGAGAGTTTGATCCTGGCTCAGGGTGAACGCTCGCGGTGTGGATAAGGCATGCAAGTCGTACGCTCCGAAGCAAAGCTTTGCTTTGCTTCGGGGAGTGGCGAACGGGGCAGTAACACGTGTCTAACTCACCCTCCAGTTGGGCATAACCAGTCGAAAGACTGGCTAATTCCCAATAGTCTCTTTATTTCAAAAGAAATAAAGAGTAAAGCCGAAAGGCGCTGGAGGAGAGGGGCGCGCCCGATCAGCTAGTTGGCGAGGTAATGGCTCACCAAGGCTAAGACCGGTAGGAGGCCTGAGAGGGTGTTCTCCGCCAAGGGCACTGAGACACGGGCCCTACTCCTACGGGAGGCAGCAGCCGAGAATCTTCCGCAATGGCCGAAAGGCTGACGGAGCGACACCGCGTGCCGGAAGAAGCCCTTCGGGGTGTAAACGGCTTTTGTGGGAGAGGAAGCTCTAGCTTTTGCTAGAGTTGACAGTATCCCACGAATAAGGGACGACCAACTTCGTGCCAGCAGTCGCGGTAAGACGAAGGTCCCAAGCGTTACCCGGATTCACTGGGCGTAAAGGGCGAGAAGGTGGTGAAAAAAGTTCTTCCTTAAAGCCTCTTGGCCCAACCAAGAGGAAGGGAAGAATACTATTTCACTAGAGACCGGCAGGAGCCAGCGGAACGGTCGGTGTAGGGGTGAAATCCGAAGATATCGACCGGAACGCCGAAGGCGAAGGCAGCTGGCTAGGTCGGTTCTGACACTGATCTCGCGAAAGCTAGGGGCGCAAACCGGATTAGATACCCGGGTAGTCCTAGCTGTAAACGATGGATGCTAACTTTGGGGAGTTTCGACCCTCTCCGAGGTAAAGCTAACGCGTCAAGCATCCCGCCTGGGGAGTACGGTCGCAAGGCCGAAACTCAAAGGAATAGGCGGAAGCCCGAACAAGCAGTGGTCCATGTTGCTCAATTCGAGAGTGAACGAAACATCTTACCCAGGCTTGACATGCTTGTCTTAATGCTTCCTTCGAAAGAAGGAAGAAAGCTACTTCGTAGCCGGGCAAGCACAGGTGCTGCATGGCCGTCGTCAGCTCGTGGTGTGAATCGTAACCTTAAGTGGCACAACGAGCGCAACCCCTATCCTGTGTTATATGTGTCACAGGAAACTGCTGGGTACAACCCAGAGGAAGGTGGGGATGACGTCAGGTCTGCATGGCCCTTATGCCTGGGGCGGCAAACATGGAACAATGGCAAGGACAAAGGGAAGCAATGGCGCGAGCCGGAGCAAATCCCTAAAACTTGCCTCAGTTCGGATTGAAGGCTGAAACTCGCCTTCATGAAGTTGGAATTGCTAGTAATCGCGGGTCAGCATTACCGCGGTGAATACGTTCTCGGGCTTTGCACTCACTGCCCGTCAGGTCAGGAGAGCTGCCTTTACCTAAAGTTCTGCTTTAGCAGAATTAGGGTAAGGGCAGTGATCAGGGCTAAGTCGTAACAAGGTATCGCTACCGGAAGGTGGCGATGGACCAATTCCTTTGAGAATCTTTAAAATTTAAATTAAGCTGATCTTGCCCCAAGTCTGTTAAACTTTAAGCCCAGGCAATTAAAAATCTTAATAGGGTAATTAAAAATCTTAATGAAAATACTTTTAGTTGATGATGATAAATTTTTAAGTAGAGTTTTGGAGAAAAAATTATCTTATGAAGGATTTGAAGTTATTACAGCGATTGATGGAGATGAAGCTTTAGAAAAGGTTATAACTGAAAAACCTGATCTTATTTTATTGGATATTATTTTACCTAAGAAAGGAGGATTTGTAATTTTAGAGAATATTAAGAAAGATCCAGAATTGAAACAGTTACCGGTATTAATTATTTCTAATCTTGGTCAAGAGGAGGATGTTAAAAAAGGTTTATCTTTGGGAGCGGCTGAATATTTTGTTAAAGCCAAAGTTTCAATTGATGATATTATTAAGAAAGTAAAGGAGTATGCTAAGGATAAAGTAACGAATTAATGAGTTTAGCGAGTTTTTCGATCGAGTGGCAGTTAGGACAATAAATTGCTCCGTTCATAACCTGTGTTCATTATTTTGCCCGGGTGGCGGAATTGGCAGACGCAACGGACTTAAAATCCGTTGGCTCCCTGAGCCGTGTGGGTTCGAGTCCCACCCCGGGCACATATCCCGGGGTGGGCGAGAACCCGCATACAACTTAACAATCAAAAAGCACTTTAACGGAGACGAAAGCGTAAACACAAATTTCAGGGGAAAATATTTATTGAGTTTACCGTTTTCGAGTCCTACCCCGGGCACCTTCTTTAATCAATTCATAATTCATAAATTAACGAGTTCACGAGTTAACGAGTTTATTATGAAAAAATTATTTATTATAGTTTTTGTTGTTTTTTTTATAATCTTATTGGTTGGAGTTTTTTATTTTCAAAAATCAAAAACAAAAATGTCTGAAGTTCAAAAAGTAAATTTTATTACTAAAGATGGAGTAACGATTGTTGCTAATTATTATCCAAACAAGGAGGCCAAATTTGCTGGCATTCTAATTCATATGAGACCAAAAACAAAAGAAAGCTTTGACGATTTAGCTCAATTTTTACAAAAACATGGTTATGCTCTTTTAGCAATTGATTTAAGAGGACATGGTGAAAGTATTGAATCAATCAAGGGTAAATTAGACTATAATAAATTTTCTGAAGCTGAAGAAAAAGAATCAATTAAAGATATTGAAGCAGCAAGTTTATTTTTAGAAAAAGAAGGTTATACTAAAGACAAACAATTTTTAATTGGAGCCAGTATTGGTGCCAATTTAAGTTTTCAATTTTTAAGTGAAAACACAGAAATTTCAGCAGCTGTGCTTCTTTCGCCAGGACTCAATTATCGAGGAGTTGTCTTGGAAAATTTTAAAAAAGAGGGCATTGGAAGTAAAGTTTTTGTTATTTCAGCTTTAGATGACGAGCCTGCTTATGTTGCTGGTAGAACTTTAAAATCTTGGTATCCTGATTTAAATTATTTAGAATTGCCTCAAGGAGGGCACGGTACTAATCTTTTTAATACCTATCCAGATCTTTACGAAAAAATGCTAATTTGGTTAAGAGAAAAACTTGTGATATAATTTTTAAATGGAGTAACCGATGGGCTTTTCGGTCCTAAGGTTACCCTGGGTTAGTCGTAGTTAGCCTTAGGATCAGAGCCCATGCAAAAGCCGATGAGAGGCCCAAGAAGAGGGCCAAGAAAAATGTTCAGGCCCCAAGCAGGAGAAAAATGGATCTGCGCTAAATGTGGAGGAGAAATTGAAGAACTTCCTTTTATTCCTTCTCCTGATAGGCCAGTCTATCACCGAGAGTGTTTACCTCCAAGAAATATTTAAGCTAAAAGCTGAAATATCCTGAAAGCTGATAGCTATTTAAAATATATTTTCTTGCTGATTCTTAGATCTATTCTTGTGCCTGGAAAATTTTTAGTTAGAAAGATATGGAGTTTTTTAATTTGTTCTTCAATATCTTTGGCTGGATCAAAAAGAAATTCTCGATTCTGACTATCAATAACACCGATATCAAAATTTGAGTAAATTTTAATTTCTGTTAAAATTAAGGGTTTCCAGTTGGCATATTCAAATAAAAGAGAAAGTAAATTTTTAATCTCTGGATTTAAAAGAGTATTATTTTCAATTGGTAAATGAGAATAGATTAATAAATAATGACGTGCGACGTTCTGATATTGATTATTAGTTATTAATATTTTGGACGTCGCACGTCTTATATTTCTCAGCTCTCCAGGTATAATTATTTCAGCATAATTATCTAAATAAAAACATTTATCTTTATCACAAATTTGAGCAATAATTTGAGAACTTTTAATGTTTAAAAATAATTTTTGTTCGAAAATATTACTTCTAATTTCTATTTTTTTGATTTCAGGAAAATCAATCATAATTTTTTTTAAGCTGGAGATAATTTCATAAGGAGAATGATTTTGCCAATAAGGTCTTAAATAATTTTCAAAGCTTTCAGGCTCGATTACAATTTCTTTAAATTCAAAAAATAAAACAAAATAAAATATTATAAAAACAAAAAGCAATGATAAAATAATCTTATAAGGAAACTCTTTTTTTCTCCTCCTCATTTTTTAATTATAACCATATTATAATAATTTAAGACGTACGACGTCTTAAAGACGTACGACGTCTTAATTTAAAATGATAGATTTAAAGGATTTGCTAAGAAATCCTGAGATGTATAAACAGAATATGAAAGAAAGAAATTTTGATCCGTCATTAGTTGATGAAATTATTGAAATTAAAACACAAATCAATTCTTTGATTAAAGATAAAGATGATATCCGTTCATTCATTAATAAGTATTCAAAAACGAAACCCGATGAAAAGATAATTGAAGAAATAAAAAATAAAAAAGAAAAATTAAAAACAATTGAAGCTGAGATCAAAAAACTTGAAAATGAATTAGAAGAAAGATTAGAATTAGTGCCAAATCTTAAAGCCCCAGAAGTTCCAGTTGGTGAAGATGAAACAGAAAATGTTGTAATTAAAACTTGGGGTGAAATTTCTCAATTCAATTTTCAGCCCAAAGATCATGTTGAACTTGGTAAAATTTATGATTTGATTGATATTGAAAGAGCAGGCAAAGTTACTGGTTCGAGATTTTATTATTTAAAGAACGAAGCAGTTTTATTAGAATTTGCCTTAATAAATTTTGTTTATGATATTTCACTCAAACAAGGTTTTATTCCAATCATTCCTCCTGTTTTTATTAAAGAAAAATATTATCGAGGCATGGGAAGGTTAAATAAAGTTCAAAAAGAAGAAAGATATTATTTGCCTCAAGATGATTTATATTTAGTTGGTAGTGCCGAACATACGGTTGGTCCTTATTTTGCTGAAGAAATTTTGAATGAAAAAGATTTACCCAAAAGGTTTTTGGGTTTTTCAACATGTTTTCGTCGGGAAGCAGGGAGCTACGGCAAAGATGTTCGGGGAATCTTAAGAACCCATCAATTTGACAAAGTTGAAATGTTTAGTTTTACTTTACCTGAAAAATCAGAAGAAGAGCATCAATTTTTACTTTCGCTTCAAGAAAAAATAATGCAAGAACTAAAATTACCTTATCGAGTTGTTTTGATTTGTTCAGGTGATCTTGGTTTTACTGATTATAAACAATATGATATTGAGACTTGGTTTCCTGGTCAAAATAAATACCGCGAAACCCATTCTTGCTCGAATACGACTGATTTTCAAAGTCGAGGGATAAATGCTCGTTTTCGTCGCCAAAATGGAAAAATTGAATATCTTCATATGTTAAATGCAACTGCTATTGCTATTGGCAGAATTTTAATTGCTATTTTCGAAAATTATCAAAGAAAAAACTACATTGAAATTCCTGAAGTTTTGATAAAATATACTGGCTTTGAAAAAATTATGTTAAAATAAAATTATGCCCCGAACAACAAAGCAAAATAAACAATTAGAACTTTTGGTCAGAGAATTGAGAGATTTGAATAGAAATTTAAGAATGTTGATTTTTAATATTCCCGAAGAAAGTTTAAAAGAATATAAAAATCGAAAACAAATTATTGAGGCTTTTAATAAAGCAATAAAATTATATCCTCGAAATTAAAATGTTGATTATAGAAACCGATGATTTTAAAAAAGATTTAGATAAGTTGCCTAAATCAATCAAAAGACTTTATCAGAAACAAAAACAGATTTTTGAAACAAATTGGCTTGATCCTCGATTACATGTTAAAAAACTTAAAGAGTACCACGGTGTTTATTCTTTCAGGATTACAAGATTATATCGTGTTCTTTTCTATTTTAGTGGTGTAAATGTTATCTTTTTGAAAATTAATCCACTGATTACACGGATAATATATATTCCACTGATTACACTGATTAATAATAAATCCGCGTAAATCCGTGGCCGAAAATTATCCGTGCAAATCCGTGGATAAAGAATATCAGTGTAAATCCGTGGCAGAAAATTAATGAAAAAATTTCAATTTTTGCCTCATACAGCTGATATTAAAATCAGAGTTTATGGGAAAAACATCGAAGAAATTATTAATAATTCTTTATTAGCTTTGAGTTCTTATTTAAAACCAAAATTAACAAAACAAAAAATTGAAAGAAAAATTAAACTAAAGGCCGAAACAGCTGAAGATTTGATTGATTTTCTTTCTCAAGTTTTAGCCCGAATCCATATTGATAAAGCAATCTTTATAAAATTTAAGCAGGGCAAAATTAGGGGTTATAAATTCTCAGAACTTTCTAAAGACATTAAAGCCATCACTTATCACCAAACTCAACTAAAAAAAACAAATAACCGCTATATTTTTGATTTTATTATTGATATCTAAAAAATCTAAGACGTACGACGTCTTAAATTGTAAATGTGGAAAAATATAATTGACAAAATAAAATAGTTAGGATATAATAAAAATATAATTGACAAAATAAAATAGTTAGGATATAATCTAAATTAAAGATGAACAAAAAAATACTTTTATTTACTTTAGTTTTAGGAGGTTTATTGCTCAGTTTTTTCTTTCTCTCTTTCTTTAAATCTACTTCTGCTCAAGTTTGTCTTCCTCTTAATGGTTATCTTGTTTGGCCAGGAACATGGGAATCAGGCAGAATTCCTATGGCTTCAACACAACAATATACCTTATCAAGCTCTCCTTTTTATGTTTCTGGCAATAATGTTGGTTTAGGAACAACCAATCCTGTCTATACTTTTCAAGTTAATGGAGATATTTCAGGAACAAGACTTTGTATTGGTAGTGATTGTCGTAATGTTTGGCCTGGTGGAGGAATTGCTGGTTCTGGTTCAGCTGGTCAAGTAGCTTTTTGGACAGGAACATCAAATATTTCAGGTGACAATGCTCTTTTTTGGGACAATATTAATAAAAGATTAGGAATTGGAACAATATCACCTCAGACATCTTTGCATGTTGCTGGTAATATCACTGCTAATACTTTTTTAGGTACAATCAATGCAGCTAATATTTCTTCAGGACAATTTGGAGCAAATACAGGAGGAGGAAATTATTACTTTATGGGTAATGTTGGTATTGGGATGACTACGCCAACAGCTAAGCTTCATGTAAATACAAATGATACAACAATAGTTCCTTTTCAAGTAGATTTTTTAACTAATCTTTTGCTTTACAGAAAGCCAATAACAATTTCGAATTCTGGTTCAAATTTAACGGATTATCAACTTCTGGTGACAATGAATACTGCCTCTTTAATTTCAGCTGGTAAAATGAGAAGTGATTGTGGCGATATAAGATTTACTGATTCTGATGGAAGTACTTTTATTGGTTATTGGATTGAATCTGGTTGCAATTCTGCTTCAACAAAAATTTGGGTAAGAGTTCCTTTAATTCCTGTTGGAACAAAAACAATTTATGTTTATTATGGAAATCCAGAAGCAGCTAGCCAAAGTAAGATCTGGTACAATGTAAAACACTTGAATATTTATGGCGGAGTTTTCAATTATAAAGCCTCATTAGGAATTAATGGTTATCATTCCAGAGAAATGCAACATAGATTAGGAGTTTCTGCTGGAGTGGCTCGTACTTGTATCCTAAAGTCAAATGGTACTGTTGATTGTTTTGGTGATAATCAGTATGGTCAATCAGAAGACTATCTAGGAGGAGATGCTATAGGAGTTTCTGCTGGATCGTTGCATACTTGCGTTCTAAAGTCAAATGGTAATGTTGATTGTTATGGTAACAATGATTATGGTCAATCAGAAGACTATCTAGGAGGAGATGCTATAGGAGTTTCTGCTGGACTTTATCATACTTGTATCCTAAAGTCAAATGGTAATGTTGATTGTTATGGTACTAATTATTATGGTCAATCAAATGACTACTTAGGAGGAGATGCTATAGGAGTTTCTGCTGGACTTTATCATACTTGTATCCTAAAGTCAAATGGTAATGTTGATTGTTATGGTGATAATCTGTTTGGTAAATCAAATGACTATCTAGGAGGAGATGCTATAGGAGTTTCTGTTGGAATGCATCATACTTGCGTTCTAAAGTCAAATGGTAATGTTGATTGTTATGGTGATAATTCTGATGGTCAATCAGAAGACTATCTAGGAGGAGATGCTATAGGAGTTTCTGCTGGATCGTCGCATACTTGCGTTCTAAAGTCAAATGGTAATGTTGATTGTTATGGTAACAATGGTTATGGTCAATCAGAAGACTATCTAGGAGGAGATGCTATAGGAGTTTCTGCTGGAGGGGCTCATACTTGTATCCTAAAGTCAAATGGTAATGTTGATTGTTATACCCAGGCAAGTGACTATCTAGGAGGAGATGCTATGAATCCATTTAGAAAATATGTCTTCCCAACACCAACAACGAATATAGGAGCAGAAGAAAGAGTACAACAACAACAGCCAAAAACAGTCTTTTACATTCAAAATCAAACTGGCAATATTGGTATTGGGACAACAGAACCTGAATATAAATTAGATGTTTTTGGAAACATAAGAACAACAGGATGTCTTGTTTATAATGGTGGCACGCTAGGTAGCTGTATTTCAGATGTTGTTTTAAAGACAAATATTCAAGATTTGAATTTTGAAAATGCATTAAATAAGATTTTATCTCTTCAACCAAAAATTTTTGAGTTCAAAAACGAACCTGGAAGGATTTACCATGGATTAATTGCTCAAGATGTTGAAAATGTTGCTCCTGAATTAGTAACAGTTGATGAGAAAGGATATAAACAAGTAAAATATGGAGATATTCAATGGTTATTGCTTGAAGCAATAAAAGAACAACAAGAGATAATGGAAAAGCAGCAAAAAGAAATTGAAGAATTGAAACAACAGGTTTCAGGGATTAGGGATTAGGTTTCAGGGATTAGGGGTTAGCTTTAAGAGCGGAGATCATTTTATTGAGAATTTTCATTATATCTTCTAAAAGTAAATCTACTTTAGAGTAATCAAGATCTTTTGTTTATTTTAATCTTTTTGCTATTTCTAAATGTGTTTCTAATTCAGCTCCCGAAGCATAAGCAATTCTTAAAAATTGAATAAAATCTTTTCTTGTTCTTCGCGATCTTCCTTCAGCTATATTGGCCGGGATAGAAACAGCTGCTCTTTTAATTTGACTTACCAATCCATATGTTTCTTCTTTGGGGAAATATTTGGTTAATTCATAAATTTCCATAACTAATTCAATGGCTTTTTGCCAGACAAGCAGATCTTTATAAGATAGAATTTTTTTATTACCAGAGCTTTTTTCATATAATAATTTTACAATATAATTAACCTGACAGCTGACCACCTGAAAGCTGACAGCTGAGATGAAAAATCCTGAAGTGGCAAAACTTTTAAGGATGATGGCAATTTATTTGGAGATGAAAGGAGTTTAGTTTAAACCTCAAGCTTATGAAAAGGCTGCTTAAAAAATCTAAGACGTACGACGTCTTAAATTGGGGTTGAGGAAAAGTTGGGTTGACAAAATAAAATAGTTAGGATATAATCTAAATTAAAGATGAACAAAAAAATACTTTTATTTACTTTAGTTTTAGGAGGTTTATTGCTCAGTTTTTTCTTTCTCTCTTTCTTTAAATCTACTTCTGCTCAAGTTTGTCTTCCTCTTAATGGTTATCTTGTTTGGCCAGGAACATGGGAATCAGGCAGAATTCCTATGGCTTCAACACAACAATATACCTTATCAAGCTCTCCTTTTTATGTTTCTGGCAATAATGTTGGTTTAGGAACAACCAATCCTGTCTATACTTTTCAAGTTAATGGAGATATTTCAGGAACAAGACTTTGTATTGGTAGTGATTGTCGTAATGTTTGGCCTGGTGGAGGAATTGCTGGTTCTGGTTCAGCTGGTCAAGTAGCTTTTTGGACAGGAACATCAAATATTTCAGGTGACAATGCTCTTTTTTGGGACAATATTAATAAAAGATTAGGAATTGGAACAATATCACCTCAGACATCTTTGCATGTTGCTGGTAATATCACTGCTAATACTTTTTTAGGTACAATCAATGCAGCTAATATTTCTTCAGGACAATTTGGAGCAAATACAGGTGGAGGGAATTATAGTTTTCCTGGCAACGTCGGCATCGGGACGACGAATCCGACTGGAAAGCTACACGTCTATAATGGAAGTACAGAATTAATGAAAGTTGTATCTGATGTGGATGTAGTTGGCATCGTGGTAGGACCAGCTATTGGTGGAAGACATTTAATAATTAATGATATTGCTCAAGCAAGATGGGCATTTGCAACTGGATATTATGATTTATCTATTCAAAATGATTATGGTGGAAGTTGGAATACTAGAATGATAATAACAGAAGACGGCAACGTCGGCATCGGGACGACGGCGCCCGGGGCGAAGTTGGATGTTGCTGGAAATATAAGCATTAGTGGTGTAGCTGATCTGGGTTTGGATGCAGGTGATGTAGCTGGCATAGTACCTTGGTATAGAGATATTTTTGCTTTCAAGACCCCAACTAACTTTGAATATTGGGATGGCACATCGTGGGTAGCATTTACTCCTACAAATCCTCAAGGAATGACTGCATGGGGAGCTGGATCTACAATCATACCGGCAGCAAATAAAGATAAGTTCAGGTTTATAATAGATACTGGTAATAGCGTTGGGTTAAGGGCAAACTTTCTTGTAGTTAGGGCTAGTGATTGTTGCCCGGGAAGTACTTATAAGGTTGAAGTTGAAGGTAGTAACGATCTAAGCACATGGAGTGGTGTTTTAACAAGTGGAAGCGGTTTTATGGGAGGCGCTCCAGACGCCCCAACAGTAATACCATTTTCAGGGGGCAACTATAGATATGCTAGGATAACCTTTACCAAACTTTCAGGTACAAGCACAAATGCATTTAGTATTTATGAATTGCATTTATTTAACAATTGGTCACCAGCTTATGCCAATCTTCCAATAAAATGGGATACTAATGGCAACGTCGGCATCGGGACGACGGCGCCTTCTTATAAATTACATGTTCAAGGGGGAGATATTTATGCTTCCTCTTATGTAATAGGAGGGTTAGGATTATGTATTGGGTATGATTGTCGAACTTCATGGCCACAAGGATTAACTGGAAGTGGAAGCTCTAACGCAATTGCTGTTTGGACAGGAAGTACAAGTTTGGGATCATCTATTATTTCTCAATCAGCTGGTAGTGTTAATATAGGTGGATCACTTAGTGTTTCAGGTTCTATTTCAGGTAACAGCGTTAGTGTTTCAGGTTCTGTTTCAGGTAACAGTGTTAGTGGTAATACATTATGTATTGGGTCTGATTGTCGAACTTCATGGCCACAAGGATTAACTGGGGGTGGAAGCTCTAACGCAATTGCTGTTTGGACAGGAAGTACAAGTTTGGGATCATCTATTATTTCTCAATCAGCTGGTAGTGTTAATATAGGTGGATCACTTAGTGTTTCAGGTAGTGGTATTTATACTTCAGGATCTGTTAGTGCATCGGGCGCTGTTAGTGGCAGTATGTTATGTATTGGGTCTGATTGTCGAACTTCATGGCCATCAGGATCAGGAGGATTAACTGGAAGTGGAAGCTCTACTGCAATTGCTGTTTGGACAGGAAGTACAAGTTTGGGATCATCTATTATTTCTCAATCAGCTGGTAGTGTTAATATAGGTGGATCACTTAGTGTTTCAGGTTCTATTTCAGGTAACAGCGTTAGTGTTTCAGGTTCTGTTTCAGGTAACAGTGTTAGTGGTAATACATTATGTATTGGGTCTGATTGTCGAACTTCATGGCCATCAGGATCAGGAGGATTAACTGGAAGTGGAAGCTCTAGTGCAATTGCTGTTTGGACAGGAAGTACAAGTTTGGGATCATCTATTATTTCTCAATCAGCTGGTAGTGTTAATATAAATGGGTCCCTTAGTGTTTCAAATTCTATTTCAGGTGGATCTATATGTATTGGATCTTCTTGCCGAAGTTCATGGCCCGTAGGATGTAGTTGGCAGGGTGTTAGTTGTAGTAATTATATTTATTTTAGTAACGGCAACGCTAGAGTGTGTATAGAGTGTCTTAATGGTGTTGTTACTAGTTTTTATATGGAGGGGGGAAGTCTGCCGTAGGATGTAATTGGTATGGTGATCTGTGTAGTGTTGATCTTCATATTGATACTAATCCTAATGGTCCCGGTGGTGGTTTTAATATTAGAACATGTTTAGTTTGTAACCTTGGTCAAATTACGGATATTTTTATGGAGGGGGGAAGTGAAAATTAATATTTAAATAAATTATTAAAATCATAAAAAATTTATATTTATAAAAAATCGCGATCTTTCTTTATTGTTTATAAGTTTCAAAAAATTTTAAAACAGCAATTTAATTAATTCTTTTTTATAAGATAAATTTTAATATTTTATTGTGATTTTTAAACAAATTTTCGGATTATTGGTTTTGTATATTATAATTATTTTTGTGAAAAATTTTTATTATTATTTTTTTGTTATTTATTATAATTTTGTTTTTTAGGTTAAAATGAAAGCTTTTACTTTAACCGAAGTTTTAATTGTTTTTATTATTATTGGTTTTATTATTGGTTTTTCTTCTTATATTCATTCAAAATTTTCTCGAAGCACCTTAATAATTGATGAATCAGCCAGTTTAGTTGTTAATGTTTTAAATTTAGCCAGACAGAAAGCAATTATTGGTGAAGAAAATGCTAATTGGGGAGTTTGGTTGATTAATACTTCAACTCAAGATTATTTTTATTTATTTAGAGGAACAACGAGTAATTTAAAAGAAAGATATGAACTGCCTCAACAAGTGAGTTTTTTTGATTTTAGTGATAGGACAATAATTTTTCAAAAATTAACAGGTGAAACAATCTCAACCACAATTAAGATTGGCTTTTCGCCAAGTTTTTATAAATTAATTAGGGTTTCAACTTCGGGGAGTATTATTGTTGAATAAATCGCTGAGAGCATTATTTTACCCGGATAAATACCGGATTATTTTACCCGGATAACCAACCGGATAATGTTTACCCGGATGAATACCGGATATTAAAATATCTACCCGGATAGTCAACCTGATAGATCACCCGGATTATTACTGTATAAATCTGGTTTAAATCCGGGTAGTTATATCAGGTTAATATCCGGGGGATTATATCTGATTTAAATCCAGGTAACTTATCCGGTCATAATCCGGGTATTTGTATCCGCTTTGGATCAGGGTAGCTTATCCGGTTTAAATCCGGGTGCTATTATCCGGTTAATATCCGGGTAATTATATTTTCTCCTGCTGTCCGCGGTGAATAATTCTTCCGTGTTATAATTTTAATTATGTTTTATTTACAAAAGGTTTCCCAATTTTTGCAATATGACATTTATTTTTTTATTTCTCTTTTCTTTTTAGTTATCACCACAATTTTAAAATTTAAGACGTACGACGTCTTAAAATTGATTAGGATATTGATGGTAGTAACGATTTTAGTCTTTATTTTATGGTCAGGCTTTTTAAGTTATAAACAATATTTGGTTTGGAAAGATCACCCTTTATCTAAATATCTTTTGCCCCCTTATCAAGAAATAAATTATTATCTAAATTATGCCTATTTTCATTTTTGGCGAGATTTTTTTTATCGTTTAATTGGTGTTTTGATTATTTTTTTACTGATGAAATTTATAAGTTTTGTTTTTAAAAGAGATGTTTTTTATGAAGAAGAAAAAATTTTTGTTCCTTATCTTTCTTTATTTTTCTTTTTTCCTTACAATCTAATGTTTTTCTTTTTAGGCCTTTTTATGTTAAACTTAATAATAGTAATTTCAGCTTTCAGGGGTCAGGGATCAGGTGTCAAGTTTCAGGTGTCAGAGACGAGGTTTTCTTTTAAAGATTATTGGATTTGGCTGGCTTGGTTGATATTAATTCTAGCACCACTAATTTTTAATAATTATAAGTTTTTACAATATAAACCTTAATGATTTTACCAGAAGAGGAAATAAAAAATATTTTAATAAAAAGAGGGTTGATTGATGAAACTGTTTGGGAAGAAGCAAAAAAAGATGCCGAGAAATTAAATTTAACGACTATTGAAATTCTAATTAATCGTAAGATCATTGACCTAGAATTTTTTTACAACGTTTTAGCCGAAGAACTAAAAGTCCAACGAGCTCCACTTAAAGGAGTAAATATTCAGCCATCTGTTTTAGCTTTGGTTCCTGAGAAGATTGCCTTTGAAAAAAAACTAATCCCTTTCGCTTTAGAGAATAATATTTTAAAAGTTGCTATGGTGAATCCTCTTGATATCGAGACAATTAATATTTTAGAGGAAATCGCTAGTCATCAAATAGAGCCTTATCTAGCCACACCTCAAGAAATCCAATATGCTCTAGTTAATTATCAAAAACTCTATAAGGAAGAATATGAAAGATTGCTTAAGTCAGAAATTCCTCAGGTTACTACTTTAGCAACTGAAACCAATGTTGTTCGTTTAGTTGATAATATTTTGGGTTACGCAATTAGTACTAATGCTTCAGATATTCATATTGAAGCCTTGGAAGAAGAAACTCTAATTCGTTTTCGAATTGATGGTATTTTAAGAGAGATGATGAAATTGCCTAAAAGTTTGTTAGATCCGATTATTGCTAGAATTAAGGTTTTAAGTAATTTGCCTTTAGATGAACATTTTCGACCTTTAGATGGAAGATTTAAAGCTAAGGTTGGTGATTTTGAATTTGATATGAGGGTAGCAATTATGCCAACAATTTATGGCGAGAAGGCTGTTTTAAGGGTTTTGGCTGGGGCAATCAAGCCAACATCTTTAGAAGAATTGGGGGTAAATGAAGAAATTGAAAAAATAATTATGGCAGCAATCAGAAAAACTTTCGGGATGATTTTGGTTACTGGTCCGACCGGAAGTGGTAAAACAACAACTTTATATACTATTATCAATATCTTAAATAATCCAGGAGTTAATATAGTTACGATTGAAGATCCAGTTGAATACGCCATTCCAAGAGTTAATCAAACCCAGGTTAATTTAAAAGTTGATTTGAATTTTGCCACTGCTTTAAGAGCATTTTTAAGGCAGGACCCAGATATTATAATGGTTGGCGAAATTAGAGATAATGAAACTGCTGAAGTTGCGGCTAATGCTGCTCTAACTGGTCATTTGGTTCTTTCGACTTTGCACACCAATGATGCACCAACTGCTGTCCCGAGATTGGTTGAATTAGGGGTACTTCCTTATTTAGTTGCTGATAGTGTTATTTTGACAATGGCTCAAAGATTAGTCAGAAAAATTTGTCTTAATTGCATAGTTTCTGAAGAAATAACTCCAGCTCAAAAGCAAATAATTTTAGAGCAATTAAGATACTTAAAAATTCCTGAAGAAGAAATTAGAGCTTACGAAGAAAGATTGCCCCAGTTTATTTATCGAGGCAAGGGTTGTTCAATTTGTGGCAATACTGGTTATGTAGGTCGAACTGGTATATTTGAAGCAATGATGATGAACGATGAATTAAAATATATGATTGCCAGCAGAGAATTAAATTCAGAAAAAATAAAACAAATTGCCAGAAAGTCTGGTTATCGAACAATGTTTGAAGATGCTTTAGATAAAATTTCTGTCGGTATAACAACAATTGAGGAAGCATTAAGAGTTATTAGGGAATAAGAGATTAAAATGACTGTTTATCATTATAAAGCTTATGATTATAAAGGTAAGTTACATACTGGTAATTTATTTGTTCCATCCGAAGAAGAAGCAATTGCTTTTTTGCTGAGAAATAATTTGACACCAATTGAAGTTAAATTAGTGCCACAAAGTCTGTTTAGGCAGTTTTTATTAAAATTATTTTTTCGTATAACTTTTTCTCAAAAATTATATTTACTCAGAAGCTTATATTTAATTTTAAAATCAGGGCTTACCTTAGATAAGGGTTTAGAGGTTTTAATCAGAGAAGCAAAGGGTGGAGTCAAAGATTTTCTTTTTTATTTAGATTACAATTTGCAAAGAGGTGAGCCAGTTTATCGAACTTTTGCTGCTTTCCCTCAATTTTTTTCTCAAGTTGAAGTTGAGACGATTAGGGCTGGTGAGATTTCTGGTAATTTAGTTGGTAACTTAGAGAAATTGGCCGAAAATTTAGAAAGGCAAAGAGAGATTAAAAATGAAATAATTTCTAATATTATCTATCCAGCCATTGTTTTGGGTTTAGCTTTTGGTGTTATTATTCTTTTGATCACCTTTGTTATGCCACGAATTAGTGTTTTACTTACTCAATTAACATCAAAACCTCCTTTGCTTACCCGCATTTTAATTGGCGCCAGTACCTTTGTTAATAATAATCTTTCTTTAGTTACTACAATATTGATTTTAATTATTTTGACTTTTATTTTTGTGGTTTCGCTCAAAAAAACTCGAAAAATATTATTTAAATTTTTAATAAGACTTCCGGTTCTATCTAATCTTTATTATGCCTTAGCTTTGAGTCAATCATTTTTTATTTTAAGATCTTTATTGAGTTCTGGTTTAAATCTAACTCAATCTTTAAAATTGGCTGCTGATGCTAGTTTTCATCCATATATTCGCGAAAGTTTTTATGATGTTGAAAAAGAATTAAGGGCAGGGAAAAAATTAGGTGATGCCCTTTTGTTACAGGAAAAAATTCCTGTTTTTGTCAGTAGTATTTTAAGTGTTGCTTCAGAAGCTGGATTTTTGGAAGAAACATTAAGAATAATGGAAAATTATTATCTAGAAGAATTTCGAGCAACAGTTAGAAACTTTTTGAATTTACTTCAGCCAGCACTTTTAATTTTTGTCGGCGGTATTGTTGGTTTTGTGGCGATTGCTGTTTTGGTTCCTATTTATCAACAAATTTCTCAACAGCTTCAGTTTCAAGAAGGTCGCGGTCAAATACCCGGAGAATTATAATGAATTTTTATCCTGAAAAAGTTCCAGCCAAAACTAATATTGATTTTTTTATCAATAATTTTTCTAAATTTTTAAAAAATAAAAAAAGGGTTTGGCTAATTGGTCGAATAATGGCTGTCCGTGAGCATGGAAAAATAACTTTCTTAAAACTTCAGGATTTTTATGGTTCAATTCAGATTATTTTAAAAGAAAATGCCGTTAAAGATTATCAAGGGTTTTTGGATTTAGTTAAAATTGGCGATTTTTTTGCCTTTTATGGTTACGCTTTTTTGCCTCGGACTAAAGAGAAAAGTTTGTTAGCGGAAAAGTGGCTTTTAGCAGCAAAATCAATTAAAAATTTTCCTAAAGAATACTACAAAGTCAGAGACGAAGAACTTTTGGTGCGCGAACCATATTTAAAAACAATTTTTTATCCTGAAGAAAAAGAAACTTTTTATTTAAGATTTAAATTGATTGAGGAATTAAGAAAAATTTTATGGAGCGAAGGATTTTTAGAAGTTGAAACTCCAATTTTACAAACTCATTATGGTGGTGCTTTGGCTCGTCCGTTTGTGACTTATTTAGAGGCAATGAAAGAGCCATTGTATTTAAGAATTGCTCCAGAGATTTATTTGAAGAAAATGTTAGTTGGTGGTTTTGAGAAAATTTTTGAAATTGGCAAAGATTTCAGAAATGAAGGGATCGATAAAGAACATAATCCTGAATTTACAATGATGGAACTTTATTGGGCTTATCAAGATAGGGAAGGCTTGATGAAGTTTACTGAAAG
The DNA here is from genome assembly GCA_026004535.1 of Candidatus Parcubacteria bacterium. Lineage (GTDB taxonomy): Bacteria > Patescibacteriota > Minisyncoccia > UBA6257 > HR35 > BPJI01. The sequence goes on from BPJI01000001.1 coordinate 342,553, forward strand.
AATTATTAAAGAGCTAGTGAAAAGATATAAAAGTTTAAAAGGTGAAAAGGGTTTGAAAATTATTTTTCAAGATAAAGTAATTGATTTGAGTAAAAAATGGCAAGCTTATAAATACATTGAGCTTTTAAAAAAGGAAACTGGTTTAGATTATTTTGGAAATAGTTTAGATGACTTTTTGAAATTAGCCAAGGAGAAAAATATTGAATTTAATCCCAAAATAATTACTAAAGGTAAAATTGTTGATGAAATTTTTAAGAAATTAATTCGACCAAAATTAATTCAGCCAACATTTTTAATTGATCATCCTAAAGAGATTTCTCCTTTGGCTAAATCACACCCAGACGATCCGAGGTTGACTTTAAGATTTCAAATTTATTTAGCTGGTTTTGAAATTGCTAACGCTTTTGCCGAATTAAATGATCCTGTTGATCAAAAACAAAGATTTGAAGAATCAGTTAAGGAATTAAAAAAAGGAGATGTTGAAGCTCACCCCTATGATGAGACTTTTATTTCTGCTTTAGAATATGGTATGCCTCCAACTGCTGGTTTAGGCATAGGCATTGACAGACTTTTGACAATAATTTTAAATAAAAGATCAATTCAGGATATAATCTATTTTCCATTCGTCAAGAGAAAATAAAAGTAAAAATTATAATAAAATTAAAATTAGATGATGAAATCAGAGGAGATAAGAAAATTATTTTTAGATTATTTTAAAGCAAGAGGACATAAAATTTTGCCTTCATCGTCATTAATTCCAATTGATGATCATTCAGTTTTATTAACTACTGCTGGAATGCAACAGTTTAAAAAATATTATACTCGCGAAAAAGATCCGATTAAAGATTTTGGTACTCAAAGAACAGCAACAATTCAAAAATGTTTTCGTACCACCGACATTGAGGAAATTGGTGACGAAACTCATTTAACTTTTTTCGAAATGCTAGGTAATTTTTCTTTTGGTCCTGTTGGCAAAGATGATCCTCAAAATTTTGGCAGTGATGGTTATTTTAAACGAGCAGCAATCTATTGGGCTTATGAATTTATTAAAAATTTAGATTTGGAAATTGATTATGTAACTGTTTTTGGTGGAGAGAGAGATGTACCTTTTGATGAAGAAAGCTATAAGATTTGGAAAGAAGTTGGTTTCTCTGAAGAAAAAATTTTAAAAAAGGGCAGGGAAGATAATTTTTGGGGGCCAACAGGAGACGAAGGTCCTTGCGGTCCGACAACTGAAATTTATGTGAATAATGTCGAAATTTGGAACTTAGTTTTTAATGAATATTATCAAGATAAAAATGGAAATTTAAAAAAATTAGAATTTCCTGGAGTTGATACGGGGATGGGATTTGAAAGATTGATGAAAGTTTCGCAAAATGTACCAACAATTTTTGAAACTGATTTTTTTCAACCGTTAAAAGAAGTTTTGGATCAATTAACAAACAAAGATGATATTCGAAGAAAAAGAATAGTTTTAGATCATATTCGGGGGAGTGTTTTTTTGATTGCTGATGGTCTTTATCCCTCAAATTTAGAGAGAGGCTATGTTTTAAGAAGAATTTTAAGAAGATTAACTTTGAATTTAAAATTTTTAGATATCAAGATTGAAAAGATTGAAAATATGATTAAAGCAGTTATTGAAAAATATTCTCCTTTTTATCCAGAACTAAAAAATTATGATAAAATAAAAACAGTAATTTTTGAAGAAATTATAAATTTTGAAAGGACTTTAAACATTGGCTTGAGAGAATTTGAAAAAACAATTAAGGGAAATGAAAATGATGAAATTTTAGCTGAAAAATTGTTTTTGCTTTATACGTCTTATGGTTTGCCATTAGAAATTAGTAAAGAACTATTAAAAGATAATGGTCTTGGTTGGACTGAGAAATCTCAGCAAGTTTTTGATGAATTATTTAAAAAACACCAAGAAATATCAAAGGGTAGAATTAGCGAGTTAGCGAGTTAACGAGTTAATAATGAATAAATTTTATTTATATCTTAACAAAGAGGATGAATTGGGAGAAATAATTGAAAAGATTAAAAGAGTGAAAGATAAAGAGATTATTTTAGTTGTTCCGGAAAAAACAAAAGCCTTATCTCATTCTACTAATTTTGAACTTTTTAAAAAAGAGATTCAAAGTTTAGATAAAAAAATTTATTTTAATACTGATGACGAAAAGATAAAAAATTTAGCTAGACAAAATAAATTTCCAATCTTTTTAGAAGAAACAGAAGAAAGAATTTTTGATATTAAGCCACCTAAAAAAAAGAAAGAGTCCGAAGGAGAAATAACTTTTCAACCAACGAAGCCTAAATTAATATTTAATCTCAAAAAATTTTTCATCTATTTTTTAACATTATTTAGCTTATCGATTTTAGGTTTTGTTGGTTTTCGACTTTTTCAAACACAAGCAGAAATAACGATTGAAACTCAAAAAACTCTTTATGATTTAAATGAAGTCATAACCTTAAAACAAGACCAGACTTTGCCGGATTATGAAAATAAGATTTTGCCTGCTAAATATTTTGAAGTAGATCTAATTAAAACAGAAACAATCAAAACAACTGGTCGAGTTTTTACTGATGAAAAACCTTATTTAAAAGTTATTTTTCTAAATTATTTAGAAAGAGAAATCCCATTAGTTGCTGGAACTAGGCTTAGTTTTGAGGGTAATCTCTTTAAAACAACAGAAAGAATAACTATTCCTTCGGCTAAAGATAATCAGCCTGGACAAAAATCTGTTTTAGCTTTACCAGTTAACTTAAAAGATGAGACTTTGAAAATTAATAAGGGCGCTGATTTGAAAATTGTTGCCTGGGAAGAAAGTAGAGTAAAAACAGAGGATGGTAGTTTATTTATTGATGTTATTAAAGCTAAAGTCGAAGAAGATTATGATTATGGTGCTGTTACTAAAATTGGTTCAGTTGCGCCTCAGGATATAACTAATGTTAAATTAGCCCTAGAGGATTCATTGAAAAAAGCAGTTGCTAGTGATTTAGCCTTAAAAAATCCAGAGACATTTTATCTTTTCGAGCCAGATTTAGTTAACATAGAAATTACTAACATTTCACATAATGTTGGAGATAAAACTGATCAGATTTCGGCAACTGGTAAAGCGACTTATGAGACAATGAAGACAAACAAAAAAGACTTTGATGATTTTGTTAAAAATTTGATTAATCAAGAAATTTTACGTCAAGAAAAAAAATTAATCATCAGTCAGTTAAGGATTGATAAAATTGAACTTTTAGATTTTGATGCTAAGAGAAAAATAATGACAATAGGTGTTAAGGGGCAAGCGATTTTGGTTCCTGATCTTGTTCCTGAGACTCTTAAAACAGCACTTCAAGGAAAAACAATTGAGGAAACGAGGGATTATTTTAAGATTCCTGGTGTTGATAAAGTGACAATTAAAATTTTTCCTAATTGGAAAGAAAAATTACCCTCAGATCCTCAAAAAATTAAGATTGTCATAAAATAGAAATTGTGCTATAATTATAACAGCTTCATAGCTAACCAGCTTCGTAGCTTCTTTAGAATTTTTGGTCGGAGTTAGAAAAGAATGAAAAAAATGGAAAAGCCTGTTTATCAAGTTGTTTTAGAAAACATTTTGTCAAGCTTAGTTAATAATCCTCAAGAAGTAAAGGTCCAAAGAATTATTGATGAGATGGGCGTTCTTTTAAAAATTAAACTCCATCCTCAAGATATGGGCCTTGTTATTGGTCGTAATGGTGAAACAATTAAGGCTGTTAAAACAATTATTAAAGCGATTGGAACCAAAAATCACGCTCGCGTTAATATCAAAATTGAAGAACCAACTCCTCTTGATCGAGCCGTCGCCCAAAAAACTCTTAAAAGTGGAGAAATAATTGAAGAGCTCAAAAAAGAAATTTCATGACAGATTATCGAGCTGAGCATATTCAAGTTTTAGAAGGCATTGAAGCGGTCAGAAAAAGACCAGGAATGTACATTGGTGGTACAGGTCTTGATGGATTGCATCATTTAATTTGGGAAATTGTTGCTAATAGTGTTGATGAAGCTTTGGCCGGTTATGCTAAAAATATCGAGGTAGTAATTGAAAGCGAAAATCGAATTAGGATCAGCGATGATGGTCGAGGTATTCCTGTTGAGATTCACCCTAAAACAAAAAAATCTGCCCTAGAGACAGTCTTAACCATACTTCACGCTGGCGGAAAATTTGATCAGAAAATTTATAAATCAGCTGGCGGTCTTCATGGTGTTGGCGTTAGTGTTGTTAATGCTTTATCAAAATATTTAAAAGCAATTGTTAAAAGAGATGGCTATGTTTGGACGCAAGAATATAAACAGGGAAGAGCAATAACTGAACTCAAAAAAGGAAAACCAAGCAAAGAAACAGGAACAACAATAATTTTTGAACCTGACCCACAGATCTTTCCTGAAATTAAATGGGAAACAAAAAGAATTTTAGATTATCTTCGTCATCAAGCCTATTTAACCCCGGGTTTGAGAATTAATTTTATTGATGAAAGAAATAACTTTCGTTATAGTTTTTATTTTGAAAAGGGCTTACAATCATTTTTTGAACATTTAATTTTAAATAAAAATCCAGTAATTCAAGATTATATTTACTTTAATGAAAAAGGAGAAAATTTTCAATTAGAAGTGGCTTTTACCTATTTAGAAAATAATGAGATCAATGAATACTTTTTTACTAATAATATCTTAAACGCTGAGGGAGGGACTCACCAATTGGGTTTTCGTTCGGCGTTGGTGAAAATATTTAATAAAGTTGGTAGCGAGTTGGGATTGATTAAAGAAACAAGTGGTCTAACAATTAATAGTGAAGATATTCGTGGTGGTTTGATTGTGATTTTATCTTTGAAAATTCCTGAGCCTCAATTTGAAGGTCAAACAAAAGCTAAACTTGGCAATCCTGAAGCAAAAAACATAGTCGAAGATGTAGTGAGTAGAAATTTAGAAGAATATTTACATAAGAATCCTGATAAAGCAAAAACAATTTTAAATCGTGTACTTTTAAACACTCAGGCGAGAAAAGCTGCTAAAGCTGCTCGTGAGACAATTTTTAAAAAAAGAATTCAAGCTGGTCTTACCTTATCTGGTAAATTAGCAGATTGTTCTTCTCGTGATCCAGAAAAAAGAGAGTTATTTGTGGTTGAGGGTGATTCTGCTGGTGGTTCAGCTAAACAAGGCAGAAATAGAATTTTTCAAGCGGTTTTGCCCTTACGAGGAAAAATTTTGAATGTTGAAAAAGCTAATTTGGAAAAAATTTTAAAATCTCAAGAAATAAAAAATTTAATTATTGCTTTGGGCACAGGTTTTGGTAAAGATTTTAATTTAGAAGGTTTAAGATATTCAAAAATAATTATAGCCACTGATGCTGATTCTGATGGTAATCATATACGAACATTGCTTTTAACTTTATTTTATAGATATATGAGGCCATTAATTGAGCAAGGTTTTATTTATATTGCCCAACCACCATTATATAAAATTCAAGTTGGCAAAGAAATTTACTATGCTTATTCTGATGCTGAAAAAGACAAAATAATCGCAGACTTGACGCAGACCAAACGCAGAACTTCGCAGACCAAACGCAAACAATTACAAACCTTAGAAACTCAGGCTGAAAATAAATCTATTAATATTGATGTTCAAAGATATAAAGGTTTAGGTGAAATGAATCCTGAAGAACTTTGGGAGACAACCTTAAATCCTGAAAAAAGGGTCTTAAAGAAAGTGACAATTGAAGATGCTGAGGAGGCGGATAGATTATTTACAATTTTGATGGGTCAGGAAGTCGAACCACGAAAATTATTTATTGAAACTTATGCTCAGGAAGTTAAGAATCTTGATATATGAAAATTGGTTTGCGTTTGTTTTTTCGATCTTGATCACTTTTTTATTTTTTAAAAATATTTATCTAGCTTCATTTCTTTATTTTTTAGTTTTAACTTATTTTCTTGGTTCCTTGCCTCAAAGTTTATTTTTCAGCTTTGTCTTTCTACCTTTGATTTTTATCTTTAATCAACAAATTTCTTTGCCGTTAATTTCAACTTTAATTTTATTTCTGCTTATTTTTGGCTCGTTTAAAAAAACCAAATTTTTACCTTGGTTAATTGTAATTCTAATAACGCTTTTTCTTTTTTATTTTAATTTTTTAGAAAAAATTAATTTACCCTTAACAATCTTTCTTTTTGTTCTGATTACTTTTTATTTTTCTCTTGTCTTTTTGCGCCTAGATGTTTTTACGGCCCTTATTTCTGCCCTCATTCTTTTAGAAGCTTCATTTTTGTTGCAATTTTTACCGGCATCTTTTTTTGTTAGAATTTTTATTATTTTACTTTTCTTGCTTCTGCTTTTAAAATTTGATATAATTAAAAAACTCCAATGACAAATTTAGTACCAATAGTAATTGAAAAAACACAATATGGCGAGAGAGCCTATGATATTTATTCAAGACTTTTGAAAGAAAGAATTATTTTCTTAGGCACTCCAATTAATGACATTGTTGCCAATAGTATTATTGCTCAGCTTTTATATTTGGAGCATGAAGATCCAGGTAAAGATATTCATTTTTACATTCATAGTCCTGGCGGTGAACTGCCGGCTGCTTTAGCGATTTATGATACAATGCAATTTATTAAATGTGAGATTCGAACAATTGGTATTGGTTTAGTTGCTTCGGCTGCCTCAATTTTGTTAGCCGCCGGAACAAAGGGAAAAAGATTTGCTTTACCTAATACAGAGATTTTGCTTCATCAGGTAATGGCTGGTCCAATTGGTGGTCAGGCAGTTGAAATTGAAATTGCTGCTAAGGAAATTGTTAAGTTAAAAGAAAAAGTTAATAAAATTTTAGCTGAGCATACTGGTCAACCTTTAGAAAGAATTGAAAAAGATACAGATAGGGATTTTTGGCTTTCAGCTGAAGAAGCAAAAAATTATGGTTTGATTGATAAAATTTTAGTTAAGCGGGCGTAGTTCAGCCAGGTTAGAACGCTGCCCTGTCACGGCAGAGGTCGCCGGTTCAAATCCGGTCGCCCGCGCTAAATAATTCTTTTTGATTGTTTTTTCCTCCACTCATCAATTAATTTATGATTTCCGGAAAGCAAAACTTTCGGCACTCTTAAAATCATTTCTTTTTTCTTGAATCTTGAATCATGTATCTTGATTCTTACTTCCTCCGGTCTTGTATAAACAGAATAAGAATACAATCCCTTGTCCCATCTTTTTTCTTCTAATGATAATGGATGATGCAATACTCCAGGTAAATGGCGGGAAACAGCATCAACAATGACCATTGCTGGCAATTCACCTCCAGTTAAAACATATTTGCCAATTGAAATTTTTAAATCAACAAATTTTTCAATTCGAGCATCAATGCCTTCATAATGACCGCAAATAATAATCAATTGTTTTTCTTGGGCTAATTTCCGAGCTAAGTTTTGATTAAAAATTTCCCCAGCTGGATGGGTTAAAATAATTTTTCTTTTCTTAGTTTTAGTTGCTTTTTTAGCTGCTTCTAAAGCTTTATAAACGGGTTCAAATTTAATCACCATTCCTGGCCCACCACCATAGGGCTTATCATCCAGTCCATGAGGTTGGGAAAATTTTTTTAAATCAAAAAAGCTTATCTTGATAAGCTTTTTTTCTTGTGCCTTTTTTAAAATTGATGTTTCTAAATAAGAGAAAGCTTCAGGAAAAAGAGTAATAATATCAAAAAACATCTTCTGCCGGGAGTGGGATTCGAATACGGTAAACTCCACGCTTGTGGTAAGACATCGTTCTCTCGCTCTCGTTAATATTAAGTGCTATTTGTTCGCTGGTTTGTAGTGGGTTCTCATCCCACTCCACTTGCCGGGAGTGGGATTCGAACCCACGACCTGGCGCTTATGAGACGCCCGCTCTAACCCCTGAGCTATCCCGGCTATTATATCTAATTATAACTTAAAAGTTTTTTAGTTAAATATTTTCAAGTTAAAGAGCTCACAAGAACATAAAGTAAGACATACGATGTCTTACTATTAATAGATTAGTAAATTATAAATTATATTTTATAATAATAATAATTTTATAATAATAATAAATTAAATAATAATGAATCAGGAAAAGTCGAGGTTAATAAATTTAATAAATATTTCGAACATAAGATGTCCGAATATTAAAAGATGAAACTTCATAATTTTTACTTCCTACTTATTACTTCTTTTTTCGTCGCTATTCTTTTTTCTTCTTACTTTATAATTTTTCAACCATCTTATGCTTGGATAAATCCATCCCAAAATCCACCCTTAGGAGGCGGAGTATTACAAACAGACACTTCTGGTTTAAAAATTGTCACCACAACTCAGATCACTTCAGGAAATTTTACAGTCAACACCGGCAACGTCGGCATCGGGACGGCAAACCCAAATAGTAAACTTCAAATTGATGATCAATCTGCTTCTCATTATATTGGTCGTTATGATCCAACTTGTTGTGGATCTTCACAAATCCCAGCGAATCAATTTAGAGGTTTTACAGTATTTTGGAATACAGATTTAGCAATGTTTGGGTTAAGAGATTATGGAGGCGACAGAAAAGATGTGGTAATAAATAATGAACAAGGAGGGGATAATATTAGATTTCAAATCGCAGGTTCTGATGTAATGTTTATAAGAGGAAGTGACGGCAACGTCGGCATCGGGACGACAGCACCAGGGGCAACTGCACGTAGCTTCAGGACTAATTGAAACTGGCACTAGAAGCGTAAAACAGTAATTAAATGTAGATTCTTGCGGAACAACAAGAGTTACAAGCGTTCTAATGGAATCTGGGCGCTGATTTAGTGGTGGATCGGGATGAATGGTTTATTGGTCGCAAGATAGAGATGGCGGAGAAGCAAGCTTAGTTTAGAATGTCGGAACGATGCCAATGATCATATAGCTCTAATGCCTCCGGCAACGTCGGCATCGGGACGACGCATCCGTGAACAAAGTTGGATGTAGTAGGCTCGATCTAGAACTTAGCAGCTAGTCTCACTCTCTCAGCTATGGTTTGATTGGACAAACTCAAAGCTACGATTTACTTCGCTCAAGCAGATTACAATCCTGAGCAGTATTACTGGGTTGGTAGCTGAGTTAAATCAAATATGGCACAATAGGGTTATCTGGTGCAAGGAAGCTCTAGTGGACTTTTGACTTATAGACAGTGGTCTTCAGGAAAGATTGGACTCGGCAGGTGGATACATCAGTTAGCGTTCATGGTTCAAGTGGATAACTTATCTGGCATGGATATAGCCAACTACTGGTTCTTGGAGGGAATTGGGCAAGATCTCTTCGATACAGCAAATGTAGGTAAAACATCTAGTTTCTGCAGAATAGATGGAACTGGCGATTCCTATATTATGCGGCAACGTCGGCATCGGGACGACAGCACCAGGGTATAAATTAGATGTTGCTGGAGATGTGCATGGAACAAGTTTTCCTGTTTCTTCTGATATAAGATTTAAGACTAATCTTGAGAAATTAGATAATGTTTTAGCTAAATTAGAAAATATTAATGCTTATAAATTTGATTGGAATGAGTTGTATCAGAAATTGGGAAGAAGTGATAATCGCAGACATATTGGAGTAATTGCTCAAGAAATTGAAAAGGAATTTCCTGAATTAGTGAGTGAATGGGAGCAAGATGGAGTAAAATATAAAGCAGTTGATTATTCAAGATTGACGGTAGTTTTGCTTGAAGCAATCAAAGAACAGCAAAAACAGATTGAGGAATTAAAAAGACAGCTTTCAGTTTTCAGGTAGTCGGGTTTCAGCTTCACGGCTTTTTAGGTTATAATTGAGGTGATGAAAAAGATAGAGCAGAAATTGAAGAAAAATATTTTAAGAATAATTGGTAAATATTTGGATTTAAAAAAATATAAAGTTTTCTTTTTTGGTTCAAGGGTGAGTGGGAATTTATAAGCTTGATATTGTTGATTTTAAAAGCGTGAGTAAAGATTTTTATAAAGTAGCAAAACAGAAAATTGAATTTATTAATAAATGACAAAGATTGATTCTTTAAAAAAACAATTTGAAAAATCTTTAAATCAGTTTGAAAAAGTTTTAAAGAAAAAGAAAACAGAATTTATTTGTGATTCAGCAATTAAAAGGTTTAAGAAATTTTTCAGTTCATCTTTATGACTAAAAATTTGCTGATGATTTGTATAAAAGATTGCCAAAAATTTTAGAGATGTTTAAAAAATTACAAAAAAGTTTAGAATAATTAAATTGGTCAGGGTTAATTTGAAATACCGGATATTAGTTAACCAGATATTAACCAGATAATATTTATCTACCCTGATGTTAACCGGATAAGTTACCCGGATTATAACCAGATAATATCTGGTAGACATCAGGGTAATTCATCTGGTAGTAATCTGGGTAGTACATAATGAATCAGATAAATTGGAAGAGGGTTTGGGCCACGGTCGGAGTAGCTATGGGAGTATTAATTATCGGTTTTTTGGTTTGGTATTTATTTTCCAAGCCTTCACCAGTCGTTCAAAAACAAGAACAAAAATTACCCGGAGGATTGACAGCCGAAGATTTGAAAAAAATTCCAGTCCCTGAACCAGGAGAAAAAGTTGAACAAAAAGTTGCTGTTCCCAAAGAAGCTGTAAAAGCAGGCCCAGAAACTGAAAGTAAATTAAGAATTTTTGAAATTAAAGGAGAAAATGGAACAATTTCACCAGTAATGTTTCGTGCTTATCAAAATGATATTATTAATATAAAATTAACTGCAGTTGATAAGGATTATGAGTTAAGATTGGAAGGTTATAATCTTGAGGTTAAAGCACAAAAAGGAGAAACAAAAACAATTGAATTTCAAGTTCTCAATCCAGGAGTTTTTAATTTATATTGTTCGGAATGTAGAACAGAGAAAGTGGGAAATGTGATTGTGGTTCCGAGATAGCTTTCAGGTAGTCAGCTTTCAGCTTTCAGGTTTCAGCTTTCAATTTTGAGATCATTTTATTTAGCATTTTCATTACATCTTTTAAAAGTAAATCCACCTTAGAGTAATCGATATTTTTTGTTTCTTTCAATCTTTTGGCTATTTCTAAATGTGTTTCTAATTCAGCAGACGAGGCATAAGCAATTTTTAAAAATTGGACAAAGTCTCTTCTTGTTCTTCGAGATCGTCCTTCAGCTATATTGGCTGGAATAGAAACAGCCGCTCTCTTGATTTGGCTTACCAATCCATATATTTCTTCTTTAGGAAAATGTTTAGTTAGTTCATAAATTGCAATGACTAATTCAATAGCTTTTTGCCATACAAGTAAATCACGATAAGATAGAATTTGCCTGTCAGGAGTTTTTCTCATATAATAATTTTATCAAAAATATTTCACTGAAAGCTGACAGCTAATTAATTATATGAAAGCTGACAGCTAATTCCCTGAAAGCTAGGATGAAAAATCCTGAAATTGCAAAATTATTAAGGATGATGGGAATTTATTTGCAGATGAAGGGAGTTCAGTTTAAGCCGCAGGCTTATGAGAAAGCTGCTTATTCGATTGAGGCTTTGGATGAGGATATTGAAGAATTTATTAAAAAAAATGGCAAAGAAGGATTGAAAAATTTACCCGGAGTAGGGGAGTCAATTGCAGAAAAAATAATTGAATATTTAAAAACAGGAAAAATTAAAGAACTGGAAGAATTAAAAAAAGAAGTACCAGTTGATGTTGAGACCTTAACTTCAATTGAAGGAGTTGGGCCAAAGATTGTTTATAAACTTTATAAAGCTTTGGGAATAAAAACAATTGAAGATTTAGAAAAAGCTTGTCGGGAGCATAAAATAAGAAGATTGCCTGGATTTGGAGAAAAAAGTGAAGAAAAAATTTTAAAAGGAATTGAATTTTTCAAACAAGGTGGAGGAAGAGTAATTTTGGGTTTTATTATTCCCGTGGTTGAAGAATTAGTAAGTTATTTAAAAGAAAGTGGGTTGGCCAAAGAAGTTGTGCCTGCTGGTTCTTATCGTCGAAAAAAAGAAACAATTGGTGATATTGATATTTTGGCTGTTTCTGATAAACCTGAAAAATTAATGGATTATTTTGTCAAGTTTCCTGAAGTAAGTAATATTTATGCTCAAGGACCAACTAAAACTATGGTTAGACTAAAAATTGGGCTTGATGCTGATTTAAGAGTTGTACCCGAAGAAAGTTTTGGTGCTGCGCTGGCTTATTTTACTGGCTCAAAGGATCATAATATTAAAATGAGGGAATTGGCAATTAAGAAAGGATGGAAATTGAATGAATATGGACTTTTTGATAAACAGGAAAAAATGATAGCTGGCAGAACTGAAGAAGAAATTTATGAAAAACTTGGTTTAGATTGGATACCACCTGAGATGAGAGAAAATCGAGGTGAGATTGAATTAGCAATGGAGGGGAAATTACCAAAATTGATTGAATATGGTTCAATTAAGGGTGATTTGCAAGTTCAGACAAATTGGACTGATGGCCAAAATTCAATTGAGGAAATGGTTGAGGAAGCAATTAAATTAGGTTTGGAATATATTTGCATTACTGATCATACTAAATCTTTGGCAATGACTGGTGGTTTGGATGAGGAAAAATTATTAAAGCAGATGGCTGAGATTGATAAATTAAATCAAAAATATAAAGGCAAGATAAAAATTCTAAAAGGAGCGGAAGTTAATATTTTAAAAGATGGTAGTTTGGATATCAAAGATGAAGTTTTGGCAAAATTAGATTTTGTTGGCGCTGCTATTCATAGTCATTTTAATTTACCTCGAAATGTTCAAACTGAAAGAATTAAAAAAGCAATGGCTAACCCTAATGTTGATTGTATTTTTCATCCAACTGGCAGAGTGATTAACAAAAGACCTGCTTATGAAGTTGATATTGATGAAATTATTGATTATGCTAAAAAGACTAAGACTATTTTAGAAATTGATGCTTATCCTGATAGACTTGATTTGAAAGATGAACATATAAGAAAGTGTGTTGAAAAAGGAGTAAAGATGGTAATTGATAGTGATGCTCATTCAGTTTTACATTTAGGTTTTTTAGATTTAGGAGTGAGCCAAGCACGTCGTGGATGGGCAACGCCGTCCGATATTATTAATACTTTAGCATATGATAAATTCAATTCATTAATTCATTAGTTCACTAGTTCCGAGCTCACGGGTTCGATTATAAAAATTAAAAAATTTGAAGATTTAAATATTGACGAATTTTAGAAATATGGTATAATATATAAAACTGAAAAGCTTTGAAGCTTGGAAGCTGAAAAGCCATTTTGAAAATGCCTTTAATTGCTAAAAATAAAAATTTAGAAAGGATCGGTACTTTAGAAGTGATGGGTAAAAAATTTGTTGTTATGAGCAAAGAACATTTTGATGAATTGTTGATTCTATTTAAAAGTGTGATAGATGGTGAAAAATTACTGAAGAGGAAAAAAACGAGAAGTTTCGATGAGTTCCTAAAGAGTATGTCTAAAAAATGAGAATCTTGCGTTCTCATACCACGCCTCAATTTGAAAAAGATTTTTTGTCTTTGCCAAAAGATATTCGTTTAAAAGCAGAAAGAAAGATAAAACTTTTTGAAGCTAATTGCTTCCATCCATCTTTAAGGGCTCATAAACTTAAAGGTATTCTTCGAGATTTCTGGTCATTTTCTATTAATAGAACTTACCGAGTAATTTTTAAATTTTTAGAAAATAATGAAGTAATTTATTATCGTATAGGTAGACACGATATTTATCAGCAATTAGAAAAATTAGTTTAATAATTAGTTAATTAATTCATTAGTTCACTAGTTCCGAGCTCACGGGTTCGATTATAAAAATTAAAAAATTTGAAGATTTAAATATTTGGAAATTAAGTCTTAAAATTACAAAAGAAATTTATGATTTAACCTCTAAAAAAGAATTTTCTAAAGATTTTGCCTTAAAAGATTAACTAAGAAGAGCAATCATTTCTGTAAGTTCAAATATTGTTGAAGGCTTTGAGAAAAACAATAATAATGAATTTATCAGATTTTTAAAGATTGCTAAAGGTTCTGTTGCTGAAGTTAGAAATCAACTTTATATTGCTTTAGCAGTAAATTATATTTCTCAACAAGAATTTGATAGAATAAATAAAAAATTTAGAAGATTTAGCAAGCCAAATTGAAGGCTTTATAACTTATTTAGAGAAAGATAGAGAGAATAGAAAAAGAACTCGTAATTCGTAATTCGGAATTGATAAATTTTGAATTTATGATATAATATAAATAGGAATGTTTCCAATTAATCGTTTTACATTTAAGGCTCAGGAGGCATTGCAAGAGGCTCATAATAAGTGTTTTGATTTACATCATTCTGAAGTAAAAGGAATCCACATTTTGTGGGGTATTTTAAATGTGAGCGAGACAATCGTTGGCGATATTTTAAAAGAACTTAAGGTTAATAATCAGCTCTTACTTCATACAATTGAAGAAGAACTTAATCGACTGCCGAAAATTTTTACTGGTGGTAATATTGCTCAAGTTTATCTTTCTCAAGAAGCGTATCAAATTTTAGATCAGGCTGGCTATTATGCCCGAAAGATGGGAGATGAATTTATCTCTTTAGAACATATTTTACTTTCTTTAACAGAAATAAGATCAACTGCTAAATATATTTTAGAAAGATATGGTATAACTTTTGATCGAGTTCAAAAAGTTTTAGCTATTTTAAGAAAAGGAGAAAAAGTCACTGATGAATTGCCAGAAACAAAATATAAATCTTTAGAAAGATATAGTCTTAATTTAACTCAGTTAGCTCGAGAAAAGAAATTGGATCCAATTATTGGTCGTGATCGAGAAATAAGAAGGATTATTGAAATTTTATCAAGAAGAACAAAAAATAATCCTGTTTTAATTGGTGAAGCCGGAGTTGGTAAAACAGCCATTGTTGAAGGTTTGGCACAAAGAATTGTTAGTGGTGATGTGCCTGAATCAATTAAGAAAAAAGAAATTTTAGCCCTAGATATCGGTGCTTTAATTGCTGGGACAAAATATCGTGGTGAGTTTGAAGATAGATTAAAAGCAATTATTAAAGAGATAAAAATTAACGTTGGAAGATATATTTTGTTTATTGATGAGATGCATACTTTAGTTGGTGCTGGAGCAGCCGAAGGAGCAATTGACGCTTCAAATTTATTGAAACCTGCTTTAACTAAGGGTGATTTTCAAGTAATTGGTGCAACAACATTTAGAGATTATAAACTTTATATTGAAAAAGATCCTGCTTTTGCTCGGCGTTTTCAACCAGTTATCGTTGAAGAACCATCAATTGATGATACTATTGCTATTTTAAGAGGTCTGAAGGAAAAATATGAACTTCATCATGGAGTTAAAATTCTAGACTCGGCTATTGTGGCCGCAGTTAAACTTTCAGCTCGTTATATTACTAATAGATTTTTGCCTGATAAAGCAATCGATGTTATTGATGAAGCAGCAGCTTCAGTCAGACTTCAATTAGAAACAATGCCAGCAGAAATTGAAGATTTAGAAAAAGAAATTAGGAAATTAGAGATTGAACGAGAAGTTTTAATCAAAGAGGAAGGAACAAGAAATGAATTAAAACAAATTGAGGCAAAATTGGAAAAATTAAGAAAGGAAAAAGAAAAATTGATGGAAAAATGGTCGGTTGAGAAAAAAGCAAGTGAAAGATATTTAGAATTAAAGAAAAAATTAGAAAATTTGAAAATTGAAGCTGAAGATGCTGAAAGAAATAGTGATTTTACTAGAGTAGCAGAAATAATTTATGGTGAAATTCCTCAAATTGAAAAAGAGCTCCAAGATATTGAGGTTAAATTAAAGAAAGTAAAAAATAGTTTTATCAAGGATTCAGTTACTGAAGAAGATGTGGCCGAAGTTGTTTCTCGCTGGACAAAGATTCCCGTTAAAAAGATGATGGAAAATGAAATGGAGAAATTATTGAAAGCTGAAGAAATTTTAGGTCAAAGAGTAGTTGGTCAAGAAGAAGCAATAAAAGCAGTTGCTAACGCTTTAAGAAGAGCCAGAGCAGGTTTAGCTGAAGAGAATAAACCAATTGCTAGTTTTCTCTTTTTAGGGCCAACGGGTGTTGGTAAAACCGAAATGGCTAGAACCTTGGCTGAATTTATGTTTAATGATGAAAAAGCAATGATTCGAATTGATATGTCAGAATATATGGAGCCTCATTCGGTTGCTAAATTGATTGGTTCGCCTCCTGGTTATGTTGGTTATGAAGAAGGTGGGCAATTAACTGAAGCTGTTAAATATAGACCCTATAGTTTGATTTTGTTTGACGAGATAGAAAAAGCCCATCCTGAAGTTTTCAATATTTTACTTCAAATTTTAGATGAAGGTAGATTGACTGACGGCAAGGGAACAACTGTTAATTTTAAAAATACAATCATTATTATGACTTCTAATATTGGTAGCTATTTGTTTAGAAAAATGGGTTCAATTGGTTTTTCCGATGAAACTAAAGAACCAATGGAGGATTATAAAGATAAAATTCAAAAAGCCTTAAGAGATTTCTTTAAGCCAGAATTTTTAAATCGTATTGATGAAATTATTATCTTCAGACCATTAAACAAAGAAGACTTAAGAAAAATTGTTGAGATTCAACTTAATAAAGTTAAGCAAAGATTGGCTGAGAGAGGAATTGAAGTTGGGTTTAGCGATGAAGTAAAGGAGGTTTTGGTAGAAAGAGGTTTTGACGAAGTTTACGGGGCCAGACCACTTCAGCGCGCAATTCAGAAATATATTCTTAATCCATTGTCAGAAAGTATTATCGCCAAGAAAATTCAGGAAGGTCAAAAAATTATTTTAGGCATAAGACACGGAGAATTAGTGATTAATAATAGTAAGAAGAACAAATAAAAATGTTAGTAAAGATCCAAAATTACTTAAAAGAATCATTTTTGGAATTGAAAAAAGTAAAGTGGCTAACAAGAGAAGAGACATTTAATTTAACTTTAGAAGTAATTATTTTTTCATTAATTTTTGTCGTGATTTATGGTGTTTTTGATTCAGTTTTAGTTAGAATTTTGTTTTTGTTAAAATAAAATGGTTAAACAGGTTTTAAATTTAGGTAGGGCTTGGTATGCAGTTCATACAATTGTTGGTTTTGAGGATATTGTTGCTGAAGCAATTATGAAAAGAGCTGAAGCGTTTGATTTGCAGGATAAAATTTTTAATGCTATTGTGCCTAAAGAAAAAGTTTGGGTGATTAAAGGAGGGAAAAGAGAATTGGTTGAACAAAAAATTTATCCTGGTTATGTTTTAGTTGATATGATTGTAACTGATGATTCTTGGTATGTTGTTAGAAATACTCCTAAAGTTACTGGTTTTGTTGGAGTTGGGACAACGCCGATTCCCGTTGATGAAAAGGAACTAAAGGAAATTTTTGAAAGAATGAAAAAAGAAGAACCAGAAGTTGAGAGTGAATTTAAAATTGGTGATTTAGTTGAAGTTTTACAGGGCTTATTTAAAGGTTTAAAAGGTAAGGTTGTTGAAATTGATGGAGAAAGACAAAGGTTAAAAGTTTTAGTGCCAGTGATGAATCGAGAAACACCAGTTGAAGTCGATTTTTTACAAGTGAGAAGATTATAGTAATAAAATGAAACAAATTAAAAAAATTTTGAAATTAATTATTGAGGGAGGGAAAGCAACTCCAGCTCCACCATTGGGGCCAAGTCTGGCTCAGTATGGAATTAATATTGGTGAATTTTGTAATCAATTTAATCAAGCGACCAAAGATATACAAGGAGTTCAGATCCCAGTTGAAGTAACTATTTATGAAGACAGAACATTTTCTTTTGTCTTGAAAAAGCCTCCGATTAGTTATTTAATTAAAAAAGAATTAGGGATCGAAAAAGGAGCCAAAGAAACGGGTAGAGAAATTATTGGTACTTTAACAAAGGAACAAGTGAGAAAAATTGCTGAAGAAAAATTACCCGATTTAAATACTCGAGACGTTGAAAAAGCAATGAAAATTGTCGAGGGAGTTGCTAAATCAATGGGAGTGAAGATAGCTTCATAGCTTGTCAGCTTCTTAGTTCTCAGCTTCTTAGCTTTTCAGCCTCGCAGCTTCTTAACATATTGACGTGCGATGTCAAAATATTAATATCTGGATGTGCGACGTCCCGATATTAACAAGATAATATTTAGGACGTCGCACATCCGTATATTAAAACATCGCACGTCCCGATATTAATTAATGAGATTATTTATTGTTCCAACGCCGATAGGTAATCTAAAAGATATCACTTTGAGAGGAATTGAGGTTTTAAAACAAGTTGATTATATTTTTTGTGAAGATACAAGAAGAACAAAAATTTTGCTTGATCATTATGAAATTAAAGACAAAAAATTAATTTCTTATTTTGCTCCTTTTGAAGCAAAGAAAATTCCACAACTTTTAGAAATTTTAAAAAGAAATGAGGCTGCTTTAGTTGTTGATTCTGGAATGCCAGTTATTTCTGATCCTGGTTATAAATTGATTAAAGCTTGTTTGGAAAATAGTATTGAAATTGAAGTTTTACCAGGGCCAACTGCTTTTTTGACTGCTTTGATTGGTTCAGGTTTGCCTTTAGATAAATTTTTATTTTTAGGCTTTTTACCTAAAAAAGGATTGGAAAATTATTTTCGAAAAATAAAAGACTTAGAAGTAACAATTGCTTTTTATGAATCACCAAAAAGAATATCGAAAACTTTAGAAGTTATTAGAAAGGTTTTTGGTAATTGTCAAGTTGTTATTGCTCGAGAGGTTTCTAAAATTTATGAAGAATATTTAAGAGGAGATATTGAAGAAATAATTGAAAAATTAAAAGATAAAAAATTAAAAGGAGAGATAACCGTTATAATACGCAGAACTACGCATAACGAACGCAGAACTAATAAAAATAGCTTCATAGCTTCCTATCAGCTTCAAAGCTTCTCAGCTTCATAGCCTCTTTTTATGTATCTGCTTAATTGTATTTCGCCTTTAAATTTTAGCACAATTTTCCACATCTTGACATCATATTTTTTCTATTTATAATTAAATTATGAATAAAAAAATGAATAAATCCTTCACTTTAGTTGAACTCTTAGTTGTCTTAGCTCTAATAGCTATCTTAGCTACTGTCTTAATTGTTGTCATTAAGCCAGCAGATATCTTTAAAAGAGGTAGAGATAGTCAAAGAACTTCAGACCTTAAAAATCTTGAAAAAATATTTGACCTTATTCTTTTTGAAACTCAAGGCACCTTTTCTGAACTTCAATATGCTTCCTCAAATGTTGTCTATATCTCTCTTCCTGATACTTCATCAACTTGTGGTCAATGGATAAGTCAATTACCACAGCTTCCTTCAGGCTGGTCATATTGATGCTCAGCAACTCCAACAAATATTGATGGTACTGGCTGGATTCCTATTCCTTTTAATCAATTTTCAAGCATTAATCTTTCTAGACTTTTCATTGATCCAATCAATAGACCTCCATATTACTATGCATTTGTTGCTGGAGGAAGTTATGCTCTCTATGCTCAATTAGAAAATCCTCAGTCTCAAGCCTCAAAAACAGACAATGATAATTATCCTCATCTATTTTCAGTAGGAACAAATAAAAGACTCATTGATCAAGCTCAAGGACTTGTAGGGTATTGGTCTTTTGATGAAGGAAGTGGAAATATTGCTAATGATTATTCAGGAAACAATAATAATGGAACACTCTATAATGGTCCTCAATGGGTTGATGGTAAAGTAGGTAAAGCTTTAAGTTTTGATGGAGTGGATGATTATGTGAATGCATGGACTGGCCCCGGCTCGCAAATTACCGATAGAGTTACTGTGAGCGCGTGGGCTCGTAATGTGGGAGCTCCTTCAGCGTTTAATACGATTATTGCTAATTATGCTTCGAATGCGGGATGGGCAATACGCACCGCAGAATCGGGGATTAGTTACCTGCATTTCTTAGGACGATCCGGCGCAGGCGAAGTGCGAGTTATCATTGCTTCCGAGGCGGAAACATTTAATGGTGCATGGCACCATGTCGCATTTACGGTGTCTGGAGGCGTTGCGAGAACATATCTTGACGGTGGTTTTGTTGCTTCCGCGTCTGGTGTTGTGAATTTGCAACCAGCGACGACTACTTTGATTGGGAAGGGTCATATAGGAGGACTTGGCTTCTGGAACGGTCTTATCGACGAAGTTCGTATCTACAATCGCGCTTTATCAGATCAAGAAATAAAGGTTCTTTATGAAGCAACTAAATAACCACGGATATACACGGATAATAAATAACCACGGATTTACACGGATAACATAAAGGATAGATACGGATACTAATTAATGTTCGTATAAGTTTGTGTATAGTTCGCATAAAGGGTACGTATAAAACACTATAGCGTCTGAAACGTCCTTTCTGATTTTAGTGACTTTAATGATATATGATTAATAAAAGAATATGTTTTGCGCCCCTAACCGGATTCGAACCGGTATTTCCAGCCTGAGAAGCTGGTGTCCTAACCATTAGACGATAGGGGCAATAACTTCGCACACACGCCTACGAGCACCGGCACTCAACTTGCTCCAGCGGCAAGTTGGTGCCTCGGTTCTCGGCTCGAAAACTTTGCCATCTGCTAAAGCAGACTGGCAAAGACCGAGCTTTTCGAGCCTCCGAAACGTGCTCTACGGCGTGGTGCTCGGCAAAATTTTTCGCCGAACTCGCTCGCCAACAAACATGGCATGGCGTGGTGCGAGGTAATATCGGGACATACGATGTCACGATATTTTTTCTTAATATTTAGACACGCACGTCTTAAATTATACAATAAAACTCACAATTCGTTAACTCGTTAATTAATTAAATTCGTTAATTAATTAAATTATATTATAAATAAATTTTTCTGATTTCTTTGATTAAAAAATTTTTTATTGTACTTAAATCAACTCTTTTTGAAGGCATAAAATCTATAGGTTCTTCTTCTATTTCTGAAAAATCAAGGAGTTCTTTAAAAATAAAGTTAATATCAACATCAGAAATTTTTTTATTAAATAAATTAACAATTTGTTTTAATTTTACTTTTTTTAAACCATAATAAAGATCAACATAATCTTTAAACTCAATTCTTTCAGTAACTACCAAAAGTTTCATACAGAGAATATCTTCTAAACTAGCAATGTTTAAAAATTTTGTTTTAATTAATGGTTTAATTAAAGGGTACTTGTAAAATAAAAAATTAACATTAACTTCATTATCGAAAACCAAAAATAAAGAACTTTTATCAGATAATGATTTAATAACTTTATGGTTTTTAGCTAAAGATAATATCTTTTCAAATAAATTTCTTTCATCAAATTTTTTTTCAGAAAAAAAATCAAAATCATAGCTTTTTCGATGGCCTAAAATTAAAGAAAGTCCGGTACCGCCAGCTAGATAAAAATCTTTCTTTAAAAAAGAAAATAAAGGCAATAATTTCTTCCTTTTTTTATCTAAAACTTTTTCAAACATTAAAAATGACCTTCCAAAATTGATAAGACTTCCTCTGCCAATTTTTAAAATTATTATTTTTTAAAAAATTTTTAATTTCTTTTTTTGGGTAAACTGAAAAAAGCCAGTCAGTTGCTTTTTTAGTGCCGAAATTTAAAATATTAAAAATTATCTTTTCTTTATTTTTATTTAAATCAAGTTTGTTTAAATTATAGTACCAAAGGAATGGTTTTAAAAAATCTGGAAATTTTTGTTTTCTCATTATATAATGATTATACAATGAAATTAAAAATATTTTTCTTTTCAATAAGTTTGATTCTTTTTTTAGGATTAGTTAAATTTTTTGTTTCCTTGCCGAGAACATATGTGTTTAGTTATCAAAATTTAGGATCAAAACTAAGTATAGGATTTTCAAAATCTAATTTAGTTCAACCGAAAATTTGCGAAAAAAGAGTTTGGGAAATAAATTTATCCAAGAATCAAATCTATTTTTTTGAAAATTGTAAATTAAAAACAATAATTTCTATTGCTTATCAATCGCCCTCTGGAGTATGGTATCAAACGCCAACTGGTTATTTTCGAGTTGGGATTAAAAAAGAAAAACATATTTCTTCTTTGTTACCTGTCTATATGAATTATGCTGTTCAAATGTATGAGGATTTTTTTATTCATGAAATTCCTTATTATTTAGATGGTCAAAGAGTTGATAGTGATTTTACTGGTGGCTGTATCAGGCTAGAGTCAGAACAGGCTAAAAAATTTTTCGAGATGGCTCGAGCTGGCGATTTAATTATTTCTTATTTAGATCTGGATAATATTAAAGTTAAAGATAATTTTGTTTTTCCTGTTAATAAAAATGAGTTTTATTTAAGACAAAGATTTAATAGTCCTTTAAGAACTGCTTGGTATTCTTTAAAAGATAGAAGAATTGATTATATTCAGCATGCTGGGATTGATTTAGCACCCAATCCCGAAGCTAAAGATTTAAATGTTTATAATATTTATGATGGTAAAATTGTTAAAATAGTTAAAAATGGGGAAAATGATCATGGTTTAGGCAATACTGTGATTATTGAACACCCTGATTTAAAAATTTATTCTCTTTATGCTCATCTTGAATCAATAAATTCCGAGTTAAAAGAAGATAAGTATGTTCAAAAAGGAAAAATAATTGGTAAAGTTGGGGCAACTGCTTATGGCTGCAATTGGTGGCACATTGGCGAAGACGGTTGTGATAAAAAAGGGAAATTAGATATTCATCTACATTTTGAGATTAAAACAAAACCTGTTTTAGAGAGCCCAATTGGAGCAAGGTGTTTAATTAATGGCGAATATAAAACTTGTTATGGTTATGTTCCTGATAATCCAGAAAAATTTGGTTATTTAGACCCAATTAAGTTTTTGAGTGAATAAATTGTGTTATAATTTAGACTATGAAGCTATGAAGCTGCGAAGCTTTGAAGCTGAAAAGCTTAATATGCCCCCGTAGCTCAATGGGTAGAGCAGGGGCCTCTTAAGCCCAAGGTTGCAGGTTCGACTCCTGCCGGGGGCAAATTGTCAGGGATTAGGGATTAGGAAGTTAGGGATCAGTTATCAGGGATTAGGAAAAAAGAAGAAGATGTATAAAATAGATGCTAAAAAATCTTTATTTGTTTTGATTAAAAATAGTTTGGGGACAAAATTATTTAAGTCAGTTTATTTTTTTATTGATAAAAAATCTGTGGATATTTATAAAAAAGGGAAATTAAGCTGCGCTTTTTATGTAAGTACAATTTTAAAGATTATTGGTTTAGTCAAAGATATTCATGCTACGGTTCAGGGATTGATTAGAGATTTAGAGGAGTCAGGCTGGTATAAAATTGATAAACTTAAAAAAGGTGCTATAATTATTTGGGATAAAGAAAAAAGCGGACATTTACATGTTGGTTTTTACTTAGGCAATAATAAGGCAGCCAGTAATTCATCTTCTAAAAGAATGCCAATTGTTCATTCGCTGCATTACCAAGGCAGAAAGATTTTAGCTGTTTATTTTCATAATTCATTAGAATAAAAATGCCAAAATATATTTTTGTTTGCGGAGGGGTAATGTCAGGAGTAGGTAAGGGAATCGCTACTGCTTCGATTGCTAAAATTCTATCTTGGCATGGTTATAAAGTAACCTGTCTTAAGATTGATCCTTATGTCAATGTTGATGCTGGAACGATGAATCCTTTAGAACATGGTGAAGTTTTTGTTTTGAAAGATGGGACTGAATGTGATCAAGATATGGGACATTATGAAAGATTTTTAAATCAAGAATTGACAAAAGTAAATTATATGACAACCGGAAGTATTTACTTATCATTAATTCAAAAAGAAAGAAGTTTGTTTTTTGATGGAAAGTGTGTTGAAGTTGTGCCTCATGTTCCCTTAGAAGTTATTGGCAAAATTAATCAAGCGCAAAAATTGACTCAGGCTGAAATTGTGATTACTGAAATTGGTGGTACAGTAGGTGAATATCAAAATTTACTCTTTCTAGAAGCAGTAAGAATTTTAAAACTTAAAAATCCAAAAGATGTTCTTTTGGTGTTAGTAAGTTATTTGCCTTATCAAGGAGAAGGAATGGAACTTAAAACAAAACCAACTCAATATTCTATTCGTACACTTAATTCTGCTGGTCTTCAGCCTGATTTTGTTTTAGCCAGAGCTCAATTTCCTTTAGATGAAAAAAGAAAAGAAAAAATTTCTTTTAATTGCGGAGTACTAAAAGAAAATATAATTTCTGCTCCTGACGAGCATGTTGTTTATAAAATTCCTTTGAATTTTGAAAAAGAAAAATTGGGCATAAAAATTTTAAATAATTTTGGTTTGAAGCCTAAAAAAGCTCCACCAGATAGTGATTATAAAAAATGGAAAAATCAAATTGAAAATATTAATCAATTGAAAAAACAAGTAAATATTGGTATTGTAGGTAAATATTTTAAGACTGGAGATTTTGTTTTAGCTGATGCTTATATTTCAGTTATTGAAGCAATTAAACATGCAAGTTGGTTTTTGGGTTATCGGCCAAAAATTGTTTGGTTAAATTCAGAAGAATATGAAAAAGATAAAATAAAATTAGAGGAATTGAAAAATTATGATGGTATTATTATTCCTGGTGGTTTTGGCTCTCGAGGTATTGAAGGAAAAATTTTAGCGATTAAATATTGTCGGGAAAATAAAATTCCTTTGTTTGGTTTATGTTATGGTCTTCAACTTATGATTGTTGAATTTGCTAGGAACGTCTGTGGTTTAAAGAATGCTCAGACAACCGAGGTAAATCCTAGAACAAAATATCCGGTTATTGATATTTTGAAAGAACAAAAGAAATTATTAGAAGAAAAACTTTATGGAGGAACAATGAGATTAGGAGATTGGGAATGTGAAATAAAAAGAGGTACGATTGCTTGGAGAGCTTATGTAGAACTACGCAGAACTGACACAGAACTTAGCAGAACTGATACAGAACTAGGCAGAAGATATCAAAAAAATATTTCTGTTAGTTCTGCATTGAGTCAGTTTGTTCCACGCGTCTTAAAAGTTGTAGAAAGACATAGACATCGTTATGAAGTTAATCCTAAATATCATAAAATTTTACAAAAGAAAGGTTTTGTTTTTTCGGGTACATCGCAAAAGGATTTATTAGTTGAAATCGGGGAATTGCCACAAAACATTCATCCTTTCTTTTTGGGAACCCAATTTCATCCAGAATTGAAATCAAGATTTTTACATCCTCATCCATTATTTGTTGAGTTTATTAAACAGAGTATAATTAGTAAAAATGAGTATTTATGAAAGAGATTATTATAAAGAAAGAGATAAAAAAATTGAAAAGAAAAGTAAATCTAATTATTTTGTTTGGGCCTTAATTATTATTCTAATTTTAAGTATAATATTGAGTTCGTTAAGATTTTAATGGCTGGGATAAAAAACGATGAGTGGATAAAATATATGGCGAGAAAGCATAAAATGATTGATCCTTTTGTTGAAAAGCTGGTTAGTAAAGGAAAGGTTTCTTATGGCCTGTCGAGTTATGGTTATGATATGAGAGTTGCTGACGAGTTTTATATTTTTCACAATGCCTATCCAACTGAAATTATTGATCCTAAAAATGCTAAAGAAAATTATTTTATCAAACATAAAGGAAAATTTTGTATCATTCCTCCGAATTCTTTTGCTTTAGCTCGCTCTTTAGAATATTTTCGCATTCCCAGGAATGTCTTAGCCCTTGTTTTAGGTAAATCAACTTATGCTCGTTGCGGAATTATTGTTAATGTTACACCTGGAGAACCGATGTGGGAAGGTTATTTCACGATAGAAATTTCCAACACAACACCATTGCCAGCAAAAATTTATGCTAATGAAGGAATTGCTCAAGTTATCTTTTTAGAAGCTGATGAACCTTGTAAAATTTCTTATGCTGATCGTAAGGGCAAATATCAAGGACAAAAAGGAATTGTTTTGCCAAAAATTGATAAATGATTATTGAAAAATTAAATCAAAATCAATTTTTATTAAGAATTGAACCAAATGAAGAATTATTTAGTTCTTTATTAAATTTTGCTAAAAAATATAAAATCAAGTCAGGATTTTTTTATGGAATTGGTGCAAGTAAAAAGTGTTCAATTGAAAGATATAATGAAAAGAAAAAAGATTATGATTGTTTTGAAGTCAAAAAGCAAATGGAAATCGGAGGTTTGATTGGTAATTTAACTTTAAAAGAAAATCATCTCTATTTACATATTCATGCAACTTTAGGTGATAAAAATCTAAAAGCAATTTCAGGCCATTTGAAAGAACTTATAGTTTTTCCAACTTGTGAAATAATGTTTTTTGCTTTTAAACAAAGTATTAAAAGAGAATTTAATGAACTTACGAATTTATTTTTGATATAATAATTTAATTTATGTTTAGGGCAATTGACGAAAAGATAATTAAATTTTTAAAGAAGGTTTGGCAGCCACTTGCACGTGTTTCTATTTTTATTGTTTTCTTTTATTTTGGTTTTTTGAAAGTTTTAGGTTTTAGCCCAGCAACACCTTTAGTTGAAGCTTTATTTCAAGAAACTTTAAATTTCTTTCCTTTTAGCTATTTTATTATTTTCTTTGGTTTATTTGAAATGCTTATTGGTTTAACTTTTATTATTCCTCGTTTAGAAAGATTAGCAATTTTTTTATTAATACTTCATATGATAACAACCTTTTTACCTTTAATTTTACTCCCTCAAATAACTTGGCAAAAATTTTTAGTTCCAACTTTAGAGGGTCAATATATTATTAAAAATTTAGTTATAATTTCTTTGGCTTTTGTTATTGGCGCTCATTTAAGAAAATTTGAATGAATGTATTTATTAGGAGATGTAGGAGGTACAAAAACAAGATTGGCAATTATTGATAAAATCTATATAAATTCAAAGCAAGTTTATAGACATCTTAAACAAAATACAAAAATTTTTAACACTCCTCAAAAATATGAAGATTTTTTAGAATTAATTAAAAATTATATTCTGCGTAGTTCAGCGTCAGTTCTGCGTAGTTCTGCATTAAAAATTTGTTTTGGATTTGCTGGTCTTTTCGATCAAAAGAAAGAAAAATTAATTTACTCTCCAAATTTAAAAGATTATGTTGGCAGAAATTTAAAAAAAGATTTAGAAAAGATTTTACATCCGCGTTTATCCGTGGTACTCGAGAATGATGCTGCTTTAGCTGGTTTAGGAGAAGCATATTATGGAGCAGGAAAGAATTTTAATGTTTTTGGTTATATTACTTTAAGCACAGGAGTTGGAGGAGCTAAAATTGTTAATAAAAAAATTGATGATAATGTTTTTGGTTTTGAGCCAGGACATTTATTTATTTTAATTCAAAGTAAGACATACGATGTCTTACCATTTGAAGTTGAAGAGATTGTTGGTGGTAAAAGTTTAGAAAGAATTTTTAATAAAAAACCGGAAGAAATAAAAGATAAAAAATTATGGGATGATCTGAGTAAAATTTTAGCAATATTTTTAGTGAATGTTTCAATTTTTTGGTCTGTTGATAAAATTATTTTAGGTGGTGGATTAACGAAAAGTTTAAATTTTAAAAAATTAAATTTTTATATTAATGAATTTAATCCCTTACCAGTTAAAATTAAAGTGATAAAATCAAAATTAGAAGAATTTTCAGGATTATACGGAGGATTGAGTTATTTAAGAAATACGGGGCATAGCGCAATTGGTTAGCGCACTGGCTTCGGGTGCCAGAGGTATTTTCGGGATGTAGCGCAGTGGTAGCGCACCAGTTTCGGGTACTGGAGGTCGCGGGTTCAAATCCCGCCATCCCGAAATAAACAATAATTAAAACGAAAAATAGGGATGCAATTATTTGCAGCCCTCCTTTGAACCCAGCAGACAATTAGTAAGAAGCATTAACGAAAACGCAAAAACAAAGTTAAAACAAGGGGTTTATATATTAGCTTTTTCGAGATCCCTGTCTACTTGCAGTCAGTCACTATCTCAAATGAAAAAACTTATTATTTTTGAGGGGATAGATGGGAGTGGAAAGACGACTCAGGCAAGGTATTTTGCTAAAAAATTAAAAGCAGTTTATTTATTTGAACCAAAATTTTTTCGTCAGCAAATTTTTTCTTCAATTCAGCCTCTGACAGAGCTTTTTCTTTTTTTAGCTGATCGAAGCGAAGTTTATGGGCAAATAAAAAATTTTTTATTAAAGAAAAATGTGATTCTAGATCGTTCCTTTCCATCAACTTTAGCCTATCAATTAGAGGGAAGAAATTTAAAAAAATTAATTTCAATCAATGATTATTTAAAAATTGATTTACTGGCTAGACAGAGCATTCAGCCAGATATAGTAATTATTTTTGATTTGCCAGTAAAGGTTGCTTTATCAAGACTGAAAAAGAAAACTAAATTTGAAAAATTAAAATTTTTAGAAAAAGTAAGAAAAGCTTATTTAAAATTAGCTAAAAAGTTCGACTGGTATGTTATTGATGCTAATCAAAGCAGAGAAGAAATTAAATCTCAAATTTTTTTAATTTTACAAACAGAGGGTCTTTTAAAATAAACAGGAAGAGAAAATAAAACAAAGCGCCAATAATTACTTTCAAAATTAAATGAACTGGCAAAATATAAATTAAAATCATCATTAAGATCGTGCTTAAGAGATAATTAGAAATTTTTACTTCTTTTAAAGAAATTGGTGCATATTTTTTTAAAATCAAATAAGCAAAAATTAAAGAAAGAAGAGAAGAAATTGAGGTAATAGCACTAGAAGCAAAATAAGAAAATTGAGGCACAAAGATTAAATTTAAAATAAAGTTTAAAACTAAAACAACAAAATCATAAATCAACAATTCTTTTCTTTTGTCTAAAGCAATTAAAGCATCAACTAAAATTAAAAGAAGGAAATTAAAAGGAATGGCAAAACTAACTAATTGAAGACCAGGATAAGCATCTATATATTTTGAGCCAAAAATAAAAGCAATTATATCTTTAGCTAAAACGAGAAGACCTCCCAAAATTGGTAAAGAAATAAATAAAGCTAATTGAAAACCAAAAGCAATTGTTTGTTGAAATTCTTGACTATTTTTTTTAGATAAAATTGGAAAGACAGCCATTGCCAAAGCAGCAGGAAAGAAATATAAAAATTCAATTAATTTCACAACTGAAGAATATAAACCAACATCTTTAGCCGGATGAAACCAGCCAACAATTAAACTATCTAAATAAGTAATAATTAAAAATAAAAAATTAGCAATACCAATCGGCCAGCTTTTGTTTAAAAGATCAAAAACAATTTTTGTTTGAAAAAATTTTAAATAATTAAAAACAATTTCTTTTTTAAGTAAAAAGAAAGTAAAAATAAAACCAATAAAAGATGCTAAAAAATAAGCTTGAGCTAAAGAGTAGGGAAGAGGGTTAAGTTTTAAAAGCAAAATTCCAAAAAAGAGAAGAAGAAAATTGGTAAGTAAATGGGAAAAGGCCTGAAGCTCCATTTTTTCTTTAGCCCTAAATAATGAATAAAGAAATTCTCTTAACGTATCAAAAATAAGAAAAATGCTTAGAATAGAAATTAGAGTTTGTGCCAAAGGGTCTTTGATAAAGAAAGATTTAGATAAATTAATAATTATTAAAGAAAGAAAAAGTAAAATAAAAACAACTAAAAAAGCATTAGCTAAAATTTCTTTCTTTTTTCCTTGATTTTTAATGATTTCTCTAATTAAAACAGCGGTTAGACCAAAATCAGGAATAAAGGAAAAAATTAAAATAAAATTCATTGCTAAGGAAAAACTTCCTTGAAGTGATGGTCCTAAAATGCGAAAAGCATAAATAATCAAAATTGCTCTTAATAAACTACCACCAAATCTTGCTAAAGCAATCCAAAATGAATTTTTAACAATTCTTTGTTCTTCGGAAAAATTTCTTAACAAGTATTGAAAAATTTTTTTAATCATTTATAATTTGATTAACGCAGACAGCAACAGAAAAAATATTTTCTGCCCGGATATTAACCGGATAAGTTACCCGGATTCTTACCGGATATACTACCCGGATTCTTACCGGATAATATTTCATTATTTTACCCGGATATTAACCGGATGATAGCTACCCGGATTTAGACCGGATATACTACCCAGCTATAAACCGGATGATTTATAAAATATTTTTTATCCGGTATTCATATCCGGGTAAAATAATCCGGGTGGCTATCCGGGTAATCTATTCCGGTAAGTTATCCGGGTAAAACAATCCGGTATTTATCCGGGTAATCCATCCGGTTGACTATCCGGTTAATATTTTAATATCCGGTAATCATCCGGGTAAATAAATATCCGGTTGATTATCCGGGTTAAAGATATATGACCAACATCCTTTTACAATATTATCAAAAATATCCATTTATTTTTAATTATTTTGATTTTCTGCGTGATTTATTATTAGCTTTCCAATTAATTTTAATATTTAGTTTTATCTTTGCTTCAAAAAAATGGAAATATATTTTTTATTATTTGTCTATTTTTTTATTTGCTTTTTTAGTCGCAACATTTTTTAAATCTTATTTTCCTTCACTAAGACCAATTTCTTATTTTTGCGAAACTCAAAATTTAATCTGTGATGGTCTGCGTTATGATAGTTTTCCTTCTCGACATACGTTGATTTCTTTTGCTTCATCATTAACGTTGATTTTTCAAAATTTCAAGCTCGGTATTTTTTCTTTAGCTTTAACAATATTGATTGCTATTTTGAGTTTGCTCTCTCTTCGGCATTGGTTAATTGACGTAATTTTTGGTTTTATTTTTGGTTTTATTGTCTTTTGGATTTTGTTTAAACTTTCAAAGTTTTTTAATTGGTTTGATGTTAATCAAAGACAAAGCAAAGCCTAAAAATTCCCTTAAAAAATAAACAAAAGCAATTTTATACGCCACGGATTCACGCCGATTTTTATAATCCACGGATTTACGCGGATTTAGAACGGATTTACGTGGATTATTATCATTAGGATTTAGGCGGATGTTGTTTCCGGGTAGTATTCTTTCTTTTTCATAAAAGCTATGAATTTTTTTAGCTAAATCAATTAAATAATCAGTGAGAAGATGAGGTCTTTTTTCTTTGTAAATTAAATAAATTAAATCTTGTAATTGATGAACCTTTCTTAAAATTATTTTAGCTGAGTCAATGTCTTTAATTGATAAGAAAACTTTTTGCGCATCAATTATTCGTGTTAATTCGCTTTTTATTCGTGTTAATTCGCGTCCTTTCTCCAAAATACTATTTAACCTTGCACAAGCATATTGAATATACCAATAAGGATTTTCCTCTGATTCTTTTTTGGCTAAATCTAAATCAAATTCAATCATAGCCTCAGGAGATTTTTGTAAAAAGAAAAATCTAACAACTCCTGAGTCAATTTCGTCAATTAAGTCTTGTAAAGTGATAAAAACTCCTCTTCTTTTTGACATTCTTAAATATTCTTGTCCTTTTTTAAGATGAACAAATTGATAAACTATCGGTAAAAATTGGTAATCTTTAATGCCAAAAATTTTTAAAGCGGCTCTCAATCTGCGAGTGTGATCAAGATGGTCACTAGCAACAATTAAAATTTCTATCTTATTTTTCTTAAGAAAAAATTTATGGTAATAGTGTAAAATATCAGAGAAAAAATAAGTTGGTTCACCATTTTGTTTAATTAAAACTTCATCTTTATCTTCACCCAATTTTGTTAAAAGCAAAAACAAAGCTCCATCTCTATTTTCAATTAATTTTTTTCTTTCAAAAATTCTTAGAACTCTTTTATCTAAATTTTTTTTATAGAGATCCGTTTCAAAGAAGTACCAATCAAAATTAGTGCCAAAATTTTTTAAGGCTTGTTTAATGAGATTCTTTAAAATATAATCAGCTACTTTTTTGCCAATTTTTTCTAATATTACAGACTCATGCTGATTTAGAATTGTTTTTATTTCTTCACTCAACTTTTCAGCAATCTCTTTTAGATATTCACCTTGATAAAAATTGCTTTCCCAATCAAGATAACCTAAATGAGCCAAGACTGTTTTGGCTAAAATCTCAATTTGATTTCCGCGATCATTAACGTAATATTCCCTAGTAACTCTAAATCCAGCTAATTTTAAAATGTTTGCCAAAGTATCTCCTAAAACAGCACCTCGAGCATTTCCTAAAGTTAAAGGCCCAGTAGGATTAGCGGAGACATAATCAATATTTAATTTTTGTTTTCGACCATAATTTTGTTGGAAAAATTTTTCTTTATTTTTATAAATTGCTCTAAATGTTTTTAAAAGCTGATAATCAGAAAGCCAAAAATTTAAGTAATTATTGACAATCTCGATTTTTTTGAAAACCAAGGATTTTCGCGGATTTAAAACGGATTTATGCGGGTTATTATCAGCGTTGATCCTTTTTGAAATCTGTGTAAATCTGTGTTTAATTTTATCAATAATTATTTTTTCTTTTTCCGGAGCAAATTGTTTTAAAAGAAAAATTAGATTGGTTGAATAATCACCTAATTTTTCATCATCAATTAAAAATACTTTTAATTTTTGTAAAATTTTCTCTGCTTTTTCTTTATCGATTTCTTTTCTAATTAAATTTTTCAATTTTTGCTCTAAAAGATAAAGATTCATTGAAACACTCTTTTAAAAGTGTCATTTAATATTTTTTGATAATCTTTCTTACCTTCAGCAACTAAATCCATTGCCTCTTCTAATTTTATAGTAAATTCTTCAGCAACCAAATCTTTGTGTTTTTTAATCAAATAATTATAAATCTTTTCTCCTAAAGAAACGGGAATTAAATATCCCGAACGATTGAGAACATATTTTCTATCAATTAAAGTTTGAATAATTGTTGAATAAGTTGATGGTCTACCTAAGCCTCTTTTTTTCATTTCATCAATAAGCTCACCCTGGGTATAATGATATTCTTTTGGTACTTTTTTAATTTTTAAATTCTCAACTTTAAATTTATCTTCAATTAAATTAAAAATTTTTATATTTTTAAAGAATTGAAGATGATTGCCTTCAGTAATTTCAACAAAAGCCTCTTGTGTTTGCTTATATAAAACAAATTCATGGTTACTTGTTTTAAGGATTATTTCAATTTCTGTTTTTTTGCCTTTGCTTGGTTTCATCTGAGAAGCGATAAATCTATTAAAGATCAATCCGTAAAGCTGTAAGTGTTTTTTAGTCAAATTTTTTTGTTCTAAAATCATACTTTCAATAAGATCTTGGACATCTAACGGTTTTGTCGGTCTTATTCCTTCATGAGTACCAATTTCTCCCCAAGCTCGTTTATAAAACAAATCTTTTAAATTCTTTCTTTCTAAATATTCATAGGCAACATTACGACCGAATTCAGAAACGAAAACAGAATCAGTTCGATGATAAGTAATTAATCCTTGTTCAAAAAGGTCCTGAGCTAATCTCATTGTTATTGGAGCTTCAAATCTAAAAAAACTATTAGCATCTTTTAAAAGATTACTTGTATCATAAGGAGGTAGGGGATTAATTGTTTCTTCTTGGGTTCTGTTAAATTTTATTTCAATTTCTAATTCTTGGTTTTTAAAGGCTGTTTTTATTTCTTTAATAATGTCTTCATTTTCTAAGTAAAAATAAAGAGGAGTAAGTTTTTGGGAATCATTGGGTTGATTTATGCTAACATTAACTAAATAATGCTTATTTTTAATTCTTTTTTCTTTTTCTAAAATCCAACCTAAGACTGGAGTCTGAACTCTGCCGGCAGAAAGATTGAGATTTTTAAAATGTTGTTGAATTTCTTCACTTAATTTAAAACCAATCCAACGATCAGAAATTCTTCTTAAAAGTTGAGCCTTGACTAAATTAACATCAACATCTCTTGGTTCTTTTATTTTTTTAATGAATTCAGTTTTGGTAATTTCATGAAGCTCTATTCGTTTGATGTTTTGATTATAGGGATAAAGATAGGCAAATAAATCAAAAGCTATTTTTTCGCCTTCGGTATCAGGATCAGTGGCTAAATAAATTTTATCAACCTCAAAAGCAATTTTTTGTAAATTTTTTATTAATTCTTGTTTACTAAGGAAATTTTGAGAATTACAAACAGGACATTCATTTTCGTTTAAACTTAAGTGGCGCTTACAATTCTGACAAATTTTTAAGGGTTGAAAAACAGGCACAAATTCCCCTTTTTCTTTTTTGACACCATAATAACCATCTTGATGAGTTAAATCAGTAAAGTGCCCTAAAGTAGCGCAAATATTTAAATGTAGATTTCCTAAGGAAACCTCATAAAAAATAATATTAGCCTTAATTCTCCTAGCTGGCTTGCCAAAAAAGTTAGCGATCGTTTTTGCTTTTGTCGGCGATTCAACTAAAACCAAAGCAGTTTCAATTGGATCTTTAAGAGTAAACTCTTCGCCAGTTAAGACCCTTTCAACAATTTTGCGATCTTTATCAATTTCTTCTAAAATTTTTGTTAAATTAATTTCACTAGCATTTTTAAAATTTGCTTCATAGCCTAAGATTTTCAATTTATCTTTTAAATGATTTAAAACTTTTTCATTTTCAGCTAAAATTAAAGCTAATCCTTTGGTAAGACCCAGAGGAAAAAGTCGCGAAGTTCTACCTGATGCTTGAATATAGCCACGAGGATCAGAAACAACTAAATAATAATTTAAATTATTACCCGGATCATCACTAGATATATTACCCGGATGATTACCGGATAGATGGTTGTTTTCCTTGGAATTTATATTAGTTTTTACTCCATTATTGTTCGCATTGGTTCGCGTATAGTTCGCATCAGTCTGCGTCATTAGAGTTATTCTTGGATGTTTTTTAATTTTTTCAATAATTTCTTCATCTTTTAAAAATTCTTCAAAAGTTCTTTTTATTGGTTCGATTTTTTCCTTTAAATTTTTATCAGCCAGAATTGCTTCTTCTTTGAGAAAAGATATTTTTTTAAGAAAATTCAAATTTCTTTCAATTAACGATTTTTCATCGA
The DNA here is from genome assembly GCA_026004535.1 of Candidatus Parcubacteria bacterium. Taxonomy (GTDB): domain Bacteria; phylum Patescibacteriota; class Minisyncoccia; order UBA6257; family HR35; genus BPJI01. The sequence continues at coordinate 377,542 of BPJI01000001.1, forward strand.
CAGTTTCTCTTAATGTTAGGCCTAAAAGAAAAAGATGTAAAGGAGAATAAGATACTTTTAATGGAATCTTAAATTTTGGCACACCCAAAAACAAGGCATATCTTACTTTTTGGGGTAAATCAATTCCTCGAGTTAAGGGATTTCTAATATTACTAAAGCCGACAACAACTTGAATTTCATTTTCTAAAAAAGCTTTTTGATTTTTGGTATTAAATTTTTCATACGAAACAGCATTTATGCTATTTTCTTTTAAAAAATCAATATAATTATTTAAATCTTCTTTACGAAAATCATCATTTAAAAAAACAAAACCACCAGGACCTAATTTTTTTAGCCAATAGATTGATCTTTTGATTAACGCGATTTTTTGCGAACTATCGGAAGGAGCGGAAACGAACGCAGAACTATCGGAATGAGCGGAAGAATTGTTTCCGTTTGTTCCGTTTATAATTTCATACACTTCTTCAATGTTTCTTAAATAAGTTGTTGCTGAGCCAATTTCAAATCCTAAAAGTTCTCGAAAAAGGGCAATTTTTTTTGTTTTTGGAGTTAAAGTGGCTGAAGCAGCAATAATAAGACCCTTCTCATCTTTGTTAATATCCATAACTTCAATTGCAGCATAATCTTCTCTATTTTTGGCTTTTCTTTTTTTGTCAATAATTTGGATTGCTCTTTGGATTTCTTCATCTTTGAATTTAATTAATTTCAAAACTTTATCAATATTTTTTGGTTGTCTGATTAAAGAATCGGCGTCATCAACAAAAACCAAATCAAAATTTTTAGGAATAATGTCAAAATTTTTATGAAGAAAGTTGGCCGTAGTAAGCAAAATATCAAAATCTTCATTTTTTAATAATTCTTTATCTTCTTTTTCTTTAATGATTAAAATTTTTTTATCAGATTTTATATTTTTTAATTTTTTCTCAATCTCACGCAATAAAATTTTTGAAGGGACTAAATAATAAACTTTGCCTGGAAGAAAATGAGAAATAATGTTACCAAAAGTTGTTTTACCAATTCCGGTAGGAGCAATTATGGAAAAAGATTCTCTTTTTAAGACTCTTTTTGCCCAATAAAGCTGAAGTCGAAGTGGTTGATGCCCAGTATTTTCTTTAAAAAAATTTATGAATTCTTTTAATTTCTGTAAAACTATGTAATCTTCATTAAAATTCTCCAAGTCCTCTTTAAGATCGAGATTCTCAGTTATCTTAAATAGGGTTTTTTTAAATCTTTCATAATCTTTATTACACAAGCCATAATTATAGATTTCCTCAAAATTAGCATCATTTCTATCTATCGGACAAATTTCTAAATAGCGAACGTTTAATTTTTCCATTATAATAATATTATAATTAAATTATGCATCTTAAAGAATTGATTTATTCATTAAAAACAGGAGAAGCAATTTTACATTATAATGTTGCTACCCTTGAACAAATAAAAGCTGGAATTTTAGCAGTTCAAGAAACAAAAATTCCATTAATTTTTGGTGTTTCAGAGGGAGAAAGAAATTATTTGAGCCCTGCTTTAGTAAAAGAGATAATTGATTTTTATAAAAAAGATTTGCCAATCTTTTTAAATGCTGATCATTCAAAGAGTTTTGAGACAGCAAAACAAGCAATTGATTTAAATTATGATGCAGTTTTGTTTGATGGAAGTGAACTTACTTTAGATGAAAATATAAAAATTACAAAAGAATTAATTAACTATCGAGGAGATAAAAATATTTTAATTGAAGGCGAGATTGGTAAAATTGAAGGTAAATCTGAAATTCAAAAAGAAGTTGAGGTAAAAAAAGAAAATCTAACTAAAGTTGAAGAAGCAATTAAGTTTGTTGAAGAAACAAAAGTTGATTTATTAGCAGTTTCGATCGGTAATATCCATGGTATTACCGAAAAAGAACCAGAGCTTGATTTTGAAAGGGGCAGGGAAATAGCTCAAGCCGTAAAAATTCCATTGGTTTTACATGGTGCCTCCGGACTTTCTTTAGAAAAAATAAAAAAATGTATTGAAATTGGTTTTAAAATAATCCATCTTAACACTGAGTTTAGAAAAATTTGGAAAGAAAAATTAATTGAGGAATTGGGGAAAGAAACAGTAACTCCTTATAAAATTTTAGAACCAGTTGTTGAAGAGATTAAAAAGAAAATTGTTTATTATCAGGTTAGGTTTCAGGATTCAGGAAGTTAGGTTTTAGGAAATTAGGTTTCAGGTTAATTGATTCTTTTCAAAATAATTCCTCCGCCTAAAACGATGTCATCTTTATAAAAAACTATTGATTGACCTGGGGCAACAAATTTTTGAGGTTCGAGAAATTCAATGAACGCAGACCCTCGCAGACTGTGCGCAGACTTTTGCAGACTATACTCAGATTCACGCAGAATAAGTTTTGCTTTAACTAAGGGTTGTCTATGGCGAAAACGAACATCAATAATTATAGAATTACCCGGATGATTACCTGATAGATTACCCGGATGATTACCTGATAGATTACCCGGATGATTACCGGATGAATAGTTATTGTTTATATAGTCTGCGTAAGTCTGCGTGTAGTCTGCGTGGGTCTTCGTTTTATCTGTATTAGTCTGAGGAAACAAAATTTCTTTTTCTAAGATATTAATTTCAGTAATTTCAATTTTTTGGCTATAAAGTAAAGGATGACCTTCTTTAGCAACAACAATTAAATTTTCTTCAGGAATTTTTTGAGCTACATAATATGGGCCATCACCAACTTTAATATTAAGTCCATGTCTTTGGCCTTCAGTGAAATAAAAATAACCAGGATGAGTGCCTAGGATCCTTCCTTCAGTATCAATAATTTTACCTTCTTTTGGTTTTAAATATTGACTTAAAAATTCTCTTAATTTTACTTGGCCAACAAAGCAAATTCCCATACTTTCCTTCTTCTCAGCAACTGGTAAATTATATTTTTTAGCAATTTCTCTAACTTCAGTCTTTAGCAAATCGCCAACAGGGAAAATTATTTTTGAGAACTTTTCTTTTTCAATTGACCAAAGAAAATAAGTTTGATCTTTATCCTGATCTTTTGCTTTTAAAAGATGAATTTCAGATGTATTACCCTGATGTCCACCGGATATATTACCCAGATAATTACCTGATGAATTATTTCTTTTATTAGATTCTATATTAAGATTGTCTTTCTTATTGTTCGCATCAGTTCGCGTTAAGTTCGCATCGATTTGCGTTCGAGCATAATGTCCTGAAGCAACCATCTCATAACCTAAATTTAAAGCTTTATCAAAAAATACGCCAAATTTTATAAACTGATTGCAGTAGACATCTGGATTAGGAGTTAAGCCCTTTTCATAAGTTCGAATCATATAGTTTATAACTTTTTCTTCAAATTCATCGGTTAAATCAAAAACATAAAAAGGAATATTTAAAATTTCAGCTACTCGACGAGCATCTTCAGCATCTTGAGGATTACAAAAATCAAAACAATGTAAATGAACACCAACGAGATTATAACCTTTTTCTTTTAAAAGCAAAGCTGAAACTGAAGAATCAACTCCTCCAGAAAGAAGAACAGCTATTTTCATTGACCAAGAGTAGTTTTAATTCTTTTTAAAATCTGATCAAGGCTTTCTGACTTGCTGAAAAAATCTAAAGCACCAAATTTTTTGATTATTTTATTATATTGGTCTCCTATTTCTTCTTTTAAGTCAAATTTATTTGTCATAATTAAAACTTTAATATTTTTACCATTAGGATGCGTTTTTAACCAAAAGAGAGTATCAACACCATTCATTATTGGCATAACAACGTCTAAAAGAATTAAATTAGGTTTATATTGATCTAATAAGCTAATTCCTTCTTTGCCGTTTTCTGCCTCAATTATTTCATAACCCGCAGATTGGAGCTTTATTCTTAAGATCTCTCGATAATTTTTGTCATCGTCAATAATTAAAATTAATTTTTTATTATTTTGTTGTTGAATTGAATTGTTCATTCTAAGTCTTTTATATTTTGTGGTCACGAAGTGACTTGTCCTGCACCACAGCCTTTGTCACGGTGCCTACCTGCTGGCAGGCAGACAGGTCGCCCTGGACCGAACTATGTTTTGGTTCAGGGCTAACCCCTAATCCCTAACCCCATAGTAGATTAAATCTCAATACGGGTTATATCTTCCAATTTTTATATATAAAATTTAATATTGGACCCGAGGGGACTCGAACCCCTGACCTCTGCAGTGCAAATGCAGTGCTCTACCAACTGAGCTACGGGCCCTTTTTGCGCCCCCAACCGGAGTCGAACCGGTATTACCACCTTGAAAGAGTGGTGTCCTAACCGTTAGACGATGGGGGCCTCATTCAGCTTTACAGCTTCCTAGCTTCACAGCTTATCAGCTTCAAAAAATTATAATATAATTATTATATCATAGAAGCTTTAAAGCTATGAAGCTTGGAAGCTGATAAGCTATTTTTTGTCCCCATAGCTTAATGGAAGAGCACAGCCCTGCGGAGGCTGGGATGGAGGTTCGATTCCTCCTGGGGACAATTGAGTAATTAACATTTTTACCATTTTAGTTTGTTCCACATCTTCCCTGTCCGTTTCCTTCTGTTTAGTATATGTCGGAAGGAGCAGAAGCGGACGCAGAACCATCGGAAGGAGCAGAAGAATTATTTCCGCTTGTTCCGTATCCTTTTCTGTTTATTCCGCATTTTCCATGTCCGTTTCCGTTCATTTCGTTTTTTCCGTGTCCGCTTCTGTTCATTTCGCCTTTAAATTTTAGCACAATTTTCCACATCTTGACATCATATTTTTTTCTATTTATAATTAAATTATGAATAAAAAAATGAATAAATCCTTCACTTTAGTTGAACTCTTAGTTGTCTTAGCTCTAATAGCTATCTTAGCTACTGTCTTAATTGTTGTCATTAAGCCAGCAGATATCTTTAAAAGAGGTAGAGATAGTCAAAGAACTTCAGACCTTAAAAATCTTGAAAAAATATTTGACCTTATTCTTTTTGAAACTCAAGGCACCTTTTCTGAACTTCAATATGCTTCTTCAAATGTTGTCTATATCTCTCTTCCTGATACTTCATCAACTTGTGGTCAATGGATAAGTCAATTACCACAGCTTCCTTCAGGCTGGTCATATTGATGCTCAGCAACTCCAACAAATATTGATGGTACTGGCTGGATTCCTATTCCTTTTAATCAATTTTCAAGCATTAATCTTTCTAGACTTTTCATTGATCCAATCAATAGACCTCCATATTACTATGCATTTGTTGCTGGAGGAAGTTATGAGTTAACAGCAGCTTTAGAAGTTAAGACGAATAAAGGAGATGGGTCAATTTCTGCTAATGATGGGGGAGATGATGATTATATTTATGAAAAAGGAACTAATTTAAATTTAACTCCTTTAGTTGTTCAAGGTAGACTTCTCACAAATTCTATTTACGCTGTTAGTGGTAGTTGTGATAACTCTACTTATTGTGGTTATATGGATAATCATAGTGAAGCTGATGCTATTAGAAATTTTCCAGCCAACATCTGTAAAAAATATGTTGATAAATTATATTGGGGTTCAGTGTGTGATAATACAAACCCTGAAAGTGGAGTTAGGAATTATTTTTATTCACGTTTTAGATTTTTGTTTGTTCCTGATGTAAGTGGAACATGGTATTTTGCTGTTGATAGTAATGATGGAGCGGAATTAATATTAAATAAAGATGATTCTGATAACGACCACACAAAACACACTTTAATTGCTTCATGGTATGGTGTGCATGGTTGGTGTAATTGTCAAAATGCAAGTGGCACGATTGATATGATTGCAGGTCAAGGATATTGGTTTGATTATATTCAAGAAGAATGGAGCGGAGTTGAAGCGGCCGTTTTATGGGTAAAAAGGCCAGGAGATGTTTGGAAAGTTTTAAGTGTTACTAATTTTCCTAATCAAATATTTGCAAGGCCTGCATATTAGTATAAAAATACAAAATAGCTCATCAGCTTTATAGCTTCCAAGCTTTTTTAGCTTACCATTTTTTTAGTTTTATAGAAAACATAAAGGTACATATAAAATGCTATAGCATCTAAAACATCCCTACACATAAAAAGACAAAAGTCTACTGCTACGTAGCAATAGAGAATTGAACCAGTTTTTATTTCTACTATTTAAATACGATCGTATTAAGTTAGGAGAATTAATAAATATAATGACGTGCGATATCCAGATGTTGATTCATCATCGAATATTTGGGACATCGCAGGTCTTAAATTATTTTCCGTATCATCTTCCTTTATTCCGTTTTTTTCGTATTTATTTCAGTTTGTTCCATATCTTCCATTTTCATTTCTCTCTGTTTGGCTGAGAAATTGACATTTTTTCCAGATTCTAGATTTTTGTTTTTTAGAAAGCTTTCAGGATAATTAAATTAATGGAACCAGAAATTTTAACCAGTTTATCGATTGAAGAAGTTGAAGAGGCTCTTTTGGGTGCGCTTTTAATTGATGATGAAGCTGTAATCCGAATTATTGATATTTTAAAACCAGATGATTTTATTAGGAGAGAGAATCAAATTATTTATCAAGCAATTTTAGATTTATTTGAAAGAAGAATGGGTATTGATTTGGTAACTGTTGGAAGTAGATTGAAAGAAAAAAAACTTTTAGACGAAATTGGTGGCCAGGATTATTTAGTCTATCTAATTCATAAAGCACCAACAATTGGTAATGTTTATGCTTATGCTCGAATAATTAAAACCAATAAAGCTAAGAGAGATTTAACTGAACTTTCAAGAAAAATTCAAGAGTTAATTCAAGAGGGAGGTAAAGATGCTGCTGAACTGATTGATGAAGTCGAAAAAAGAATCTTTTCAATTGCTGAAAGAGTTTATCCTTATGAATTTACTCCAGTCAGTTCTTTAATTGAACAAAGCTTGAAAAGAATCGAAGATTTACAAAAAGGGATTGTGATTCGTGGCATACCAACTGGTTTTCCTAAATTAGATCTTTATTTAGGAGGATTCCAAAAATCTGATTTAATTATTTTAGCTTCGAGGCCATCTCAGGGTAAAACTGCCTTAGCTTTAAATATTGCTCGCTATTTAGGTGTTCAAGAAAAAATTCCAGTTGGTATTTTTTCTTTAGAGATGTCAAAAGACCAAATTATTGATAGATTAATTGCTTTGGAAGCTGGCGTTAGTTTGTGGCGTTTAAGAACTGGAAGATTGATTAATGAAGGAGATGTTGATGAGCTAGCTCTGGTTTATGAAGCGAGTGAAAGATTAAAAATTGCACCGATTTTCGTTGATGATAGTCCTGCTTTAACTGATTTGCAAATAAGAACAATGTCCAGAAAATTAAAGCATGAGATTGGTGAATTGGGTCTTTTGATAATCGATTATTTACAATTAATAAGGGCCAACAAACAAATAGAAAATAGGGTTCAAGAAGTTTCAGAAATTTCTAAAAATCTAAAGGAATTAGCTAGAGAATTAGAGGTTCCTGTTTTGGCTATCTCTCAACTTTCTCGCGAACCAGAAAAAAGAGTTTCTGCAATTCCAAGATTAAGTGATTTGAGAGAAAGTGGAAGTATTGAACAAGATGCTGATGTTGTTTTATTCATTCATCGGCCCAAAGAAGGAGCAGCAGCTTTGCCCTCAAATCAAGTAAACATTATAATTGCTAAGCATCGAAATGGACCAATTGGAAGTATCGATTTATATTTTGATCCTGATACTGTTTCTTTCTATTCAATTGAAGAAGTTGAGCAAGAATTGGAATATCACTGATTTAATTCATCAGTTCCGAGTTAACGAGTTATGAGTTTAAATTAATATTAATAAAAATAGGAATTCGTAATACGGACCGAGGAATTTATGAATTCATATTATTATGTTAATTCCGTTATTTAAAAAAATTATTGAATTTTTTGATTCTTTTCCTGAAATTGGGCCGAGACAGGCAATGAGACTATTTTTTTGGTTGGTTAAGCAAGATAAAGAAACGAAAAATAAATTTTTGGAAAATTTAAAAGTTTTATTTGAAAATGTAAATTTCTGCCAAAATTGTTTTTTTCCAACAACAGAAAAACTTTGCTTAATTTGTTCTAATCCTAAAAGGAAAGATGAAATAATTGCTTTAGTCGCTCGAGAAACCGATGTTTTAAGTTTAGAGACAGCTAAAGTTTTTAAAGGTAAATATTTTATTTTAGGTGGTTTAATTTTGCCTTTTGAGGATAAGGGTTTGATTAAAGAAAGATTAAAAATTCTTGAAAAAAGATTAGAAGATGGAAAAATTGAAGAAGTTATTGTTGCCTTACCTTATACGCGCGAGGCTGAACCAACTTTAAAACATTTAGAAATTTTAAGAAAAAAATTCCCCCAAGTTAAATTTAGTTTTTTAGCTAAAGGAATTCCTCTTGGCGGTGAGATTGAATTTATTGACCCAGAGACATTAAAAGAAGCAATTGAAAAACGAATATCGCCCTGATTTACATCGGATGAATTTACCCGGATTTAAACCGGATATAATTACCCGGATGTAAACCGGATATAACTACCCGGATGTAAATCGGATAATAGCTACCCGGATTTAGACCGGATGATTCATAAAATATTTTTAATCCGGTAGTTTATCTGGGTAAAATAAATCCGATATTAATCCGGGTAATATTTTAATCCGGTATTTATCCGGGTAATCTATCCGGTTGGTTATCCGGGTAGTTAAGTTTAAGAATAAATTTTTTTGATTACATAAACAGTATTGCCTTTAGGAGTTTTAACTAAAACTTCTTGACCAATTTTTTTATTTAGGAATGCTTGACCTAAAGGTGATTCAGTTGAAATTTTTCCTTCTAATGGATTACTTTCGCCAAAACCAACTAATGTAAAAGTATATTTTTTGTTTGATCCCTTTTCAATAACTTCAAATTTACTTCCAGGCAAGATACGATCGCTTCTTTTCGTGTTTCTTATTATTTTTGCTGTTCTTAGGACATTTTCTATTTCCATAATTTTTCTTTCTAATCTTTCTTTTTCATTCATAGCAATATCGTATTCAGCATTCTCACTAATATCTCCTAATTCAAAAGCACTTTTTAGTCTCTTAGCAACTTTTTCCCTCTCAACAGTTTTAAGATATTCTAGTTCCTTTTTTAATTTTTCGTATTGTTCTTTTGAAATATAAGTTATCATTAGAAAAATATTATACTCAAAATTTTTTGTCTGTCAAGTTTTTGAAAATTTTTGAAAATTTTATAAAATGAATGTTATAAATGGACAGAGAAAGACAAATATTTAAAAAAGGAGAAGAATTTATGATTGTTTTGGGAATCGTTTTAAATAAAAAAGGTGAGGTTTTGATTGTTAAAAGAAAGAAAAAAGAGATTACTGCGAACGGCAAAGAATTTATTTGGGCTTTTCCTGGAGGTCGACAAGAAAAAGGAGAAACTAGAGAAGATAGAGTAGTTTCAGAGGTTTTGGCTGAAACAGGTTATAAAGTAAAACCATTAAGACAAATTCATCTTAGAGTTCATCCTGATACTTTAACTCTGATTGCTTATTTTCTTTGTGAATTAGAAAAGGAAGAGCCTGTTCAAGAGATAGAGGAAAAAGATGAAGTTGAAGAAGTTCGTTGGGTTAAACCAGAAGAATTAAAAAATTATTTCACAACTGATATTGACCCAGAAGTTAAAAAAATTTTAAATATTGATTAATAATTAAGTATCGCTAACAACTTTAGAAAATTTTCAACCGCTGACAGCTGCGGAAATGTTTTAACCACTAGGATGGTCTATTGGATATAGTTACCCGGATAACCAACCGGATATCTATTTACCCGGATAACTTACCGGATTATATTTACCCTGATGATTACCGGATAAATCCGGTTTATATCCGGGCAGTGGTTATCCGGTTTAAATCCGGGTAGAAAATATTTTTCAGCTGCTGTCCGCGGTAAATATATATAAATGAAAATAAAAATTGGTCTTTGTGGATTGCCTAATAGTGGTAAATCAACTTTTATTAAGCTTGTTAGTCAGGTTGAAGTTTTAATTGCTTCTTATCCATTTACAACCTTAAAAGCCCAAGAATATGCGGTTCCAATTTTTTCTGATGAATTAAAATTACTCCATTCAATCACTCAAACAAAAGAAGTTATTCCTCCTTATTTATTTTTCGTTGATGTTCCAGGGCTTATTCGTGGTGCCCATAAAGGCGATGGTTTGGGTAATGAATTTTTAAGTTATTTAAGAGGCTGTGATGTTATTCTAGAAATTGTAAGAAATTTTAAAAGAGAAGAGGTTCCTCATCCTGAGGGTGATATCAATCCTTTAAGAGATATTAAAATTATTGAAGAAGAGATCTTTTTAGCTGATAAAGAAATAATTGAACGAACAATCAAAAAATTAGAAAAAGAAAAAAATAAAGAGGGAGAAGAAAAAATAAAAGCTTTGGAAAATATATTAACTAAAATATACTCAGAACTAAACAGAACTAACTCAGAACTAACAGAAACTAATACAGAATTAGTAGAAAGTAAAATAGATAAAATTCAAAGATTTACTGAATTTAATGAACTATTAAAAGAATTTAATCTGCTTTTAACTAAAGAATGGTTTTTGTTGATTAACGGAGAGGCTACGGATTTACACGGATTTAATTCATCCACGGATTTACACGGATTGAATTTGCCCACGGATTTAGGCGGATCGTTTAAGAATGTTTATAATTTAGATTTATTATGGGAAATTGAACTTATAGAAAGTAAAATCCAAGAAAATGAATTTAAACCCAAAGTTTTTGATTTTTTAAATCAATTTAGAAAAGATCTTGGCCTAATTCAATTTTTTACCTTTACTCGAGATATTACTCAGGGATGGTTTGTTAAGAAAGATAGCTCAATGATTGAGGCAGCAACTTTGATTCATACTGATTTTGGTGTAAAATTTAAAATAGCTGAAACAATTTTTCTAGAAGATTTTGTTAAAATTTGTAAGTCACGGATTGATACTGATTTGGGAACGAATAAATACGGATTATTGAAGCCACTTGTTAACACGGATAAAAATAGACCACGGATTGTCGCGGATCATTACTGGGAAGAGGCAAGAAAATTAGGAATAATTAAAAATAAAGGTCGCGATGCTAAAGTTGAGGAAAATGAAATAATTTTTGTTAAAATATAGATAAACCGCCGACAGCTGCTGAAATGTTTTAACTACCCGGATAACCAACCGGATATAACTACCCGGATTAATATCGGATTTATTTTACCCAGATAAACTACCGGATTAAAAATATTTTATGAATCATCCGGTCTAAATCCGGGTAGCTATTATCCGATTTACATCCGGGTAGTTATATCCGGTTTGAATCCGGGTAGTTCTATCCGGTTATAATCTGGGTAAAAATATTTCCCGCTGCTGTCTGCGTGATAATATTATCAGCGACTGTCTGCGGTAAATGTTCTATCAGCGGCTGTCCGCGTCTAATAAAAAATGAAAAAACAAATTTATGAATTATCATATTGGTTAAAGAGTGAAGTTGAAGAAAATAAAAACTTGAAAGAGTTATTAGAAAAATTTGGTTTTGAATTGATTCACGAAAACCCACTAAAAATTAGAAATATGGCTTATCCAATTAATAAAGAAAAAATTGGTAAATTTGGAACTTTTTATTTTTACGCTACTCCGGAAAGAATTGAAGAATTTAAAAATAAGCTTAAAGGTTTAAGTGAAATTTTAAGATTTATTGTTCTAAAAAGAAAACAATTAAAATTAAATAATAAATGAATTTAAATAAAGTTTTTTTAATCGGCCGATTGACTCAAGAAATTGATTTTCGCTATTTACCTTCAGGAACTTCAATTGCCACTTTAAATTTAGCTACAAATCGTGTGTATAAAGATCGAACAGGCAATTTAAGAGAAGAAACAGAATATCATAAAGTTATTGCCTGGGGGAAATTGGCGGAACTTTGTCGTCAATATTTAAGCAAAGGAAGATTAGTTTTTATTGAAGGAAGAATTAGATCACGAAATTGGCTAGATGCTCAAGGAAATAGAAGAATTGCCTATGAAATTATTGCCGAAAATATAAGATTTGGTCCAAGACCAGGATCAGCTGAAACAGAAAAAGAATTAGAAACATTAGAAGCAGATCTAGATTTTTATAAACCTTCGGAAGGTCCTGATGAAATTAATGAACTTGAAATTCCATATTAGAAAAGATGAGTAAGGAAGTTATTAAAGGAAGAATAATTGAAGCATTGCCAGAATTAAGTTTTAGAGTGAGACTAGAGGATGGAAGAGAGATTTTGGCTTATCTGTCTGGAAAAATGAGGCTTAATTTCATTAAGGTTATTCCCGGAGATGAAGTAATGGTGGAGATTTCACCGTATGATAAGAATAAAGGAAGAATTATAAAAAGATTGTAATAAGTTACCCGGATGTGAACCGGATATAATTACCCAGATGTAAATCGGATATAATTACCCGGATATGAACCAGATAAGCCACCCGGATATAAACCGGATTATTAATTACCCAGATGTACACCGGATGAATTTACCCGGATTATAACCGGATGATTTATAAAATATTTTTATCCGGTATTTATCTGGGTAAAATAACCCGCTATTCATCTGGGTAGATATTTTTATCCGGTAAGCATCCGGGTGAAATAATCCGGTTGGCTATCCGGGTTATATTTTAATATCCGGTATTCATCTGGGTAAAATATCCGGTAAGCTATCCGGGTAATGTATCCGGGTATTCATCCGGTTAATATATTAATGAAATATTTCACTGGTAAAGGCGACAAAGGCAAAACAACGATAGCTGAAAAGAAAATTTCTAAAGATAATTTTGTTTTTGAAGTTTTGGGAGAATTAGACGAGCTTAACTCTTTAATTGGTTTAGCTAAAAATTATTTGCCTAAAAAATTTTACTTAGATTTAACTAAGATTCAAAATAATCTTTTTATCATTCAAGCTAATGTTGCTTATTTTCTTTACAAAAAATTTGAACCACCAAAATTAAAAAAAGAAGAGATTTTGAATTTAGAAGAAGAAATTAAAAAAATTGAAACAAAAGTGCCTTCTCATAAATTTATTATTTATGGTAGTAATAAAGATTCTGCTTGGCTTGATTATTTAAGAGCAGTAACAAGAAGAGTTGAAAGAAGAATAGTGAAATTTCTTAGCCACGGATTTACGCGGATTCCTAAACAGATTAACACTGATGATATTTTAGCTTATCTTAATAGGCTTTCAAGTTATTTTTATGCTTTAGCAAGATTTATCTGTTATAATAAGAAAATTAAAGAAAAAGAACCTTGGTACTAAAATAGAAGGTCGAATTTTATAAAGAAAAATTAAAACCTCAGAAAAATGAATATAGTTTATATCGTCTTAGGCGTTTTATTTTTGTTTATTATTTATTTGATTTATATCTATAATCGACTTGTTAGTAAAAGAGAGCAAGTTAAAGAATCTTCTTCTGATATTGAAGTTCAACTTAAAAGAAGAGCAGATTTAATTCCTAATTTAGTTGAAACTGTTAAGGGTTATGCTAGTCATGAAAAAGAGGTTTTCGAAAAAGTAACTCAAGCACGAAGTAAAATCTTGGAAGCAAAAACAGTTAAAGAAGGACTGGAAGCAGATAACATGTTAACCTCAGCTTTAAAAACCCTATTTGCAGTGGCTGAAAACTATCCAGATCTAAAAGCTAATCAAAATTTCTTACATTTGCAGCAAGAATTAGTTGATGCTGAAGATAAAATTCAAGCCTCAAGGAGATTTTATAATGCTGTTTTAAGAGAATATGAAGCTTTCAAACAATCTTTTCCAAATGTTATTATTGCCAATATGTTTAAATTCCCAACTTTTGAATATTATGAACTCGAGGAAGAAGAAAAAACAGCCGCCCAAAAACCTCCTGAAGTAAAATTTTAAAAACTTGACAAAGAAAAATTTTTATGATACTATTTTATTAGAATTCTTAAAAGAGGTGTAAGCGATGAAAGGTAAGATTTTGCATCGAACAGTAAGATGTGTATGTGGCAACGGCCCCATGGCTCTAGAGTGCCTCATTGGTTCACCGGACAACAAAGGAGTTTACCGATCCTATTGGTACCGATGCGATGAATGCGGCAACTGGGCTTTTGTTCGGTTGAACCTTTCGGAGGTATATTATGGATAAATCATTGAGCTCAAGCAAAATCCGATGCAGCTATCCAGGCTGGCGTGGATATTGGGTTGTCAATTCTTTCTCAGTTGTTTAATAGGAAAGGAGGTAAGAAGAACAAGAAATAAAAATTTAAAGCGGAAGGGATTCCTCTCCGTTTTTTGTAAAGAAAAAGTTTGCTAAATAAAAATAATAATTCAAAATCTTAATATGAAGCAAATTTTAAACAAAATCTTTTAATAAATTTTGACAAATTGCAAATTTTATGATATAATATATAATATTTGTAGGACTCTTAAAATAAAAAAGAAAAGCCGACCCCCCTTAAATGGGGGCTCTGGCCGGAAAGGAGGTGAACAGTGATGGAAGTAGCGATTGCATTGGCGGTAGTTAGCTTGGCCGCCCTGGCCTTTCTGGGGGTTTATCTTGCCACCAGGAGAAGGCCTGAGTCTATCGAAACTGGTTTCTGGTTCTGGGGAGAGCCCCAAGGCCAATTCCATGAGATCGTAGCTGGCCTCTGGGACCCCCAGCAGGGAGTTCTGGAGGGTCGGCTGGAAGCACGTCATGGTGCCTCGACCCTCAGGGAGTCTATCTCCCGGAGGGTCTGATTGGTCTGACCCTCGGCCCGCCACGATGGGGTGAGTCTTATGACTCACCCCTTTTTGTTTTTTAAAAAATTTGGGTTAAAATTAATATTGAACCACTTAGGGCTCGGGGTTATCTTCAACCCCCACGTGATTTGGGATAAAATAAATGAGTCCAGAAGGTTTGCAAATGAAATCAGTAGAGACATTAGAGAAAGAAAAAAGATTAGAGATTTTGCCAGAAAGACAAAGAAGAATTTACGAGACTTTTTTAGATTCTATAGATAAAATAAAAACAAAAGCACATCAAAAAATAATTGAGTTTAAAAGGATAAACAATCGAGAACCAACACGTGATGAATTAAACTCCCTCTTTTATGAAAATCCTGAGTTTCAAAAATATTACAATTTTACAAAGAATGTTTTATTAATTTTAGATGTTCCAGCAGAAAGCATTATTCGGGATTTAGTCATGGAAGGCAAAATTGAAACAACAGCTTTATCAAAAGATTATAAAAAGGCTGTTGATACTTTCTATTATTTACTTTTGACTTCAACGACAACTGGAGAAATCAATGAAGATGAAATAAAAAAACAATTACGCAACTTAACACCAGAAACCATGGAAAGGATCGGAAATATATGGGAAAACAATTCTGAAGGTTTATTATTTAATTTTTCTGATCTACCCGATGAAGAAGTTAAAAAACTAAAAGAAAGCGCAGGAGAAGTGAAGATGTCAATAGAAACTGACAAGGATTTTATTTTTTTAGAGCCAAAAGCTGATTTTTGGTTAGTAAGATGGAAATTAGAGAAAGAACCTGAAGAAGCATCTTTTGCTACTGAATTACTTAAAGCAGCTGAAAAAATGAGACAATTAGATGAGAGATTAAGTAAAGTTAAGTTTCCTAAAGAAGTCAGGGATGTTTTATTAGAAAAAGATGAAGTAAGAAGAAATGAAAAACTGGAAAATATTAATAAGGAAGATGCTGGTTTGGGTGCTTTGATTAGAATTATCTTAAACATAGAAGGCAATTTAAAAGAAATATTTGAAAAGATTAAGAGTCTAAAAGAATTAGAGAAGACAACATCGCCTGAGGAACTCGCTCGTTTAAGAGAGGATATAAGAAATAAATTTCAAAAAGAGATAGAAAGTTATGAAAAAGCCATAGAAGAATTAGAGAAAAGATACGGAACATCTTATCAACTGGATAAAGAAATTTCTAAGAGATTGCATGAAAGAATAGGTAGTTGGTTCAAAGAAAAAGGTCCAATAATTTTAAGTGGTTTAGGACTTTGGGGATTGGCAATTGGTTGGTTTTTACCGTTGGGTATAATAGCTGTTTTGAATAAATATATAAGTGAAAATCTTTTAAAAGAGAAAAGATAATCGAAAATAATTTTTATAAAAAATAAAAAGGCAGTTCATGATACTATAAATTTTTATTTTTGTCAAGAGATGTGAATTCGGGGCAGTGGGACTCGAACCCACAACCTCTGGCTCCCAAAGCCAGTGCGCTAACCAATTGCGCTATGCCCCGTAATCAGCTTCTCAGCTTATTATCTTCGTAGCTTTTAATTTTTTAATTATACCATAAATTTTTAGTTAACGAATTCCAGTTAACGAGTTTATTTTTTGTGATATAATTTTAATAATAAAAATGAAAACAGCTTATAGTGTGGTGGCAGAAAATAATTTTAGAACTTTGTTTTTGATGACAATGTTTTTGGTTTTAGTTTTTGGTTTAGGTTATATTTTTAGTTATTTACTACAAAATAGAGAAATTTTTTATGGTGCAGTAATTTTTGGTGTTTTAGTTAATTTGTTTTCTTTATTGTGGGGAGATAAAATAACTTTAGCTTTAACTGGTGCTAGAGAAATTAAAAAAGAAGATTTGCCTGAAGTTTATCGACTGGTTGAAAATTTAGCAATTACTGCTGGGCTGCCAACAACACCAAAAGTTTATTTAATTGATTCACCTGCTTTGAATGCTTTTGCAACTGGTAGATCACCAAAAAATTCGGTCGTTGCTTTAACTACGGGAATCATTGAAAAATTAAACAAAGAAGAGCTTGAAGGAGTGATTGCTCATGAAATCTCTCATATTAAAAATTTAGATATTCGAGTAATGATGATAGCTACGATTTTAGCGGGAATAATTGCCATTATGGCCGATTTATTTCTAAGAATGACTTTTGCGGGAAGTAGAGATAGAGACAAAAGTAATGCTTTATTTCTCTTAATTGGTTTTGTTTTGGCTATATTAGCACCAATTTTTGCTCAATTAATTACCTTGGCAATTTCAAGAAAAAGAGAGTTTATGGCTGATGCTTCTGGAGCATTACTAACGCGAAATCCAGAAGGTTTAGCTTCGGCTTTAGAAAAAATTTCAGCTTCAACAATATCTCTAGATACTTCACCAGCAACTGCTCATTTATTTATTGTTAATCCATTTAAGGATAAAAAAGGGTTTATTACTTGGTTAGGCAATTTATTTTCAACCCACCCACCAGTTGAAGAAAGAATTAAAGTTTTAAGAGGAATGATTATTTAAAAGTGTTACAGAATTTACGCAGAACCCTCAGGAAAATTCAGCAAGTTCAACGTCGGTTCTGCGCAGTTCCGTGTCAGTTCAGTTAGTTCTGTGATTAAAAATAATGAATTTACCCGAGATAGAAAAAAGGATAATAAATTTTTGGAAGTCAGCTGAGATATTCGAGAAATCATTAAGAAAGAATTTTAAAAAGAAAAGATTTAATTGGATCGAAGGACCTCCTTATGCTAATGACAAACCTCATATGGGTCATTTTTTGACTCGTATTTATAAAGATTCAATTTTAAGATTTTTCTCAATGCTTGGTTATTATGTGCCTCGAAGAGCTGGCTGGGATACTCATGGGCTTCCAATTGAAGTTGCAACTGAAAAATTGTTAGGTTTTAGAGATAAAAAAGAGGTTATCAGTTATGGTATTGATAAATTTAATGAAAAATGTAAGGAACTAGTGATGAAATTTAAAGATGCTTGGGAGAAGATGGACGAAAGAATGGGATTTTGGCTTGATCATAAAAATGCTTATGTAACCTATGATCCATTTTATATGGAAAGCGCTTGGTGGATTATTAGAGAAATTCATAGAAAAGGATTATTAAAAGAAGAATATCGAGTTGCTCCCTACTGTCCAAGATGTGAAACTGTTTTAGCTCAAGCAGAATTGGGTATGCCAGATGCTTACAAAGAAGTAAAGGATCCAAGTGTTTGTGTGAAATTTAGAATTGCTCAGAACTACTCAGAACTAACACGGAACTTACAGAACAATAAAAATGTAAAACTTAAAGAATCAACGCAGAACTCGCAGAAATACTCTGTTAGTTCTGTGTTATCTTCTGCTAGTTCTACGAAAGATGAGTATTTGCTTGTTTGGACAACTACGCCTTGGACATTACCAGGAAATTTAGCCTTAGCTGTTCATCCAGATTTTGATTACTATTTGTACGAAACTCCCAAAGGAAAAATTTGGACTCATCAAAAATTAGAAGAATTTAAAATTTTAAAACAAGTAAAAGGTAGAGACTTGGTTGGTTTAAAATACGAGCCTCTTTTTAAGATTGAAAATTTTGATATAAAAGAAAATCATTACAAGGTGTATCCAGCAACATTTGTTAAAGAAGATGAAGGAACCGGTATTGTTCATATTGCTCCATCTTATGGTGAAGAAGATTTTGAATTAGGCGAAAAACATAAGTTAGGGATTATTAATTATTTAGATGAAAAAGGAAGATTTAAAGAAGAAATAATACCGAGTATAAGAGGATTATTCTTCAAGGAAGCAGATAAATTAATTTTTGAAAATTTAAAAGAAAGAGGTTTAATTTTTGAAGGAAGTTTAGATGGCTATCTACATGACTATCCTCATTGCTGGCGCTGTAAAACTCCTCTGATTTATTATGCTACTAAATATTGGGTTATTAAGGTTTCAGAAATAAAAAATAAAATTATTGAAAATAATAAAAATGTAAATTGGTTACCATCATCAGCTGGCAATCGTTTTTATGAATGGATTAAAGAAGGAAAAGATTGGAATTTATCGCGGACAAGATTTTGGGGTATTCCGCTTCCAATTTGGAAATGTGATCAATGCAATCAACTAAAAGTAATTGGCAGTTTAAAAGAATTAGCCTTTTATAAAAAAGCTAATAATAATTATTATTTAATGAGACATTGTGATGCTTTGTCAACTCAGAAAAATTTTCTTTCTGGTTATCCAGAAAATGTTTTTAACCCTTTAACTCGTAAAGGTGTTTTAGACGCTAAGCAAAAAGCAAAAAGTTTAAAAGGCAAAATTGATTTAATTTATGCTTCACCAATCCTAAGAGCTAAACAAACAGCAATGATTATTGCTGATGAATTAAAAGTACCTTTGTTTATTGATGAAAGATTAAGAGAAATTGATATGGGGATTTTGCAAAATAAGCCTTATGAAGAATTTGATAAATATATTGTTGATAAAATAACTGGTAAAAGAGATTTGACAAAAAAAATTGAAAATGGAGAAAGTTTGGAAGATGTTAGAAAAAGAGCGATTAATTTTGTTTTAGACTTAGAAAAAATTTATCGAGGTAAAAATATTTTAATTGTTTCCCATGGTGGTGTTTTGTGGATGTTAGAAGGAGAAATGAAAGCTTTAAGTTCTGAACAGATTAGAAATTTTGAAGTTAAAAATTATGAATTGGGAGAAATAAGAAAAGTTGATTTATTAATTGTCCCTCGCGATGGAGAAGGGAAGATAAATCTTCATCGTCCTTATGTTGATGAATTTGTTTGGCAGTGTAAATGTGGTGGTTGGTATAAGAGAATTCAAGAAATAGCAGATATTTGGTTTGATTCTGGTTGCGCTTCATTTTCTGCTTATCATTATCCATTTGAAAACAAAAAAGAAATTGATCAAGGAATGATTTTTCCTCAAGATTTTATAATTGAAGGCATCGATCAAACCCGAGGTTGGTTTTATACTTTATTAGTAATCAGTAGTTTAATAAAAAACAAAGCTCCTTATAAAAATGTTTTAGCAACCGGTCTTGTTTTAGATGAGAAGGGAATAAAGATGTCAAAATCTTTGGGTAATGTTGTTGACCCAATGGAAATAATGGAAAAATATGGCGCTGATGTTTGTCGTTTTTATTTGTTTTATCTAAATGAAGTTGGTGATAATAAAAGTTTTAATGAGGAAGAAGTTAAAAAATTAAAAAATGAATTTTTTGACTTATTATTTAATGTTTTGAGGTTTTATAAATTTTATTACCAGGAAATCAATCTTAAACAATCGGTAAACTTGTCGGGAAATGTTCTTGATTTATGGTTTAACGCTCGCATAAAAGAAAGTTATGCTAAATATTATGAAGCAATGACGAATTATAATCTTCATAAAGCTTCAAGATTTTTAGTCGAGCTTTTAAATGATTTTTCTCGCTGGTGGTTAAGAAGGTCAAGAGAAAGATTTCAAAATCCAAAAGATAAAAAAGAATTACAAATTGCTTTAATTAATTTTGAAAATTTATTTTATCAATTTTTAAAAATGTTAACTCCTCTTTCACCATTTATGAGTGAATATCTTTATCAAGAAATTAAAGATGAATTAAGAAAAAGAATGCCAGTTGAGGAAAGTATTCACTTGGCTAATTTAGGTAAACCAATTAAGCTTTCAGCTAAAGAAAAATTATTATTAATCGAAATGGAAAAAATAAGAGAATTAGCAAGTGAAGTGCATAGGTTAAGAAAAGAAAAGGGAATTAAAGTGAGACAGCCATTAAAAACATTAATTTTAAAAACTAAATTTTCTCCAGAAGTTTTAGAAGTTTTAAAAGATGAAGTTAATGTTTTAGAAATAAAGATTAATCCTAAGCAAATAGAAGAAATAATTTTAGATTTTGAAATTACTCCTGAACTCAAAGAAATTGGGATTTTAAATGATTTTGTCAGATTTATTCAAGATTTAAGACAAAATGCCGGTTTGACTCCTAAAGAAATTGTTAAGGTAAAAATTGAAGCAAATAAAATATTGATGAATATTTTAAATAAAAGAATGAAAGAATTAGAAAAAAGGACAAAGGTTGTTTTTCTGCATAAGTCAGCGTCTAGCCTACGTAAGTCAGCGTTATTATCAGAAAAAGAATTTAATTATGAAAATTTTGGTAAAGTAAAAATTAATTTATTTCGAAAATAGGAACTTATTATGTAGTGTTATTTATAATTTACCCGGATAACCAACCGGATAGATTACCCGGATGAATACCGGATAAAAATATTACCCGGATGAATATCGGATTAAAAATATTTTATGAATCATCCGGTCTAAATCTGGGTAGCTATTATCCGATTTACATCCGGGTAATTATATCCGGTTTAAATCCGGGTAACCTATCCGGTAAAAATCCGGGTGATATTATCCGGTTATAATCCGGGTAACTTATCCGGTTATAATCCGAGTAGTTCTATCCGGTTTATATCCGGGTAAAAATTTAAAATAATGGATTTTGATACTAAATACAATTTAATGAAGACAGCAGGAGCGATATTAGCTGAAATATTATTTAATCTAGAAAAAGAAGTTAAAGAGGGTGTTGAACTTAAAAAATTAGATAATTTAGCAGAAGAAATGATAAGAAGTTATAATGCTGAACCAGCTTTTAAAAATTATAAAGCCCCATTTGCTAAAAGTGTTTATCCTTATACTCTCTGCATTTCTTTAAATGATGTTATTGTTCATGGTTATCCTCAAGAAAAAGTTTATTTTAAAAATGGTGATGTTGTTAAATTAGATCTTGGTCTTAAATATCAAGGAGTGTATGTCGATTCAGCTTTAACAACCTATGTTGGCGAAGTTGGCGAAGAAATAAAAAATTTAATTTTAGTAACTAAAAAAGCCTTAAAAAATGCTATTGATGTTGCTTTACCTGGAAGAACCTTAGGAGACATTGGTTGGTGTATTGAAACAACAATTGAGGATGCTGGTTTTAAAGTTATAAAAAATCTTTGTGGTCATGATATTGGAGAATTTTTGCATGGAGAACTGCAAGTCTTAAATTTTGGTGATCCAGGAAAAGGTAAAAAAATTTTACCAGGAATGTTCTTTACAATTGAACCAATGGCATCAATTAATAGCGAAAATGCTATTGCTGACGATGATTATGTCTATAAAACAGAAGATGGAAACATAGGTACTCATTTTGAAGCAACGATTGTTATTCTAGAAAACAAAAATGAAATTTTAACTCCGATTATTTAATTTTTTCTCCAACAAATACCTGTTCCAAAGGAACAATAAGCACTGGACCATTTTGCGAATCAACTGCTAAAAGCATTCCTTCACTTTTTATACCCTTTATTTCTTTTGGTTCTAAATTAACAACAACAATAATTAACTGTCCGACTAATTCTTCGGGCGAATATTTTTCGCCAATTCCAGCAACAATTGTTCTTTTTTCTTGGCCTAAATCAATTTCTAATTTAATTAATTTATTAGAATTTTCAATTCTTTCGGCCTGTAAAATCTTTGCTACTCTCAAATCAATTTTTTGAAAATCTTCCAAAGTTATCATTTAAAGTATTTAATTATAGAACTACCCGGATATGAACCGGATAATACTACCCAGATATAGACCGGATAGAACTACTCGGATTATAACCGGATAAGTTACCCGGATTATAACCGGATAATATCACCCGGATTTTTACCGGATAGGTTACCCGGATTTAAACCGGATATAATTACCCGGATGTAAATCGGATAATAGCTACCTGGATTTAGACCAGATGATTCATAAAATATTTTTATCCGGTATTCATCCTGGTAATATTTTTATCCGGTATTTATCCGGGTAAAATAATCCGGTATTAATCTGGGTAATCTATCCGGCTGACTATCCGGGCAAAATAATACGATAATTATCTGGTAATTATCCGGTTAAATCAATTATAAATTTTTAACCCGTTAACTCGTTAATTCGCTAACTAAAGAATTGGTTAATTTTTAGTATATAATAATTATATGTTAAAACATTCAGATTTAAAGCCAGGGATAAAATTTATTTTAGATGGCGAGCCCTATGAAGTAATTGATTCGACTTTCATTTTTAAGGGTCGAGGCAGTTCAACTATTCAAGCAAAAATTAGAAACCTAATTAATAACAAAGTTTTAACTAAAACATTTCATCAAAATGATGAATTTGAAGAAGCAGAAATTGATAAAGAAAAAATAATTTTTTTGTATTCAAAAAATAATAAGTTTTATTTTTTACATGGAAATCAGAAAATTGAAATCGATAAATCTATTCTTGGTAATAAAAATTTATTTCTTAAAGAAAAGGATGAAGTTATTGGCATATTCTTTAATGAAAAACTTATCGGGATTGAACTTCCATTAAAAATGCAATTTAAGGTGATTTCTGCTCCTCCAGGAATAAAAGGGGGTAGAGAAACCCCCGGAACAAAACCAGTTATAATTGAAACCGGAGCAACTATTCAGGTGCCCTTTATTTATTGAAGAAGGAGATGTAATTGAAGTTAATACTGAAATAGGAGAATATGTAAGAAGAATTTATTAATGGGTTCGCGAGTTGGCGAATTAACGAATTCACGAGTTAAAGAGTTCAAATTTATATGATATAATAAATAAATCCAGGGGTGGCAGAGTGGACAATTGCACCTGGCTGTAGACCAGGCGGCCTTTGTGCCTGCGGGGGTTCGAATCCCTCCCCCTGGACATTGTTAATGGACAGGGGGAGGATGAGAACCCCCTACAACCTAACGGGCAATTTAGTGATTAACAGGAACGAAAGCGTTGGAGCTTTATTTTTTAACACAGAACATCGAGTTTACCGTTTTCGAATCCCCCTGGACATTGTTAAAAAATAAAAATATGAAAAAAATAGATATAAAAATTACTAATAAGATTCTATTTCAACCTCTGACCAAAACCATAATTGTTGATTTAATAGATAAATACCATATTAAAGATATGAATGATTGGTACAATGTAAATGCAGATTTAATTATCACCGATCCACCATTCGGTATAGGTTTTAGTGGCAAAAAGGGGAATTATCATCGAGATGAATCATATGTTGTGGATGGTTATGTAGAATGGGATGTTAATGAATATGATAAGCATATAAGAAACTTATTAGATGTAATTTATAGGAATTTAAAAGATAATGGACAATGTTTAATATTTTCTGGTTGGAATAATAGTTATATAATTCATCAAGAAATTAAAAAATTTAAAAAGCTGGAGCTTAAGGGTAAACTTTATTGGATATACAATTTTGCTCCAGCATCTTTTCGCCGGCCCTCCCATAATATATACGAGATTTTCTGGTTAACAAAAGGAGATAAATGGACATTTCATAAACGCTGTTCTACCCATCATTGTCTTGAGGGTGAGCCAAATCTAACCTCTCTTATATTCAAAAGAGATTATAAAGTCAAAATGCCTAAATACCCCACAAGATTACCATTTAAACTTTTACAATGTCTGATCGAACATTTTTCAAATGAAAAAGATTTAATATTTGATCCTTTAGCTGGTAGCGGAATGGTTGGAATTGTGGCCTATTATTTAAATAGAGATTTTATTTTAGGAGATTTAAATCCAAATGGAAAAATCGTCTTTGAATCTTTATTAGATTATTATTTTAATAAAAATGGTTTAGAAAAAGATAAACAAATTTTACTATGGTGGAAAAAGAAACTTATGAAAAAGCAAGATTGATATTTTTGGATTTTAAAAAAGAAGCAGAATCTGCCCGAAACAAAGAAAAAATAAAAGAATTTAAATTAGCTGCTAATGAACTAATTAAAGAATATAATACCGCTAATCGCGAAAACAGATTTATAGTAGGTGGGGCAATAGAAATTTTGTTTTCTGTGCTCCTTAAATCATTAAATTTTAGAGTCAAATGGTTAAGTGGAGAAATGAGATATGATTTAATGATTGATAATATTGGTTTTTCTTTAAAAACGAATTTCACAGGTAATGGAGATATAAGACTTATTAATATTTTAGGTAATAAAGAGGCAAAATGGGAGGAGCCAACAATTTTCTTAATAAGCGGTATAGGAATGTGTTATTCTGATCCTGAGATAGGAAATTTTCAAACTAAACATACAAACGATGCCTTGACAATTAATGTTAAACAAATTATAAATTTTGTTAAAAATCATCCTCAATTTTTGATAAAGATTATCTTGAAGAAAAAACAAAGAGATATACAAAATAGTACTAAAACTGCAAGCATGGATGTTGCTAAGGTTATTTTAGAAAAAATTCAAAGTAGACATTTGATAAAATATATTAAAGACATTATAAAAAATAGGTAAGATGAAAACTGGGGTGGCGACAATTCCTTTAGATTATGGTAAATGTCCTCCTTGGCTCTTTAAAAGAATCAAAACCCTTGGTGGAATAATGGCTGAATTAATGATTGAAGAATTTGGTGTTGATGAATTTTTAAAAAGACTTTCTCATCCAGCTTGGTTTCAATCATTTGGTTCTTTACTTGCCTTTGATTGGAATTCTTCAGGACTTTCGGTTGTTTTAACTGCTGCTTTAAAAGCCTCTTTTAAAGAAAGAAATTTAGGAGTTTACGTTGCTGGCGGCAAAGGAAAAACTTCAAGGAAAACACCTGACGAACTTTTAATTATTGGTGAAAAAATTGGTCTTAATGGTGCAAAATATGCTCAAATTTCAAAATTGGTTGCTAAAATTGATAATTCATTGATTCAAGATGGATTTAGTCTCTATCATCATACTTTTTTTGTTACTGAAAAAGGGAATTGGGCTGTGATTCAACAAGGAATGAATACAGGATCGAGTAAAGCAAGAAGATATCATTGGCTAAGCCACGGATTACCACGGATTAATAAAAGCCACGGATTAACACGGATGGATATGAACCACGGATTCACACAGATTAATAAAAGCCACGGATTAACACGGATGGATATGAACCACGGATTCACACAGATTAATAAAAGCCACGGATTAACACGGATAAATAAAACCACGGATTAACACAGACAGATATTTGTCAATCTATGGATAATTATCCACATACAGTGTCTCAATATAATCCGCGTGAATCAGTGGACCAATATAATTCGTGCAAATCCGTGGACGAATATAATCCGTGCAAATCCGTGGACGAATATAATCCGTGTAAATCAGTGGACCAATATAATCGGCGCAAATCCGTGGATTTAACTGAAGAGCCTCATTCAGGTATTGCTTCTGATATTTTTTTGAAAAAAGTTTTGAATTTAACTGCTAAAGAAAGTAAAGGAAATAAAGAAGGGATGATTAAAGTCTTAAATGAAGAACCAAAAATTGAAAAAGAGATTGTTAAAATTTTTGGGCAACCAGAAAAAACATTATTCTTGCCTAATATTGAATTTCATTACCACCCAGTTGTTGAAGAAAAATTCGACTTAAAAAGATTAAATAAAATAATTGCCAAGGCAAAATTTTTACAACCAAAAACAATGGAAGAAATTTTATTAATTGAAGGAGTTGGACCAAAAACAATCAGAGCCTTATCTTTAGCTTCAGAATTAATTTATGGAGCCAAACCTTCTTTTGAAGATCCAGCTCGTTATACGTTTGCTCACGGTGGCAAAGACGGAACTCCTTACCCAGTTGATCGTCAAACCTATGATGAAACAATAAAAATTTTTAATAGAGCTTTATTGATTTCCAGACAAAAGAAACTATTCATAAATTAAGACGTCGTACGTCTTAAATACAGAAGGGACAGAAACTGACACTTAATGAACGGAACAGATAGAAATAAATACGTAACAAACAGAAACGGACACGGAAAAAACGGAATGAATGGAAGCGGACATGGAAGGAATAGAACGAACGGAAATAATTCTTCCGTTCGTTCCGATGATTCTGTGTCCGTTTCCGATTATTCCGCTTTAATTTCTAATAGGTCTGCGTTAATTACGTATTTTTCTGTGTTTTAATGAAATTGAAAAGAGATTTTTTTACTCAACCAACTCTCAAAGTGGCTAAAAAACTTTTAGGCAAATATATTGTTAGAAAATATAGAGGTAAATTATTAATCGGTAAAATTGTTGAGACCGAAGCTTATATTGGACCAAAAGATAAAGCTTCTCATGCTTACTCAAACAAAGAACAGCCTGAAAAAGAGAAATTAAAAATTATTGATCAAAATTGGCAAAGAATTAAAAATTATGTTGAAAATAGAGAAAGATTTATCAAAAGAATTTTAAAACTTAAAAATGCTAAAGTAACCAAAAGAAATTTAGCTGAATATTTAAAAGGAGGACATATTTATATTTACTTAGTTTATGGTAATTATTATCAATTAAATATAACTACTTATAAAGAAGGCTATCCTGAATGTGTTTTAATTAGAAGTTTGGAGCCAGTGGCCACAGATTTACACGGATTAAATATGGCCACAGATTTACACAGATATAAACGACGATTATTAAAGGTTAATATAATACCCAATGGTCCAGGTAAATTATGTCAATATCTAAAATTAGATTCTTCTTTTTGGGGTGAAGATGTCTATCAAAGTGAAAGAATTTGGTTAGAAGATAATTCATCATTAATTTCTTCAAGTGATATAATTAAAACAAAAAGAATTGGCATTGATTATGCTGGTGATGATGCTAATTTACCTTGGAGATTTTACCTTAAAAATAATAAATGGATATCAAAAAAGTAGATAAGTTCTAAATGATTATAAAAAATTTTAATCAATTGGCAATTAATAAAGAAAGAAAAATTGCTTTGGCAATGATTGAGAATGGTTTAAAAGCTTTGAATTATAGAAAAGTTATTCAAGAAAAATTCTTCAATAAATATTTAGATAAAGTTAAAAAATATAAAAATGTCTATTTAATTGGTTTTGGAAAAGGCTCAGCTCAGGTCGCTAACATTCTAAAAAGGAAAATTAAATTTAGAGAAATTTATGTTATTGATGTCATTGGTAAATATTATCGAGGAACCCATCCTCTGCCTTCATTAAAGAATTATCAATTTACAAAAAAAATTATTGAAAGATTTTCAGGACAATTAACAAAAAATGATTTAGTAATTGTTGTCGTTTGTGGCGGTGGTTCAGCAATGTTAGTTCAGCCAAAAATTTCATTGAAACAATATATTCAAATTAATCAACAACTTTTAAAATCGGGAGCGAATATTTATGAAATGAATACAATTAGAAAGCATTTGGATTTGGTTAAAGGTGGGGGTTTGGCAAAGATTTTATATCCAGCAAAACTTATAAGTTTAATTTTTTCTGACGTGCCAGGTAATGATTTAAGTTTTATTGCTTCGGGGCCAACGGTTAAGGATAAAACAACAATTAAAGATGCTTTAGGAATAATAAAAAAATATAAATTAAAAATAAAAAAAGAAGACTTAATTGAGACGCCGAAAGAAAATAAATATTTTCAAAATATTAAAAACTTATTAGTTTTGAGTAATTTAACGGCTTTAAGAACAATGAAAGAAAAAGCAGAAAGATTAGGCCTGAAAGCAAAAATTTTAACTGATAATTTAAGAGGCGATGTTAAAGATGTAGCGAAATTTTTATTAACGGAAATAAAAAATTTTAAAGGAAATATTTTATTAGCTGGAGGCGAAACAACTGTTAAGGTAAAAGGACAGGGAAAGGGAGGAAGGAATCAAGAATTAGTAATATGGTTTTTAAAGTACTTAGCGGAAGAAACGGACTTAACGCGGAATGTGCGGAATTATCGGAACATCAATAACAATTTAGGCCAAAATATATCTATCTATTCCGTTTCTTCCGTTCGTTCCGTGTCCGTTTCCGGTATTTCCGTACCATCTTCTATTTTAATTATTTCAATTAATTCTGATGGTTGGGATAACACTCCTTTTGCTGGAGCAATTGGTGATAAAATTACTTTAGAAAAATTAAAAAGATTAAATTTAGATGTTGATTATTTTTTAAACAATAATAATAGTTATGCTTTTTTTAGAAAGGTTAAAGATGGGATAATAACAGGCAGATTATCAATTAATGTTTCTGATTTAATTCTGGTCTATAATTTAAACAATGATCGAGGAACTTCATGATGAAAAGGTGAAATTTTTAGAAGAGAAAGCAAATGAAATAAGACAATTGATAATTGAAATGCTTTTAGAGGCTGGTTCTGGTCATTCTGCTGGACCATTAGGAATGGCTGATATTTTTTCAGCTTTTTATTTTCATATTTTACGTCATGATCCTCAAAATCCTGATTGGCCTGATAGAGATAGATTAATTTTATCTAATGGTCATATTTGTCCTGTTCGCTATGCAGCAATGGCACTTGCTGGTTATTTTCCGATTGAAGAATTAAAAACTTTAAGAAAAATAGATTCTCGTCTTCAAGGTCATCCTCATCGAACAACACTTCCAGGAGTAGAAACCAGTTCAGGTCCATTAGGCGAAGGAATTTCTCAAGCAATTGGTATTGCTTATGCTGGAATTTTAGATAAAAAAGATTATCATGTTTATTGTCTTACTTCTGATGGTGAGCATCAAGAGGGAAATACCTGGGAAGCCTATATGTGGCTTGGCAAAAATCCTTTACCTAATTTAACAATAATAATTGATCGAAACTACATTCAAATTGATGGAGTAACTGAAGATGTTATGCCCCTTGAACCATTAAAACAAAAACTAGAATCTTTTGGACTCCATGTTTTAGAAGTTGATGGTCATAATATTCGTTCTTTTGTTGATGCAATTAGAGAAACTAAATCAGAATGGAGAAGAACTTCAGTTATTATTGCTTATACAATTCCAGGAAAAGGAGTAAGTTTTATGGAAAAGAAATTTGAATGGCACGGTAAGCCACCAAACAAAGAAGAAGCCAAAAAAGCTTTA
This sequence comes from Candidatus Parcubacteria bacterium, assembly GCA_026004535.1. Lineage (GTDB taxonomy): Bacteria > Patescibacteriota > Minisyncoccia > UBA6257 > HR35 > BPJI01. Next base: position 407,218 of record BPJI01000001.1, read on the forward strand.
GATGAATTAAGAACATTAGGAGGAAAAATAATTAGTGAGCATCAGTAAAATGTTAAATAATTTTAAAAAAATTTTAATTACAGTAATTATTGTCTCAATTTTATTTTCTTTTTTAAACGTTAATTTAACTATTTCTGAAGAAATGGTTAAATGTCAATTTAAAAGACATCTTTTCCCTGGCTTAAAAGGTGACGATGTTAAGTGCTTACAAACTTTTTTAAAACAATCAGGCTATTTTAGTGGTCCTGTTACTGGCTATTACGATGATTTAACTAAAGAAGCTGTAATAGAATGGCAGAAGACAAACAATATATTTCCTGCTCATGGTTATTTTACTTTAGCTTCTAGAAAATTCTATCTAAATTTAATTAATAAACAGCAATTAACAAATCAGATTAAACAACAAGAACAATATAGATTGGTTTTACCGGAAATCAAAGATGACGAAATAATAATTGATAACGATGATGGTTTTAATCAAATAGATCTTTATTTTAAACATATTTTTATTGATAATATTCCTAAAATTGATTATAATGAATTAGAACGACTTTTTAAAACAGAACCTTTTTCTTTAGAATTTTTAATTGATAAGACATTAAATAATGAAAATTTTGATAAACAGTTGATTAAACAAAAAACAGAACTATTTGAAAATTTTTATAAACAAAGATTATCAATTCTCAAAAAAGTATCAATTAGTAAAAATTTAATAGATTTACACAAAACCTTCATAGTAAGTGATATTCTTTCACAAGAGTTAGTTACTAAATTTAATGATTATTTGGATGGAAAAGTATCCAAAGAAGACTTTGATAAATATTATAAAGAATACAAGGAAAAAATCAATTTTCTCAAAACTTCATTTAATTTAGCTTCGGTAAAATATTCCAATAATACAAAAGATTTATTGTCTTTATTAATGGGTTTTTTGATTAAACCAGCTTTTGCTCAAACCAGTTTGGTTTTTAAACCTTTTGGCGGACGTATCTTATTTACTCTAATCTGTTCTTGTAACCTTGGGCGATTAATTTATGTTGGCCCACCAAGGCTAATTACATTATTTGTTCCACTTGGCTTTGAAGCCTCTCCTCTGGTATATTTATGGAAAAATACATATACGCCTGGTGTTTGGTTATTAGGCTTAACTTTTCATATCCCAGTTTCGTGTCTTATTATTACATCATCTGCATGTGCTCCTGTGGGCTCAGGATCATTAATTTATATGACCGGAACAAGTTTAATACCGTAACATATTTAATAATGCTTAATCCCAAACTAAAATTAAATCCCAAAATTTTTGATCAAGAGGTTGAACAAAAACCAATCAGAGATGGTTATGGTGATGCTTTAGTTGAACTTGGTGAAAAAAATCCTAATGTTGTTGTTTTAACTGCTGACTTAACTGAATCAACTCGATCTAATAAATTTGCTGAAAAATTTCCCCAAAGATTTATTGAATGTGGCGTAGCTGAACAAAATATGGCTGGAATTGCTGCTGGTTTAGGTGTAAGTGGAAAAATTGCTTTTATTTCTTCTTATGCAGCTTTTTCTCCTGGTAAAAATTGGGAAACAATCAGAACAACAATAGTTTATAATGATTCCAATGTAAAAATTGCTGGTCATCATTCAGGTATTGTCACTGGTCCTGATGGTGCTACTCATCAAGCAACTGAAGATATTGCTATTACCAGATGCTGGCCAAATATAAGGGTTATTTCTCCTTGTGACTATTGGGAAGCAAAAAAAGCAACATTATATTCAGCAGAAGTTTATGGTCCGTTTTATATCAGATATGTAAGAGATAAAACACCAATAATAACAACAGAAGAGACTCCTTTTAGATTCGGTAAGATTGAAGAATTCTGGGTACCACAGACTAACGCAGACAAAAATTTAGTTGCAGTGTTTGCAACTGGCCATTTAGTCTATCAAGCACTTTTAGCTGCTAAAGACTTGGAAGAGGAGGGAATAGATGTTTATGTTTTAAATGTTCATACAATCAAACCACTTGATGTTGAAAAAATTTTTGAAATTACTAAAAAAGTTAAAGGAATCATTACTTTAGAAGATCATCAAGTTCAAGGTGGAATGGGAAGTGCTATTGGTGAAGCTTTAATGAATATTGATTTTCAAAGACAATATGGATTTTTTTCTATTCCACCAATAAAATTTTTAGGACTTCAAAATACTTTTGCTGAATCAGGCAACCCTGATGAATTAATTCAAAAATATGGAATGAATAAAGAAGCAGTAAAAAGGGCTGTCAAAGAACTTATTTAAAATTAATATAACTAATGTGTGGAATAGTTGGCTACTTGGGAAAAAGAAATGCGTTAGAAATTATTCTTAAAGGATTAGAAAAATTGGAATATCGAGGTTATGATTCCTGCGGGATTGTTGTTTATGGTGAAAAATTGATTTTGAAGAAAACTGTTGGTATGGTGAAAGATTTAAAAGAATTATTTAAAGAAAAAATTAAAGCTGATATCGGCATTGGGCATACTCGTTGGGCAACTCACGGAGGAGTAACTGAATTTAATGCTCATCCTCATTTTGATTGTCAAAAAAATATTTTTATTGTTCATAATGGAATCATTGAAAATTATCAAGAACTAAAAAAAATCTTAGTTAATAAAGGACATCTATTTAATTCAGAAACTGATAGCGAAGTTATTGCTCATTTAATCGAAGACTTTATTAATCAGGGTGATAATTTTGAAGCTTCTGTTCATAAAACTTTAAATTTAATTCAGGGAACTTTTGCTCTTTTAATTTTTAATAAAAATGAACCGAATAAGATAATTGCTGCTCGTTTTTCAAGTCCATTGGTTTTAGGGATTGGTAAGAATGAATTTATCTTGGCTTCAGATCCTTTGCCAATTTCACTTATTACTGATAGAATGATTTTTTTAGATGATAGCGAAATGGCTATTGTTAATAAAGAAGGTTATGAAATTAAATCTTATGTTAATAATTTAAAAATTGATAAAAAGACTGTTGGTTTAGATTTAAAAGTTAAGACAACTGAGAAAGAAGGTTTTAAGCATTATATGATTAAAGAAATTTTTGAAGAACCAATAGCAATTGAAAATACGTTACGAGGAAGGATTTTAAAAGATAAAACAGGAACAAAAATAAGGGGCTTGGAAGAGATTTATCATAAATTGAAAAATTTAAAAAGAATAATTTTAACTGGCTGCGGCACTGCTTATTATGCTTGTTTATATGGTAAATACTTATTTGAAGAATTTCTGCCTTATATTATTGAAGCTGAGATTGCTTCAGAATTAAGGTATCGAAAGATAAATTATGATCAAGAGACCTTGGTAATTGCTATTTCTCAATCAGGCGAAACAATTGATACTTTAGAAGCTCTTAAAGAAGCAAAAAATAAAGGAGCGATAACTTTTGGAATTATTAATGTTCCTGGTTCAACAATTGCTAGGACAGTTGATGCTGGAATGTATACTTATGCTGGTCCAGAAATGGCAGTTGCTTCAACTAAAGCTCTAATTTCACAAATAACTGCTTTAATTTTAATAATGATTTATTTAGCAAGGAAGAATTTAATGAAACCAGAGGAAGCAAAAAATATTTTAGAAGAATTAGAAAAGATTCCTGATAAAATTCGTTATATTTTAGGTCAAGAAAGTTTAATTATTGATTTGGCCAAAAATTTAATCAATTATAAGAATTTTTATTTTTTGGGCAGGAAATTCTCTTTACCAGTTGCTTTAGAGGGCGCTTTGAAATTAAAAGAAATAAGCTATGTTCATTCAGAAGCTTATCCCGCTGGAGAGATGAAACATGGGCCAATTGCTTTAATTGATGAGAATTTCCCTGTTTTTGTCATTGCCCCTAATGATTCTTTGTATCAAAAAACGATTTCTAATTTAGAAGAAATCAGAGCAAGAAAAGGAAAAGTTATTTTAATTAGCGATAAATTTCCAGAAAATAAAATTGATTATTTAATTTCAATTCCTTCGAGCTTAGAAATTCTTTATCCTTTATTAACAATACCATCACTGCATCTTTTTGCTTATTATTTTGCCAATCTACTTGATTTATCCATTGATCGACCAAGAAATTTAGCTAAATCAGTGACAGTTGAATAGTTTTAGGTTAAAATTATATTAGTCGTAGTTAAAAATTATTTCATAATGCCAACCAGAGTTCAAAAAAGAAAAGGATTTCAGGAGGAATTTAAGGTCGAAAAGTTAAAAGCTTCGATTGAAAAAGCTGCCAAAGAAGCAGGCTATCCCGAAGATCAAATTTTTCGAGTTGTTGAGGAAATAAGTTCCTATGTTTTAGAAACTCTAAATGGCATGGATTCTGTTGATACTCAATCAATGAGAACTTTGATTTTAAATAAACTTGACGAAACTTATCCCGAGATCTCTGTTGCGTGGCGAAAATATGATCGAGAGGTAAAAGGTAGAGAGGACTAATAAATTGCAAATAACTGGATAAAAATTTTCGGGGAGCAGATGGCTGTTGAAACATATTCTTCAGCTGTTTGCAGTAAAAATAATGGATTTATCAGAAATTTTAAAAGATTTTGACTTTTCAGTTGATGATAGAGTTTTAGAAGAATATTCTCAAGATACAAGTATTTTTAAGATTAAACCAAAAGCTGTTGTTTTTCCTAAAAATTCTGAAGAAATAAAAAAATTAATAAAATTAGCTAAAGAAAATAATTTTAGTCTAACTTGTCGGGCCGGTGGTACCGATATGTCTGGTGGTCCATTGACTGACTCAGTTTTGATTGTTTTTACTAAATATATGAATAAGATTTTAGAAATTAATCCTCAAGAAAAATATGCAGTAGTCCAACCAGGAGTTTACTTTAGAGACTTAGAAAAAGAATTGAATAAATATAATTTAATGTTTCCTTCTTATCCCGCTTCAAAAGAAATTTGTGCTATTGGTGGTATGATTGCTAATGATTCTGGTGGAGAAAAGAGTTTAAAATATGGCAAAACTCATAATTATGTGATTGATCTTAGAGTTGTTTTAAGTGATGGTGAGGAGTATAATTTAGAATTGCAGACTAATGCAGAACTAATACAGAACTTGCAGAAAAATTCGATAAGCTCTGCGTCAGTTCAGCTTAGTTCTGCGTCGATTAAAAATACCGACTTTTATCAAAGAACATACCAGCTTTTAAAAGAAAACTATGAATTAATTCAAAAAACGAAACCTAAAGTAAGTAAAAATTCCTCTGGTTATAATATTTGGGGTGCATTGGATGGTGAAAATTTAGATTTAATTAAATTATTTGTTGGTTCACAAGGAACGTTGGGAATTATTACTGAGATAAAAATTAAATTGGTTGAGAAGGAAAACTTCTCTCAACTTTTGACTATTTTTATTAAAGATTTAAAGAATCTACCTCATTTTACTCAAGACGTTTTAAAACTCCAACCAACATCTTTGGAAATTACTGATGATCATACTTTTAAAATTTTTCTTAGGTTTGCCAAAGAGATGGCAAGTTTACTAGGAGCAAAAGGAATTTTTTCAACAATAAAATTATTTTTACCTGAAATTTTTATTATTTTAAAAATAGGGCTTCCGAAATTAATTGTTTTAACTGAATTTACTGGGAATAATGAAAAAGAAATTTATGAAAAGATAGAGCAAACAAAAGAGATCGCTAAGAAATATAAATATCTTTATCGTCAGCCAAAAAATGAAAAAGAAGCAGAAAAATATTGGCGATTAAGAAGAGATACTTATAAACTTTTAAGAGAAAAAATCAAAGATTTAACTGCTTCACCTTTTATTGATGATTTTATAATTTTACCCCAGTATTTACCGGAATTTTTGCCCAAGCTTTATCAAATTTTAGATGAATATAAATTAATTTATACAATTTCAGGTCATTTAGGTGATGGTAATTTACATATTATTCCTTTGGTTAATTTGAAAGACGAAAACCAAAGAAAAAATATTTTAGCAATAACGGATAAGGTTTATGACTTAGTTTTAGAGTACAATGGTATTTTAACTGCTGAGCATAACGATGGCTTGATCCGTGGTCCTTATTTAGAAAAAGAATTTGGTCAAGAAGTTTATAATATTTTTAGAGAAATAAAAAATATTTTTGATCCTCAAAACATTTTTAATCCTTATAAAAAAATAACAGCTAGAAAAGAAAATATTGAAAAATTTATGATTAAATGAAATATAAATTTACCTGGATTTAGACCGGATAATGTTTTATTATTTTACCCGGATATTAACCGGATATACTACCCGGATTTAGACCGGATATAATACCCGGATGTGAACCGGATTATTAATTACTCAGATGTACACCGGATAAAGTTACCCGGATTTAAACCGGATGTAAAATTCCCCAAAATAGAATCTGATTTTCTAAAATATAATCCGGTTAGTTATCCGGGCATATATTATCCGGTAATCATCCGGGTGAATAATCCGGTATTCATCCGGGTAATCTATCCGGTAATCATCCGGGTAATCTATCCGGTAAGTTATCCGGATAGTCCGTAATGAAAATAATTAAAAATAAAAAATTAGCACCACTGACAAGTTTTAAAATTGGAGATCGAGCTGATTATTTTGTAGAAATTCATAATTTAGATGAATTTTTAAAATTTCATTCATGGCAAAAGAAAAAGAATTTGCCTATTTTTGTTTTAGGCGGTGGAACAAACTTACTAATTGATTCTTTCCCCGGAATAGTTTTAAAACCAGAATTTAAATATATTTATAAAATTGACCAGGGCATTTTAAAAGTTGGAGCTGGAGTTTCAGTTAGTGAACTTTTAGATTATGTTATTGGTTTAGGTTATCGCGGGCTTGAATGGGCTGGAGGACTTCCAGGAACAGTTGGTGGAGCAATTGAAGGTGGTGTTGGTTGTTTTGGTGGAGAATTTAAAAATTTAGTTTCAGAAGTTTTAGCTGTTAATTTAAAAACTGGTGAAGACAGAATTTTTAAAAAAGAAGAATGTCAGTTTGAATATCGTGGTTCTTTTTTCCGGCGAAATAAGGATTGGTTGATAGTTGAAACTACTTTAATTTTTGAAACTGGTCATAATGAAGAAGAATTAAAAAAAATTGCTAAGGAAAAAATTGATTATCGCAAACAAAAACATCCTCTAGAATATCCTAATGCTGGCAGTATTTTTAAAAATGTTCCTTTTGACAAAGCACCAAAATTTATTCAAGATTTGGCTTTAGAAAAAAATAAAATTAAGAATGATCCCTTTTTAATAATTCCAACAGCTTTTTTGATTTCTGAATTAGGACTTAAGGGAAAAAGAATTGGTGATGCTCAAATTTCTGAAAAACATTCTAACTTTATTATTAATTTGGGCAAAGCGACATTTGCTGACGTTTATAATTTAATTTACTTGGCAAAAAAAACTTTGGAGGATAAATTTTTAATCGAACCTGAAATTGAAATAAAAATTATAAAATGAATTTTTTATAACTTTTCTCTTGACTTTAGTGAAAAAAATATGTATAATTAAAATATAATCTCAGCTGTAATTGATAAAAAATCTAAAACTAAAATCTTATAAAGTTAGATTGCATATTAAAGGGGGTTGGTCGGTCCCCTGTAAAAAAAATTAAGTAAAGAGAGATGGCAAAGGCAAAAGCAAAGACAAAAGCAAAGGCAAAAGCAAAAAAAGGTGGTCGAAGATAAGCCACCAAAACCGCCGGCATCAGTCGGCGGTTTTTATTTTAACCACAAATTATTTATTTTTAAAAAAAACATTAATTTAATCAATTATAATGGACTTATACAGATACATCTAAACAGCGATTAAAATAATTTTATATTATATCTTTTTGTTAAAAAATTGTGAAAATAATTAATTAGCCTGCGTAAAAGCAGGTTTTTTTTATTAGGTAAAAATTTTTAATTGATTTAAAAATTGTATAAATTTAAATTAAAGTGGTAAAAAGTGGTGATATGTGGAAAAATATGTGGAAATTGTGGAAAAACAAAAAATAAATGTTAATAGGAGAATTTCATTACAACATTGATCAGAAAGGGAGATTAATGATTCCGTCAAAATTTAGACAAAGATTTGGTTTAGAAGCAATAGTTACTAAGGGTTTAGAAAATTGTTTATTTGTTTTTCCTAAAGATGAGTGGGAGAAAGTGGTGGAAAAAATTTTGAAATTACCACTAAGCCAAGCTAATTCAAGAGCCTTTGCTAGATTGATGCTTGCTGGTGCTTATGAAACTTCAATTGATAATCAAGGTCGAATATTAATACCAGAATATTTACGTCAATACGCGAAGTTAACTAAAAAAGTAGTTATTGTTGGTCTTTATTCTCGAATTGAAGTTTGGGATGAAAAGTTATGGGAGGAATATAAACAACAAAGCGAAGAACAAGCACAAGACATTGCTGAAAAACTTAGTGATTTAGGGATATGACGCAGAATTTACATAACTAACGGAGAACTTACAGAAATATATTGACTTAGATATAATGCATCAGCCAGTACTCTTAAAAGAAATAATTGAAATCTTAGAACCAGGAGAAAATGAAAACTTTATTGATGCAACTTTTGGCGAAGGTGGTGTGAGTTTTGGGATCTCTCAATTAACGGGACCAAACGGTAAAATTCTTGCTTTCGAATGGGATCCAGAACTTTATAAGTTAGGAGTCAAAAAAATTAAAAACTTAAAAATGGAGAAAAGGATAAAACTCGTCAATCAAAATTTTAAAAACATCAAAAGAGTTGTTAAGCAAGAAGGTTTTAGTCAAATCAAAGGTATTGTTTTTGATTTAGGAATTTCTAGTTGGCATTATGAAAAATCAAGTCGAGGATTTTCCTTTAAATATGATGAACCACTTGATATGAGAATTAACCCTAATATTAAAATTACTGCTTTTGAGGTTATTAATTATTATTCTTATAAAGATTTGGTTGAAATTTTTAAAAATTATGGCGAAGAAAGAAATGCAGAAAAAATCAGTCGGACAATTATTGATCGTCGCAAAAAAAAGAAAATTGAAACTTCAAAAGAATTAGCTGAAATTGTTGCTGAAGTTTTGCCAACAACAAAAAAAATTCATCCAGCAACAAAAATTTTTATGGCGCTTCGAACTTTTATTAACAGTGAATTAGAAAATCTTGAACAAGGCTTAAAAGACTCTTATGATGTTTTAGATAAAGGAGGCAAAATTATTGTTCTAAGTTTTCAAGGATTAGAGGATAAAGTTATTAAAAAAATTTTTAGGATGTTGAAAGCTAAAGGAGCTAAAGTTATTACTAAAAATGTTGTTCGCCCAACTAAAGAAGAAATTTTAAAAAATCCTAAAGCAAGGTCGGCCAAATTAAGAGCTATTCATAAACAATGAAAAGAAGAAAATATAAAACACTCTCACCGCCAATTGATTATTGGTTCTTGTTGACACTTTTTTTAGCCTCTATTTTGCTCATTTTTTCGCTTCTCTTGATTAAAGAGAGAATATTTTTAGCCAATATGCAAATTATTTTAGAAAAATATAAATTAAGCATTAACGGGTTTCTAAATTTTAATGCCAAAATAAATTCTAATAGCCATCTCTCTTTACCGACCAATCCTTCGTCTTCATCTCAAATAATTTATATTGCTCCCGAAAGCTTTACTTTTTCTCGTTAAAATTATTAAATTCTTCAATTCCGAATTGCGAATTACGAATTCAATTATAAAAACTCATTTAATTAAGATTTAATTAAGAAATAATAAAAAGAATTCGTTAACTCGTAATTCGTTAACTAATGAATTAAGAATTAAGAGTAATAAATAATGAAAATCAAAAAACTTAAAACCGATGGATTAATAATTTTCTTTTTTATTTTGATAGTTGTTGTTTCTTTTTCTCTTTTGATTTTAAAATTTTATCAACTCCAAATTGTTAAAGCAGTAGCTAATAACAATCTAAGCAAACTAATAAAAATTCCTCCTTTGCGTGGAAATATTTATTTAAAAGATAAAGATGGCAATTTATTTTTAGCGGCGACTAGTTATTATCTTTATGATTTATATTTTTATCCACCCAAAGCAAAAAACATCGAAGAAGAAATAAAAACAATCAGTCAATATGTTGATATCCTAAATCCATATATTGAAGAATTGAAAAAGTCTCAAAAAAGTTTTTTATTGGCAAAAAATTTAACAAATGAAGAAAAGAAAAAAATTGAAAATTTAAAATACGATTCTGTTTTCTTTGAGGAAAAAGTCTATCGTGATTATCCTTTAAAAGATCTTTTAGGAACAATAATTGGTTTTACTCGTTTTAACGAAGAAACAGGACTCTTAGAAGGACAATATGGTTTAGAAAAATATTATGACGAGCTTTTAAAAGGAGAGGTTGGTTATCGAAATAATTTACAAATAATTAAAAATCCTAAAAAAGGTGCTGATCTTGTTTTAAATCTCGATTACTATATTCAAAGAAAAATAACCGAAATTTTAAAGGAAGCAGTTAATAATTTCTATGCTGCTGGTGGTTTAATTATTGTTGCTGAAACTAAAACTGGCAATATTTTAGGCGTGGCTGAATTGCCTAATTATGATCCTAACAACTTTTATCAACAAAAAGATTACTCAATTTTTATATCTCGTTTAAGCAAAAATTATGAACCAGGTTCAGTGATGAAACCATTTTTTTATGCTGGTGCTTTTCAAGAAAATTTAATTAAACCAGAAGATACTTATGAAGATAAAGGCTATGTAGTATTAAATAATTGGAAAATTGAAAATTTTGATAAAAAGGGAAGAGGGGTTATTGATTTTAAAACTGCTTTAGAGCAATCATTAAATACTGGTTCTGTTTATATTTCTCAACTTTTAGGTAAAATAAGATTTTTAAAATATATTGAAGCCTTTCGCTTAAATAACAAGGCTGAAGTTGATTTCCCAATTTTAGAAGAACCCAATTTTAAGAACTTAAAAGATCCAGGAAAGGAAGTAAATTTTGGTACAGCAAGTTTTGGTCAAGGTATTGCTTTATCGCCCTTGAGTTTAATTCAGAGTTTCAATGCTTTTAGCAATCAGGGCAAAATTATCAAATTAAATTTTGTCAGTCAGATTATTTATCCTGATAACACTTTCAAACAAACTCAACCCCAAATTATTGCCCGAGTCTTAAACCAAAAATCATTAGAAACAATAGTGCCAATTTTAGAAGGAGTTGTTGAAAATCAAGCTAAAAAAGCAAAAATTCTAGGATTTAGAATTGCCGGTAAAACTGGTTCGGCTTTAATTCCGGCAGCTAAAGAAACTCCCGAAAAACCATCTGGTTATACTAATGATGTAATTACAACTTTTATAGGTTTTTTGACCGTTTCTAATCCTCAATATATTGTTTTAGTTAGATTAGATAAGCCAGCCAAAGGACTTTTAGCTTTTGGAACAGCCGCACCAACATTTAAAAAAGTCGCTGAATTTTTAATTAATTATTATAATATTGAACCAGATAAATTATAATTATGATAATGAAAATTTTTATAGGCGCTGATCATCGAGGTTTTGAATTAAAGGAATATTTAAAAGAAAAATTAAAAGAGAATAATTACCACGTTGAGGACCTTGGTAATTTTGTTTATGATCCAAATGATGATTACCCAGATTTTGCTCTTGAAGTCGGAGAAAGAGTTGCTTCAGAGAAGGGAAATGTTGGAATTTTGATTTGTGGTTCAGGTGCTGGCGTTTGTTTTACTGTCAATAAAGTTAAAGGAATAAGAGGATCATTGGCTTTCAATTCTGAAATGGCAAAAAAGATGAAAGCAGATGATGATATAAATGTTTTATGTTTGGCAAGTGATTTTATAGATGAAGAAAATGCTTGGGAAATTGTTAAGGCTTTCTTAGAAACAAAATTCAAAAACGAAGAAAAATATTTAAGAAGAATTAAAAAAGTTAATGAATATGAAAATAAAAATTATACCGGCGATTAATGCTCAAAGTTTTGAGGAGATAAAAGAAAAATTAGATTTATTAAAAGATCTAGTTGATCATTTTCATTTAGATGTTGCGAGTTTGGAATTTACTGGTTATCAAACTTGGCAAAATCCTGAAGATTTAGATAAAATACAGAACTATGAAGAACTTACGCAGAACTTACTGAAAAATAAAATAACTTTTGATCTTCATTTAATGATATCTTTAAAGCCTCAAGAAATTTTAAAGTGGAATAAAGAAAATGTAAAAACTTTTATTTTACATTTAGAAGCAAGTCCTAATCCTGATAGCTTATTGAAAATGGCAAAAAAGACAAAAAAGAAAATTTTTATAGCTTGGTCACCAACGGTTGAATTTGAATTTATTGAAAAATATTTAAATTACATTGATGGTGTTTTAATATTAGGCGTTAATCCCGGTAGAGCAGGGCAGGAGTTTTTAGAAGAAACTTATAATAGAATTAACCAGCTTCAAAGCTTATTAGCTTCTCAGCGAAAATTGAACAAAATTAAATTAATGATTGATGGAGGAGTTAATGAAGAAAATTTTAAGAAAATTTTAAGTTATAAACCAGATTTTATTGTCATGGCAAGTGCTATTTATAATTCCCCTAATCCCAAAGAAACTTATTTAAAATTTAAAAATATGGTATAAATTGTAATAAAGATAAAAATACCCGGATCGGCACCGGATACATTACCTCGATAGCTTACCGGATATATCCTGTTAATATCCGGGCAGTTCCATCCGGTTTATATCCGGGTAACTTATCCGGTAAAATCCGTGTAGTATTATCCGGTTTAAATCCGGGTAGTATTATCTAGTTTAAATCCGTGTAAATATATATGATCCAAAACAATCAAGAATTAGTCAAATATTTAATTGAAGAAAAAAAAGTTTTGAAAACAAAGGAAATTATTGATGCTTTTTTGAAAATTGATCGGCAAGATTTTGTCAGGGAAGAATATTTAACTGAAGCTTATAATGATTATCCTTTGCCTATCGGCTACGGACAAACAATTTCTCAACCTTTTACTGTTGCTTTTATGTTAGAGCTTTTACAACCTCAAAAGGATAATAAAATTTTAGATATTGGCTTTGGTTCTGGTTGGACAACTTGTTTATTGGCTGAAATTTCTCAAAATAAAGTTTATGCAATTGAAGTCGTACCTGAGGTTTTTGAATTTGGCAAGAAAAATATTGAAAAATATAATTTTTTTAAAGAGGGTGTTATTGAGGTTTTTTTAATGGATGGTTCTAAGGGATTTTTAGAAAAAGCGCCTTTTGACAGAATTTTAGTTAGTGCTGCAGCTAAAAAAATTCCCGAAGAATTGATTCAACAATTAAACGAAAATGGTGTTTTGGTCATTCCTGATTTTGAAGGTATCTATAAAATTAAAAAATTTAATGGTAAAATTGAAAAAGAATATTATTATGGGTTTATCTTTGTGTCTTTAGTTTCAAAATGAATAAAGAATTCTCTTGTGTGATACCTGCTTACAATGAGGAAGGAAGAATAGGTAATGTTGTAAGGGTGGCAAAGCGACATCCGTTAATTAAAGAAGTTATCGTAGTTTCTGATGGTTCAATAGATAGAACTGTTGAGGAAGCAAGACTTAATGGTGCCGATAAAGTAATTGAATTAAAGAAAAATATTGGTAAAGGCGGAGCTGTTTTTATTGGTTCAAATTTAGCTAAATCAGATTGGATACTTTTATTAGATGGTGACCTGATAGGAATTGAGCAAAAGCACATCGATCTACTTTTAGAGCCAATTTTATCTGATAGAGCAGATATGACTATTGGTGTTTTAATCGACGAGCCATTAATTAAGATTTTTCCGGTAATTTCGGGTCAGAGAGTAGTCAAACGAGAATTAATTATTAAACACCCTGAATTAAAAGAAAGTCGTTTCCAATTAGAACTTCTCTTAAATAAATATGCCAAACAATTAGATTATAGAATCATTAATGTAAATTTACCAAATCTTAGTCATGTCAAAAAAGAACAGAAATATAACTTCTTAACTGTTTTGTCGCAAAGACTCTATTCATCTTCCGGTTACCTTCTTTATTTTTTTAAGAAAATAAAGACTTTAATAAAATGACACCATTTTTAGAATTAACAATTATTTTTCTTTTTACTGCTTTGATCGCTTTTCTTTTCCGTCTTTTAAAACAGCCATTAATTATTAGCTATATTTTTGCTGGTCTAATCTTAAGTAATTATTTATTTAAATTTACCGAAACTAAAGCTTTAATTGAAATATTTAGTGATTTAGGTATTGCTTTTTTGCTTTTTATTGTTGGTTTAGAACTTAAGTTAAATTCTTTAAGAGAAATTGGCCGTCAAGCAATTATTATCGGTACTCTTCAAGAAATTTTTACCATCATAGCTGGGTTTTTGATTGCTAAGATTTTAGGTTTTGGTACCACTCCAGCTTTATATTTAGGAGCAGCACTTTCATTTTCAAGCACGATTATTATGGTAAAATTAATTTCTGATAAGGGTGATATTGAAAAATTATATGGAAAATTAGCAATTGGTTTTTTGCTCGTTCAAGATTTAATTACAATCTTAATTTTGTTTTTGCTCCCATTTTTTAAAAAAGAAATTTTTAGCCAAGAAGCTTTTTTGCAATTATCTTTAGGCTTAATCGCTATTCCTTTAATTCCTTATTTAGCTTATAGATTCCTACCGCGAATAGAAAAATTTTTAACTCGATCAGAGGAATTTTTATTTTTATTTGCTCTTGCTTTTGGTTTGGGTATTAGTTCCTTATTTAAATATTTAGGTTTGGGAATTGAAGCTGGTGCTTTGATAGCTGGTATTAGTCTTTCTAATTTAATTAGTTCAACTGAGATTGCCTCTAAATTAAAACCCCTGAGAGATTTCTTTTTAATTTTGTTTTTCATTTTAATTGGTTCGAAAATTTTTATTTTTCATTTTGATCAATATTTATGGCAGGTTATAGTTTTGTCTTTGTTTGTTCTAATTGGTAATCCGTTGATTATGCTTTTGCTGCTCGGCCTTTTAGGTTATAAAAGCAGAACTTCTTTTCTTTTGGGTTTAACTTCAGCTCAGATTAGTGAATTTTCATTTATTTTAATTAGTTTAGGTATTAAATTTGGTCATTTATCAGAAGAAATTTTGTCAATTACTGCTCTAGTTGGTTTAATTACAATTTTTCTCTCAACCTATTTTTTTGCTTATGCTGAAAAAATTTATCTTTTGTTAGAAAGATATCTTAAGATTTTTGAAAGAAAAAAAACAAGAGAGGAAAAAGAAGAAATCCCCAGTTATGAGGTGATATTATTTGGCTGTGATCGAATTGGTTATAGTTTTTTGAATGTTTTGAGACCACGGATTAACACGGATTTAAGAACGAATCAACACGGATTATTTAAACCACGGATTGAGATGGATAAAAATAGATCACGGATTAACGCGGATGTAGGAACAGATAAACGTGGATTAGCAATTAAAAATTTTCTGATTGTTGACTATAATTTCGAATTGATTAAAAAATTAAAAAAAGAGGGGTTTAATGTTATTTATGGAGATGCTGAGGAAATTGATTTTTTGCAAAGCTTAAATTTAACAAAGACAAAATTAATTATTTCAACTATACCCGATTTTGAGACTAATTTATTAATCTTGCAAGAGTATAAAAAAGAAAATCCTGAAGGAATTTTTATAGCTACTGCTTATCGACTCAATGATGCTTTGGATCTATATAAAAATAATGCTGATTACGTAATAATGCCACATTTTCTTGGCGGAGAATTTGCCAGTAATATTATTGAAAAATTTGGTTTCAATAAAGATGAATATTTGAAACTAAAAGAAAAATCAATAGCCCATATCCAACAAAGATACCGACTTGGACATGAACATCCATAAGGTGTTATAATTTAACTATGGAGGGGTGGCCGAGTGGTTAAGGCAAGGTCCTGCTAAGACCTGCCCGGTTAAAAGCTGGGCCGTGGGTTCGAATCCCACCCCCTCCGTACGCAAGCATATAAAAATGAGCGAATGAATATAAAGCAAGGCAAACAAGGGGTGGTTTCGAATACGGTAATATCCAAGTCGATTATACAAAACAAATTTTTTTTATTTCATCATTGATAATTAGTTAAAGATTGTTTAATTGCTGTGGCATTCAGCCACACGACACAGCAGACAAATAAAGAACATGGAGTTTATCGTTTTCGAATCCCACCCACTCCGCATTCGCCCTATGTAGCACAAACGAAGAAGGTCATGTGAATTTTTAAAGAAATATTTTTATGAATAACTTAATTCCTAAAATTGGGTTAGAGATTCATTTAGAGTTAGGTACTAAAACAAAACTTTTTTGTGCTTGTAAAAACGATCCTGAAGAAACTGAACCTAATAAAAATATTTGTCCTATTTGTACTGGTCAGCCAGGGGTTTTACCTGTTTTGAATAAACAAGCAGTGATTTATGCTTATTCGTTGGCTAAAGCTTTGAAAATGAAAATCAATCAAAAAAGTTTATTTGCTCGTAAACATTACTTTTATCCTGATCTGCCAAAAAATTATCAAATTTCTCAATACGAACATCCTTTGGCAGTTGAAGGTGAAGTTTTGGTTATTCGGGAAAATTTTAGAAAAAAAGTCCGAATTCGCAGGCTTCATTTAGAAGAAGATACAGCCAGCAATATTCATTTTGCTAATTATAGTTTGATTGATTTTAATCGCTCGGGTATTCCTTTAGTTGAAATTGTAACTGAACCGGAGTTAAATTCGGCTGAAGAAGTTGAAGCTTTTGCCGAAGATCTGGTTCTTTTAATTAGATATTTAAAAATTTCTGATGCTTCAGCCGAAAAGGGCCAGATAAGGTTTGAAGCTAATATTTCTTTGGGCAAAGGTGAGGAATTAGGTACAAAAGTTGAAATTAAAAATATCGCCAAAATAAAATCTTTAAAGAATGCTGTTTTAACCGAAATTGAGAGACAAAAAGATTTAATTAGCAAAGGAGAAAAAATTATTCAAGAAACAAGAGGTTACGATGAAATTAAAAATATAACTTTTACCCAAAGAGCTAAAGAATTTGAAGAAGATTATCGTTATTTTCCTGAACCTGATTTACCACCTTTAATTATCGATCAAGAAATAGAAAATTCCGCTGTTTATGTTGAAACACCTTGGGATAAAAGATTGAGATTAGAAAAAGAATATAATTTAGATTATCAAACAATCATTTTATTGACTCAAAATCCATTTTTATCTCATTTCTTTGAAGAAAGTTTTTCTGAGCTTTATAAATTTACTTCCAATTTTGAAGAAACAAAAAAATTAATTGTTAATTTTATGATCAATGATTTACTTGGGCTTTTGAGTAAATTTAGGGTTGAATTGAGTGAAAAAATAATCCATCCTCATGAATTTGCTCATCTTTTATTTAATTTTTATCAAGAAAAAATCTCGTCTAAGGTTGTCAAGGAGGCGTTAGAAAAAACTATTAAAGGAGAGGGAATGATAGAAGATATTATTAAAGAAAAAGAAAAAATCAGTGATGCTCAGGTTTTAAGTAATATTATCGATGAAGTTATAAAGGAGAATCAAAAAATCGTTCAAGACTACTTAGCCGGTAAGGATAAATCTTTGGAATTTCTAATTGGCGAAGTGATGAAAAAAACTAAGGGCAGAGCAGATCCAAAATTAACTAGAGAAATTTTAATAGATGCACTACGATAACAATCCTGCAATTTTAAATATTTATTCAGGAGTGGGAGGTAAAGATGCTGAAGATTGGGTTGGAATTTTAAAAAGAATGTATGAAAAATTTTTTAAAAGAAAAAATTGGAAATTTATTTTAGTTGATGAAGATCCTAATGAATTTGGAGGTTATAAATTTGTCAGCTTTCAAATTAATACCCCTGGTGCTTATGGTGTTTTAAAAAATGAAAAAGGAGTTCATCGATTAGTGAGAATTTCGCCCTTTTCGGCCAAAAGATTAAGACATACAAGTTTTGCTTATGTCGATGTTTTGCCTTTAATTGAAAAACCTCAATTTAAAATAGATGAAAAAGATTTGGAAATTCAAACTTTTCGGGCTGGTGGTCGAGGTGGTCAAAATGTTAATAAGGTTGAAACAGCAGTAAGGCTTATTTATAAACCTTTAAATTTAGTTGTAACTTGTCAAAGTGAAAGATCTCAATTTCGTAATAAAGAAATTGCTTTAAGTATTTTATACTCTAAAATTCAAAATTTATTAGAAGAAAAGCGCAAAAAAGAAATTGCCGAACTTAAAGGTGAAAAAATTGAAATTGGTTGGGGCAATCAAATTAGGTCTTATGTTCTTGATCCTTATAAATTAGTTAAAGATTTAAAAACGGGCAAAGAAACAAACAAGATTGAGGAGGTTTTAGATGGCAAGTTAGAATTAATCATGGTATAATTAAAAAATGCTAGTCGTTAAGAACATTACTAAGATTTATTCTCCTAATATCATTGCTTTAGATAATATTAGTTTTGAGATTAATGCTGGTGAATTTGTTTTATTAATTGGTCGTTCGGGAGCAGGGAAGACAACTATTTTAAAAATTTTAAGACGAGAAGAGGAGCCTACTCGAGGCCAAATTTATTTTAAAAATAGAAATTTATTAGAACTTTCAAGAAGAAGATTAGGTGAAATTAGAAGAAAAATTGCTGCTATTCATCAGGGCTTTAAACTTTTAAACAAGAAAACAGTTTACGAAAATATTGCTTTACCATTAGAAATTTTAAATAAATCAGCTAAGGATATCAAAAATGAAGTTTACCAAGTTGCCGAAAAATTAAAAATCAAAGCTAAATTAAACCAATTAGTTGAAACTTTATCTGGTGGTGAAAAACAAAAAGTATGTTTAGCTAGATGTTTAGTGGCTAAGCCAGAAATTATTCTAGCTGATGAACCAACGGGTAATCTCGATCCAATTGCAACTTATGAAATTATCAATATTCTTAAAGAGATAAATAAAGAGGGAATAAGTATTATTTTAGCAACTCATAGTAGGGAAATTGTTGAAAGTTTAAAAACAAGGACCTTAACTTTAAATGATGGTCGTTTGATTAGAGACGAAAATCCTGGTAAATATACTTTGGTATAATGTCTAAGCTGAAAAAAATTTTAAAATACGGCTATGATTTATTTTGGCAGGAAAAAATTATTTCTTTAATTAATATTGGCACAACCATTTTGGTTGCTCTTTTTCTTTGGTTTGGTTTCTTGAGTTTTTATTTTTTTAATCAAATGATTGCTTATTTACAAGAAAGATTGGATTTTTCAATTTATTTCAGGTCAAATATTAATCGTGAAGAAATTTTAAAATTACAAAAAATTTTGCAAAACTTTCCTGGAGTTAAAGAGGTTGAATTCGTACCTCAAGAAGTTGCTCTAAAAAAATTTCAACAAGAGGCAAGAGCAAACCCAGTTATTACCAGAGCCTTAAAAGAACTTCAAACTAATCCCTTAGTTGATTATCTGATTGTTCGAACTGATAATTCTGAAATTTATCCTCAAATTGCTGATTATATTGAAAAGTCTACCTATAGAGCGTATATTGATTATATTAGTTATTTTGAAAATCAAAAAGTAATTAAAAAAATTATTTCTATTTCAAATCAGACAAAATTTTTAATTTCGATTTTACTTATTGTTATTTTGATTTTTTCAGCTTTAATAATTTTTAATACTATTTTAGCTTCAATTTATTCTCAAAGAGAAGAAATTGAAGTATTAAGAATCATTGGAGCAGGGAATTGGTTTATTCGAGTCCCATTTTTTATTTATATCTTGATTTTTTCTTTCTTAGGTTATATAATTGCTTTAGGAACTTTGATACTATTTTTAATGAAAACAGAAGACTTTTGGCCCACAATTGTTTCTAATTTTCAACCATCAATTTTTATTGCTGATAATTTTTTTGTTTTAAATGGAATTGCTTTCGGTTTAATTTTGTTAATCAATTTTGTTTCAGCTTTTATTGCCATGGAAAAATATATTAAAATATAATAATTATCTACCCGGATAATCAACCGGATAGATTACCCGGATGAATACCGGATATTAAAATGTTTACCCAATAAATGCCGGATTATTTTACCCAGATGATTACCGGATAAATCCGGGTTCATATCCGGGTAGTATTATCCAGTCTAAATATGAGTAAATTCATCCGGTGTGCATCTGGGTAGTTAATAATCCGGTTTATAATCCGGGTAACCTATCCGGTAAAAATCAGGGTAACTTATCCGGTTAATATCCGAGTAGTTCTATCCGGTCTAAATCCGGGTAGCTGTATCCGGTTTAGATCCGGGTAAAATATATAAATGGAAAAAACATTAGTTTTAATTAAGCCAGATGGAGTTGAAAGAGGTTTAGTTGGTCAAATAATTTCTCGTTTTGAAAGGGCTGGTCTTAAAATTATCGGTTTAGGCATTGTCAAGCCTAATAAAAAATTGATTGACAAACATTACCCCAAAGACAGAGCTTGGATCGAAAATTTGGGTTATAATTTAATTAGAACGGCTGAAGAAGCAAAAGTAAAAATTGATTTGAAGAAGGATTATGGAGTTAATAACGTTTATGAGTTGGGTCTTAAAATCAGAAATTGGCTGATTGATTTTATGTCTTCAGGACGAGTTGTAAAAATTGCTCTCGAAGGACCACAAGCAATAATGGTTGTAAGAAAATTAGTTGGCAAAACAATTCCTTTCTTAGCCGAACCAGGTACAATTCGAGGAGATTTTTCAATTGATAATCCTTTGTTGGCTAATCTAGAAAAAAGACCAATTAAAAATTTAGTTCATGCCTCAGGAAATAAAAAAGAAGCAGAATATGAATTAAAATTATGGTTTAAAAAGGACGAATTAATTAAATATTAAAAATATAATTACCCGGATTTAAACCGGATAGGACTACCCGGATTTTTACCGGATAAGTTACCGAGATTTAAACCGGATGATTTATAAAATATTTTTAATCCTGTTGGTTATCCGGGTAGATATATCCGGCAATCATCTGGGTAAATATAATATCTGTCTAGGGAATTATCATGGTAGTTCCAACAAAAAAACTTTCAAAAGCAAGATATCGAAAAAGAAGATTTCAAAAAGAAAGAGTAAAAAATTTACAACTTCAGCCTTGTAAAAATTGCAGTGCTTTGGTTTTAGCTCATCGAGTTTGTCCTGAATGTGGTTTTTATAAAGGAAAAATAATAAGACATATTGAAGGTAGGAAGTCAAAAACTGAAAAGCCAAGAAGCTGAGAAGCTTAATAATGAGCACCCGCCATCTTTGCCGTATAATTGTTCTTCAATCACTTTATGAATGGAGTTTCTGGAATTATCCTCAAGATAAATGGCTTGATTTTCTAGAAGAAAACTTAAAAGAATTTGGAGAAGATGTTGATGAACCTGATTTCGCTCGCAAATTAATGGAAGGAGTTGTGACCAATTTAGAATTTATAGATGAATTAATTAAAAGAAATACTAAAAACTGGCCATTTGAACAGATTTCTTTAGTTGAAAAAAATATTCTAAGAATCGCCATCTATGAAATTTATTTTCAAAATCATGAAGAAGTACCGATAAAGGTCAGTATTAATGAAGCAATAATTTTAGCCAAAAGTTTTGTTAATGATTCAGCCGGTAGATTTATTAATGGAGTTTTAGGTACGGTTTATGAAGAGTACTTACAGACTACTCAAAATAAAAGAGATTGAAGAAATTTTAGGAGTTAAAATTAAAAATAAAAATATTTGGTTAACAGCAATTACTCATAAATCATGGCTATTTTTTCGTCCGGAAGTTAAACTGCCTCATAATGAAAGATTAGAATTTTTAGGCGATTCTGTTTTGCAACTTATTACTTCCTGGTATTTATATTTAAACTTCCCCCACTTAGGCGAAGGTGAATTAAGTCTAATTAGAGCTGCCTTAGTTAATCGACAGAGATTAGGAGAGATTGCTCAAAAATTAAAAATTGAAAAATTTATACTGTTAGGCAAAAATTTAAACGATAAGGGTTTAAAGACAATTTTAGGTGATAGTTTAGAAGCAATTATCGGAGCAATTTTTTTAGATTTAGGTTTTGAAAAAGCAAAAGAGTTTGTTGAAAAAAATATTTTAGCTGAGGCCGAAAAAATTGTTAAAGAAAAAAAATATAAAGATCCAAAAAGTTTATTGCAAGAAATTTTTCAGCAAAAGTATAAGCAGAAACCCGAATATAGATTAATTGAAATAACTGGACCACCGCATCAAAGAAATTTTAAAGTTGCCCTTTATTTTAAAAATAAAAAATTAACAGAAGGGCAGGGAAGTTCTAAAAAGGAAGCTGAAATTAATGCCGCGATTGAAGCATTGAGATTGCTTTATTAATTAAATATTAATAAAGATATATTACTTATCGTTTCCCACTTAAAGAAATGTACCATAATTTTTATTAAAATAAATATGGAAAATTTTAAAAAATTAGCCAAATTTGATGTTAGATCCGTTATTGAACAAAAACCATTTAAGAATCCAGCAGTCCAATATTTTTTTGAAAAATGGTTTAAGGTAAATGATTTTATTGAGCTACAAGTTATAAGTAGAGAAAAATGGATTGAATACAAGGAAAAAGGAATTTTAGAAGCAAAACCAGATGGTAAAAAATTATTATTCATACCAGATGATTTGCAACTTTGGGAAATAATTGGTATTATTGAAGCTATTGATAGGGATACGTTTAAAAATAATCCTGAAAAAGTAAAAGAAGCAAAAGAAAAATTACTCGAGCTCGGAAAAATTTTTAAAAATGCTGGAATTTATATTGCTCAAAGACTTAATAATATTCAGGAAGGTAGAGAAATAGCTGAAGCTTTAGCCTTAGAATTTTATCAATATGGACAATTACTTTCTCAAGAAGAAACCCAAGAAGAATTAAAAATTGAAGATATTTCTTCTCATCAATTAACACTCAAAGAAACTGAAGAAGTAGATTTTTTTTTAGCTGGAAAAACATTATATGAATCAAGAAAACAAAGAATTGACAAAGAAATCCAGAAAAATCAAACAATAAATAAAGAAAAGTTATATGAAGAGCAAAGACAAAAAACATTAGCTCAATTCTTCAGAGCAGCTGAAAAGGCATTTATTATTAAATATAAAACCGAAAAAGGAGGATTAAAAGAAATTCAATCTGAACTAAAACCATGGCAAACTCCTATTCATGATGATTTTTTAAGAAGAATTGAAAAAGCGCTCAGCCGAAAAATCGAAGCTCCTAAGCAAGAACTTATAGCCTCAATTTTTAGACATGGCAT
Source organism: Candidatus Parcubacteria bacterium (assembly GCA_026004535.1). Lineage (GTDB taxonomy): Bacteria > Patescibacteriota > Minisyncoccia > UBA6257 > HR35 > BPJI01. Next base: position 430,475 of record BPJI01000001.1, read on the forward strand.
GGAACTCTTAAAAAATAGTATGCTATTTGATAAACTTCCAGATTATGTTAAGGATTACATTATTTACTGGCAAAATGGCGAAAGAACCCTTAGAGAAGCAATTAAAATTGATGAACTTAAAAAAGAATTAGCTGCAATGAGAAAAAATAATGTTGATCCAGAAGAAATAGCTAAAAAAGAATTAAAAATAGCTGAAAAAATTCAATTAGTTATCTCAAGTTTTCCACAAGAAAAAGGGTCAGATAAACCATTGGGAATAATTGTAACTCAAGCTATTAATTGTGTTGGTGCCTCATTACTTGGTGGAGCATTATTTGAAGAAGTGGGTTTGAAATATTTAGTAGTTAGCGTACCAGGACATTCTGTTCTTTTCCTTATAACAAGTAATGGACAGGTTTGGTGGTTTGATATGCTTAATGCAGAAGCTAATAAAATTTTAACTGATGATATGATAGAAGGTAAAAGAAAAGATGGTAAATCTCTAACTGTAAAAGATATCATTGATTTTAGTCAAGACATAGGTTCTGAAGAATTAATATTTGATTTGAAATTACCATCAGAATTATATAAAGAACTTCTACCCGAGATAATAGATCAATATATAAAAATTAATATTTTTAAACCAGAACGTGGGCACCAAATTCAAGTGTTATTTAATTTAGGATTAGCTCTTTTTGAACTCAATCGTTATGAAGAAGCAATCGAGGTCTATAAACAAGTTATTGCTCTTAGTCCTAAATATGCTAATGCCTATAATAATTTAGGATTTTTTCTTTCTGAATTCAGTCTTCGTGAAGAAGCAATCGAAGCCTACAAACAAGCTATTACTCTTAATCCTAAATATGCTACTGCCTATAATAATTTAGGAAATGCTCTTTTTGAACTCAATCGTTACGAAGAAGCAATCGAAGCCTACAAACAAGCTATTGCTATTAATCCTAATTTTACTGAGGCCTATAATAATTTAGGAAATGCTCTTTTTAAACTTAATCGTTACGAAGAAGCAATTGAAGCCTTTGAAAATTTCATTAAATTAGCAGATAGGGAAAAATATAAATCTCTAATAAAAGATGTTATAAAGTTAATTGTACAATTAAGAGAACAATTGAAAAAATAAAATATCGCTTCTATTTTTAAAAGACTATTTTATCAAACTTTATATTTTTTCTTTATTTCTTCTTCTTTTTGTCTTTCGATTGATTCTATTTTTTCTTCGCCAATCAAAGCTAATTCTTTTAATTTCTCATCTGGTAAGTCTTTTAATTCTTTAGCTCTTTCAATTAAATATTCCTTGTTATTTTTAGTTGGATCATCAATAACTTCTTCTAATAAAGCTTTCAAGATCCAACCAATTTTAGGACCATGAGGAACGCCTAGATTCAACAAATCATAACCATTGATATTTAACATTTTCGGAGTGATTGGCTCTAAATGAACTTTTTCAATTAAATATCTTAAATATCTAAGTCGATAAGGTTCAGCTTTGGGAACTCCAGAACCAATTCTATCAGCGTGTCTTAACTTAAATAAATCCTCCAAATTTTCTTGGCCAACACGTCTAACTAAACGACGAACAGCAGCTGGAGTTACTTTATCAATTTCTAAATAAAACATATGCTGACTTACAAGGTGAGTAACTTTTTTAATAATTTCATTTGAATATCTCAATCTTTCTAAAATTCTTTTTGTGATTTTAGCTCCTAAAATTTCATGACCATAAAAAGTACAATTAGGTCCTTCGCCTTGTTTAGTTAAAGGTTTGGCAATATCATGGAACAAAACAGCCAATCTTAAATATAAGGGATAATTTTTTTTAACTGCATAATCCAAGGACTTTAAAGAATGAAGATAGACATCATATTTATGGTGTTTATTTTGGCCAACACCATAACATCTATCTAATTCTGGCAAAATTTCCTTTAATAAATTGGTTTGTCTTAAAAGTTCAATGCCAATAACAGCATTTCGACTCATTATAATTCGATTAAATTCATCTCTAATTCTTTCATGAGCTATGTATTGAATTAGATAAGCAAATTTTTGGATTGCTTTAAAAGTTTTTGTCTCAATTGTAAAATTTAATTCACAAGCTAATCTAATAGCCCTCATTAATCTTAAAGCATCTTCACGAAATCTTTTTTCAGGATCACCAACTGTTCTGATGATTTTATTTTTTAAATCTTTAATCCCATCAAAAAGATCAATAATATCTCCATCAATACTTAGAGCTAAAGCATTAATAGTAAAATCTCGGCGCTGAAGATCTGTTTCTAAATCTTTAATAAAAATGACCTCTTCTGGCCGACGTAAATCACGATATTCTTTTTCTTGACGAAAGGTTGTAACTTCAATTACTCTTAGGGTTTCGTCTTCGGAATTAGTTTTAATACCTACAGTACCGAACCTATTTTCGTAGAAAGCATTAGGAAAAATTTTTAAAATTTCCTCAGGTAAGGCATCAGTTGTAATATCCCAATCTTTTGGCTTACGATCAAGTAAAAGATCACGAACACAACCACCAACAAGAAAAGCCTGATAGTTATGATCAATTAATTTTTGCCAGATTTGTAGAACTTCTGAGGGCAGGGAAGAGATTTGGATTTTTTTTAACATTGTTTTGTTAAGCGGGATACGGGAATTGAACCCGTGTCTCCACCATGGGAAGGTGGCGTTGAGCCACTCAACTAATCCCGCTTTAATTAGATTATATCATACATTCTTTTACATTATTAACTTTAAATTATCATAATATAAATAATATAATTTATTACACTTGATTTTTAAAAAATTTTAGGATAAAATTATAAAAATTTAAAACCTATTTAATTTTGTAAAAAAAAATTAATTTTGTAAAAAATAAAAAATGGATGGCAAAGAAGATAATAATAGGTACAAATTTGATATTAGATATTATCAATGTAGACTCTGCTGTTTTGAGTAAGAGAAAAAATATTTTAGACTTGCTTAAAAAATTAATTAAGGAAACTAAATCAACTCCTGTCTCTAAACCATTCATCAAAAAAATAAAATCACCTAAATACCCTTATGAAGGTTATTCAGTTATTCAAATTATTCAAGAAAGTCATATTGCTATTCATACTTGGCCTGAATATAATTATCTAGCTATTGACATTTTTTCCTGTAAGAAAATTAATGAGAATAAAATAATCTTTATTTTAAAGAAGATATTTAGCAAAAATACAAGAATTAAAGTAAAAATTTATCAAAGAATAGCCGAGTATTAATTTTAGTTCGTAAAACAATTATTTTGCGAATTTATAAATGTTCTCTCTTAAAAAAAGCTTATTTAATTGGAATTAATTGAATCTCCATCTTTTTACCTACTCTCAAGTTCTTTCCCAAATTTTTAATCAATCATTTGATCATTTGATATTGATATTTGCGGTTCTCGTAGTAAAAGTTAAACCACAGCAATTTTAATAAAAATTTTTAGAGACACCAGCTATGATACCACAGTTCTCGTTGGTTCAGAAATTATAGAATAGAAAAGCAATGTTTTGTTAGGCAAAAATTTTAAATTGGTAGTCATAACTAACTTCCGAGTTGGTGATGTTTATAAAATTTTAGAAGCCCTTAAAAGTTCAATTATTTGATCAATATCTTTTTCTTCAATAGGCAGCTTAATTTCGGTTGGTTGATGTTGTTTGAAGTAAATTTCATTTCCCTGCCCTATTTTTTGAGCTAAAAAAAATATTGTTAAACCATTAATCAGAATCACAACTGAAATATAAATAATCATTATGGCTAATTTTGCTTTTTTCATTTTGTCTGTAAATTTAATTCAATATTCAAATTATTGTTAATTTTATCAATTTTAAAATTGATTGTTTGCCAAATTAAACCACTTTCAATCATAAAATTGGAAAATTTTTCCAAATCGCTCTCGGGCAACTGAAAAATAAAAGTTAATTTTTTTTCTTGTTGATTAAAACTTGTTGTTTGAATTGACCAATTCTCTTTTTGTAATTTTTCATTAACCAAATTTTTAGTTGTCTCAAAATCTCGATCTAATTTTTGATTAGCTTCAAATAAAATTGTTTTTAATTCCTTACCAGTTTTTTGTTCAATCAAACTAACTATCTTTTTTATTTTATTTTGACTTTCAATTGTCGCTTGGTTTTGAATCAATTTTTCTTTTAAATTATTAATCTCGTTTATTTTTGCCAAAGTTTTTTGGGAATAAAAATTAAGTATAAAAAAATAACCAACAGTTATCAGAAGAAAAATAAGAGTAAAAACAGCTATCTTTAAATAAATTTTATTTAATGTCTGATTATGGCCCATTAATTATTCATTACCCGGATATGGAACGGATAAATTAACTGGATGTAAACCGGATGATATTATTAATTATTTTTACTCGGATTTACACCGGATAAACTACCCTGATTATAACCGGATATATCTGGTATTCATCCGGGTAATTAATCAGGTATTTAATCCGGGTAATCTATTTAATTATAACTCTTTTTCTTTAATTTCAACAAAAATTTCTAATTCCTCTTTAGTAATTATCTCTTCTTTAATTTTACCTAAATGTTCTAAGGGCGTAGCGAAAATTTCCTTGATAATTGCTCGAGGATTAATTTTGTTTTTCTTATTAAATTCCATTTGATATTTTCTTCTTCTTTGGGTTTCCTTTATGGCAGCTTCTAATGATTTGGTTATTTTATCAGCATACAAAATTACTTTACCTTCTAAATGACGAGCACTTCTCCCGATTGCTTGGATTAATGTTGTTGTATTTCTTAGAAATCCTTCGCGGTCAGCATCTAAGATAGCTACTAAGGAAACTTCAGGCAAATCTAATCCTTCTCTTAGAAGATTAACTCCGACCAAAACCTCAATTTCGCCTGTTCTTAATTTTTTTATAATCTCTGCTCTTTTTAAGGTTTTAATATCTGAATGTAAATAGTTCGCTTTAATTCCCTGCTCTAATAAAAATTCAGTTAAATTTTCGGCTGATCTTTTAGTTAAAGTTAAAACCAAAACTCTTTGATTTTTATCAAGTCTTTCTTTTATCTCTTTTAATAAATCTAAAACTTGATTTTTAGTTGGTCGCACTTCAATTTCTGGATCTAAAATACCTGTTGGCCTTACTAGTTGTTCAACGATCTGCGAAGAAATTTTTCTTTCAAAAGGTCCAGGAGTTGCTGAAACAAAAATAATCTGGAAATTTTTATTGAAAAATTCATCAAATGTTAAAGGCCGATTATCGATTGCTGAAGGTAATCTCCAGCCATATTCAACTAAAATTTCTTTTCTTTTTCGATCACCATTAGCCATTGCTCTTAATTGAGGAATGGCTAAGTGCGATTCATCAATAAACAAAATTGTTTCTGATGGTAAATAATCTAATAAAGTATATGGTGGTTCACCTGGATTTCGAAAAGATAAATGCCTTGAATAATTTTCAATTCCAGAACAATAACCATATTTTTCTAAAAGATGAATATCTAACAAGGTTCTTTGTTTAATTCTTTCAGCTTCAACAATTCTTCCCTGCTCCAAAAATTGCCAATATCTTTCTTTTAATTCTTGTTTGATATTTAAGATAGCAATGTCTAATTTTTCTTTGGGGGTGACAAAAAATTTAGCTGGAAAGATTTTAATATATTCTAATTCTTCATAATCTCCAGTTATTTCTAATTTAAAAACATCCTCTCTTGATTTTTTGATTGTAAATTTTTTAATTGATTTTATGATTTTGTTTTGCCATTTAATTTCTAACATATAACTTCCGTCAGGGTTAAAAATGTAAATTCCTGAATTTTCTCGGTCATAAATATATGTTCCTGATCTGATTGTATTCAAACTTCCTTTTTCATATTGTAATGTTTTTAAATAATCAATAACATCTTTAAGGGAAATTTTTTGGCCAACATTTAAATTTAAACAAATATTTTTATATTCTTCAGGATCACCAATGCCATAAATACAACTAATTGAGGAGACAATAATAAAATCTTTTCTAGTTAAAACACTTTCAATGGCAGCATGACGAAGTTGATCTAAAAGCTCATTAATTCTTGCATCTTTAGCAATATAAATATCTGTTTCAGGTAAATAAGCTTCCGGCTGGTAATAATCATAATAACTAACAAAATAATGAACTGCATTTTCAGGAAAGAAATATTTAAATTCTTGATAAAGTTGAGCCGCCAAAACTTTATTAGGTGAAAGAACCAAAGCAGGCCTTTGAGTTTTATAAATAACATTAGCCATAGAAAATGTTTTTCCACTGCCAGTCACTCCTAAAAGTGTTTGAAATCTATAATTTTTATTCAATCCGGCAACTAACTTTCTAATTGCTTGAGGCTGATCTCCAGATGGTTTGTAATCCGAAATCAATTTGAACATGATATAATTATATCACTGACATTGAACTAACAGAACTGACACTGAAACTTACAGAATTAATATAATCTAAGTTCCATAAGTTCTGCGTTTGTATATTCCAAAATGCTCTTAACTGGTTATGATTTAAGAGGTATTTTTAAAAAAGAATTGACTTTTGATGTTATTTATCAAGCAACTAAACAGTTTTTTAAGAAATTAAAAATTAGAAAAGCCATTTTGGCTGTTGATGCAAATAGAAATAATTTTTTAATTAAAGATTTCTTAGAAAGAAATTTCAATCTTGAGTTTATTGGCGTTCTACCAACGCCAATTTTTTATTATAAAGTCATTAAAATAAAAATTCCTGGAATTATGATTACTGCTTCTCATTTGCCTTTAAAATATTCGGGGTTGAAATTTATTTTAGAAAATGGCGAACCGTGGAAACCTTATATTAGCGCGTTGCCTTCGGGTCATACCCCCGAAGCCCACAGCCCTCGGAGTGCTATCGTACGCACCTCTGCCGGAATGACCCTCAGGCAAACGCGCCGGATAATTAATTTACAAAAGCACCAGATAATTAAGGAATATTTTAAAACTTTATTTTCTATCATCAAACCGAAAAAGAAAATTTTTGTTTGTTTTGATAAGAAAAATTTTTTTCTTAATGCTTCCCTACCCTATTTTGAAAAATTAAAAATTTTTCATCAAGATAATTCTCCAATTAAGATTAAATCTGATTTAGACAATGACAGAATTTTTGTTTATCTTAAAAAAAGAAAAATTCATAATGATTTAATTTTTTATTATTTAGCTCTTTTGCCTCAATATAAGAAATTGGCTGTGCCAATATTTTTCAGTCAAAAACTAAGACAAGAACTTATTAAAAAAGGTAAGAAGATTTATTTTATTCCAACTGGACACTATTATTTCAAAAAAGCATTCAAAAAATATAATTTAGACTTAGGTTTTGAACCAAGTGGTCATTTTTATATGTTTAAAGATTTAAAAACAGAATCGCCCTATTTGGCCTTAGGTTTATTTTTACATTTATTAGCAGAACTTACGGACCTAACACAGACAGAACGGACCAAACAGAGAATAGCCTTGGAGGAAATTTTAAAATTAAATAATTCACTTCAACTTTATCGTTTTGATATTAAGAAAATACAATCAGAAGAAAATGTTGTCTCTTTTTTGAAGAAGAGATATAAGTTAAAATTAAAAAAGTTTGACGGTTATTTATTATTTCCAAAGGAAAAAACAGAACTTACAAAACTAACACAGAATTTAAATAAAAATACTATCGCAGAACTTACTGAACTAACACAGAACTTACAGAAAAATACTACCTCAGAAATTGCAGAACTAACACAGAACTCGCAGAAAAATTCAGTGAGTTCTGCGTCAGTTCAGCATGGTTCTGCGTTCTACCTGTATTTAAGGAAAAGCAAAACAGAAAATAAATTAAGAGTATCTTTTGAAGGCGACAAAAAAATTCTCAAAGAAATAAAACAATGGCTCATGAAGATTTAATGAAAAAAATTTTTAAGCTTTATCCTTTTATTGTTATTTTTGTTTTTATTATTTTGATTTCGCTTCATTTTGTTTATTCTGTTTTTGTTCCTTTGCTTATTGGTGAGAGAAAAGAAATTTATATTAATCCAGGAACAAAAATCTGGTTTTTAGCCCAAAATTTAGAAAAAAACGGTATTATTCGTTCTGCTTTTTATTTTAGATTTTTAGTTAATTTAAGAAATTCAAAAATCAAAGCTGGAATATATGAATTTAGTGGTTATTATAATTTATTAGATGTAATTCAAACTTTAGAAAAAGGAGGCCGAGGTGTAAAGATAACGATTATTGAGGGTTTAACTTTAAAAGAAATTGAAAAACTTTTAAAAGAAAAAGGATTTAATGTCGATCTGGCTAAATATAAATTAGCAGATTTCTCTGAAATTGATTTAAAAAATTATTTTCCGGCCGAAAGTAGTCTAGAAGGATTTTTAGCACCCGATACTTACGAATTCTTTCCTAATGATGATGAAAAAACAATTGTTCAAAAAATTTTAAAAAACTTTTCAAGAAAATATTTACCTGAAATTTTAAAAGGAATGGATTTTAATTTATATCAAAGATTAATTTTAGCTTCAATAGTTGAAAAAGAGGCGAAGTATCAAGATGATTTTCCTATAATTGCTGGTATTTTGATTAAGAGACTAAAAAATAATAAACAATTAGAGGTTGATGCAGCTTTGGTTTATGAAAAATGTGGATTTGTTTTCTGTCAAGATGCTCTAAATAAAAAAGACCTTATTAAAGATTCTCCTTATAATACTTATAAAAAATTAGGCTTAACACCAACTCCGATTTCTAATCCTGGTATTTTAGCAATTAAATCAGTTAATAATCCCGTTCAGACTGATTATTGGTATTATCTAACTGATTCTGAAGGTCGAGCAATATTTGCTAAAACATTTAAAGAGCATCAGGAAAACATTAAAAAATATCTAAAGAGATGATTCCCAAGGGTTACTTAATCATCATTATAATCATTTTAGCAATTTTGTCAGTCTTTTCTTTAAGGAAAACCTACCAAGAGTTTGTTGTACCTAAGATTGGCGTTACTATTTACCCATTTTATGATATTGTTAAAGAAATTGTTGGCGATAAATATGAGGTTGTTTTAATTACTCCTCCTGGTGCTGAACCTCATAATTATGAACTGAAAATAGAAGATGTTAAAAGACTTCGTGGTATTAAGATAGTTTTTGCTAATGGTTTAGGGATTGATAGCTGGACAGAAAATTTGATTAAAAATTTTAAAGACGTAAAAACGGTTTACTTATATCAAGGTGTTGATTTAATTGAGCAGGATCCTCATTTTTGGCTTTCTTTAGAAAATATGAAAAAAATTGCGAAGATTGTCGAAAAAGAAATGGAAAACTTTGATAAAAAAAATAGAGAGTATTATCAAGAAAATTTAGATAAAGTTTTAGAGAAAATAGAAAATCTACAAACAGAAGCAAAACAAACAGTTTTTTCAAATAAATTCATTATTACCCAACACAATGCTTTTAATTACTTAGCTAAGGAATTAAATTTAAATGTCGCCGGTTATTTAGAAGGAGAAAACAAAGAATTAACCCCAGCTGAACTTTCACAATTAATTAATAAAATAAGAATCTTAAATATAAAAGTAATTTTTAAAGAACCGGGCGAAGAAAGTAATCTTCTCAAAACTATTGCTCAGGAATTAAATTTAAAAATTTATGAATTAGACCCAATCGAAGGCAAAAGTGGTTTAAACTATTTTGACGCTTATAGAAAAAATATAGAAACTCTAAAACAAGCACTTCGATGATTTCAACTAACCGTCTAACACGATATAGCATCTTAAACAGTCAAATTAATGTTTACGACGTCGTACGTCGTAAAGTAAATATAACGACGTGCGACGTCCAGATATTGAGAAAATAATATTTAGGACATCGCACGTCTTAAATTATTTTCCGTGTCCGATTCCGTTCATTTCGCCTTTAAATTTTAGCACAATTTTCCACATCTTGACATCATATTTTTTCTATTTATAATTAAATTATGAATAAAAAAATGAATAAATCCTTCACTTTAGTTGAACTTTTAGTTGTCTTAGCTCTAATAGCTATCTTAGCTACTGTCTTAATTGTTGTCATTAAGCCAGCAGATATCTTTAAAAGAGGTAGAGATAGTCAAAGAACTTCAGACCTTAAAAATCTTGAAAAAATATTTGACCTTATTCTTTTTGAAACTCAAGGCACCTTTTCTGAACTTCAATATGCTTCCTCAAATGTTGTCTATATCTCTCTTCCTGATACTTCATCAACTTGTGGTCAATGGATAAGTCAATTACCACAGCTTCCTTCAGGCTGGTCATATTGATGCTCAGCAACTCCAACAAATATTGATGGTACTGGCTGGATTCCTATTCCTTTTAATCAATTTTCAAGCATTAATCTTTCTAGACTTTTCATTGATCCAATCAATAGACCTCCATATTACTATGCATTTGTTGCTGGAGGAAGTTATGCTCTCTATGCTCAATTAGAAAATCCTCAGTCTCAAGCCTCAAAAACAGACAATGATAATTATCCTCATCTATTTTCAGTAGGAACAAATAAAAGACTCATTGATCAAGCTCAAGGACTTGTAGGGTATTGGTCTTTTGATGAAGGAACTGGAAATATTGCTAATGATTATTCAGGAAACAATAATAATGGAACACTCTATAATGGTCCTCAATGGGTTGATGGTAAAGTAGGCAAAGCTTTAAGTTTTGATGGAATAGATGATTATGTGGATAGCGGGCTAGATGTTAGTTGGAATAATGCCAACCCAGTTTCTTGGTCTTTTTGGGTTAAGCCCAATAATGTTGTCGATAGCAGTGCAGGTATCTTGGGGAAAATTTATCCAGGATGGGAATGGGCATTTTATCAGAGTGGAGCGGCGGTACATATGGTTTATTGGGATGCTTGGGGACGCCATGCGAATGGTATGGATGCGGATTGGAGTAGTGTCTTAACAGTAGGACAATGGATTCATTTGGTATATACTTGGAATGGTTCTACCAGTAGATTTTATGCTGATGGGGCTCTCAAGATTACTCATACAGCAACTAATCCTTCGATAAATCAAAATAGAACTAATAATGTAATGATTGGTGGCCATATATATGTCTGGGGTGATAAATTTTTCAAAGGCCTCATCGACGAAGTCCGAATCTACAATCGCGCTTTATCAGATGCAGAAATTAAGGCATTATATGAAGCAACTAAATAACCATTCAGCTTCTCAGCTTCACAGCTTCAGAGAAAATATCGGGACATCGTATGTCCTTAATTTTTACTTTAGATAATATATAGTTTTTATCATGGTATTAACATCCAGTACTAATCCGGGTAGTATATCCGGTTTTCATCAGGGTAATTTTATATACTTTCCATCATGCTAATATATCCAGTATTCATCCGGGTAGATATTTTTATCGGTATTCATCCGGGTAATCTATCCAGTAACAATCCGGGTAACTATATCCGATATTCATTAGGGTAGTATATCAGTTTTCTATCAGGGTAATCTAATTTTTACGACGTCATACGTCGTAAAAATTAAATTTCCAATAAAAAAGACAAAAAGTCTAATGCTACGTAGCAATAGAGAATCAAACCAGTTTTTCATTTCTACTATCTAAATACGATCGTATCAAATTGGTAGAAATGATTTTCCAACTAACCGTCTAACACGCTATAGCAGTTTAAACAGTCAAATCAATTATAAATTTATAAAACCGGAATTCGTGATTCGGAACTGAAGAATTTTTAAATTCTCACAAATATGTTAAAATAATTTTATGAATGCTTTGGAAGTAAAAAATTTGGTTGTTAAGTTAGGAGAACAAGAAATTATTAGAAATATTAGTTTTGCTTTACCTGAAGGAACAATCACTGCTTTAATTGGTCCAAATGGAGCCGGTAAATCTGTTTTATTAAAAACAATTATAGGACTTTTCCCTTACCAGGGAGAAATAAAAATTTTTAACGAAAATCATTTAAAAATGGTAGATTTTATTGGTTATGTGCCTCAGACTTATGTTCTTGATCCAGTTTTGCCTTTAACAGTTTTTGAATTTTTAAAATTAACTAATAATGATGAGAAGAAAATAGAAATAGCTTTAAAAGAAACTGATATTTATGAATTAAAAAATAAAAATTTAGCCAAACTTTCTGGTGGTCAACTTCAAAGAGTTTTGTTTGCTCGAGCAATTTTAGCTGAACCAAAAATTCTACTTTTAGACGAACCAGTCTCTGAAACAGATATTGTCGGTCAAAAAGAATTTTATGAGATCATTAAACATTTAAATCAAGAAAGAAAGGTAACTATTCTAATTACAAGCCATGAAATTACTATTATACATACTTTTGCCCAAAGAGTTTTGTGTTTAAATAAATCTTTGGTTTGCGACGGACCAATAACTGAGCTTTTCAAAGAAGAAATTTTAAAAAAACTTTATCAAAGAGATATCTTTATCTATCCGTTTAATCGACATGAGGAATGAATCTATTTGAATATTCATTTTTATTAAAATCATTAATCATTAGTTTATGGCTAAGTATTGTTTTTGCTTTGCTAGGAATTTTTGTTTTTATCAAAAGAATGTCTTTTTTTAGTGATGGTATTGCTCATTCAGCTGTTCTGGGTTTGGCCATTGCTTTTTTATTAAAGTCTGATATTTTAGTTTTTGCTCTTTTAAATGGTATTCTTTTTTCACTTTTAATCTATTATTTAGAAAGGAAAACAAAAATTCATGCTGATACCTTAATTGGCCTTGTTTTTGTTTCTTCTTTGTCGTTGGGTTTAATTTTAATTTCTTTAAAGGCTTCTTATCAACCAGAACTTTTGAATTTTCTTATTGGTAATATTTTAACAATTAGTGATTTTGATTTTATTTTAACAATATTTTTTTCTTTACTAATTTTAAGCTTTATTATTTGGCAATTTCCAAAAATAAATTTAGTTCTTTTAGATCCTGTTGAAGCCAGATTGAGAAAAATAAATGTCAATCTTTATGAATTTTTATTTTATCTAATCTTAGGTATTAGTGTAATTTTAGGAATCAAATTAGTTGGCGTCATTCTTATAACTGCTTTTTTAATTTTACCAGCGGCAACTTCAGCTTTGATATCTTCATCCTTTAAAAGTTTTATTTATTTAAGTATTATTTTTGCTTTATTTAATGTTATCTTTGGCTTTTTAATTTCTAATTTCTATAACTTTCCTTTAGGAGCAAGCATTGTTCTTTCTGGCTCTTCGTTATTTTTTCTTTTATTTTTAATTAAAAATGTTTTTACACGGATTTAAACCGGATAAATACTACCCGGATTTAAACCGGATAAATACTACCCGGATATGAACCGGATTATTAATTACCAAGATGTACACCGGATGAATTTACTCGGATTATGACTGATAAGTTTACCCGGATTTAAACCGGATACAATTACCCGGATATAAACCTGGTATAATTACCCGGATGTAAACCGGATATAACTACCCGGATATAGACCGGATGATATACAGAGTATTTTTATACGGTTATTAATCCGGGTATTATATCCGGTAGTTTATCCGGGTAACTATATCCGGTATTTATCCGGGTGATAAAATCATGTTATAATTAAATGATGGTTGAAAAATTTAGACCAGGAGAGCAAAAATTTATTCAGAGATTTGAAACTCTTCATAAAGAAAAACCAAAAACCATTGAAGAAACTAAAGAAAAAATAAGATATACTTTAGAAGAAATAAAGAAAGAAATTGAGGAATTGCCGGAAATTAGAAGAGAGGAAGAATTTCATGAAACAATAACCGCTGGACAAGTGACTAATATCTTGGCCCAAGCACTTGATCTTGTCATTAATGAAGGAGTTGAAGAAGGATTAAAATTCATTCGCAAAACAAACAATCCTCACTTAATTGATCAATTTCATGATATCTTGATCGGCCATTTTCTTGATTTATTAAAACAATGAATGGTTCTTATTATTTTATTTTGGGAGGAGCTGGGGTTTTGGGTATAATCATTATTGCTTTAACTATATGGATTATTAAAAAACATAAAGAAAAAATCAAAATCAAACTTTCTTTAAATTATTCTCTACTTTTAATTGAACTTCCTCGGCCAATAACTTTATCAACGCAAACTCAAACAGAACCAAGAATAAAAATTATTGAGGAATTAACTGCTTTTGAAAATTTTCTCAATAGTTTTTCTAAAATTAAAAACCCGATTATTTTTGAAATTGCTGTTCCTCATTATGGTGAAGAAATTTATTTTTATGTTGCTTTACCAAAAAAAGATATCGACTTTTTTAGAAAAACTGTTTTAGGTTTTTGGCCAGGCGCTGAGGTCAGTTTAGTCAAAGAAGACTATAATGTTTTTAATCCTACTGGTTTTTCTCTAGCTTCGATCATTAAATTAAAACATCACTCTTATTTACCAATAAAAACTTATAAAGAATTAGCCCAAGCCAATGTTGATCCAATTGATTCTTTTCTCTCTGCTTTTAATAAATTAACTAAAGAAGGAGAAGGCTTGGCTTGGCAAATTATCTTAAATCCTGTTCCAGCTTCAGAAAATAAAAAAATTTTAGCCAAAGTTAAACAATTAAGAGAAGGTAAAAAATTAGCTGAAGTTTTAGAAAAAAGCATCGCTCAAGATATTTTAAAAACACTAAATGAAGCTTTTGTGCCCAAATCAGAAGAAACAAAGAAAAAAGAAGAGGAAGAAAAAGCAAAACCAAAACCAGTTGAAGAATTAGCAATTAAAAATTTAGAATTTAAAGCTAGTAAACCATTGTTCAGGGTGAATATAAGACTTATTGCTTCAGCCAATGAGGAAAGAGAATGCAGTCAATTACTTAATGCTTTGGAAACTCCATTTCATCAATTCGTTAATCCTGGTTTTAATGAATTTCAAATTTTTCATCCCAAAGGAAATTATCTAAAGAAAGTTTTTTATCAATTTGCCTTTCGTCTTTTTGAACCAAAGCAAAGTTTTCTCCTAAATACCGAAGAAATAACATCCTTTTTTCACTTCCCTACTTCTTATATTAAAAATCCAATTATTCATTGGCTTTCAGCTCGTTCAGCACCACCGCCAAGTAATTTACCAAGTGAAGGAATTATTTTAGGTGAAAATATTTACCAAGGTTTAAGATCGAATGTTAGAATAACTCGCGAAGATCGTCGAAGACATATTTATGTTATTGGTCAAACTGGCACAGGAAAAACTACTTTACTTAAAAACATGATTAGTCAAGATATTAAACAGGGTGATGGTTTTTGCTTTATTGATCCTCACGGAGATGTTGCTCAAGAAATTTTAGGTTTAATTCCCAAAGAAAGAATTGATGATGTTATCTATTTTAATCCTGGCGATACTCGAAGACCAATTGGACTTAATATTTTAGAATATTCGCCTCAAAGACCAGAAGATAAAACTTTTATTATTAATTATTTAATTGAAATTATTGATAAACTTTATAATTTACAAGTAACTGGAGGCCCGATGTTTGAACAATATTTAAGAAATGCTCTACTTTTAATAATGGATAATCCTTCTTGGGGTTATACTTTACTTGAGGTTTCTAAAGTTTTTGTCGATGAAGATTTTCGTGAAGAATTATTATCTCAATGTAAAAATTATCCAGTCATTGAATTTTGGAGAAAACAAGCTCCAGTTGTTGGCGGCGAACTTTCATTAGAAAATATGATAACCTGGGTTACTTCTAAATTAAACCCATTTATTACTAATGACTTTGTTAGGCCAATTATTGCTCAATCAAGATCTACAATTGATTTTAATTATATTATGAATAATAGAAAAATTTTAATCGCTAATTTGTCTAAGGGGCTTATTGGTGAAACAAGTGCTTATTTAATGGGAATGCTTATCGTAACTAAAATCTTAATAGGCGCTTATGCTCGACAAAAGATACCTGAAAAAGAAAGAAAAGATTTTTATCTCTATATTGATGAGTTTCAAAATTTTGCTTTTAAGGGCGTTGCTGATATTTTGTCTGAAGCAAGAAAATATAGACTTTCAATGGTTTTAGCCCATCAATATATTAAACAATTACCAGAAACAATTACTTCAGCAGTTGTTGGAAATGTTGGAACCATAATTTCTTTTCGTGTTGGCGCTGAAGATGCTGAATTTTTAGAAAAATTGTTTTTACCCGTTTTTAATAAATTTGATTTAGTTAATATTCCTAATTATAATGCTTATATTAAGCTTTTAATTTATGGTTATGTTTCTGACGCTTTTAACATTAAAACCTTTCCGCCTGAAAAACCAGACAATGAACTAGCTAATGAAATAATTGAATATTCGATGATAAAATATGGTAGGGAAAAAGAAGAAATTGAAAAAGAAATAGCTGAAAAATATGCCAACCTTATTTGAAATTTTAATAATTTTCGCTGGTTTTGTTATTATATATTTTCTATTGAAAAAAGAAATTGAAAAAGTAAAAGAACCTGAAGCTCAAAAATTTTTAGAATTGCAAAAAAATATTTTAGAAAGTTTTGCTCTTTTAAAACAAGAAACTATTTCTCATCTTCAGACAACAATTGAAAAGCAAGAGAAATTTATTGAATCAACTTCAAAAATTGAAGAATTAGCAAGAAACTTAGAATCAAGCACTGTTGAAATAAAAACTTTCAAAGAAATCTTGGCTGGACCAAAAAATAGAGGTTATTTGGGTGAGGTTATGTTAGAAGAAATAATTAAAAATTTACCTTCAACTTATTATGAAAAACAATATCCTCTTGGCTTTGATCGAGTTGATTATGTCTTGAAATTGAATGATACTTTAATCCCTGTTGATGCTAAGTTTCCAGTTCAAAATTTTAATAAATTATTTGAAATTGAAGAAAAAGACAAAAACGAATTAAAAAAAGAATTGATTAAGAATTTAAAAAATAAAATTGAGGATATTGCTCGGAAATATATCTTACCTTCAAAAGGAACAATTGAGTTTGCTTTAATGTATTTAGCTAATGAAGGAATTTATTATGAACTTTTAGCTGATAAAGATTACCAAGGAGTTTGGGATTATGCTCGAGAAAGGTCAGTTTTTATCACTTCCCCAAAAAATTTTGAACTTATTTGCTCTTCCCTGCTCTTGATTATTCGTAAGCAAGAATTAGGTAAAAATATTCAACAAATCTTGGCTAATTTACATCAATTAGAAAAAGACTTGTTAGAGCTGGAATCTAAATTCGAAACATCTTATAATCAATTAAATAATAGTTTTCGCAATTTACAAGAGCTTTCAAGAATTTTGAATCGATTTATTGTTAATTTTCAAAGCTTAATCAAAACTGAACAAAAATTAGAAGAAAAAATTAAAGAAAGGTCGTTAATTTAATACCACTGATTTACACGGATATAATTAACACCACTAATTTACACGGATAATTTTCTTCCAGGGATTTTCACGGATTATTATAAACCACTGATTTAAACGGATAATATAAATCTGCGTTAAATCCGTGGAATAATATTTTATCCGTGGTAATCCGTGGCTATTATAAATCCGTGTTAATCCATGGTCAATTAAATCTGTGGCAATCCGTGGTTATTATAAATCCGTGTTAAATCCGTGATCTAATAAAATGCGTTTAGCCATAAATGGTTTTGGTAGAATTGGAAGAATATTTTTTCGACAAGCTTTTAGTAAAGAAAATTTTGACATAGTCGCTATTAATGATTTGTCTGATACAGAAAATTTAGCTTATTTATTAAAATATGACACTGTTTATGGTCGTTATAATAAATCAGTTGAAGTTAAAGATGGGAAATTGGTTGTTGATGGTAAAGAAATTTTAATTTTAAAAGAGACTGATCCTTTAAAACTTCCTTGGCAAGAGTTAAATATTGATGTTGTGGTTGAGTCAACCGGTGTTTTTACTGAATTTGAAAAAGCAAAAGCTCATTTAACTGCTGGAGCCAAAAGAGTTGTTATTACTGCACCAACAAAAGATGAAATTACGCCTCATTTTACTCCTGGTTTAGAAGATTTAGGCAAAATTTATTCTTTAGGTGAACAAGGCTTAATTACTTCTAATGCTTCGTGCACAACTAATTCAGTTAATCCAGTCATTGCTATTTTAAATAAAAGAATCGGAGTTAAAAAAGCAATTTTAACAACTATTCATGCCTATACCAATACTCAAACAATTGTTGATAGTGTTGTTAAAGGACATGATTTTCGTCGTGGTCGGGCTGGGGCTCAAAATATTATTCCTTCAACAACTGGAGCAGCTGAAGCAACTGCCAAAGTCATTCCTGAAATTAAAGGAAAATTTGATGGAATTTCAATTAGGGTTCCAGTTGTTACTGTTTCTTTGTCTGACATAACAATATTAACCCAAAGACCAACTTCTGTTGAAGAAATAAATAATATTTTCAAAGAAGAATCAAATTCGCCTCAATGGAAAGAGGTCATTAAAGTAGTTGAAGACCCGGTTGTTTCAAGTGATATTATTGGCGAACCTTATGGAGCTATTATTGATCTTACTCTGACTAAGGTTGTTGATGGTGATTTAGTTAAAGTTTTTTCTTGGTATGATAATGAATGGGGCTATTGTGCTATGTTAGTTAAGCACATAGAAAAATTATTTTCTTAATTGTTGAAGTAAAGGTGTTAAATCAATATTGATTCCTGCTTTTTGTAATGCTTCTCTTAATTTTTCAATTAATTTTTCTACTTCAATTGTTACTCTTCTTTCTAAAGCAACAACTCTTTTAGCAACCAATTTTTGGCCATCCCAAACACCCAAAACTCTTACTCTTGTACCAGTAGCAATATCAGTAATTGCTGCAGGTTGAGGAGTTGCTTGTGCTAAAAGTCCTAATCTTAAAGAACTAATTACCATAGTATCGGTTGCAATTATCCAATCCATCTTAAATCCTTGGGAATTTACAGTTAAAACATTATTTTGATTTTGATCAACAACTCCTTGCTGAGCAGCATGACCAGAAGGATTAAGAAAGAATAAATTAGCTCCCGGATGTTCAGCAATTTTTTCTCTAACAAAATCATCTAATTTTTTGAATTGACCAAGTTGGTTTTCTGAAAGTTTAGGTATTCTAAATTCTCCTTTTTCTGGTTTATATTTAATTTCGACCGGCTTTTCTCCTTTATTTTCTTCATTTTCTTGAGCTTTAACTAAAACAAAACTAAAAATTAAGCCGACCGTAAGAATAAAAATTAATGGTAAAAGAAATTTTTTCATTTTTTATCAGAAGAAACGGAACTTGACACGGAAGGATCGGAATGAACGGAATTTATTCCTTCTGTTCCGTTTATTCCGTATCTCTTTCTGTTTCTTCCGTTATTTCCGTATTTAACGAACGACCTTTTTCTTTTTATTCCATTTATGCCTCTTTTTTCGTACTTTAATCTCTAATTTTGGTGGCTTTCTTGATAGATGTGTTTTTTTAATTTCATTCTTCTATTTTATAGACTAGATCTCCTTTTTTTGTTTTACCAACAACCAAAATAGCAACCTCTTGGCCTGCTTTAACTGAACCAACTTTTTTTCTTTCAACCTCCATTGATTCAACGATTTGACTAAATCTCTCCTCGCCATTTTTCTTTCTGACGACAATTCTATCACCAATTTTTAAATCTTCCTCCAATTCAACGACTATTGATGGAATGTGTCCATAAAAATTTTTAACTTTACCTATTAAAACCTCCATTATTTTTTAATATAAATTGGTCTAATTATTTATATATAAAAATTTCTGTTTGTCTCTAATGTGCTAATTTGAAAATATTGTATCATGAAATTCATCTAAATAAAAATGTTGAAAAATGTAAAATTTACTCAATCTCAAACCATTTTGTTATTTCGTAAAATTAATGGTTCTGGTAATTCTTTTTTTATTTATTCAGTTATTTTACTTTTATTTGTTTTGTTCAGTAAATATCTTCTAGTTCTTCTTTCAAAACAATTGTTGGATTTTCGACTGCTTGATTTAGATTATCAATAATATTTCTGAATAAATCATCAAATTCTGTTGGTAGTCTTTTTCGTTTATAAGGATTTGCATAAGAAATAATTTGTTGATAAACATAAGGATGCCATTTGCCTAAATCTTTTAATTTTTGAGCAATCTCTTTAACTAAAGCATTAGCTTCTAAAACTTTCTCTGCTCGGGCTTCTCTAATTTTTAAAGCTTCGGGTAATTTTTCGTCCAAAAAGAAATCGCATTTTTTCAAAATTGGCTCGAAAGAACTACCTGCCAGTTTTTCTTGTTTTTCATAACTAATTCCTAAAGTTACATAATAAGCTTGCTCAATTGAATCAACCAGCTCAGGATCTGATTCTAACATTTCTGAATTAGATTGTAAGTATTGACGATAAATAGCAATAGCTACGTGAGATTTTTCGCGAATATTTAATTCTTTCTCAATATTAAAGTTCATCATTAATTGAGCTAATCTTTGAGGGACAACAATTGCTGGAATTTCTCTGATGCCAAGTTCTTTAGCTGCTAAATATCTGTGCTGACCATCAATAATAGTATAAGTGTCATTATTTTGGACAACAACGACCGGAACAATAAAACCAATTCTTTCAATTGAATTAGACAAATGTTTAACGTGATAAGAACTTGGTTTTCTTTGATGAGAAATAACTGATAACTTATCAATGGGAATTAATTTAAATTTTAAATTTTGATGATGATAGGGATCAGCAAACTCTATCTCTGGTTGTAATTTGGTTTTTCTTGGAGCCATTTTATTATATATTAACCGGATAAGTTACCCGGATTATAACTGGATATAACTACCCGGCTTTTTACCGAATTCATTATGACAAAATAATCTAGGTGACTATCCGAGTAATCTATCCGGTAAGTTATCCGGGCAAATAGATATCAGCAGCCATCCAACTAATTTATAATTATATTATAAATGGATTTTGAAAATTTTAAAAATAAATTAATCTCGTATAATAATTATGGTCCAGAAGATTTAATTTTAATTGAAAGAGCCTTTTATTTTGGCGAAAAAATTTATCAAGGAATTAAAAGAAAAAACGGAGAGCCCTATTTAAATCATTGTTTAAGAACCGCTTTGAACCTGGCTGAACTGAAATTATCTAAAGAAATGATCATTGCTGGCATTTTGCATGATGCTTTAAAAGATGGCAATTGTAATGAGGAGAAATTAAAAACAGAGTTTGGCGAGGAGATTACTTTTTTAGTTAAAGGAGTAAATAAAATAGGTTCTTATCGTTATCAAGAAAAAAACTTAATTCAGGCTGAAAATTTAAGGAATCTAATTTTAGCTATTATTAAAGATCCAAGAATTGTTGTTATTAAACTTGCTGATCGTTTAGATAATATGAGAACCTTAGAATTTCTATCTGATGAAAAAAGAAAAAGAATCTCTCTTGAAACAGCTGATATTTATGCCCCATTAGCTTTAAGACTAGGCATTAACAATTGGGCAGGTGAGCTTGATGATTTAGCTTTAAAATTTTTAGATCCAGAAAATTATAATGCTCTTAAATTAGAAATTGAAAAAAGAGTTGCTGATGGAAAAAGTTATTTAGAAAAATTAAAGACGTCTATTGAACGAGAACTTAAAAATAAGAATATTAATTTAATTAAGATCGACTATCGAGTTAAAAGAATCTCAAGTGTTTACAAAAAATTGCCTCGAAAAAATTTTGATCTTGATCAAATCTACGATCTCTTAGCTTTTAGAATTATCGTTAATTCGGTTGAAAATTGTTATTTAGCTTTAGGAGTAATTCATTCTTTGTTTAAACCACTGATGCATGAATTTGATGATTATATCGCCTTTCCTAAACCTAATGGTTATCGTTCTTTACATACAACAGTTATTACGGAAGAAAATAAATATATTGAATTTCAAATACGCACAGAAGAAATGCATCTTTTTAATGAATACGGATTGGCTGCCTATTTAGCTTACGCTAAAGCTAAACAAACAAAAATATATCAAAAAAACAAGACTGTTTTTGCTGACGAGAAAGAATTAAAAATAATTAATAATTTAAAAAACTGGCAAGAAAATTTTCAAGAAATTTTTTCTGAAAAGATTTATGTTTTAACTCCTAAAGGTGACGTTATCGAGCTTCCTGCTGGCAGTACGCCTTTAGATTTTGCTTATAAAATTCATACAGATTTAGGTAATCATTTTGTTGGTGCTCGAGTTAATCAAAAAATTGTTCCAATCAATTATAAGCTTCAAAATGGAGATGTTATTGAAATAATCGTTAATAAAAATAGGAAACCATCTCCTGATTGGTTATCAATTGTTAAATCGGCTAATGCTAGAAAGAAAATCAAGGCTGAAGTTAAAAAAGAAAACATAATCTTTGTTCCTAAAATAATCCAACCAATAAAAATTATTGCTCAAGATCGAATTGGTATTTTAAAGGATATTACTAATTTAATTTCCTCAAAAGGTATTAACATTATTGGTAGTAAAAATAAATCTAAAAAGGGATTGGTTTATATTTATTTCGATGTTCAGGTTAATGAAAAAAAAGAAATTATCGCTTTAAAAGATTTAATTAAAAATAAAATTAAAGAAGTGGTTGAGGTAGAATAATTAACGAATTGTTATTCCATATCTACTTTTTAAATTTTCTTCAATTTTCCGCATTTCTAAGTTAACATCTTCATCAGTTAAACTTCGTTGGGGGTGGAAAAAAATAAACCTGATTGTCATTGATTTTAAATTTGAAACCTCAGAATTTTGAGGAAAATAAACGTCAATTAATTTTATTTCCTGAAGATAATTTATTTTTAATCTCTCAATTTCCATCTTTAATTGACTAAATTTAATTTTTTCATCAATAAAGAATGATAGATCTCTGATAATTTGAGGAAAAATTGGCCAAGGATGAAAAACTTTTTTCATCACAGATCTTTTTTTTAATGTATTTGTATCTAATTCAATTACACCAACATTTAAATCAATGTCCAGTTCGCTTAAAATTTTTTTCTTAATTAAACCCAAAATGCCGACATTATCAATTTTTATTCCTGCGGTTAAAAATTCGTTTTTAATTTCTTCTAATTTCAAATTCAAGCATAATTCTGAAGCAATAAAATTTAAAACACCCTTTAATTCCTTTAAAATTTCTTCGGGTGTTAATTTACTGGCATAAACGATTCCCAAATGATATTTCTCAACCACGGATTCACGCGGATTTAAAACGGATTTGCGCGGATTATATTGAGCCACGGATTCACGCGGATTTACACTGATCTCTTTATAAGCTACTTTACTTATTTCAAAAATTTTGATTTCCTTAAAATTAAATTGATTAAGATAAACAGATTTTAATAAATTAGGAATTAAACTCGATTGAAAATATTTATAATTTTCACTAATTGGATTTAAAACCTCGACCACGGATTTTCGCGGATTTAAAATATCAACCACGGATTCACGTGGATTTTCTATACGCATAACATCATTTAATCTATATAATCCTTGCAGTTCTTTCTCTCCATAAAAACTATAATTATGACCTTCATCATAACCAGCTTTGGTTAATATTTTTCTTAAAAAATTATTAAAAACAATATCTTCTTCAATGAAAATTTCTCTTAAGGGTGATTCATAAATTGGTTTAATTTTATTTAAATCATATATCCTTATAATTTCTTCAACAATATCTGTTTCCGTTTGTAAATCTAATCTCTCCAAAGGTACAATTAATTGATCATTTTTAATTTTGATGCCTAATTTTTTAAAAATTTTCAAAATTTCTTTTTTATTAATTTCTAAACCGGTGATTTTTTTAACTTTGTCAAAATTAAATTTTATTTTAGTCTCCCTTAATTTTTTCTCTCCAAAAATTTTTCTTAAAACATCTCCGCCTAAATTTCTATTAATTAAATAAGAAACCCTATTTAAGGCTTGCAAAGCTCTTATTGGCGCTACTTTTCTTTCAAAACGAAAACTTGCTTCTGTTTTCAAATTTAACTTTCTTGAAGTTTGATAAATTTTAGTCGGGTCAAAAACTGCCGCTTCAATAAAAATATTTTTTGTTTTTAAATCAATTTCTGCTGTTTTGCTTCCTTTAATTCCAGCTAAACCTAAAATTTTTTCTTTATCAGCAATAACAATTTCATCACCTTGAAGCTCATATTCTTTCCCCTCTAAAGAAATAAATTTTTCTCCTTTTTTAGCTAAACGAACATAGATATTGCCTTTAATTTTGTCCAAATCAAAAATATGAAGTGGTGCCCCATATTCAATCATCACAAAATTAGATAAATCAACTAAAAAGTTAATTGAATTAAAACCGTAAAATTCAACAAATTCTTTTAACCAACCCGGAGAAGGTTTATTTTCAACATTTAAAATTATTCTGCCAAAATAATAAGGCGCTAATTTTGAATTAACAATCACTTTGAAGTTTAAACTTTTTGCTTTAGATTGTAGATTGTTAATTTTTAATTCTTTTGAGATTAAATTTTTTATTATTGCTACTTCTTTAGCTAAACCAATTAAACTCGCTGCATCAGGATAACGATTAGGCAAAATATCAACCTCTAAAATTCCATCATTATAAACAGTCTCGAAACTTTTCATTGTCAATTCACTAGCAATTTTTTCCCAGTCTAATTTTTTATTTAAATATTTTTCTAAATCTTTTATTCTAAATTTCATTGTTATGTATTACCCGGATAACCAACCGGATTATTTTACCCGGATGATTACCGGATAAATCCGGTTTATATCCAGGTAGTATTATCCGGTTAATATCCGGGTAAAAATATTTTCTGCTGCTGTCTAAGGTATTATTAAAATTGTCTTATAAATCTCAAATCTGAAGAATGTAAAATTCTAATGTCATCAATACCATGCTCTAACATTATTAACCTATCAACACCAAAACCAAAGGCATAGCCTTGATATTTCTTATAATCAATCCCAGCTGACTTTAAGACAAAATCATGAACCATGCCAGCACCAGCGACTTCAATAAAACCAGTTTTTTTACAAATTATACATCCTCTTTGTTTACAAAAAATACAACCAATGTCAATTTCTAATCCAGGTTCAACAAAAGGAAAATATCCTGGTCTAAATCGAACAGGTAAATTTTCTTTAAAAAATCTTTCAAAAAATTTCTCAACCACATATTTTAAATGACCTAAATTGCTATTTTCGCTAATTGAAATTCCGTCAAGTTGATAAAATTCAAAATCATGGGTTTTGTCAATTGCTTCGTAACGAAAAACTTTACCAGCAATTATTGCTCTTATCGGAACTCCATATTTCTTTAAAACAGGAACTTGAAAACAAGAAGTATGAGTTCTAAATAATAATTCTCTATTTTTTACCCATAAAGTGTCCCAAAGATCCCTGGCTGGATGATGCGGA
Organism: Candidatus Parcubacteria bacterium; assembly: GCA_026004535.1. Classification (GTDB taxonomy): domain Bacteria; phylum Patescibacteriota; class Minisyncoccia; order UBA6257; family HR35; genus BPJI01. The sequence goes on from BPJI01000001.1 coordinate 455,830, forward strand.
GGAATGTTTAAGTAATCAAAGTTTTCTTTTTCATCAACGATTTGAGCATAATCAACGACACTAAAACCTAACTGAATAAAAATATCAAAAATTTTATTAATTGTTTGGGAAATCAAATGTTCTTTACCAACTTTAATTTCTCTACCCGGATGTTCAAAATCAAATTTAATATTAGTCTCTAGTAAAAATTCTTTTTTTTGCCGATAAAGATTTTCAATTTTTCTTTTAAGTTCGTTATAAAGACTGCCAATTTTTCTTTTTTCTTCAATTTCTAATTTTTTTATTAATGATGGAAAATTAGCTAAATAACTTTTTCGACCTAAATATTTTATTAACAAATTTTCCAATTCACTTAAACTCTTAACACTAGTAAATTCTTTTTCTGCTTCTTGCCAAATTTTATTTAAAGTTTCTTCAAGAGACATTGCTTTCTATCTGTAAAATCACCTCGCCTTGTCCAATTTTTTTAACTAATTCTTGTTCAGAAAAATTTGCTGGACTAAAAATAACCAAAATGTTTACTTCAGGATAATAATCAAATTTTTCCAAAACAAATTCCTCTAAAATTTTTTCTCCAAACTCAGGCTTATTATTTTTAATTTCGTAATTTCTAACTAAAACCCTGACTTTATCTCCTGGTTTAATTTTGGTCTCTTCAGTTTGAAATACGAAATATCTCATTTGAAATTGGGGACAACCATAAAAACATTTGACTGATAAACCCTTTGCCCTATTGCTTTTTTAAGTAAATTTTTAAGATTATCAAAGGCATCAGTTATAGCTTCTAAAATAGCCAAATCTCTATCTATGGACATTATTGTCGGACCAACTTTATGTGGTACACCAAATCCCCTTAATATTAATGATTCATGAGTTTCTAAGTCTTTTATCTCAATCTCTACTGTAGCAAAGGCATTCAATCTAAGTGACAATCTGTCTAAAATTTCATATATAATATCTCGTCTTGATCCTCTTTTCTCAGCTTCTCTTAAAATAATATCTCTTAAAAATTCGATCATTATATTCCTTCGCTCCTCTGTCTCCACTTTAACAAAAACTTTTGAAATCTCATATTTTTTTCCTTCCAGTCTTCTTAATGCATCCACATCAGGTATCCATTTCGTTTTGGCTGTCTCAATAAAAAGATCTTGAACCTTGTTTCTAACAAATTGTTCGAAATTATGTCTACTCGGAACATTGATTGTTAAAGCATAAAACCAAGAAATTCCTATTGGCTTTTCTGGAACTAAAAATTTTCCTATCATTTCTATATTATTAAATTTCTCAGTAAGTTCTCTAACATCAATTTGAAATTGAGCAATTTCTTTAGTTTGTTGAACATAAGAAGTTGAAGCAATTAATTCAACTAATTCTTTTTGGGATTGTGCAATTGTTAATTCGATTTCTGTTGGTGGTTTAAGCGCTTTCATTACTTCTTCGTTGAAATTTCGAGAATCTGCAGGTTTTTGAGCTAAACTTAAAAATAAAAATGGCACTAAGGCATTGGCTACCTCTCCTCTGAATCTAACCAATTTATTTATTACTCCTCTTGCCGCTTCTTTTTCAGTAACTTTTTCAACCATATTTTAATTTTACACTACCTTTGTTAAGGGACAATTTTGATGATTATGCTTTTTGGCTGGACAATATTCTCTTCCATATTGAATCAATCTTAAGGGAAAATCGCGCCATTCTGGACCTTTGGGTATTATTTCCATTAAATCTTTTTCTATTTTTTCTGGCTTAGTTTCATTAGTTAAACCTAAAATTTTTGTTAATCTTTTTACATGAGTATCAACAACAATCCCTTCATATTTATTATAAGCAATAGATAAAACTACATTAGCAGTTTTTCGAGCTACACCTCTAAGCTGAAGAAGTTCTGCCATTGTTTTTGGCACTTCACCTCCAAATTTTTCTTTAATTATCTTGGCATTTTCTAAAATAAACTTTGCTTTGTTTTTATAATAATTAACTCCTTTAATATCCTGTTGGAATTCTTTCAAGTTAGCTTTAGCATAATCATCAATTGTTTTATATTTTTTAAAAAGCTTTGCTGTTATTTCGTTTACTTTTTTGTCAGTTGTTTGAGCAGATAAAATTGCCGCCACTAAAAGTTCCCAGGGATTAGAAAAATTTAAAGCAATCCTTGCTTGAGGATAAATTTTTTTTAATTCTTTATTAATTTTTTCAAAAATTTTTTTTCTTTTCTGAATATCGTTTGCCATATTTAAAATACTACCCGGATGATTACCTGATAAAAATATCTACCTGGATAAATACCGGATTATTTTACCCGAATGCTTACCAGATAAATCCGGTTTGAATCCGGGTAACTATATCCGGCTAATATCAGGGTAACTAGTTTCTTTATCTATTTAATACCCGGCGATGACACAATCAACACCCAACTTTTTTTAACTAAATCTGCTTCTTCTAAAATGGGGTCAATAACTCTTGAAACCTTGGCACAGTCTTCGATATTTACTCCTCCTTCTTTATCAATTTTAATTATTAAAGCAAATCTACCATTTTCACTACCGAATTGAATATCAAACAATTTATAACCCATATCCTCGATTACTTCTTCAATCAATTCTCTGACTTTTTCTTTTAGGTCCATTAGATAAGCCCGCTGACAGCTGAAGAAAATTTTTTCAGGGCGATGATAGCTGCGACATTTATCATATACAGCCGACAGCTGCTGAAATTTTTCAACCGCGGGCAGCTGCAGATATATATTCATTAGGCAGACAGCAGCGGAAAATCTTAAAACGCAGACAGCTGCGGAAATGCTTTAACTACCCGGATGGTCTATCGGATATAATTACCCGGATAGCTTATCGGATAATGTTTATCCAGATGAATACCGGATTATTTTATCCGGATGATTACCGGATATTTATCTAACCGGATAACTTACCGGATATAGTTACCCGGATAAACTAACGGATATAATTACCCGGATTAATAACCGGATAAAAATACTCTATATATCATCCGGTCTATATCCGGGTAGTTCTATCCGGTTCATAGCCGGGTAGTATTATACGATTATAATCCGGGCAGAAAATATTTTCAGCTGCTGTCTGCGGTAAATACTCTGACCACTGCTGTCCATATTAATAATTTTACTATAATTATAATATAATGAAAAAATCAGCGGGAATTTTAATTTATAGAATAAAGCGGAATCACACAGAACCAACACATAACTTACAGAAAAATTATGTCAATTCCGCGTCCGTTCTACATAGCTCAGCGTCTAAAAATAATTCAACGAGCTCAGCGTCGGTTCTGCGTAATTCTGCGGAAATAGAAGTTCTTTTAGTTCATCCTGGTGGACCATTTTATAAAAATAAAGATCTTTGGGATATACCAAAAGGTGAAATAGAAGAAAACGAAGAACCACTTCAGGCAGCCGTAAGAGAATTCAAAGAAGAAACGGGCTTGGTTTTTTCTTCCGATGATTTAAATAAAATTATTTTCTTTGACAAATTTTTAAGACATACTGATAAAAAAACTATCTATATCTTTCTAATTGAAAAAAATTTTGGAAATAATTTAGTACCGAAAAGCAATTTTATCGAAATAGAATTTCCAGCTAAAAGTAAAAGATTTATAAAAATACCGGAAATTGATAAAATGGATTATTTTAATCTAAAAGAAGCTAAAGAAAAAGTTTTTCCCTGGTTAAAAGAATTGTTAGAAAAGTTTGAAAAATTTATTAATCAAGTTGATTTTGATCAAAAAATAAAAAATTAAAATTGTTAGTTAAAAAGTAAAAAAAATAAATCTAGAAAAAGAATTTAATATTTATTTTTTAATTAAAAGATATTTAATTTTGCATAATAAATAATTCTAGTTTCTGAATTAAAATTATTCTACTTTTATTAATTTTATTTATTTTTAGTTAAAATAAGAAGACTCTCTAAATGAGGAGTATTTGGATAAAAATCAAAACCATAGACTCCTTTAATTTTATAGTCATTTTTTAAAAAATTAAAATCTCGAGCTTGAGTTATAGGATTGCAAGAAAGATAAAAAATATTTTGAGGTTTGGTTTTTAAAATTAAATTAATTAATTTTTTGTGAAGTCCTACCCGGGGAGGATCCAAAATTAATAAGTCAGTTTTTTCTAATAAATCAGAAGGAATCTTTTCTGAAGGCAAAAGGAGGGTTTTAAAATTTTTTACCCCATTAATCTCAGCATTAATCTTTGCGTAACTTATTGAATTTTTATCAACATCAACAGCTAAAATTTCCTTAGCTTTTTCTTTTAAACTCAAACCAATAACGCCGACTCCAGAATATAAATCAACAATCTTTTTAAAATCTTCACTATTTTCAATCATAATCTTTAAAGCTTCTTCAAAAAGTTCGATGTTATTTTGAAAAAAAGAATTATAATGATAAAAAAATTCAAGATTTAAAATTTTCTCCTTCAAATATTCCCTACCCCAAGAATTTAAAACTTCATCAAACCGACTAGCTGGGCTTTTAGGATTAGAAAAAGCAAAAACAAAACCGGAAATTTTTTTATTTCGGTAAATAAAAGATTGATTTCTGTTTTTAGTTAATAAAGAGAGATGAATATCATTAGTCCTTTTAGCTTTTCTGATAATTAAACTTTTCAAGTCTTTTAATCTTTCAAAATCTATTTTCTCTAAAAGGTCCAAAGCTAATTTATTTGCTTCTTCGTCAATTAATAAACAGCCATTTTCTAGTTTTAATTTCTCTTTATAATTGCCTCTTTTATAAAAAGCTAAAAAATGTTTTTCTCCTTCTTCTAAAAAGCTATATTCAATTTTAGTTCGATAACCAAAAATCTCTTTTGCTGGATAAAAATTGTCTAAATTGACTTGGCAATCGGCAAATTTTAGATAGATTTCTTTGAGTATATTTTTTTTAATTTTTATTTGAAAGTCATAAGAAAAAGTTTGCCAAGGTGAGCAAGAAAGATAATGATTTTCTTTAGCTTCAATTCTATAAGGTGACTTATTCAAAACTTTCAAAAGTTCGGCTTCAATAAATTCCTTTCTATTTTTAATTATCTTAACTAATGCTTTCTCTCCTGGTAAAATCCCGTAAGCAAAAACAATTCTGTTCCCAAATTTTCCAACACTTACACCATTATGTTCTATATTTTCAAAATTTAATTTAATTGTTTCCATTTCCTAAATAACGCCAATGCCAGGGTTCAAAGATATAATATTTATTATTTTTAGGAAAACTTTGATAAAAACCAAATTTATTAGCATTTTTAACTAACCATAGGTATTCATCTGTTTTGAGAAAAATTTTTGATTCTTTTTCATTTAAAGGGATGCCGTTTTGGGTAATAATATCTATTGCGGTCTTAAAATAATCATTATGTTCACTAAATCCAGGCAAAGCTATTTTTTTAAGAGTTTTCTCTAAATTGAATTTATTATTAATTAATTCTTGAATTAAAATTAAAAGTTGATAGCCTATTGATCTATATCCCGATTCTAAAACTATCGTTTTTTTAATCTCTTTTTGCATAGTTTTTCTCATTGAATTAAAAGCCTTATAAACATGGAACGGCAAGTATTGAGAATAAAGTTTTATTTTTTTTCCATCTCGATAATAAATTTCATTTTTTAAAACAACGAATTTAAAATTTTTCCTTACGTCTCCAAAATAAGTTAGTTTATTTTTTGGTTTTAATTTTAAAAATTTTCTTAAAATTTCTTTTTCTTTTTTATTAAAATAATATAAAATCTTTTTAATAGGTAAAATAACCAGAAAATTTTTTTTAGAACTTGTTTGCAGAAATTTAAATTTCTTATCAATATTAAGCAAAACGATTTTGATTTCTTTATTAATTTGCATTTAAAAACTCATAAACAGCCCTTTTTACTGCTTCTTTATTCATTCCATATTTTTGAATTAATTCATCAGGGTTGCCTGATTCAGCAAAAGTATTTTGAAGTCCTAAAAATTTTATTGGTGGAATAGAAAAAAATCCATATTGTCTTTGAAAATCAATATTCATTAAAGCTTCACCAATAGCACTTCCCATTCCACCTTGAACTTGATGATCTTCTAAAGTAATGATTCCTTTAACTTTTTTAGTAATTTCAAAAATTTTTTCAACATCAAGTGGTTTGATTGTATGAACATTTAAAACATAAACATCTATTCCCTCCTCTTCCAAGTCTTTAGCAGCTAAAAGTGCTTGATAGACTAAATGGCCAGTTGCAAACACTGCAACTAAATTTTTGTCTGCGTTAGTCTGTGGTACCCAGAATTCTTCAATCTTACCGAATCTAAAAGGAGTCTCTTCTGTTGTTATTATTGGTGTTTTATCTCTTACATATCTGATATAAAACGGACCATAAACTTCTGCTGAATATAATGTTGCTTTTTTTGCTTCCCAATAGTCACAAGGAGAAATAACCCTTATATTTGGCCAGCATCTGGTAATAGCAATATCTTCAGTTGCTTGATGAGTAGCACCATCAGGACCAGTGACAATACCTGAATGATGACCAGCAATTTTTACATTGGAATCATTATAAACTATTGTTGTTCTGATTGTTTCCCAATTTTTACCAGGAGAAAAAGCTGCATAAGAAGAAATAAAAGCAATTTTTCCACTTACACCTAAACCAGCAGCAATTCCAGCCATATTTTGTTCAGCTACGCCACATTCAATAAATCTTTGGGGAAATTTTTCAGCAAATTTATTAGATCGAGTTGATTCAGTTAAGTCAGCAGTTAAAACAACAACATTAGGATTTTTTTCACCAAGTTCAACTAAAGCATCACCATAACCATCTCTGATTGGTTTTTGTTCAACCTCTTGATCAAAAATTTTGGGATTTAATTTTAGTTTGGGATTAAGCATTACTGATGCTCACTAATTATTTTTCCTCCTAATGTTCTTAATTCATCTAAAGCTTTTTTGGCTTCTTCTTTGTTTGGTGGCTTACCGTGCCATTCAAATTTCTTTTCCATAAAACTTACTCCTTTTCCTGGAATTGTATAAGCAATAATAACTGAAGTTCTTCTCCATTCTGATTTAGTTTCTCTAATTGCATCAACAAAAGAACGAATATTATGACCATCAACTTCTAAAACATGGAGTCCAAAAGATTCTAGTTTTTGTTTTAATGGTTCAAGGGGCATAACATCTTCAGTTACTCCATCAATTTGAATGTAGTTTCGATCAATTATTATTGTTAAATTAGGTAAAGGATTTTTGCCAAGCCACATATAGGCTTCCCAGGTATTTCCCTCTTGATGCTCACCATCAGAAGTAAGACAATAAACATGATAATCTTTTTTATCTAAAATTCCAGCATAAGCAATACCAATTGCTTGAGAAATTCCTTCGCCTAATGGACCTGAACTGGTTTCTACTCCTGGAAGTGTTGTTCGATGAGGATGACCTTGAAGACGAGAATCTATTTTTCTTAAAGTTTTTAATTCTTCAATCGGAAAATAACCAGCAAGTGCCATTGCTGCATAGCGAACAGGACAAATATGACCATTAGATAAAATTAATCTATCTCTATCAGGCCAATCAGGATTTTGAGGATCATGACGCAAAATATGAAAATAAAAAGCTGAAAAAATATCAGCCATTCCTAATGGTCCAGCAGAATGACCAGAACCAGCCTCTAAAAGCATTTCAATTATCAATTGTCTTATTTCATTTGCTTTCTCTTCTAAAAATTTCACCTTTTCATCATGAAGTTCCTCGATCATTGTTTAAATTATAAGATTATTTTAAAAAGTTTCAAAATAAGAAAATCTATTTTTTGCTTTTCGCCAAATAATTTCTATTTTTTCAACCTTAGCTAATATTGGTCCTCGTTTTATTTTTTCTAAAAATTCTTGTAAATTCTTTTCTTTACCTTGAGCTAAAACCTCAATACTGCCATCTGTTAAATTTTTAGCATAACCAAAAATTCCTAAATTTTGTGCCCAATTACGGCAAAATAATCTAAAACCAACTCTCTGTACTCTGCCATAAACTTTGACGTAAAATTCTAAATAATCTTTCTCTATATCTTCAAAACTTAATGCTTCTTCCAAGGTAAATTCATTTATTTTAGTTCTAACTAAAGATTTTAAATAAGCACCACAACCTAATTTTTGACCAATATCATGAGCTAAACTTCTAATATAAGTTCCTGATGAAACTTCAACTTCAATTTTAAGGATCTTTTCTTTTAAATCTAAAATTTTAATATTATAAATTTTTACTTTTCTTGGTTTTAAATCAACCTTTAAGCCTTTCCTTGCTAATTTATATGCTCTTTTGCCTTTTATTTTTATAGCTGAATAAGGTGGAGGAATTTGTTCTATCTCGCCAATAAAACCTGCTAATATTTTTTCTATCTCTGATATATTTAGGTTCGTATCAGTTCGCGTTAAGCCATGAACCAGAGCAGAGCTCGGTTCATGGTCCTGAACCCTTCGTGGTTCAGGATTCGCATCGGTTCGCACTATGTTTCCGGTTATATCATAAGTATCAGAGATAGCACCTAATTCAATTTCAGCAATATAAGTTTTTCTACTTTCTTTTAAAAATTTTGTTAGTTCTTTTGTATAGTCATCAATTCCCAAAATTAAAAGTCCTTCAGCAAAAGGATCTAATGTTCCTCCATGCCCAACTTTTTTCTTAGTTAATTTTTTAAAATAATTAACAATCTGAACAGAAGTATAATTTTGGGGTTTATTAAACAGAACTAATCCTTCCATAGAGATTAATAAACTTAAAAGTTGAACTATTGAATTTAAATTGATCGAGGGGTAAATAATCGTTAAAATTTATTAAATAAAAAATTTGTATAAATCCTTAGTATTTTTATAAACATTAAATCTACCATCAAGAATCTCTTTTTTACTTAGTAGAACATCTAATTCTAATCTTTTCCTTTTGATATCTCTATATATTTTATTAGATTTAGATATTTCTTTCTTCGATAAACTTTGTTTATAATTTTCTTTAGTCATATTAATGTAATGTTATTAGGTTTCTAAATTATTTTTAAATTTTAATAAATAAAAAGAAAATAATATAAAAATGGCAGTGATACCCAATAAAGAAAATTAGTTATAAATTCTATAAAAACTCTGGATTTTGATTTTTTTACTTCATAACCCATTTTTTGTAAAAATCTCTCTCTTCTGAAAATAAATAATGTGCTTTCACCTGTTTTTATTTCTAGTAATAAATCGGGAATTCTCGTTAACATCAAAATTATAGCGACTGTAGTGACGCCTATATTAGTAAAATAAAAAATAATGTACAGATATCCCAGGATTAAAAACAGTGATACAATACTAAGCACCTTAGCTGATTGCTCATTTTTTTTGATCTCCTGTTCAATTACAGAATGGACTTCTTTTTTTAACTCCTTAATATTTTTTGTCTGCCCATATAAAAGAGATCTCATAAACAGTCCTATTAAATTAGTACCTATAAATATCAAAACTATCCAAATTATTATTGTAAGTAATATATTAAAAATAATCATTTTGAAAGTAATAAAATTCACTATAATTATATTATATTTTAAAAATTAACTTTAAAATAATTTTCTACCCTTATTTTTATAGTCTCTTCGTTAAAATATGTTCTCTTTAATATACACAGCTTGTTTATTTAAATCTGCTTAGGTAAGTATCAATTTTCCAAAGAAGAACAACGATCCAAAAATACGCTAAGAAATTAACGATTTTGGTTATGTTAGTGAAAATAATTATTAAACTTCCGTCTGGGGGTAAAGTAACTTCTTGTATGAATTGAAAAACAAAAAGAAGAATAGAAGAAAATAAAAGCAACATTGATTCAAATTTAAATTTAAATTTCCAAGTGTATTTTATTGCCAATACAAGAAAAACTATATAGAAAATTTGCGATAATAAAATGAACCACAATGGCATAAGTAAAATTCCTTTTAAGTTTTCTACTGACGTAATATTTGATAAAACATAAGTAGCTATCCCTAGAATTGATAGTGTTTTAGGTCTAATTACGCCATTATTTTTATAAAAATCAAAATTATATAAACGAGCATCCCTTAATATGGAATCATAAAATAATTTTTTTTCTTTACTAGATAAACTTTGATAAGCCTCTAAGATTTCTTTAAACTTTTCGGGATCACCACCTCTGTCTGGATGATATTTTTTAACTAATTCTCTAAATTTCTTTTTTATTTCCTCTTCTGATGAGTATTCTGGTATCCCTAGAATTTCATAATAGTTTTTATTCATCTTTAACTATTTTATATATTTATTTATAAAATAATTATCTTCATTAAATCTTAAAATTTAATATTTCATTTGCAACCTTATTTTTCTATTAATTTTTGCTTTTTCTAAAATAACATTCTTTGTTTTTTCAAATCGCTTAAAGTTTTCTTGGTTCAAAAATTCTTCAAGTTCTTTTTCCTCAACAAAAGCACCGATATAAGGAATTGTTGATTTTAATATTTTAATTAAAACAAAATCACTTTTACCTGGCCCACCACCTTTTTCTTCTAATTTTTGCCAATTTTCTTTTAACCAATTAAAAGTGAATTTTGCTGCATTTGAATTTAAAGAAACTGAATTGAAAAAGAAAATAGTCTGATTAAATCTAACTTGTGAAGAAAGAATAAATTCAAAAATAGAACTTAACTTTTCTAAATTTTGTAAATTACCAAAAGCAATTAAACATTTATTTTGTTCTTCAATCAAATTAGTCTGATGATAATAATTCAAAAGTTTTTCTAAATAGTTATCATTAGCAATTAAAGCATTATTAAAGATTGCTTGTTTAATATCAGGATGAAGTTTTTCTTTGTCTTTTAAAAATTCTTCAAATTTTTCTTGGCTGAAATCTAAAATCTCTTTATTCTTCAAAATTCCCAAAGAAAATAGAGTTTTTTGCCTTAAAACTGTTTCATAAGGTTGTTCACCTTCCCTCGGCTCTTTTCCTAAAATATCCAAAACTTTTAAAGAAAATTTTTCTAATAAAGCGGAAAGGTCAGAAACGGACGCGGAACGAACGGAATAAGCGGAACTGGTTTTTCCGTCTGTTCCATTTTTTCCGTGTCCGTTTCCGTCTGTTCTGCTTTGATCTGTATCAATTCTGCGCAGTTCCGCGTTTAGTCTGCGTTGGTCTACGTCTATCCTGCGTTGGTCTGCGTTTAGTAAATAATAATAAAAATTTAAATAAGAAATAATTTCACTAAAAACAAAGGGTTTAGAATTATTGATAAAATATTTTTCTAAAATTTCTAAAAAGTTTTCAAAATTTTTCTCACCCTTTCTAACTAACATATCATAATCATGAACTAAATGAACCTGATCAATTTCATTTAATTTTTCTAAATTCTCTAAATTTCTTTTTAGAATTTCTTCATCATAATCACTAACAAAAAAACTTGAATAGTTTTTATTAAGAATAAAAGTTGAAAAATTAGATTCAGGAATTGGGGCGATTTCTTCTTTTTCTTTTAATATTTTTCTTTCTTCTTTATTATCAATTTCAATCACAAAAGGAATTTTCCAATAATCTTCTCTGTCTTCTAAAAATAAGAATCTCCTTTGTCTTAAACAGTATCTGCCTTGCTCTTTTTTAAAACTTACCAAAGGATAGCCAACTTTTTCAATATAATCTTTCATAATCTCAACCACTGGCACACTCGAAACTTCTTCTAAGCATTGCCACAAATCTTCTGCTTTAGCATTTTGATAAGTAAATTTTTTAATATACAGCCTCAATCCTTCTCTAAATTTTTCTTCACCTAAATAATTCTCAATCATCCTTAAAACACTGCCACCTTTTTCATAAGATATCTCATCAAAAATTTCAACTGACTCATTTGGATCTTTAACCTCAACTTTAATCGGGTGAGAAGCAATCAAACCATCAGCATTCAAAGCACTAAAAACTTCATCCAAAACATATTTTTCTAAAATTCTCCAATTAGGATAAAAATTATTAACAGCTTTATAAGCTAAATAAGTGGCAAAGCTTTCATTTAACCATAAATCGTCCCACCACTTCATTGTTACTAAATTACCAAACCACATATGAACTAATTCATGAGCAATAACTTCAGCAATTCTTTCTTGGGTAGATTTTGGTGTTATGCCTTCGAAAACTAAAAGTAAATTCTCGCGAAAAGTAATTGCTCCCCAATTTTCCATTGCTCCAGCAGCAAAATCAGGAACAGCGATTAGATCTAATTTTTTTAAGGGATAAGGGGAATCAAAATATTCTTCTAAATAATTTAAAAATTTTTTAGCATTTTCTAAAGCAAATCTTACTCCTTCTAATTTTTCCTTTGGCGTAACTGCCACTCGAATAATAACTTCTTTATATTTATCTTCAACAAAATACCAATCACCAATTCCAATATACAAAAGATAAGTTGACATCTTGGGAGTTGTTTCAAAAATCACTTTTTTCTTTTCATTAACAATTTCTTCTTTAATTGGCAAAGTATTGGAAATTGCTTTTAATTCTTTAGGAAAAATTAAAGTTAAATCAAACGTTGCTTTTTTATCTGGGTCATCAAAACAAGGAAAAGCTTTGCGTGCTTCAATTGGTTCAAATTGAGTTGTGATTAAACATTTTTCTTGTTCTTTGTCTTTATATTTACTTAAATAAATTCCTCCTAAAACCTCTTTTAATTCTCCTTCAAAATCAATAAAAATAGTATTATCTTTTTCAGAAAAATTATTTTTAATCAAAATTCCATCTTTTTGAACTTCAAAATCTACATCTTGGTCATTCACTTTTAGCTGATTAATTTTTAAATCAACAGCATCAATTTTTAGAAAATTACCCCGATGATCACCTGATAGATTACCCGGATAATTGTCTGGCATATTACCCGGATAATCACTGGATAAATCCGGTTCATATTCGGGTAGTATTATCCGGTTAATATCCGGGTGGTTCCATCCGGTTTGAATCCGGGTAGCTGTATCTGGTTTTAATCCGGGTAAACTAATTCTTATCTCTTCTCTGCCTCGATAAATATTCTTCTCTAAATCAAAGTCTAATTCAATTTTATAATTTCTAACTTCCATTATTTTTCCTTGATAAATTTTCAACAATATTTATTTGACTAAATGGAATAAAAACTTTAGACCCATTTTCTGTTTCTAAAATTAAATAACGAGAGGTAAAATCAATAACCTTACCTTTAAAACTATTATTAATTATAATTTCTTCATTCTTTCTAAAAACATCCTCAAAAACAAAAAGCCAACCAGTAAAAACATCACGCAGATTATTTTGAAAAATTAAAACCAAAACCGCACCTAAAGCACCAGCTCCAGTCAAAATAGCATTAACATTAAGTTTAAATTGTTTCAAAACAAAAATAAAAAAAATAAAAAGCAAAATAAATCTTAAAATCATCTTCACTGTCTTAATAATAGTAACAACTCTTTCTAAATGAAATAATTTGGCACTTGCCTTGAATGCTAAAGATAAAATTTTGGCTATTAAAAAATAGATCAAAACCAAAAACAAAGTAAAAATTAAAATTGACTGTATCTCGTCTTTAAACTGACTTAATAAATTAAAAATTAAACTATAATATACCTGCATCTTTTAAATCATTATATTTCTCCTCTTAAAAATTTCCTAACTCCTTCCTCTGGATTTTTATACCTTATGGCAAGAAAAATTTTAAAGGATAGAGTATATAATTTTTTATAAATTGGATCTTTCCTTAAATTTTCTGCCTCTTCTATGGTAAAACCTTCACTTATTGCTATATTTGTTATGTTTTCATCTGTTAAGGTATGTTCTAAGTGATATTTAACTCTTTGTAGGGCTTCAAGAGGATTGGATATGTTATAAATAGCAAAATGAATTTTTCTACTCCGAGTAAATATCTCTCTTACTTCTTCAAGTGGAATATTGAGTTGTTGAGAGATAAATTCATCTGAGTTTATGAATTTATTTATAAATTCATAGTCTTGATAAACAGCAATTTTTTTAGCGTTTTCTAATATTTTTGGAGGAAGTGGTAATTTTTTAGATAAAGCAGATGCTATTTCTTCTAAATTAATTATTAACATCTCAGCTAGGAGTCTAAGTTTATCTTTATTATTAAAAATTGATTCTTCTAAAATATTTTGTCTTTTTAGTTCAGCAGCAATTTTTTCCAAAGCTACTCTGAGAAATTGTTTAAATTCTTGTCTATACTCAGGTAAAATCCCAATTAATTGAGAATTTTCAGGATAGTCAATTACTTCATTAATAACATCTTTAATGTTATTAAGAAATTTTTCGGGCAATTCAGGTTTTCTTCCTCCCTTAAAACTCCTTCTTGCTATTTGTTGAATATTACTTAATAAATCTTCTGCTTCTTTTCTTATATTTTCAATACTTCTCATTTTCGTTGCGGGGGCAGGATTTGCACCTGCGTCTCGGGCTTATGAGACCCGCGTGGTCCTACTCCACCACCCCGCGATCTTATTATTTTTATTATATCATTTTTTTTGACAATTAATGCAATAAAAAGCACTTCTTCCTCCTAAAATTACTCTTTTTATCTTTTCATAACATCGCCGACATTTTTCATCTTCTCTCTGATAAACTAAAAATTTTTCTTGATATTTTCCTTTTGATTCATCTGGTTTGAAATAGAATCTAAAACTTGTTCCTTCATATTTAATTGCTTTTTTCAAGATTTTTTTAATTGCATTTAATAGTTTTTTTATTTTATCGTCAGTTAATTTATTTGCTGGAATTTGAGGATGAATCTTAGCTAAAAATAATGACTCATTAGCATAAATGTTTCCAATTCCAGCAATTTTTGCTTGATCCATCAGAACTAATTTTATTGGTCTTTTGGTCTTATTTAAAATATTTTTTAAATCATCAAAAGTTAAATTTAAAGCATCAATACCCAGTTTTTTTATCTCTTTATTTAAATTTTGCTCATCAACGACCTTTACCCAACCAAACCTGCGAACATCATTAAAAACAAGATAACCTCTATCTAAAACAAACACAACCCTTATTGAATTACTGATTTCTGAATTTCTTAAGAAATTTAGAAATAAAATTTGCCCGGTCATCTTTAAATGAAACATCAAATTATAACCATTACTTAAAACAAAGATCAAAATTTTACCTTTTCTTTCAAGACTTAGAACTTTCGATCCCTCAATCTTTTTCTTTTCACCTTTAAAACTTCTCTTATCAAAAATTTCAACATTTTTTATTTTTTGTCCTATAATTTCTTTTTCTAAGTATCTCTTAATCGTTTCTACTTCAGGAAGTTCAGGCATTATTATGTAATTTTATATAAGCTTTCATGGTCCTTTGAAATATAAAAATTATTTCATTTTATTCTCTATTCTATTTTAGATTATAATTTAATAATAGTGCAGAGAGTGCAAACATAATTTTCTACTGGCGATAGTAGCAGAAAAATATTTTTACCCAGATTATAACCAGATAATACTACCCGGATATTAACCGGATATAACTACTCGGATTCAAACCGGATACAAATACCCGGATATAAACCGGTATTCATCCGGGTAATCTATCCGGTATTAATCCGGGCATATTAATAAAATCTAATATGAATAGTTTAGTTATTAAAACAAAAAAGAAAAAAGAAATAATTGATATTACTGAAAAAATAAATGAGATTTTATCAAAACAAGAAAAAGATTCTGGACTAGTTTTTCTTTTTGCTTTGCATACAACCTGCGCTTTAACAACTGCCGACCTAGATCCTGGAGCTGAAAAAGATTATATTAATGCCTTTGAGAAAATAAGTCCTCAAGCAAACTTTATTCATCCTCATAATCCCGAACATTTTCCTGATCATTTTTTATCTTCAATTATTGGCACTTCCCTTCTTCTTCCTTTTGAAAACAAAAACTTAATTTTAGGCACATGGCAAAGAGTAATTCTAATTGAATTTGATGGACCGAGAGAAAGGAAAATCATAGTCAGGTTAATATAATTTTAGATTTTAAGCCAACTATCTCAGATTTTGTTTATATCTTTTTTCTAATTCTCTAAATCTATACCAAAGAAAAGCTAATAGGAAAATAATCAAAAACAAAAGAAATAACCAAAAAATATTTACTCCCCCAAAAGCTCCGATAAAACCTAACAGACTTGTATTTATACCTTTAATTTGCAAATCAGAGGAGAATGAATAATTAGCTCCAGGCGTTGAGACTTTAAAATCAATATTATAATTTTTAGTCTTTACTACACCCGAACAAGGAACATCTACTATCCAATCAACAAGACGACTTGAATTTGGTTCTAAGACAAAATCTCTTTCGCTAGGTTTAAACCAATTACCAACTTCTCCATTTGCTTTAATGGTTATTTTTCTATTTACAGAAGTATTATTTATTAAGGTTAATTGAATTGTATTTTGAGCACAAACATTCACAGAATAGGTAGGTTCCACAAGTAAATCAATTAATTTATTATTATTTGTTTTTTGAATAGGTGTCGGCACCTCAATACTACGGGTTACTGTTCGAGTTACTGTCCGAGTCAAATAAGTAGTTCGACCAACTGAAATTAATATTTCCTTAGACGACTGGCTGCCTTGATTATCGGTAACAATTAACTTAACCCTATAAGCACCGGAGGCTAAAGCACGATTAAAAGTTTTAAGATTAGAAACCGTTTCGTTGTTAATTATCCATTCATAAGAAATAATAAAACCATCTGGATCATAAGATTGAGAAGCATCAAAAGTGACAATGGTGCCTGGCCGAATATCCTCGGGAGTAAAAGCAATAACAGCTATGGGTAATTGATTTATTATTGACGAATTTTGCCCAGAAGAAATATTAACCGAACAAGAGGCTGATTTAGTTTCATTACCAGAGGTAACAGTAATATTAGCTGTATAAGTACCAGCCGAAGAGAAAGACCTAGAGCAAGTTGAGGAAGAACCACTGCAAGCACCCGACCAAGAATAAGAATAAGATCCATTGCCACCGCTTACATTAGCTGTAAAAACAACTGTTTGATTTACATTAGCTGGGTTAGGCGAAGCAGAACAAGAAACTTGAAGATTTGAAAAGACACAATTCGTTCTAAAAGAATAAATATTACCATAATTTGTACCTCCGCTATTTCTGGAAGCAGCTCGATAAAAGTAAGTAGTACAAGGTTGAAGACCTGTAATAGTTTGGCAAAATCCTTGAGGAGGATTAGGAATAAAAAGAAATTGATCAGGCGTTCTGTTAGTCAAAGAAAAGCTCGATGTTCCCCATTCAAACCAAGCAGTTATATTAGGATCACCACCATTGTCTTGAATTTCACCAACCAAAGTAGCCCAAGTATTACCATAAGTTGTTTGAGCTGGACAAGTTTGAGCAAAAACATTGCTTCCCTCTAAGATTATAAATACTATCAAGATTATTAAAAATCTTCTTAACATTTTTACTTAAATTCTAACATATTTTTTTATTTTGTCAATACTAATTAAAAAATAATCCAATTTGACTTTTTATCTGGATAACTATTTTGAATTGGATTGGTTTTGTTTTTAAATTTTTGACATAAAGTTTTGATCTCTTTTATTTCGCCATAATTTATACCTGCAGTATTTTGGGCAACGGCTCGATAATAGTAAGTAGTACAAGGCTTAACGCCTCTTTCTCTTAAACAAAAAATCTGAGAATCTCTCAAAATTAATTCTTTGGTTTTTTTATCTAGCTTATCTTTATTTAGTCCGTATTCAAACCAAACTTTAACTTCCTTATCACCACCAAGTCCATCTAACCTGCCGACAAAAGTTATAAAACGAAAACTCGTAGCAGTTTTACTAGGACAACTGACAGCAAAACTAAAATTAACTAAAATTAAAATGTTTAAAATTAATAATAATTCTTTTTTCATTTCCTAAATTTCGTTTATAAAGTTATAACAGGTGGTAAGGTGATAACAGCTGGTGGTCTTACCGGTTGATTAACGGTTACCGAACAAGAGGCTGATTTAGTTTCATTACCAGAGGTAACAGTAATATTAGCTGTATAAGTACCAGCCGAAGAGAAAGACCTAGAGCAAGTTGAGGAAGAACCACTGCAAGCACCCGACCAAGAATAAGAATAAGATCCATTGCCACCGCTTACATTAGCTGTAAAAATAACTGTTTGATTTACATTAGCTGGGTTAGGCGAAGCAGAACAAGAAACTTGTAAAGGAGCACATTGAGTAGTAAAGGAGTAAATAGATCCTCTTGAAGTTCCAGCAGAATTTCTAGCAACGGCTCGATAAAAGTAAGTAGTACAAGGTTGAAGACCTGTAATAGTTTGGCAAAATCCTTGAGGAGGATTAGGAATAAAAAGAAATTGATCAGGCGTTCTGTTAGTCAAAGAAAAGCTCGATGTTCCCCATTCAAACCAAGCAGTTATATTAGGATCACCACCATTGTCTTGAATTTCACCAACCAAAGTAGCCCAAGTATTACCATAAGTTGTTTGAGCTGGACAAACCCTTTGAACACTAGTTTGAGCAATAGCTTGTTTTTTTGAAAAAATATATTGACCTAAAAAAACTAATCCAATGATTAGAAACAAGAAAGATGTTTTTTTCATATTTTTTAATTAGATTCTTTAATAAGTAACGACCGCCGGTAAAGTAATAACTACAGGGAGCCTAATAACTTTTGTCCCCGACCACCAAACAATATAACCCACCAAGTTTGAATCATTACAAATCCAACCTTCGTCTGAATTACAAAATTTATCAAAAACATCAATTTGAATTGTTTTATTAGAACCAACCGAAGAGAATGATGTTAAACGTTGTCTACCTTGTAATGGGCCTATCATGTTTCTTACGCATTCGGGCATTTTCCCATCACATACAAAAACATATATCCATTCGTTATTATTCCTTGTTTCACACCAACCTTCATTTATATTGCATTTAGCTTGACAATTATAAAAATTAGCATCATGACCACTACCGCAAATATTAGTGTACTCTCCTCCAAATGGCGGAATATAACCAGCAATAGCTTTTAAGGCTAAAAACAAATTAACAAACGAAATTATACTAATTATTAAAAATAATCTCTTTTTCATGGCCAAATATTGATAACTCCAATTTATAGATCAATATAAAAATTTTATCACAAAAAAGGTAATTTGTCAAGATCTAAAAATGCAAGAAAATAAGTATTTTTTAAGCTAGTTTATTTAGTATATATTTTAAGATTTCACCTAATTTCAAAAGTTATATTTATTTGTACTTTTATTTCTTGAGAACCAGGTTCGATTTGAGGAATTGTTTCTCCTTCATCTCCACTCGTGCCAACATACTTTGAATATAAAGGAATTGAAGGAAAAGAAGAATATTCACTAATACTTACAATTTTTCCTAGTTTAAAGCCAGCTATCTTGGCAATTATTTCGGCTTTTTCCTTAGCATTTAAAATTGCCTTCTCTCTTGCTTTAGCTAAATAACTTTCTGATTCATCAATAGTAAAGTTAGGACCAGAAACATTGTTAGCACCACGCTTCACCACTCCATCAAGTATTTCACCAATTTTAGTTAAATCTCTAATTTTAACAACTAAATTTTGGCTTATTGTATAACCAACAATTTGATAAGAAGAGGTCCTATAATCATACTTAGGCGTGATTGAATAATTTTCAGTTTTAATATCTTTGTCCACGATTCCCTGCTCTTTAAGAAAATTTATAATTTTATTCATCTTGTTTGAGTTTTCTTGTTGAAGGTTTTTCAAATCTTTACCATCAGTAATAACACCGATTCTTATTTCAGCAATATTGGGGACAGCGACTTCTTTCCCTTCGCCAGTAACTGAAAAAGTTCTTTGCGGTTGATTTATGTTTTTGTATTCATAAACAAACCAAAAAATGGCTATAACAAACAAAAACAAACTAATAATTATTGAATTTTTTAAATTTTGATCCATTAATTTAATTATACTATGTTTTAATATTATTTAAAATATAAAAATCATTAATTTTTAAAGTTTTTTCCACAACATTTTATAATTTTATTAATCGAATGGACTTTTTAAAAATAATTACAAAATATAAAAACAGACCAATACCTGAAAGAAAGTTTGATCAATTCTATGCTACGGCCGATACTGTTATTAAAAGAAGCAACCTATTATTGAGATATCAAAAAAAATTCAAATTTTCTAAAATTATTTTTCTTGGTGATGATGATTTAACTTCAATTGCTTTGGCTTTAACTAAAAAATTTGATGAAATTATTGTTTTAGATATTGATGAAAGAATTTTAAATTTTATTAATGAAGTTACTGAAAAGGAAAAATTAAATGTAAAAATATTTAAACATAATATTTGCAACCCTTTATCAAAAGATTTACTTAAAACCCAAACCAATTTTATTTTCTTTGATCCACCTTATAATCCTTCGGCAGTTAAAATTTGGCTGATTAGGGCATTGGAAATTCTTTTAGGTTTAGGAAGTAATAAAAAAAGAAAAAATATAGAATTTTTAAAAAACAAATTTATTTTTATGTGTTATGGTTATACAGATAAAAGTTTTGAAAGAGGTTTAAAGATTCAAGAAATAATTCATAATTTAGGTTTAATCATTCAAGAAAAATTTAGAAAGTTTAATAAATATACCGGAGCCGAGACAATTAATAATGAAAGTGATTTTTATATTATTCAACCAACGCCTTTGGTTAAATTAGAAACAATAGATAAGTTTAAAAACAAAAGTTTTGAAGAAAAAATTTATACTTGGCAAAATTGATTAACATAAAATTCCTAATCCCAAAATCAAAACTTTTTTATTTTTTAAATTTATCATCTTAATTTTTTATAAAAATATATTATTCAATATCTATTCCCCAATCCTACAAACTGGATTAATTCTTCACTGCTACGTAGCAATAGACTTTTATACTAATTTTGATAGTTTTTTATATAACTTTGATTTTCTATCTAATTTGCTTAGTACTTGATACAGTTTTTTCTTTTGCTTTTTGTTCATAATTTTTATAATCTCTTCTATTAAAAGTTCTGGCCAAAACATAGATGGCATTCTTCTTTTTATTTTTCTCCAATCTTTCTCTATATAATCTAAAATAGTCGGTTGTTTTATTTCTTTCTTGATTCTTTCCTGAATCAATCTGAAACCTTCCCCACTTTCGTATAACCACACAGCAACTTTGGCTATAGTCCCATGGCTTACTTTAACAACTTTTTCTATTTCTCTATAACTTAAACCTTTTAGTAATAATTTGGCAATTTTAATTCTTTTGGCTAACATAATTACTTCTTGTTTTGTCAAAAGATCAGTAATGAAATGCATAATTTCTTGACGATTTTTTAAAACAGAAATTGCTTCGCAAAATTCCTCTAGAAGCTCTGCTTTCTCCTGATCTGAAATTGATTTGTATTTAGGCATTTTTAAAACATGAAATCTAAATAATATAAAATATCTAAATTTTATGTAAAAATAACCAAATTAAATATAACACAAAATAAACAAAAAAACCAAAATGGTCAATTTTTCTATTGCTACGTAGCAATAGAAAAATTGACCAAATTAGGGATAATTAAAGATGAGTTTTTGATTTATAATTTAATTAAACACAAATGAAAATTTATATTGGTACTTCAGGTTGGCAATATTGGCATTGGAGATGAAAATTTTACCCAGAAAATTCAACTTCTAAAGATTTTTTAAAATTTTATTCAAAACATTTCAATACTGTTGAAATTAATACAAGTTTTTATCATTTAACAAAAAAGACAACATTATCGTCTTTTTACTCATTTTAGAAGATTAAAATTAAATAAAGAAGATAAAAAATTACTATTAGAAACTATCCAAATTTATAAAGTTTTAAAAGAAAAATTAGGACCAATTTTAATTCAACTTCCTCCAGGATTAAAATATGATTTAAAATTATTCAAATCATTTATAAATGTTATTAAAAAATTTAAAAAAGTAAAATTTGCTATTGAATTTCGTCATAAAACTTGGCTAAATAAAAAAATTTATACTCTATTAAAAAAATACAAAATAGCGTTCGTAATATCTGATTCACCAAGATGGCCAACTGATTTTGTTAAAACAACTGATGTGATTTATGTTAGATTTCATGGCAAACCAATTCTTTTTGCTTCAAAATACTCAAAAGAAGAATTAAAAGAATATGCTGAAAGAATTAAAAAACTAAAACCAAAAATTTTATTTGCTTATTTTAACAATGATGCTGAAGGTTATGCTATTGACAATGCTTTAGAATTTAAAAATTTATTTAATTTATCATAATCAGCTCCTCTTCTTATTATTTTTATTTCTTTTTGAGTTAAATCAATTAAAGTTGAAGGTTGACCAGCGAGCCTTCCTCTATCTAAATAAAATACTTGGTTATTAAAATATTTCTTTGCTTCATTTATAGTTTTTGCTGGTTCGTATCCTTCCCAATTAGCCGATGGAGCAATTAATGGCCCAGAAATTTTTAAAATTTTTAAGATAAATTTATCTTTGGGGGATCTAAAAGCTAAAGTTATTGTTCCACGATGAAGATAAGTAAATTTTTCCGATTTACAAGGAAAAATGACGCTTATCCTGCTTGGCCAAATTTTCTTTAAAATTTCTTTTTGCCAATCTTGAAGTTGAATTTTGAAAAGTTTTAATTCTCTGATATCTGAAATCAAAATTATACAAGGCTTTTTAGGGTTTCTTTTTCTTAATTTATAAACTTTTTCAACTGATTTTTTATTAAAAGCAGATGTACAAATGCCGTAAATTGTATCAGTCGGAATAACTCCAATCGCTCCTTCTTTTAAAAGCAGAGCTGCTTTTAACCAATCGAAGTCTTTTCTTCCCAGATATTCACCAACAGTATAATCACTTTTAATTACTCGATGACAAGGAATATTTTTGTCTTTGTTTTTCATCATCAAATTTCCAACAACTCTAAAAGCTTTTTCATTACCAACTAATCTAGCAACTTGTTTATATGTCAAAAATTTACCAACCGAGATTTTGCTTACAATTTTTAAAACTTTTTCCTTAAAACTCATATATCTTAGTATAGTCTGCGTAGTTCTGCGTTAGTTCTGCATAAGTCTGCGGTTTATTTTAGAATTTTGTATTTTTGAACTAATTTTGTATTTTGCCACCAATTGCCTAAACCTAAATAATTACCTGAATTGCTCAAACAAAGAATGGCCATTAAAATTATGTAAATAATATGCTCATCAATTAATGGATTGTGGACTGGAGGTAAAAACCCAGCTAGGTACATTAAAGCAAGTATTAATCCGCCAAAGAATGTTGAAAGTTTCACAAAAATTCCCAACATCAATCCCAAACCAACTCCTAAAAGACCTAACATAAAAAGCCAATCAACAGCTGGATTGCCTGCCATTGCTCTAAAAATTTCAGCAAACGGTCCCTTAACTGCAAATTTCAAAAAACCAAAAGTTGGTGAACCACCATAAAGCCAAGCATCTTTACAAAAATAATTCACAACCTGAGTTTGAGCATCGCGACAAGTAGAAAATCCTAAACCAAAAAGCTTGTCTAAAAAAGCCCAAAGAAATATCCAACCTAATGAAAGACGCAAAATTCCTAAAATTAATTGTAAATTTTTATTCATTGTATTTAACTAGAACTAACATAAGAGATTAAATAATTTATTGATTTCTGTAGGTTCTGTATTAGTTCTGTTAGTTCTGTGTGTTTAATTTTTAACAACGACCTTTTTAATAATTGACCCTTGTTTAGTATCTTCAATTTTATAACCAGCTTCCAATACTTCTTCTCTAATTTTATCAGCTTCCTGCCACTTCCCTTCTTTTCTTAATCTTTCTCTTAATAAAACTTTCTTTTTAATTTCAGCTGGTAATTTTTGTTTTGCTAAAAATTCTTTGAATCCTAACCCCAAAATTTTATCAGCCTCTAAAACAAAAATTTTTTTAAATTTTAAATCTTCATCTGACTTTAAAATTTCCCATAATTTAGCAATTAATCGAGGAGTATCAAGATCATAATTAACAATATTTAATATTTCTTTAAAAGCAGAATTATGCAGAACTAAATCAGAACTACCCAGAGCCGAGACTCGCTTGTCGCCAAATAGTGATTTATACAAATTAATAGAAAGATTAAAGCTGGAGATCGTCTCTAAAAGTAAGTTATATGCATTTTGAGCTGATTCCATTGCTTGCCAAGTAAAATTCATTTCTGAACGATAATGTGAGGTTAAAACTAAATATCTAAAAGCAAGCGGTTGAAAACCTTTTTTCTCAATATCTTCTAAAGTAATAATATTTCCTAAACTTTTCGCCATTTTCTCTCCCTCAACTTTTAAAAAATTTACATGAAGCCAATAATTAACAAATTTTTTACCAGTTGCTGCTTCTGATTGAGCAATTTCATTAGTATGATGAATATCAATGTGATCAATACCGCCAGTATGAATATCGATTGTTTTACCTAAATATTTCATTGACATTGCTGAACATTCAATATGCCAACCAGGAAAACCAATGCCCCAAGGACTTCTCCATTCCATTTGTCTTTTCACATCTTTAGGTGAAAATTTCCATAGAGCAAAATCATACGGATTTCTTTTTTCAGGATTTATCTCAACTCTCGCGCCAGCTAATAATTTTTTCCTTTTAATTTGGGCCAATATACCATAATTTTTAAACTTAGAAGTGTCAAAATAAATGCCATCTGAAATTTTGTAAGTATAGCCCTTTTTTTCTAAAATCTTTATAAGCTCAATCATTTCTTTTATATGCTGAGTTGCTCGAGGAAACTTAAAAGGAGTTTTGATATTTAATTTTTTAATATCTTCCTTGAAAATTTTTTCAAAATAACGTGCAATTTCCCAAGCAGTTTTTCTTTTTTCTCTGGCACTTTTTTCAATTTTATCTTCACCAGTATCAGCATCAGAGGTTAAATGTCCAACATCAGTAATGTTAATAATTTGTTTTACTTTATAGCCATTATACTCAAGTGTTCTTCTTAAGGTATCGGCAAAAATATAAGCTCTTAAATTACCAATATGAGGTCTTTCATAAACAGTTGGCCCACAATTATACATCGTTACTATCTTATCTTTCAAAGGTTTAAATTTTTCTTTTCTTCGAGTTAAGGTATTAAATAGATAAAGAGGCTCCATTAATTTAATTATAATTCGGTAATATCTCTTGGTAAAAATAAATTCAAAATCCAATCAATAAATGTTTTAACTTGATCTCGAAAAGAAATCATTTTGCTTAAATAAACTCCTTTCCAAATAAACCAACTAATTAAACCAGAAAATTCAATTCCTTTAATTTCACCTAAGGCATAAAACCTACCAACTGAAATCAAATCGCCAGCATGTTTATAAATAAATTTCTGCAATGGTTTATTTTCAATTAAATTTTTAATATTTAAAGCAACTAATTTTGCTTGTCTAACTGCAACTTGAGCTAATTGTGGTAATGGTTTTTGATCTTGAATAAAACAACAAACATCACCAATTGCAAAAACATTATCATATACAGAACTACTCAGAACTGATGCAGGACTGACTGAATTATCTTTGGTTGCAGAACTATACTGAACTGACACTGAACTAACAGAATTATTCTGTGAGTTCTGTATTGGTTCTGTATGTTCTGCATTATTCTGCAAATTCTGTGTAAGTTCAGCTCTTTCTGCGTCTATTTTCTTTTTCACCTGCAAATATTCATTTAAAACTAGTCTTCCTTTATTATCTTTTTCAACGTTACCAATAATTTCTGGTAAATTTGGTTCAACTCCTGCTGTCCAAATAACTGTTTTTGTTTCAATAACATTACCGTCATCAAGTTTAATAAAATCTTCACCAACCTCAATTACTCCTTTTTCTAGTCTAACATCAACTTTTAATTTTTTTAACCTTTCAAGTGCTTTTTGTCTTAATTTTGGAGAAAATTGAGGAATTAATTCTTTGCCTTTTTCGATTAGAATTATTTTAACTTGTGAAATTAAATCTGATGAATATAATTTACTAAATGTTTTATAAAACAAATCACTCATTTCACCAGCCAATTCAACTCCTGTTGCTCCACCTCCAACAATGACAAAAGTGAGATATTTATTTACCTTTTCTGGATATAAACTTCCTATTTCAAACATATGAACAAATCTATTTTTCAATCTTATAGCGTCATCAATTGTTTTTAAGGAAAAACTATATTCTTTAGCCCCAGGAATATTGTAATAATTTGTTTTCGAACCTAAGGCAATAACTAGATAATCATAATTAACATTATAATCTTCTCTTTCTTTATTTATGTAAACAATTTTGTTCTCTAAATCAATTTTTTCAACTTCTCCATGAACAAAATCAAAATCACAACATCTAATAATTTCTCTTATGGGTTCTAGGGCATTATCAATCGAAACTCCGCCAGTAGCAACTTCATGAAGTAAAGGCGTAAAAATAAAATAATTCTTTTTATTCACCAATACTAATTTTACTTTCTTATTATGAAAAAGTTTATGTAAATGTTTTAAAGCATAAACACCACCAAATCCTCCACCTAAGATTACTATCTTCATTAAATAATCGGAAATAACGGAAACAAACACGGAATGAGCGGAAGAAACGGAAAAAACTCCGTTAATTCCGATAGTCAGCTTCTTCCGTGTTATGTCGTTCTTTCCGTTAATTCCGTGTTAAGTTCCGCAAGTTCTGTTAATTTAGAACAAACTAAGACTGAATGGCCAAGGCTGAGGAACAAAGAGTAAGGCTAAAACTCCTGCCCAGATAGCCATATTCTTCATGAAATTAATCATTTCCATCATTTTCACTTGTGGATCTTGGACCGTCCAAAAATTATGAATCATAAATGTAACAGGCAAAAAGAAAAGCGTTAGAGCTAAAACTCCGACTTGAATATAAGCACCAAATAAAATTGAAAATCCACCAATTAAAAGTAAAAGACCTGTAACAATGACAGACAATTTAGGAGCTGGTACATTTTTAGTTTGAGCATACTGAGACATCATATTCAGATTTTTAAAATGATTAAAACCACTAAACAAAAAATAAAAACCCAAAATTACTCTTGAAAGTAGCAGAATGTAATCTGAAATCATCTTTTTTAATTTTTTTAATTCGACCTAATTAAATTTTAGCACAAATTTCTAATAATCTATTATATTTTACTACTCTTTCACCTTGTAAAGGAACACCGATTTTAAAATAATCTGCACCAAAAGCAATTCCTAAATCAATTAGCCAATTATCATTTGTTTCGCCACTACGATGTGAAAAAATAGTAAATAAATTATTTTCTTTGGCTAATTTAACAAAATTAAATGTTTCAGTTATGGTGCCGATTTGATTAGGTTTGACAATTACACCATCAACAGAATTTTTCTCTAAAGCAATTTTTAATCTTTCAATATTGGTCACTGTTAAATCATCGCCAATTACTTTAAATCCTTCTTTACGAAGTTCAGCAAATTTTTCAAATTCATTTTCTTTATATGGATCTTCTAAATATTTAACACCCAAAATTTTTAATTTTCGATAAACATTCTTCCAATTAACTATATTTGTTATTTGATTAGCAGCAATATCAGCTCCAAGCTCAAAATAAAAATTATTACCCGGATGATTACCGGATAAATCCGGTTTATATCCGGGTAAATTATCCGTATCCGGTTTAAATCCGGGCAACTTATCCGGTTGTAATCCGGGTAAATTATCCGGTTCATATCCGGATAAATTACTAGTTACTTCTTTTAAATATAAAAAAGGTTCATAATTATCACTAAAGTTTGTACAAAATGCTCCTTCATCGTTTCTTCCTAATGGTTTAGGCAATTTTTTTTCAATCTGATTAATAATACTAATGATCTTAGCGATTAAAAGTTCAAAATATGCAGCATTGAAAGAATTTTTCCGTAAGTTCTGCGTCAGTTCCGTGTAGTGCTGTGTTATTAACCAATATTCCTGAAAATCTAAATTATTAAAAGAATGCACTCCTCCACCAATAATATTTAAAATTAATCTTAGCATTCGTGTAGACTCGTCCTTATTTATTCGTGTAGATTCGTTTTTTAAATATTCAAACAACTCCAAATTTTTACTTTTAGCTAGAGCTCGAGCAAAACTGATTGAAACTCCTAAAGTAAAATTACCTCCTAATTTTTCTTTATTCTTCCCTGCTCTTTCAATTAAAAATTCATCTAATTCATTAAGATTTTGAAAATCTTTATTTTTTATATCTTTCAAAAATTCGCTTAAATTCTTTTTAATTTTTTCACAATCTAAACAAACAACCTCATGAGAACCGATACTTTTCCCAGAAGGAATTGACGCTTTTTCTTTTATTCCTTCACTTTCAATCTCAACCTCGATTGTCCATTCTCCTCTTGAGTCTAAAATTTTATTTACTTTTATATCATTTATTTTCATCTTCAAATTTTTTAACTATCTCAATTGTCTTTATCACTACATCACTATTAACACTTATACTTTCAATTCCTTCTTTAACTAAAAGTTCAACGATTTCTGGAAAATCACTCGGTGCCTGTCCGCAAATTCCTACATATTTCTTCTTTTCTTTACATTTTTTAATTACTTCACTAATTAATTTTTTGACTGATTCATTTCTTTCATCTGCTAAGCTCTGTAAAATTTCATTATCTCGATCAATTCCTAAAGTAAGTTGGGTTAGATCATTCGAACCAATTGACATTCCGTCAAAAAATTCTAAAAATTCATCTACTTGTAGAATATTTGAAGGTATTTCAGCCATTACATAAACTTTATAATTTTTTTCTTTTTTTTGACCTAAAATATTTTCGATTATTTCCATAACTTTTCTTCCTTCTTCAGGTGTTCGGCAAAACGGTACCATCATTGCTAAGTTTGAAATCCTCATTTCCTCTCTAACTTTTTTCATTGCTAATACTTCAAGCTCAAAAGCTTGCTTAAATTTTGGATGATAATATCTACTTGCTCCTCGCCAACCGATCATTGGATTTTCTTCTTCTGGTTCATAAAGATCTCCGCCAATTAAATTTCGATACTCATTGGTTTTAAAATCAGAAAACCTAACAATTACTTCATAGGGCCAATAAGCAACACAGATTTTAGCAATTCCTTCGGCTAATTTGTCAATAAAATATTGTTTTTTATTTTTATAGCCTCTGGTTAATTCATCAATTTTTTCTTTTATTTCCTCAGATAAATTAGGATAATCAATTAAAGCATTGGGATGAATTTTTATTTCTTCAGCAATAATAAATTCTTCTCGGGCAAGTCCAACGCCTTTAACTGGTAAGTACCACTTCTCCCAAGCTTCATCAGGAAGTCCAATATTGACATATATTTTTGTTTTTGTTTCTGGTAAATTTTCTAAATTATGCTCAATAACTTCGTAATCAAGATTTCCTTTATAAACATAACCTGTAATTCCGGTAGAACAATCAATTGTCACTTCATCGCCTGTTTTTAAAACTTCTGTTGCCTTTTGAGTGCCAACAATTGCTGGAATGCCTAATTCACGAGATACTATTGCCGCATGACAAGTTCTTCCTCCTTTATCAGTAATTATTCCCTTGGCAATTTTCATTATCGGCACCCAATCTGGGTCAGTCATTTCAGTAACTAAAATTTCTCCTTCTTGAAATTCATTTATTTTAGAAACATCTTTAATAACTCTTACTTTACCCGAAGCTATTTTTGAGCCAATAGCGATGCCTTTTAAAATAATTTCACCTTTTTCTTTTAATTTATATTCTTCATAAACATTATATTTTTTAGTTGAATGAACTGTTTCAGCTCTTGCTTGAACAATATAGAGCTTGCCATCAATTCCATCTTTGGCCCATTCAATATCCATTGCTCTTCCATAATGTTTTTCGATAATTAATCCCATCTTAGCCAACTCTAAAACTTCGTCATCATTCAAAGAATAATTTGTTTTTTCTTCTTCTTTTGTCTCTATTTCTTTTACACCTCTTTCTTCAGCATAAATAATTTTTTTCACTTTCTCGCCTAATCTTTTACAAATAATACTTCCAAATCCTCTTTCTAAGCCCTCTTTAAAAACTATCCATTCATCAGGAATTACTTTTCCTTGAACAATCAGCTCACCTAATCCCCAGACTCCATTAATAACAATAACTTTATTTAAACCAGAATCGGAATCAATCGTAAACATTACTCCAGAACTAGCCAAATCAGATCTTATCATTTTTTGAACACCAACAGAAAACTTAACCTGAAAATGATCAAATCCTTTTTCTTGTCTGTAAAAAATAGCTCTATCAGTAAACAAAGAAGCAAAACAATATTTTATTTTTTCTAAAAGATCTTTTTCAGTTACATTTAAATAAGTTTCTTGCTGCCCAGCAAATGATGCATCAGGAAGATCTTCGGCTGAGGCGCTACTTCTTACGGCAACTTGTAAATCTTCTCCATATTCTTCTTTTAGTTTCTCAAAAGCACCTAATATTTCCTTTTTAAAATCTTCAGGAAATTCACCTTGTTTAATTAAATTTCTAATTATTTCTCCTGCTTTTTGTAATTTTTCAACATTATAGACATCTAAATTTTTTAAAGTTTCTTTAATTTTTTCTTCTAAGTTGTTATATTTTATAAAATAGTCATAAGCTTTAGTTGTAATTGCAAAACCGTTAGGAACCCTAACTCCTAAATCTGACAATTTCTGATACATCTCACCTAAATTAGCATTTTTTCCACCAACTATGCCAACGTCTTCTTTTTCAATCTCATTAAACCACAAAATATATTTTTCTTCCTTCATTAATTTACTAAATTTATTGGTTTTCCTTTGATGAATCCTTTAATATTCTCAATTGTTGTTTTTAAAATTCTTTCAATTGCTTCTTTTGAATTAAAAGCATTATGTGGAGTAACCAAGACATTTGGCATTTTCATTAAAATATGATTTTGCCATAAAGTCTTTATATCTTTAGCTTCGATATCTTTTTTCGTTAAAAGCTCTAATTCTTCTTTAATTTCTGTTTCTTCTTCTAAAACATCTAAAGCGGCTCCATTTAAAATTCCTTCTTTCAAAGCATAAACCAAAGCCTCTGTTTCAACGATACCACCACGAGCAGTATTAATTAAATAAGAACCTCTTTTTATAAGTTTGATATTTTCTTTGTTGATTAAATGATAGGTTGAAAGATTTAAATTAACATGAATTGTAATAACATCTGAATTTTTTAAAAGTTCTTCTAAACTTACATATTTAATTCCATACTCTTTAGCAAAATTTTCATCAGGATAAACATCATAAGCCAAAATATCCATCCCCAAAGCTTTGGCTAATTTAATAACTTGCTTGCCGATTTTACCAGTTCCAATTACTCCCAAAATCTTTCCATCAACTTCTTCACCTCTTAAATTTTTTAAATCAAAACTTTCAGCTTCTTTTATTTGATCAATAGCATAATAAATTTTTCTCATCAAACTAAGCATAAGTCCAATTGTCCATTCGGCAACAGTTTTTGTACCATATTCAGGTACATTACTCACTAAAATTCCTTTTTGTTTACAATACTGAGTATCTATATGATCAAAACCAGTTGATCTTGTAGTAATGAATTTTAATTTAGGCAAAGAATCAATTATTTCTCTATCAATCTGAGAACAAATAAAAATACTTAAAATTTCTAAATCTTTGAAATTATGTACATTTTCTTTGGTTAGCCATTCAGAAGTAAAAACTAAATTATGTCTTTCGAGTTCTCTTTCTAAAATTTCTTTTTCCCAACCTTCTCCTTCAAAAAATCCTATATTCATTGGTAAATCTAGGTTTTTATTATGTTCTTAAACTATTTTCATTTAATCCTATTTTTAAGGAAAAAATATCCCAAAATCATTAAAATTATACTTAAAATTGATATAATAATAGTTGATAAAATACTCTCTTGAAGTGGTAGGGGTATGTTCATTCCATAATAACTGAAAATAATGGTTGGGATAAACAAAATTATTGTAATAATGGTTAGATTTAAAATTCTTTTATTAATTGATCTATCCATAATCATTCTATAATTATCTTTTATAATTTTCAATCTTTTAATGTTGGAGTTAATTATTTCTATAAGTTCTAACATCTCAAAAGAAAGATCGTCAACATTACTCTTTTCCTCTTGTAAAAATTCCAGATATTTTTTAAATAATAACTTTTCGTAGACTTTATAAATAGTAATCAACGTAGAAAGGGTTGTGCTTAATAAAACTTCTAATTTTGAAAATTCAATTATTTTTTTATCATCAAGTTCAGAATATATACTACTATAGAATTCTTCCGAACCTTTTATCAATTTATCAACTAAATTTCTATAGGATTTATTTATTAAATTTAATTTTAAAAGAAAAAATTTAGTTTTTTGAGTAGTAAAAAAATTAATTTGATCGTTGGTAAGCAAATTAAAAATAGCGGTTTTTTTATTAAAAATAGTAAAAATGTATTTAGGTGTCAAAATAATTAAAATCGGCAAAAGTTTTATTTCATTATTTTCAAAGTGAGGTATTTTTAAAAAAATATACAAAAAGTTTTTTACGATTTCTAAGCGTGGTTGGGTAAATTCATCAATAACATCTTCTAAGGAATTTCTATTAATTTTAAAATTCTTAGCTAAAACGGTAATATCATCTTTATTAAAATTTTCGACAAAAATCCACGATCCAGGAGTTGGCTTTTCCAATTTTAATAAATTTCTATCTTTTAAAGATTTTTTATAAATATTTATTTCCATATTTAAAATAACTAACTAAATTCTTTAAAAAATTATCTAAAAACAAAACTAAAAAAATAATAATTGATGAACCATCAGCTATTAAACAATAAATGCAAAAAGATTTTAAAACAAAAGCCTGAAGATAAATTAAATAAAGAGCAAAAATAAATCCTAAAGAGGAAACAACCTTTAATAAAACCTTAGGCTTTTCAAAAAAATTCAAAATCAAGATACTTCCAAAATAAAAGACTCCCCATAAAGCAACTGGCAATCCCAAAAATTTACTATATTCACTTTTCAAAACAAAATCACAACCTACATCAGGCAAACAGAAAGGCGAGTCGTTTTTAATACCAAGGTAAAATAAATAACTCGCAACCAAAAATCCAATCAACCCTAAAATAAAAATCAAATTTTTCTGTTTTAGCATCTAATAATTTAATACCACTTAGCTAAAATTACTTCAATGTTTTTATTTTCTTTCTCAACTAATTCCTTAAATTTATTAACATCACTAAAACCATTTTCACCTCGATAATGATAAGGGTAAATTTTTTTCGGCTGAAATTCTAAAACTACTGAAACTGCCTGCTCAACATCCATTGTATAAGGTAAATTCATTGGCACAAAAGCAAGATCAATATTTTTTAAATTTTTCATTTCAGGAATATCTTCAGTATCACCGGCAATATAAACTCGAAAATCATCTTTCTCAATTAAATAACCATTACCTCTTCCTTTAGGATGAAATTGTGATCTTTCAGGAGTTAGATTATACATTGGTAAAGCTGTAACTTTAAAATCATTCCAATTCATTTCTTCTTCGTTATTTAAAATTTTTGCTTTAGGCTTTAATTTTTCTAAAAGATCATCATAAACTGCTTTTGGTACAATCAGATCAAAATCACCTTTTTGGCTTAAACTTTCCAAAACATTATTATCTAAATGATCGAAATGAATATCAGTAATTAAAACTAAATCAGGTTTTGGTTTATCTTCATATAATTTTTTATCCCAAGCAGGATCAACATAAATAATCTTTCCGCCCCAATCTAAAATAAAAGAAGCATGATAAATTGGAATAATTTTTGGTTCCATAAATAAATTATAAACAAAAAGGAACAAAAATAAAGTAGTTCAATTTTATTTTGATTTGAAAAGAAATCACTTTTAAAGATGACAATCTATAAGTGATCCTCTTTAATCAAATTTTTAAATTCTTCAATTAGAATAACTCTTTCAGGATCTTGAGAATAATAAAGAGCTAAATAATAACTTGTCCAATCTGCTAAAATTAATGAATTAAAAATTTTATGAAAAACAGAGACTCCCTCGAGATTTATAATTTCTATCTTAAAACCGTGTTCAGTAAATATTTTCTCAAAAACCTCCATTCTTTTTTGAATTTTTGGCTGATCATCTTTATCTTTTAAAATAATAAAATAAAATTTTTCAATTAGTTCTTTGATCTCAAAACCAGCCATTTCGTTATGATTTAATTCTGGAAAAACATTATAAAAAGAAGGAATCTTACTAGTTTCATTAAATTTAATTTTCCAATTATAAGCAAGACAGATATTTTCAGTTGAAGAATAAATTATTGGAATATAACCCTTAATTTTCTCTGCTAATTCCTTCCCCTTCTCTTTATATTCTTCTGGTTTAAGTAAATCTTTTAATTCATCTAATTCTTTTGATAGATCATCGCGACCAATTAATTTAACAATAGCTTTCAAATTAAATCCTAGAGCAGAACGTGGTTGAAGTCCTATATCTGGCATTTGAATATAAGGCAAATTATATTCTTTAGCAAGTTCAATCAATTTACCATTAGTCGAAACAACTGCCACAGTTAATTTTTTTGCAATTGCTTCTAAAAGAAAATCTATTGTTTCTTCAGTATTACCAGAATAAGAATTAGCAATTAAAAGTCTTTCTTTTAAATCTTCTTCATTTATTTTAGGCAAACCGTAGTCTCGATGAATGAGTATATCAAGATAAGGATCTCTAATTTTAAGTAAATCAGCAGCTAAATTAGAACCACCCATCCCAGCAATAACAAATTTAGAAAATTTAGTTCTTATTTTATCTTCATTTTCAATTTTTGGTTCGTAATAAAACTGTTGATTAAAATTTTTTATTACCTCATAAAAATTCATTTATTTAATTTTAATTTTAATAAACTTATAAATTTCTCCAATTATTAAAACTATTGAGCTTAAAGCTAAAATTATAAAAAATTCAAACATGGTTATTTCTGAAAAACCTAAAATTAGACGAGCCGTTGGGTTAAAGATAATAAAATATTGTAAAAATAAAGAAAGTAGTACTCCCAAAACTACGTATGGATTTAATTTAAAGCTTAGCTTAAAAATACTTTGATTAAACGATCTTAAATTTAAAGCATTATAAATTTGGGTTAAGCTCATTATTAAAAAAGCATACGTTCTTGCTTTGTCTAAATCTATTAAATATTCACTGCTAAAAATTAAGACAGTGAGTATCATCATTATTGAAGCCATCATTAAAAGAAATGGTAATAAGTCAAAGGTTATTAATGATTCTTTAGGATTTCTAGATTTTGACTGAAGTTCATAACCATGTTCTTTTTCGAATGCTAGAGTTGTTCCAACTAAAGTATCGGTGACAAAATTTAAAAATAAAATATGAGTTGGTTTTAAAATAAAAGGAAAGCCCAAAATAAAAGATGTTAAAATTGTTAAACTCTCAGCAACATTAGTTGTAATTAAAAAGAAAACAACCCTTTTGAGATTATTGAATATTTTCCTTCCTTCGATTATACCTGAAAGTAAACTTTCCAAATTATCATCCACTAAAATAATATCGCTAGCCGATTTAGCAATTTCTGAACCGCGCCTACCCATACAAACTCCCACTTCAGCTTTTTTCAAACTTAAAACATCATTAACGCCATCGCCAATATAAGTAACTGAATAACCTAATTTTTGATAAAGTTCTAAAATTTTAAGTTTAGTTTCAGGAGTTATTCGAGCAAAAATATAAGTATCCTTTAAGATTTCTTTTAATTTTTCATCTGACAGGTTCTTAATTTCCTCTTCATCAACTGCATTTACTTTTTCAAAGCCGATTTCTTTGGCAATATAAACTGCTGTGGCTTTATGATCCCCAGTTAAAATTCTAATATCAATTCCAGCAGATTTTAATTTTTGAATAGTCTCCTTAACTCCCTCTTTAGGAGGGTCATATAAACCAATTAAACCAACAAAAATTAAATTTTCTTCTCTTTCTCCTTCGTTGTAAGCAGCAGCTAGGATACTAAAACCATTATTAGCATATTCAACAGCCTTATTTAATATTTCCTCTTTATTTTCAAATTCCTTTACTCCTTCATAAGTTAAAACGTAATTACATTGATTAATTATTTTTTCGAAAGCACCTAAATAGTAAGATTCAATTCTTTCATGTTCCACTATAACTCTTTTATGTTTTTTAATTCTCGAAAATGGTTCTCTTTTTTTGATCTTTTCTTTAGCCAAAATCTCTTCTCGCTTGAGTCCTGATTTTTCTAATAAAACAAGCAAAGCAATATCCCTGGGGTTTCCCTTAAATTTTACCTCATCATCTTTAACAATTTCACCTTCACTAACAATAGCGCAAATATTTAAAAGTTTTATTAAAGGATAATTTTCAAAAATATTTATTTCCCTTTCGTCTTTTAAAAATTTTCCTTCTAAACTATGCCCCTCACCAGTAATTTCAATTTCTTCATTATTAACAAAAATCTTTCTTGCAGTCATGACATTTTCAGTTAAAGTACCAGTTTTATCGGAAAGAAGAAGATTAATAACTGATAAATTTTCAGTTGCTTGTAAATTTTTTACTAAAACATTTTTCTTATATAAAGCATAAGCGCTAACAACAAGTAAAACAGTAATTATTACTGGTAAGCCTTCTGGAATTGAAGAAACAAAGGATGACAAAACAAAAAGCAAACTTTCTGACCAAAGATAATGTCTTTGAAAAGCAAAATAAAAAATTAAAATCGAAGTTGAAAGCGCAATCAAAATCATTCTTAAAATCAAATCTTTAGAAAGTTTTTCAAAGTGAGGAGCAAATTGTTCTATTTTCTTAAATTTTTCATAAATTTTACCAATATAAGTTTTAAGACCTGTTGCTACTACAATTCCTTTCCCCTTTCCTTCGACAACATAACTTCCCATAAAACCGATATTCTTCATTTCAGAAATTGGAGTATTTTCAGACAAAACTTTAATATCTTTTTCAACTGGCAAGGACTCACCAGTTAAAATTGATTCATCAACCTTTAAATTTTCCACTTCAAATAATCTTAAATCAGCTGGGATAATATCTCCTTCTTCAATATAAACAACATCACCAGGAACTAAATTTTCAGCTTCAATTTCAACTAATTCCTTATTGCGTAAAACTTTTGCTTTTGGTTTTAAAAGATCTTTTAATTTCCCCAAAGTTTTTTCTGTTCGAAGTTCAAAAAAGAAACCAATAAAAGCATTGACTAAAATTATTAAAACAATCACAAAAGAATCAGTAAATTTACCCAAATACAAAGTTAAAATTAGAGCAAAAAATAAAACTATATTAAAAATATTTTTAAATTGCTTTAAGAAAATATTGAATAAAGATTTCTTTTCTTCAGGTAAAATATTTTTGCCATATTTATTTAATCTTTCTTTTACTCTTTCACTACTTAAACCATCAAATTCGGAATCAAATTCATCTATGACTTTTTCAATTTCCCACGAATGGTAAATCATAAAATTATTATAACTAATATTAATAATTATAATATTAGGATAATCTAATTGAAATTTTTAGTGAAGTTTGAATCTTTCCAAATAAAAATTTTCTCTGGAGTGAAAGCCAATGATTTCTTTGTATTTTCACTTTATTGCCTCTTTCAACCACTTCAAGTATTTTTCATTAACTTTATCAATTTTAATTTTCAAAATACATGGCACTGAATAAGGATGAATTTTTTCAACAACTTTCTTTATTTTTTTATAATTTTTCTCCAAAGTTTTAACGATTAAAATATATTCTTTATCTTTAACAATTTTTCTTTGCCACCAATATAAACTTTCAATCGGAAAAATATTAGCGCAACCAATAAGTCTTAACCTCAAAAGCTCTTGAGAAATTCTCAAAGCAGTTTTTCGATTGGGATTAGTTATATAAACAAATATCATCTAAGTTTATTTAAAACTTGTTCAATTATTCCTATCAATGATCTTACTGCGCTTCCACAATTTACAACAAAAACATTTTTATCATATTCATAGATCAAGGGTTTTTTATTAGTTGCATCATAGCCCCAAAGAATTTTTTCAACCTCTGCTTTTTTCAAAAATGGCAAAACATCGCCTAGGCCCATCGAAAGTAAATCGTTAAAATAATCTTCAGGTTTTGGTTCTAAACTATGTTCAATAATTTCTTCTTGGCCCAAAACTATTCTATAGCCATAATCAAATTTTTTTAAAAAGTAATAGATAATGCCGTCCTTAAATCTTATTATTGTATGTGGTATTTTAAGTTGCTCCTCTTTAACTTCTAAATTTAAAACAAAAAGCTGTCTTTTCTCGATTTCAATTGGAACATCAAGATATTCTTTATTTTTATAACCCATGGCAAAGATAACTTTATCAGCTAAAAATTCTCCGTTGTTCGTAATTATTTTATAAATTTCACCATCTTTTTCAATCTTTTGAAATTCAGTCGAATTAAAAATTTCAACACCGTTTTCTTTAGCTACTTTTTTAAAATAATTCACTAACTTGCCTCCAGCAATATTTATACTCGGCACAAAAACTCCTTTATGAACAAAGAAATAATTATCTTCAATCAAATTTAAATCAACTTTATCTTTAAGGCTCAAAATAAATTCAGCAGTTTTTCTTGTATTTTCTCTTATTTCTTCATCTTCAAAATACCATCTAATACTTCCACCAGCATTAATATAAGCAAGTCCATCATCAATCTCTGGTTCTTTTTGCAATAAGAGCAATTTTGTTTAAATTAAATTTATTTTTATCTTGAGAAATAAAATAAGCAACACCTGAACCAATTGGACCACCGCCAACTATTATTAAGTCATATTTTAAATTTGTCATATTTTATTAGAACTTTATTTATTGATCCGAATTTTTTAAAATCACTAATTAATATTTTACTAAAATTCCATTTTTTCTTTAAAACTTCAAATAGATATTTTAAATATTTTCTTTCTTCATTGTTTTTAATAATTTTATAACAGGTAGATAAAACCTCATAAGCACCATCATAAATTAAATTATCATCAAAACCATATTTAGCTGATAACTCCATTAATTTTTCATCTGACCATTCTGCTCTACCCTTTAAATTATTTTCTAAAATCAGACCCTTTAAAAGAACCAAAAGACCTTTATAAATTTTGATATCCCAAATAGTATCAATAGCCTTAAATTCAACTCTGCCTCTTTCAGCATCTATTCTATTTTTGCCTAAAATCCATTTATCAGAATATCTTGAGATTAAATTATTATCACTGACGAAACCAACTGCTGATGGCCTTAATTTTGAACGAAAATAAATTCTAACCGAATAACCATCCCATAATTTACCTTTATAAAATGGCGAAGAAAAAGTAAAAGGCACAATAAAAGGAGCATAATAATTAAGTTTCAAAACAATATCTAGAATGTCTTTGTCATTTAATTCAGGAAAAGAAATGTTTAAATCAGGCCCAAAAGTAAGTAAAGCAAAAGGCGCAGTTTTTCTTCCTGGATCTTCTTTTCTTAATTTTTTCTCATAAGAATGGAGTTTAATTTTTATACCCACTCTATCTAAATACGGATTAAAACTCAAAAATGTTGGCTTAATTTTAAACTGTTTTAAGCATTTAGAGATAAAATTAAAATCATTTAAAAAATCATTAAATAATTCATCAATGTTACTATTTGGTTTTGTCCTTAACTCTAGTCCTTTGGGATATTGTTTTATTAAATAACCATTTTCATCAAAAATCTCCAAACCTTCTACATAAACTCTTTTAACTTTAATACCTAAATCGCCAATTCTCAAATACTTATAATCATCTTGATAAATGGGAAACTTTTGAACAACTTTATTTAAAACATCGAAACTTAAATTTCTATAATCCAAAAATTTACCCTTGTTATTGATCAAAGCAATTTCATGCTCAACCCCAAATTTAAACCCTGAATCATTTTTAACCATCAAAATTATTTTAAACTTCTAAATTTTTTCTTTTCAGAAAATAGTTACAAAAATTACAATTAGGATTAGGTTGCGGTTCCTCAGAAGACTTATATACTTTCACTAATTCTTCTAATATTTCATCATACTTTTCATAATCTAAATTTTCTAAAATATATATTTCTCTTTTTTCTATCTTTTCAAAATTACCATCAATTTCAATTTTAATAACATATAAAACTCCAAAATCCAATACTTCTTCACCGCTCTTATTTAATAAATAGCCGTAAATTTCCAATTGTCTTTTATAAGATTCATAAACTTGAAAATTACTGCTAATAGTTGTTTTAAAATCAAAAGGAACCAGAAACTTATCATCTTTTATTAAAAGATCATCAATTTTTCCGTAATAAACAAGATTATGTTGCGGATGTAAAAATTCAATTCCACTACCCCGCCATTTTTTCAATTTTTTAATGTCATTAAATAATTTCAGATCGTGTTTTTCTATTTCAGGAGGAACATTATTATTTTGTCGATGTTGATCAAAATAATTTTTTAATAGAGGGTCATACTTACTACCAATATATGCTCCTTCGAACTCTTTCGGCCTCTTGATTTTAAATTTAACATCTAACCAAAAACACCTCGGACAGTCTAAGAAAAGCTCAATACCTGATCTTGAAATCTTATTTATTTTATTACTCATTTACATAAAGAATGATATCAAAGAGCAATATGAAAAATTAATTTTTATTGCCCTCTAAAAACATTACTATTAATTTTGCTATATTATCTTTAACTTCTAAAATTGAATCAAAAGGTAGAAAGTATTTTTTTTCTTCATTATCTATTTTAACCTTAATTTCCCCTTGTTTAACTACGGTTAACAAAGGATGATGATTAGCTAATATAGAAATTTCCCCCAAGTAAGTTTGACAAATAATAGCGTCAACATCTTTTTCGATTATGTCCCCCTCAATACCAACTAAAATAAATTTAAATTTTTTCATCTTCCTCTAATACTCCTTTCATATAAAATTCATCTTCAGAAATATTATCATAATAACCATTAATTAATCTCTCAAATTCTCTAACTGTTTTTTCTAATGATACATATTTCCCTTCTCTGCCGGTGTAACTCTGAGCAACAAAAAATGGTTGTGAAAGATATTTTTGAATTTTTCTGGCACGATAAACAGTTAATTTGTCTTCCTCAGGTAATTCTTCAATGCCTAAAATAGCAATAATATCTTTTAATTCCTGATATTTTTGTAAAATTCTTTGGACCTCAATTGCTACTCGATAATGTTTTTCACCAACGATTTTTGGATCAAGAGCTATGGAATTTGATTGCAAAGGATCAATAGCTGGGTAAATTCCTTGTTCAGCTATTTCTCGAGAAAGAACGATAGTCGAATCAAGATGAGCAAAAACAGTTGCTGGTGCTGGATCAGTAATATCATCAGCTGGTACATAGACAGCCTGAAAAGAAGTAATAGATCCATCGTCGGTTGAAGTGATTCTTTCCTGAAGCATGCCCATTTCTGTCGCTAAAGTTGGTTGATAGCCAACAGCCGAAGGGGGTCTACCTAAAAGTGAAGAAACTTCTGAACCTGCTTGGACAAATCTAAAAATATTATCAATAAACAAAAGTACATCTAATTTTTCGATATCTCGAAAATATTCAGCTAAAGTAACACCAGCATAGGCTGTTCTAAATCTGGCAGCGGGTACTTCATTCATTTGGCCAAAAATCATTGCCACATTTTTGATAACTCCACTTTCCTTCATTTCTAAGACAAGCTCATTACCTTCCCTTGTTCTTTCACCGACACCAGCAAAAATTGAAATTCCTTGATATTTATAGGCAATATTATGAATAAGCTCCATCAGAAGAACTGTCTTCCCCACTCCGGCCCCACCAAAAAGACCCACTTTACCTCCCTTAATTACGGGCATTAGTAAATCAACAATTTTAATTCCTGTTTCCAAAATTTCTATTTCTGGTCTTTGTTTTTTAAATAAAGGAGCCCTCCTTATTATTTCCCATTTTTCACCTTTAATCTCTCCGTTGCCATCTAAAGATTCGCCATAGACATTCATAACTCTTCCTAGAACTTCTCGACCAACGGGTACGCTTAATTTTTTATAAGTCCTTTCAACCTCCATACCGCGGTAAAATCCGTCAGTTGATTCAAAAGCAATAGCTCTAATTCTTTTAGAAGATAAAATTACTTGCGTTTCTAATAAAGAACCATTTTCACAAACTCTTAAGGCTTCGTAAATTTCAGGTAATTCATTTTCAAACTCAACATCAATTATTGTTCCTATTATTTGAATAATTTTACCTTTCGCACTCATCTTGTTAAATCAAGTAATTCTTCGGTTATTTTTTGTTGTCTAAGTTTATTATAACCAAGAATTTCTTTCTCTTTTATCTTTTCCGCATTTTCACTTGCCTTTTTCATTGTTATTGTTCTCATAAATTCTAAACTTGCTTGACTCTGCAAAATCAAGGCATAAATAATAAGATAAGAAATTTGATTCAAAATAGTTTGAATTAAAAATTGAGGAGAAGGTTCTAAAATATATTCAAAATATTTCGATGTTTCTTGAGATTTAAGATTTTCAAACTCTTTTGTTTTTATTTTTATTTTTTCAATAAGATCTTCTAAAGATTCTAAAATTAAGGGAAAAACCTTAACGATTTCAACTTGAAAACCATTTGAAGTTAAGTTTGGTCTGATTAAATAAATTTCTTTTATTTTATTTTTTTTAATAATTAAATCAAAAAAACTTAAAAGTTCGTGAGCAAAATTTTCTGGTAAAATATTTTCAAATTTACTAAAAGAAAAAATGAGTTGATATCTTTTTTTAAAGTATTTCTCAGCTTTTAAACCAATTGTTCCTAAATAAAAATCCTTATCTTTTAAAAAATTATCTGTTTCTTTAAAAATTAATTGGTCAAATACTCCAGTTAAACCTTTATCAGAAGCAATAACGACTACCAAAATTTTTCCTTT
This sequence comes from Candidatus Parcubacteria bacterium, assembly GCA_026004535.1. Classification (GTDB taxonomy): domain Bacteria; phylum Patescibacteriota; class Minisyncoccia; order UBA6257; family HR35; genus BPJI01. The sequence goes on from BPJI01000001.1 coordinate 498,811, forward strand.
TAAGTTTCCACCAACTAAATTTAAAGTTAGATGTGAATGATATTTTAAAATATCTCTAAATATTTCTAATAAATAAAAAACATTTTTCATAATACGAGAAATCTTTTTATAAGCTTTTTGAAACTTAATTGAAGAAATTAAACTTATTGATTTAGTTGTTTTCTGAAAATTAGTTAAAAATTTTATCTGCTTTCTAATTTTAATTAAATTTTTACTTTTCATTTTTTATAATTTTCAAAAAAATAAAAAAGTGATTCTTTCAATTTTGATTCTATTTCCTCAGTCAAATCTTTTTGATTTATAATTTCAGTTAAAATCTCTTTCTTTTCTAATTCTAAATATTCCAAAAGTTTGACTTCAATTTCTTTTATTTCTCCAATTTCAAAATCGTCAAAAAAACCATTATTAGCGGCATAAATTAAAATTGAGATTTTATCAAAAGTTAATGGTTTAAAATTTTCTTGTCTAAGAATCTCCATCAATATTTTACCTCGCTTTAATTTTTTAGCAATTTCTTCGGGAAGCTCAGCAGATAATTTAGCAAATTCTTCCAATTCTCTAAATTGGGCTAAATCAAGTTTTAATTTACCAGCAACTTTTTTCATTATTTTAGTTTGAGCCTTTGAACCAACACGCGAAACTGAAAGCCCGATGTTGATTGCTGGCCGAAAATTAGCCTTGAAAAGATCAGTGGCTAAATAAATCTGACCATCGGTAATAGAAATTAAGTTAGTAGGAATATAGGCCGAAACATCTCCCAATTGTGTTTCGCAAATAGGCAAAGCAGTTAGACTACCACCATTTTTTAATTTCGCTGCCCTTTCTAAAAGTCTTGAGTGAATATAAAAAATATCACCTGGATAAGCTTCTCTCCCTACAGGTCTTTTTAAAAGTAAAGAAATTTCTCTCCAAGCCCAAGCATGTTTAGTTAAATCATCATAGATTACTAAAGCATCCTCTCCTTTATCTCGAAAATATTCGCCTATACTACAACCAGCATAAGGAGCTAAATAAAGCAAAATTGGCGAATCTTCTGGTGTAGTTGCTACAATAATGGTATAATCTAAAGCTCCTTCTTTTTTTAAAATTTCGTATATTCTTCTAATTTTTGACATTTTCTGTCCAATAGCAACATAAATACAAATAGGGGTTCGATAAGGATCGTTTTTTTGATTCAAAATAACATCTAAGGCTATTGAAGTCTTACCAGTTTGTCTATCTCCCAAAATAAGTTCCCTTTGTCCTCTACCAATTGGTATTAAAGCGTCAATAATCTTAATACCAGTATGTAAGGGAAGATCAACTGGTTCTCTTTCAAAAACACTCGGGGCTTTTCTTTCTAAAGGCAAATAATTATTGCTATTAATTGGTGATAAATCATCCAAAGGTCTGCCCAATGGATCAATAACTCTGCCTATGATTTCCTCGCCGACTGGCACTTGAATAATATTTTTTGTTCTTTTTACTAAATCACCTTTTTGAATCTTTTCAAAATCGTTAAAAGCAACCGCACCGATTAAGCCTTCTTCTAAATTTAAAACTAAAAGAAATATATTTTTTTCTTCAATAGTTAAAACTTCAGAAACAAAAGCATTTCTCAAACCACTAATCCAAACAACACCATCGCCAACTCTTATTATTTCTCCTATTTCTTCGATTTCTGAAAAAATTTCTAATTTTTCAATTTCCTTTTCTAATTTTTCAATTAAAAAACTTAAATCATCTATCATTATTTAAAGATTTTTAAAATTAAATTTCTTAGTGAAAAATCAATCAAAAAATCATCACTTTTTATTCTGCCACCTAAAATTAAATTCTTATCTATTACTTTCTCCTCAAACCTTATTTTAAAACCAAATTTTTCCTCTATTAATTTTTCGATTCTTTTTTCATCAAAATCAAAAGCTAAAAATAATTTTGCTGGTTGATAACCTAATAATTGAATATTTTTTCTGAACAAGTAATCCTTCAACTGAAATAAAATAAAGAAATTTCCTTCAGCCCTAATCCTTTCTAAAAGATAATCAATCAAATTCCATTTTTTCCTTTCTAGTAGTTTAATTATAACCTCTCCTAAAACTTCAATTTTGTTTATCATTGTTTAGAATATTTAGAATAAATTTTTCATTTAATTCCTGCTTCCCAAAAATTTTTTCAGCTAATTTCAGCATCACCTTAGGAATATCATTTTTAAGCTGCTGATGAAATGCTTCTTGTTTTTTCATTTTATCTTCTTCCATTTCAGCTATCATTTTTTTTCTTAATTCTTCAATCTCATTTAAAATTTCAGCAATTCTTTCTTTCTTGAATTTTTCAACCTCTTCTTTGGCTTGTCTTTTTTCTTCGAGAATTCTGGTTAAATTTTTCTTCTTTAAATATTTAATTTTTAACAATAATCTTTCAGCTTCTTCTCTAAGTTTTAATCCTTCTTGAATATTTTTTCTCCTTTCTTCGATTATTTGCCCTAATGGTTTAGCAAAAAATTTATAAATAATAAAGAAAACAATAAAAAAATTAATAACCTGAAAAATTAAAATCTTAAAATCAATACCGAAAGCTTTCAATAATTGATCCATTTAGGTAAATTTAAATATTAACGACATAACCAAGGCATAAATAGCAATGGCTTCGGCGAAAGCAATTGCTAAAATCATAGCTGTTTGAATTTTTGAACTAGCCTCAGGATTGCGGCTAATTGACTTCACTGCTTCACTTCCAATTTTACCAATAGCAAGAGCCGGACCTATTACCCCTATAGCAATAGTAAAGGAAGCAGCAATTAGTTTAAAAATTTCTGGGCTCATTTTTTAATTAGTGTTCACTTAATGCGACCCTTAAAAAAACACTAGTTAAAGCAAAAAATATTAAAGCTTGAACAAAACCAACAAAAATTTCCAAAAACAAAAACGGTAAAGGAGCTAAAAAGGCCATAAGAAAACTAATTGTTAAAATCAAAACTTCACCGGCAAAAATATTACCAAAAAGTCTAAAGCTAAAAGAAATAATCTTGGAAAATTCAGAAATTATTTCTAAAACACCTATTGGATTTAAAAATCTCCTAAAATAATGAAAACTTTTCTTTGATAAGGCTATTAAATTAATAGCGCCAACTGAAATTAATGCTAAAGCCAAAGCCATATTTAAATCAGAATAAGCAGTTCTTAAAAGATGAATTTTCTCTTCGTGATGTTTAAGATAGATACTCCCAAATCCTGGGAAAATTCCCAACCAATTACTAATTAAAATATAAATAAAAAAACTAAAACAAAAAGCAAAAATTTTTATATTTTTTATTCCCGTTGTTTCTTGCCAAAAATTATAAACTTTTTCAAAAATAATTTCCATTAATAATTGAATTTTTAATGGTTGTTTTTCTTTAAGGTTTTTTCTAAGAATAAAAGAAAAAACTATTAAAATCAAAACGGCTACAAAACCAGCTAAAAGAGTATTAGTCACTTTCAAAAAATTATTTTCAAAAATTACTTCTGGTTTTAAACTGATCATTTTAATATCTTATTTTAACAAAAATTAAAAAAATTAACAATAATTTTAACCAAGTAGCTCAGACAACCTAAAACTATAGAAAAAATAATTTTATAATGTCTTATTTATATTATTTCTTATAAAGAAGTCGGTATTTTAACTAAAGTATCTGTTAAAAATCAATCCCCTATTTTTTCTCGGTCTAAGTTTTGCCTAATCGTGATTTACTTTATTATGAAGTTAATAAAACCCGGAAATCTTTTCGAAATAAATCTTTAACTTTTTAGGTAATTAATAAGATTAAGGTTAGATTTTATATTTTGATTGGTATTGCTGAAAATGATAAAATTCGAGAAATATCTTAGGCGATATTTAATAGTTCTGATTTAATGGATAAAAAAGGAAAAAGAATTATTATAAAAATTAAGAAAGAAATTTAAAAAACAAGGAAAGGTAAATAAAGAAAATTAATCATGATTAATACTTTTTGATTATTCTTAATAAAAATGAATGATTTGTTTCATTCTTTTCAAGTAACTAGAAGAAATTGTTTTTGAACGAGATAGGTTTATTTTTCTCAATTATTAACAAAGTTATTGTTGCCAACCCACTAGATATAAAATCTAATATTTTTAAATTTTAGCTATTAAGATCGATAAACCAAAACTAATTATAGAAACAATAAAGAGTATCAACCAACGAAAGAGAAATTTCTTCAATGACCATTTTGAATCTTTTTTGATGAAACTAAAAATAATGGCAAGGATTAAAAAGATTATGCCCAGACCAACAAAAAGAAACGGCCAAATATAAGCTAAACCCCTTAGATCGAGCCAACCAGTAGCTTGAGTTTGAGAAATTTTCACACCAATACCAAAGAAAAGAAAAATTGAAACCACCAAACTTAACAAAGAAAGAAAACTAAATATCTTTCGTAGGGTAATAAAAATTTTCATAATTGCATTAATTTTATATTATTTTAATTTTAATTTTAATTTTCATTCTCTACCAAGTTTCAATATCACATCGCCGTATTCTTTCATAGCTTTTTTTACTGCTGCCTCAATTAATTTTTTCTGCTGAATAGTTAGTGTTTTACCTCTCAAATAATCAATTTCATTAGCGGGAATATAATATCTCCCATCAATCTTTTTGGCTCTAATTAAACCAGCCTTTATTTTCTTAAAAACAGCAACCCTACTAATTCCAAGCATCCTCGCTAATTCAGTTATAGTTAAAAATTGTTTATTTTGCTTATTTTTCATTATTAACCATTATGCCATACTAATTCTAATTTACCCATATCATTAAAATAGTGGAAAGTTTTCCTCCTCGAATCAATCATTATTTCGTTTATTCAATTTTTAATACCAAGCAACATTTTAATAGGGGTCAATCCTAAAAAACAAGAAGATGCGGGGGAGTGAATATACAAAACAACATTCTCACATTCTGCAGAATGTGAGAATGTTTTGTATCGCAAAAAAGAATTTAGAAGAATATTTTAAAAAATTAAAAAGTGATTTTTATTTTTTTAAAAATAAAACCATCATCTCTCAAATATGCTTTCTTCAATTATAATTTTTTGAAGCTCTGCCTTTATTTTATTTGGATTTATTTTTTCAAGACCTTCGAGAGGATAGACTTGAGAAAAATTTTGAAAATCTTCAAAAAATTCTCTCCAAGCTTTTTCTTCTTCGCCGGCAAAGATTAAATTTAATGTCTTATTCAATAATGGTAAAAGCCAATTATCATTCTGCCAATTTTTCTTCTGAAGTTCTTCTTCGTATTTTTCTGCCTTTTCAAGATATTTAGATTTAAAATCTTGATTACTCTTTATAAATTTACCATTGTCTATTAAGAAATATTCATCAACACATGGCGCTGTTTCATTAAAATCATAGCAAAAACATCTATATCGTGGATTTTGAGGTGTATAAAAATCTTCTTCTTTTTTCTTTATATATTCGAGATTTTCTAAAACCGAATCACAAAAATCTTCGTAACAAAAATTTTTTTCTGCCTTTAAATACAATTTGCCATTTTTTCTCATTAATAATGGAATATGCCTTAAACTTAATTTGCTTTCAAGTATATCTTTATATACTGAATAGATTGTATTCCTTTCGATAGGATAACAAAGACCCCTTGGTTTTGAAACGGTTCTTTCAATTAAATATAAAAAATCCATATATTTAAAAAAATAAATTTCTCCTCCATAATCAGATATCCACAAATCTAATACTCGTGATTGATTATTACTCCCATTTTTTACTATATTTAATTCAAGGCTTTCGCCACATTGATAAGCACCACAGGATAGACCCGTTGAGTTAATAATATATTGCAAATTATTTATAATAAACATAAATCCATCTCTTAAGGTGGTTATAAACTTTCGTTCGATCGTCAATCCCCCTATTATATTTTTTCCTTCTTTCAAATCTCCTAATCGTATTTCTATAAATTTATTTACTGATGAATTATTTGTTATTGTAGAATTTTCTGATAAACGTGTCTCTTTTTTAGTTTCGGAAACATTCAAATAACAATAATCTTTATTCTTTTCATTTTGTAGTTTTTCACAAATATATTGATTCTGAGTATTTAAAGCAATGTCCCAGTAACAATAGTCTTTTATGTCTTCATCGTCTATTTTTTCGCAAATAGATGGATTTTGCTGAAGCACGGCAATTGATCGATAACACCATCCTTTTTTTAGTTTATCTTCAATTTTATTACAAATAGATAGATTTTGAGTGATCTCGCCTACCACTTGATAACAATAGCTTTTTCCATATAAATAATTCTTAATATTTTCACAAAAAGATATATTTTGTTTGGCTTGAGCAATGCTTTGATAACAAAAATCTTTAAAACACCAATCCCATACACTTACTTCATTACAAACAATCTTATCACAAATAGATGAATCTTGTTTAACTTGAGCAATTCTTGAATAACAATAGTCTTTTTTGTTTGAATAATATAACTTATCACAAATAGATAAATCTTGTTTGATTACGGCGAGCAATTTATAACAATCATCTTTTACAAAAGAATCATTTATTTTGTCACAAATATATAAATCTTGTTTAGCTTGAGCAACTTTTAAATAACAATTATTTTTGAAATATTCATTGTTTTCATAATAATTTTCGTTCTCTTCGTATTGAATTTTATCGCAAATAGATAAATCCTTTTTTGTTTCAGCGATTTTTAAATAACAATAGTACTTTTTAGTCTTATCGTTTATTCTATCACAAATAGATAAATCTTGTCTTTCTTCTGCAATATCCAAATAACAAAAGTTTTTTACCCATTCTTTTTGTATCTTGTCACAAATTAAAAAATCTTGTTCGGATTTAGCAAAATTCCAATAACAGCTATCTTTTTGTTCTTCTTGCACATTATTACAGATTTCTAAAATGTTTTTTATTTGTAATTTAATGTTTAATTTTTCTTTAATGTTTAAAGTTCCAAAATTTCGAACTAAATATATTATTAAAAAAGATAATCCTAATAAAATTATCAAGGATAAAAATAGCCTTTTTCTCATTTAATCTTATTGTTTAATTATATCATGACTCTCTTTATCAAATAATTGCTCTTTTATTTTTTTCATCGTAACCTCAAAGCATCTTTCAATTTTTTAAATCGTTCATTATTTCTTAATTTCGGGAAAAATCTCGTATCAATTAGCTCGTATCAATTAGGATAATCATTGTATATTTTAATCCTATATGCAGATAATAATCTTTGATAGTGCGAAAATTCAGGACATAATTTTTTAACCAATAGCCAAAATTCTTTGCGATGATTTCTAATTAATAAATGACACATTTCATGAATAACAACATACTTTATCAATTCTTATGGCAAAAATTTTAATTTTTTATTCAAAATAATTTTTCCATCCAGACTACAACTTCCCCACCTTGCCTTCATCAACCTAAAAGAAACTTTATTTGGCTTAACATTCAAAATTGAACTAACTTCATCTATATATCTTTCAACAATACCCTCCAAATCATTATGAGCATAAACTTTCAAATTCTCACTCAAACTTTTTATCTCCTCCAACAAAGCAAACTTCTTCTCCAACCACCTTTTATGCCTCTCAACAACTTCCTTAACATTTCCATCAAAATTTTCCGGCACAATCACCTTCAACCTAAAATCCCTAATCTCTAAACTTAAGTATTTACTTTTCTTTTAATCACCAAGTAATCTTTCATTATTTTCTGCTATAGCAATGAATAATGAAACATTCAGATAAACTAATTTGAAATGTGTGGTATAATATTAATGTAATCACGATGGGGGGACTACCAAAGGGTTTCGTCCCGCGGGAATGCCCCCTGTTTTTATTTAGATATTAATTTTTTCACAAAACTAAAGCGCCAATTCTAACCAATTATCAAAAGAATTAGCTTTAAAATGTTTACTTGTTTTATTAAAATATATCCAACGTCCTCGATAATTTCGTAAATCAGTATTGGTAACTATCCCACCAAAAAGTTTTTTACCTTTCTTATTTTCGATTTGGATATACTTGTATAAGCCATCAATTTTTGGACCGGCAACCTGCTTTGTTAATCCTGCTTTAGTATCGAGTAAACCAATTCTTCCATCTTTAAGCTTTATAATAAAGTCAACATAAAAAGGCTTTATTTCATTACTTATTAAGTAAGGAATAGCAAAAAATTTTCTGTCTCTATCTTCGTTTTTAAACCACCAAACAACTTTATCAGATTTTTCTAAAAATTTTATAAATGCTTTTTCTAAGTCGGACTGAAATCTCCCATAAAATGGCTTCATTACTGATTTTTTAACATTTTCTTTCTTATACTCACCCCAATACTCAATTTTCTCTGGTATGTTCCAATTTTCTACAAATTTTATCTCTGGTTCTCTCTTTGAAACTTCTTTTATATATTCACTTTTAGCTTTATCAATAACATTTTTAAAATGATCTATGTTATTTTCACTTAATACAATTTTAATTATTTCTTCTTCATCTTCTCCCCATTTTGTTTTAAATTCTAATTGAAAAAATTTATAAATTGATTGCTTTACTTTATCCACTGATCTATCTTCAGGATATAAAGAAACCTCACCCCCTCTTAAGCTTTCCCTTACAAAAAAATCAAATAATTTTTGATAATCATAGCTTTTCATTTTAATCGGTCTATCTCCAACTAAAACTTTACCAGTTAAAACATCAATATCTTCAGCTTTCCAATCACTAAACACCCTCATATCCATTTTTTGCGATTTCCTATTAATTTTCTTTTTTAATCTATAATTTTTTGCTATATTTAAAAAAATATTAATAAACAATGGCGATAATCTTGTTTTTTCTCGATGGCGCACTGAATAACAAGACAATAAATTGATTGGTTTGTATTCTGGAATTCTCTCACTTGTATATATCGCTAAATAACCACCAGCTAAATCTTCTTTTACTTCAATATCACTTAAATTTGTATAAATATAACCATAATTTAAAATTTCACTTTTATAATGTCCATTGTCCGGCTCAGGCATTCGCATAATCCTACCAACTGTTTGAATTGAAAAAATAGGGCTGTGCCATTCTCTAAACAAAACTAAAATTTGTGCTCTCGGGCAATCCCAACCCAAAGCTATTGCTTCTTTAAAAAGTAAAACCTCAACTTCGCTATCCGGTTTTTCTACCTCTTCTTTATTAATATGCTCGCCAGATAACCAAACTGCTAATCTACCATTAGTAGTTGTAATTTTATATTTGTCTCTTAATATTCTTATAACCAAATCTTTATGTTCTAATTCTGTTTTACCAATTTGTCTTGGTAATTGAATTAATACTAACGGATTAACTTTTGCTCCTTCTTTTTGATATGCTTTCACTAATTCTTCACGTTTTTTCAATGCCGCATCAATCACTAATTCATCACTACTTCCACTTAACTTAGATTCGATCTTCCCTTTTTTAATGAGATTTATAAATTGATCATTAAGAATAATTGCTTTTTTAATCATCCCTTCTTTTTTAACTTCTTCAAGATCAACAGACACCATATCATCTGGATTTTTCAGAACCGGAGTCGCTGAAACCTCTATGGTTAATTTTGGTCCAATCATATTAATCAAGCCCTGAGAAATTTCACTAGTTGCGTGATGATGTGCTTCATCAATAATCAAAATTATCTCTCTACCCTCTTCTTTGGTTCTTTCTAATACTTTAGATAAATTAAATTCTTGCTCATTATCTCGAATATAAACGTTGTCTTTTTTATTTATACTTTCCCAGTTAAAAAATAAAATTTCATTCTCGCTAATTTTTCTATCATCCAAGTCCTCAAAAAATGAACACTTTAACACCCGACTTGTTTCAAAATAATTTTCTAACTTTTCTCGGCTTTGAATATGAAGTTGTCTTGGCGCGGTCCAAATAAAACTAAGCGCCTGTTTAACTTCTCTATCATCAACTAATTGTTTCAAAAACTCCGCCATCATTATTGTTTTTCCCGAACCCGTCGGCGCTTTAAAAACTAATTTTTTACCACCACTTAAATTCAAAAGCCTTTTAGCTTTCGTCAATAACTCATCTATTGCGTTTTGTTGGTAAATTTTTAGTTGCATATATTTATTTCTTTTTCGCTAATCAAATCATCGATATCTGGTATTTCAAAATTTTCTATTGGTTTAATATAATTTAAAAGATAATGTTCTAAAGAAAATTCGCCTTCTTTTAAAATATTTAAAGTATCCCCGTCATCCTCTTTTTCTAATTCTTGCCATTTGCTCATATTTATTGGCCCTTCTAAATAGCTTTCTTTATCTGGAACAATGATTTTCTTATTAAGATAATCGTAAAGTCCCAAAGAAACATCTACTGGTACTATTTGGTATAAAAATTTTCTAATTAAATTCATTTTTAATGTCAAACCTTTCAAAAATATTTCTAAATCATCAATAAAAAATTTTTCTGGTTTTTAAAAACACACTTAAACATTACATCACTTTTTGGATTAAGTATTAATTTATCACTAATAAGTTGGGTTAAGATTTCTTTGGATATTTTTGATAACCAATTTATAACGGGGAGCTTATTGAGCCTTAATTGTTCTGGATCAAAATATTTTGGTATTTTACTAAAATCTTTCTCAACCGGATATATAGTTAATTGCCATTTCTCAATAGATAAGAGTTTTGCTACTATTTTTTTATATATTTTTAATTTTTACATCTGAAGAGTTATTTTTTAGAGCGGAGCATAGTTTAATATTTAATCTTAGGGCTTTATTCAAAGCTTCCTTCGTAAAACCGGAATTACTAAATACAATAACCTCGTCGGCATTTAAATCTCTACTTTTGGAATCAACAATATCTAATACACAGATGCCTACAGGTTTATTCCAATCTTTACATTCTATAAATAAAAACTTTTTTCCATTATGTAAATTCCCTCTTACTTCCACGTCTATATCTCTACATCCATCTGGCCCTTTGATAATAGAATTAATTTTAATATCAGCCGATTGATATAGTGCTTTCATAATACTCCCTACTAAATTTTGGTATTTAATTCCTTTTTTCATTTTTCTACTTAAAAATTCTCCTATATACCTTTAAAATTGCTTCAGGTATAGGAGATAGTTTGACTTTTTGTTTAACATCGGCAAAGTCTTCATCAAAAATTTCATCGCCCAGAGAAAAGACATAAACGTTGAATTTTCCTTTTATACCTTTAATTGCTTTTTTGAAAGCCGGAATTGAAGTTTGATCCAAAATTATACCTGTATAATGATCTGAATTTTTGAAAATTTTAAACCTCTCATTGTTAATTACTTTTTCAAAAGTTCCCTCCTTTATACAAAGCATCTCTATTGCTTGTTTGGTAAATTTAATTTTATTTCTATCGGTTGGTTCATCAAAATCTACAAAATCAGTTTTAAAGTATTTTAAATTACCACCTAAGCCCCCAACCCATTCGCCCTTTAAATTTTTATATCCCTCAATAACTTTTTTAATCCTCGGATAACAAACATCGGTGCAAATATTATTTTCATTATTAGTAACCAAAATAAATTGACGATTTCCGCCATCTTCTTTGTTAAGTTCTAAAACTGCCTGTCCAGTTGTACCAGTACCAGCAAAAAAATCTAGAACAAGAATATCTTTTTTGTGCGAGTTGTTCTTCTCGTCAAAATAAAGAGAAATTAAATATCTTATCAAAGATGTCGGCTTAGGATAATCAAATATATTCTGCTTCCCAATAATCTTCTCAAGCTCACCACTTCCTTCCTCGGTTGTACCAACTTTTTTATTGAATCTATCTATTGCAACGAAAGGATTATTTATATTAGTGAAAATTATTTGTTTAGGAGAATCCCTAAAAACTTTATTCTTGCCATAAATAACCCTAATAGCGAAATTAGAACTTTTTATCCAAAATTTTGCCCCTTCTTTAATGTGTCTATTGACAGTATCTTGGGACCAACGGGATTTAAAAGACAAAATAAGATCACTAACATTTTTGCCATTTTTAACTTCAACGGGTTTAATAAGCTTATATTTTTTATCTGTAGTATTTTTATAAATTCCATCTTTGATGTTAAAAATTACAGAATTAGCAGGAAAAACTAATTTTTGTGTCTTGTTTGAGGCATTATACAATGGAGCATCATCAAATTCTGTTTTTAATCTTTGAACGAGTAATTCTCGGATTTTATCTTTAAAAAGATGTCTAGCATAGGCTAATATGTATTCGCAGTTGGAGTAATAATTTACTTTTTGTCGTCCAAAATGTTGGGTCTTTTCCCATATAAACATGGTGATAAAATTTTTCTCTCCAAATATTTCATCCATCAACAACTTCAACTGCGCTACTTCATTGTCATCAATTGATATAAAAACCACCCCTGTATCTTTCAGTAAATTTTTTGCTAACTTTAACCTTTTCTCCATAAATGACAACCATTTTGAGTGGCGGTAGGCGTCTTCTTTGTCAACATAATGATCGTTAAATCTCCATTCTTTTTTCTTCCCGGTATTATAAGGTGGATCAATATAAATCACGTCAACCTTGCCGGCATGGGTATAATTCAAAACAGAAAGTGCGTGGTAATTATCGCCTTCAATCAATAAATTCACTGGTTTATTTTTATCTGTAATTATTTCTTTGTTTTTAACTTCTTTCAGCACCGGCAATTTTTCCTTACACACTTCAACTACTTCTTCCGATTTATCTTCCCAAACAAGACCATACTTCTTCCTTTTCTTCAACTCCCTTTTCAACCTTTCAATCTCAGTTTTTAACTTTTTGTTTTCTTCTATAATATTTTTAAATTTTGCTTTCATTATAATTTTCTATTTTTATTATATCAATTTACTATTTTTAAAACTTAAATACGAGGTTTTTGTAATAATTATGTGATCTAAAATTTCGATGCCTAAGAGTTTGCCTGCTTCTTGGAGGCGTTTGGTGATGGTAATATCGTCTTCTGATGGGGTTGGGTCGCCTGAGGGGTGGTTGTGAACTAAAATTATGCTGTTTGCTCTTTGTCTTATTGCTTCAGCAAAAACTTCGCGAGGATGGACTAATGATGAATTTAAAGTGCCAATTGAGATTTCGCTGATTACATAGTTTCTTGTATTTAAGGCAATTATATAAAAATGTTCTTTGTTGTAATCTTTGAGTTTGCTTTTAATTAATTTAAAAACATCTTCTGGAGATAAAATTTTCTTTGCTTTTGGCTGTTCTTCTATTTGAAGGTTATATCTTTTTGCTAATTCTAAAACTGCTTTAATTTGAGTTGCCTTTGCCAAACCTAATCCTTTAATTGACATTAATTCTTCTAAACTTGCCTCTAAGTAGATTTTTAAGGTTTCCAAAATGAGATAATAATTTTTGAGATAAAACTGCTACTGATTCTCCACTTCTTCCACTTCTTAAAATTATTTGTAAGAGTTCTTGAATTGAAAGCGCTTCTGCTCCAAATTTTATTAATCTCTCTCGAGGTCTTTCATCTTTAGGAAGATCTCTCAAAGTAAAAGACTTAACTTTTTGAACTTTATATTTTTCATTTTTCATCTTTTACAAACATATCCTTTAATATCCCATAAAATTTTTCTTTATAACTCTGCGCCATTTAATTAAATTTTAGCACATCTTGAAAAATAATAAACCTTATCTACCTTAAAAATCATCTAAATTTTTCCCATATCCTTTTTCTACTTCTCTCTTTTTGATACAAAACAACATTCTAATATTCTATAGAATGTTAGAATATTTTTGTTTTGTATTTATTGAGGTGCAATTATTTTAAGATTTTTTACTTTTTTAAAGTCAGAGATATTATAAGTAACGAGTATTGAATCAGTTAATATCGTTGAAGCAGATATAACAGCATCTATTGTCTTTAAATTAAATTTTCTTCTTAATTCTCCTGCTAATTTTGCTATTTCAAAATCTAAATTAACAATCACAAAATCTTTAATTAAATCAAAAAATATTTTCTCACTTTGACTATCCAATTTAGGATAAGATAAAAATTCAGTTATAACTACCGTGGGCACAAAGAAAACTGATTCCTTATTTTTATTGATAAAATTAAATGTTTTTTGATCACCGTTAAAGTAAAAAATTAAAATATTTGTATCTAAAGTAAACATTAATTTAATTTTCTATTTTCTCTTATCTTACTTTGCCATTTTTTAGGTTCTGGTCCTTTTTTATTTCTCCAGATACCAAAAGCTTTTAGCCATTTATCCCAGTCCTTCTTTGTTGTCAATCTTTGATTAATTGTTAAATTTAATGTTTTCTGTTTCATTTTATCTAATTTTAACATATTTTTTATGAAATTTTTCTTTATAATTCTGAGGTGTTAGATTAATTAAATTTTAACAAATCTTTGAAAAAATAAATATAATTCTATCTTTTCCAAAATTATTTCACCTTCTCCTCTTTTTGATACAAAACAACATTCTAATATTCTATAGAATGTTAGAATATTTTTGTTTTGTATTTATCATTAGAACTTCCTCTCTATTGGTTTATTTTAATTAATAATATTCTAAATTTACACTGGGACTAATAAATATCTTATATATTCTTCATCTAAAACTTTGTCATAGCTATCAGGAGATTATAAAATATTTAGCATATAATCAAATTTAATATAAAATCTCTCCTTCAAATTTTGGGTCATAAGGAAACAGAATCTCCTCAGCTTGAATTTTGAGTCTAATAATTTCATCTTTTGTAAGCATTAATGGTTGAACAAAATCAATTGTCAGAATGGGTATGACATATTGAGGATCTACATATTTAAGCGAGAAGTCATATTCTTGAATCGGGATTTCTTCTGTTGGAACTTTTGTTAATTGTACTGAAAGATTCGTAAAAAGTAAACTATTTTGAAAATTAGCGCTTGGTGGAAAGATTATTGTTATTCTATTGACTTTAACATTATTTAAAAGTTTATACTCCCAATTAATTCCTATAGGAACAGAAACATATCCGGGCCTAAATTCTGGTTCACGATAAATTTGCTGAAAACTACTTGTTATATCATTACAATCAATCATTTTTGTCGAGGTGGAGATTGTTTTTATTGTTTGATTGTCATTTTTTAAGTTAAGTTGAAAATAAATATCTGTGTTAGGAAGAAAATCTAATTGAAGTTGACAAATGTTTAGATTGAATTGTTGATTTGAAAGAATTGAAAAGGTTGTGGTTGCTATTAATAGATAGTCAGTTGAGGTTGATGAAGTTGAGACTTTAATTTCATAAATTAGATCTTGATCATAATAAGCTGGTGAAAACCAAGATAAAAGATAATTTTTGTCTTCTGTTTTAATTTGAAAATCTAAAATATTCTTAATTGTTGATTTAGTGATTAATGAATTTTCTGGATTTAAAGGAGCATAAACAAAATCATTTGAAGGATTATTAGTTGAATAAGCATTGCCTAAATTTTGATTAATTATTGTCTCAGATGATGAGGTTGATGTTTTCTTTCTTTGCAAAGATAAAGATGTTGAAGTTGGGTTGGCGACACAATCATTAAAATTAGTAATATTTCCCCAACAAACATAGTCTATTTGATTATTATCTTTGTCATATAATATTAAACCATTATTTTTAGCTAAATTATGGGATTTGGCATAAATAAAATCTGACTGAGTTGTCATTTCTAAAGAAGTATTGTTGTTGACTAATAGAAAATAAGAAAAAGCAGGAATAATACCTTTAAATTTTGATGAAGGAATAATTGTTGTTGATGAACCTGTGCTTTTTATTCTTTCAATTCTCCAATCTGTTAAATCAATATTAAAGTCATTAGGATTATAAAGTTCAATATATTCACCAGTTGATGTGCCTTCTTTGATATAAATTTCAGAAAATAAAATTTTTCCTGTTGAAGGTGTGGCTGTTGAAATGTTTTGAATTAGAATTGGTTCTTGGGGGTTGCATAGATCTTGGGGCAAATCTGTTGAAGAAGTTGAAAAAGTATAGTTTTCTTCATCTAATTTGTCTTTTAAAAATAAGGCAAAATAATAGATTGTTGAAGTTGTAGGACATTTATTTATTTCAAAAAATAAGGTTGTAGTTGAATTATTAAATTGTGGTTGAGGAAATGTTGATGAAGTACCAAAGTCTTCTAATTTAAAAGTTGAAAAATTAGTTGAAGTTGAGATTAAAAGATCGTAGAAATAATTTGTTGAAGATAGATTTAATAATGGCTCTTGGAAAGTAATATTTAAATATATAGATTCTTCAGTTGATGTAATTTCAACAATAAAATTATCTATTTTTACTTGCGAAAGATCAATAAAGTCTTCTCTTAGTTTTCTTGATATTGATTTTGAATTTTCAGGGTTAGGATTTCTTAACCAAAAGTCTTGTGAGTTATTGTCTGTGTCTTGTAAATTTTTTCTTTGAATTGATTTATTTTCAAAATTTAAAGAAATAAATGGTTCTATTTCAGATTGATAGATTTTTTCTTTGTTGTCTCCATAACCAACTAAATCTGATATTTCTCCATTTGGTTTTCTTAAAATAATTGTATTATTTTTAGATATTGAATAGCTTTGAGCATAAGTTAGGTCTGCTTGATAGTTATCTTTAAATTCTTCAGCTGAAATTAAAAAGAATGAATAGGGTTTGATTTTGCCTTGAAATTTTGATTGAGGAATTAAAGTATAGAGATTAGGAGTTGAGGTTGAATCAGGATTTTTTGAAGAATATTTTTCTAATTTCCAGCAGGTTAAGTCTATTTCTTCGTTGTTTGGATTGTAAAGTTCAATATATTCGTCATCAGTACTTGAAGCTGATTCAGATTGAATTTCAGATATTAAGATATTAGGATATTGTTTGTTTTTGTAATTTTCACAAGGATCTTTTAGTTGAGAAAAAGAATTTGAAGTTCTTATATCTGCTCCACCTCCTATATAAGTTAAATTATTCATTGTTGTTGGTACTATTTGTTGTCTTAAAGATGTTGTTGTTTGAGTTGAGGTTTGAATTTTAATTTGATTTGTTCTATCTGTAGTTGTTGGTAATCTTACGATTTCGTACGTCGTAAATTTGTTTATTTCTCTTTTTTCTTCTGTGTAAGTGATAATATTTTCTTTCTTTTCTTCTTTATAGGTTATTGTTTGAGTTTGAGTTTGTGGTTGAATATTTAATTGAAGTTTTGAGATTGAAGTTGAAGTTGGTTGAGAAAAAATTTGACCTAAATATGGGGGTGTTGATTCTTTGTAACCTAAGGCTATAAGTCTTATTTCTAAAGTTTGTTTTTGTTTTTCAAGATTAGCTAATTTTGTTTGTTTTTGTTTAGCTACTTCTGTTTTAAGACATTCTTTCTTTTGTTTAATTGACCAATTGTTTTCTGTACATTGAAGAAATCTATCTTTAATTACTGAAAGAGCACAAGAATAATTATTAGTTGAACAATCATAAACAAAGATAGTATCTTGAAGTATTTGCTCCCAGTCTTGTTTTTTAGACTTATAATCATCATGAATATTCGCCGGTTTGTATCACCATTGTATTTTATTATAGCCGACGCTCTTCATTCTCATTGAATTCCATCTTTAAATAAGTTTCAAAGCTGCAGCATATAATGAATCTTCTAGATTCCAAGGATTTTTATTTTTAAGTTCTGGATAAGATAACCAAGTTGTAGGTTGAAATTGAGTGTAACCAATACCAAAATCTGGAGAAAAAGGAACTTTGTTGATATCTAAGACCTAAATTTTTAGGTTATTTTTTCTAAAGCTGAGTATTGCTCTGTACACCAACTTGTTCGAGCTGTTGTAGAATAGCATTTTGTACCCTCAATAGGCCTGGGTCTACTTCTAAGTACATCACAATACTCTACACATCTCTGAATATTGCTTATCTTTATCGCCCAAATTGTTTCCCATAATCTTTAGTAAATCCACTCTCTTTTTCTAAAATGGTTAATAAATAGGAAGGCGTTTTAAGCCCTGATTATTTTAGTTACCTCTATCCACAGCTTCAATAATTTCTTCCCTCCAGGCAAGAGCAATTACGCCTACAATTATGACAAGAAGGTAAATTAAAATAATTAACCGCGCACTCTGCTTCATAGTTCATTGCTAAAAATTTAAATGTCACAATATATTTTTCTAAAGCTTCGTTAGCTATAATTTTGATAATTTTCTTATTTTTTAAAGGCTACGTGATCCCCAAAGTAGTTTCAAGAATACCAATCTCCTCTGTCGATCATATTTTTTATAGATAATCTGATTTTATAAAAATCATAATTGTTAATTGAAATGTTTAGAAGGAACGCTAATCGTTCTCTAAAAGTGGTTATATTATCTCTTGTCCAACCTTCCTTCGCTCGATGGTAGTAGTGGCTCATAGAATTTTCTCGATAGCTTTCTAGTTCTTCATTATAAATTTCGCCATCGTCCGAAGTCCATGATATATATAGAAATCACTGTCCACTGCCTCGTTACGTGGTGCTCCAAATCTTATTAAGCTCCAGGATCATCAAAATGTAATAGCTTCAGTGTCCCTACTTTGATTCAATATCAATTCCTTAGGTATCTCTATTTGATAACCTTCAGCATGATTAATAACCAATTTTCTGTCTCCTTTATCTATTATTTCTACTCCTTCAAGTCGGATGTCAGTTGTGGTGGAAATGTAAGATTCAAAATCTAAAGCTCTTGATACTTTTTCAGCATATTCTTCTTCATTGAATTTCTTTGTTTTTTCTATTTCTTGTTCTATTTGTTGAAGCTGTTGTTTAGTTTGTTCTATTTTTTTATTGATTGTTAGTTTTTGATAAAGAAAATAGCCTCCAACTGATAATAAAAGAAGAAAAACTATAAATAAGGATAAAATATCTTTCTTTGTTAAACTTTGCATTATTTAAATTAACGACAATTATTTCGAAAAACGACCTAATATAATTTTATTATAAAAATTTTTTAAAAACTTCACTAGTAATATATTTCTTTTATACAAAACAATATTCTAACATTCTATAGACTACAACCCACCCTCCGCATCCTCCCGTTTTTCGAACGGCCACTGTTAGAATATTTTTATCTTGTATTTATTAGTTAAAAACGAGGTTTATTCGAAATTTTTTATAAATTCAATAAATTTCTTGCCGTAGGGAGATAAAAAATGGATTACGTTTCTGCCTTGATATTTTTTGTTTAAAAGTCCAGCGCGAACTAAAATGCGAGTATGTTGAGAAATGTTTTTAAAATTTCCATTAAGTTCATCAGTGATCTCTTCTACTGAAAGTCCTGGGTTTTTATCAATTAAAAGCAAAATAGATATTCGCCAATGATTAGCTACTCCTTTAAAATATCTTTCTAATTGTTTAGGCTTTTTCATAATTTAATTATATTGAAGATTTTGATATAAAACAATATTCCAATATTCTATAGAATGTTAGAATGTTTTATATCAAATAAAATTTGTTTTTAATTGGGTTATTCTTATGAATTAGAATTATTTTTATTAATTTTGTTTTAGCGAGATGATTTTTAAAGTAGCATATTCATCTTAGCTTTTGGTATTTTCTATTTTAAAAAATTTAATAAAAATTAAGGTTAATGAATAAGTTAAGCCTGAGACAATTATTAACGTAGCTAAGTTAATTTTTGAGTAAAGAAAATAACTTAAAAGGCTTTTACTAATACTTACTAAATTAATTATTGAAGCTAAAAAAGCAAATATACTACCAGTAACCAAATTTTATGTTTTTTTGAGCAATAAAAATTAGTATTGTTAAATAACAATATATCTTCGAAGAATTTTAATTGCCCAACCCAAAATTGAGATTGCTCCGAAATAAGCTGCTTAAGTAGCAGTTAATCACTATTTATAATTTAATATTTATTTTAATTTTTACTAACTTATTATAAATATGATATAATTAATAAAACACGGTCGAAGTTAATTTTAATATTTACCCCAAAATGGAAAATCAAAACGTCTGCCAAGCTTGCCAACAACTAACTGAAGCATTATGCCAAATCTGTAATGGTTGCCAAAATTGTTGTCAGTGCAATACACATCAAGAAACTCCCTCTGATCAACCTCAGCAAGAAAATAATCAGTAAACACATTAAAAAACCTCCTCTTAAATAAGAGGAGGTTTTTTAATTTCTTAATTTTGATTTAATAAAAAAAATACCGCTGATTGTAATTATCGTTACAAGCACTAAATATAAAATTAAAGCCTCCATTAAAGTAAAAGGAATACTTTTTAACCTACCCAAAATAAAAGCTAACAACCAAGATGTAATAGAAATAACTCCCATTGAGACAAAAATTTTCTCCTTATAATTATTTAATTTTTGAAAATCAAATTCAATTAATTTAGGTGAAACAATTAAATTCATTAAAAATCCATTAATAACAATAGTCAAAACAATTATCATTTTAAACATAAACTTAACAGAATTATGATATTTATTCATATCAGAGAAATAAATAAAAACACCGGAAACAATAATTAATGCTAAAATTAACCAAATAAAATCCGATAAATTATCTAAAATTGATTTTTCTTTATCATCAATCTTTCTATCTTTTAAAAATTTAAAGAAAAGATAATCAACCACAGAAACGATCCCTAAACCAATTCCAGCAGATAAAGCGTGAATAAAGATGCTTAATTTTTGTAACTTAATCGCTGCGTTAATTATTGTATCTTTATAAATTAAGTATGAATTAATAAAGATCAAAAAACATAATAAAGCGGATAAAAGACACCAACTACAAAACTTTTTTAATTTAAAAAGCTGGATAAATGTTAAATAAATGGAAAAAAGAACAGCTAAAAGTGATAGATTGAAAACAAAAAACTCTAAAAAATAATTTTTAAATCTAAATATTAGAAATAATAGGTAAAAAATTAAAATAAAACCATAATAAGCAAAACCTAAAATTGTATTTTCAATTCCTAAAAATTTAGAATATTCACTGTGAATAACTGGGTCGCATTTGGCCCTCAAGGGGCAAATCAGAGGTTTTTTACGGTATTTATATCTGTGGATATAATAAGCAATATAACAACCAGTTATAGCTGAAACTAAAATAATGAATAACATATTTTATCTTGAAAAAAATTAATTATTTTTATTTTAACATGATTTTTAATTTATAAATCAGTTATAAAATAAAATTATGACGGTTATAATTTTAATAACTTAAACTTTTTTTAAATTTTTAAGCAAACTACGAAACTTTTAAAGCACAACGAAAATCACTCATTATTTTTTAAAAATTCTTATTTTAAATTTACCTTCTCCTAAAAAGAATAAAGCTAAAGAAGCCAAAGCAAGCCCTAAATCACGAAAACCTGAAGGATTAAAACCCAAAGAAAAAAGAAAAATTGAAATAAGGTGCAAGGTAGCTAAAAGAGAAACTATTTTAATGAACAAGCCTAAAACAAAACAAATTCCGATTAGACAATCAAAAACACCATTCATTAAGACTATCTTTTGCTTAAAAATATCATTCATATAAATAAATTTTACTTCGGGAATTAAATCAATCCATCTTTGAGGATAAATTAACTGACTAATACCAAAATAAAGGAAAACAATTCCCAATCCAACTCGCAAAATTAATTTACCGTAGTTTTCCATTATTGTCTTAATTTTCCAATTTCAAATCGCTTTAGTGCTTCTTCTGGTTTTTCTTGTCCTCCATGTTTTCTTTCAAATACTTGAGTACCATCTTTACCACATATTGACAAAACTTTATCTTCCCCACCCGGGTGTTTATCAATCCATTCGGTTAAATCATAAACTCTATCTCGAATGACAGTCCAGCAACTTTCTTTAGAATTATTTTGAGATACCTCTTCTAATGTATACAGATTTTCTTGTGGCTGAGTTGAAGTTTGCTGTAATTGTTGGAAATTAATAGATTCAGTTGATGTTGGCTCAGAAATCATAAATTTTTCTAATAAATCTTCACTAACAGGTATATTTGGTACCGAAAATTGGCTAACTGCTTGATTATTGTTGGTTTGAGATTGTTTATTTGTTAATTTAAATAAAGCTAAACCTCCTATCACAATTATAAGAATAGTTATTAAGCCTATATAAACGGATTTTTTTCCCATTTGGTCAAATATTAATTATTATTTAAAATTTCGACTTTATTTTATAAATATAAAAATTGCTATCAGATTTATAAAAATTACTCTTAAAAATAACACAATAATTTATATTGCCGCAACAACCAAGATAGAAATCAATATTATAAACATCAACTTTCTTCAAAATATTAACGAAAGTTTCATTTATTACCCAAAACAAACTAAAAATAATCCAGTTTATTTTTGTTAATGCTTCTTTTCCCATTTTTCTGCATTTTCTAAAATATCACCCTCTTGAAATAAAATTGCTCTTAAGGCTTCTCTCCACTTAGGTAATTTTCTTGTAAGCCACTCCAAATCAATAGCAAAGTGTTCAAATTCTTCCTCTTGAGCATGTTCCATAATTGCTTTAACTTCTGGGTCTTTAGTAACAGCAATTCTTTGTTGATACCAATTTATAGCTTCTGCCTCCTCAACCAATGAAGCAATAATCCTGGCAAAATCTCTTAATTCTGAAGATAATTCCTCTGGTGGTTCATGATATTGATCAAACCCTGCCATTTTTATTTTTTAAAAAATTAATAACGACTTTCTTAAAATTAATTATACAACATTACTCATACCTTAAAGCAACAATTGGATCTAAATTGCTTGCTCTTTTTGCTGGATAAAGCCCAAAAATCAAACCAATCAATGTTGAAACAATAAATTAGGCCGTTTGTTGAAAGTTTTTTACAAAATTTTTTGTGTCGTTTTTTTAATTCTTAAAATTTGTTGTGGATAAACAATGCGATTAAGAGAGGTTTCTCCGTAGGAGAAATTTGAAGCGAGTGCCGAAGGCAATAAAACCATATTAATCGCTGTTGAGCGTGCTAATCAGTCAGGAGTAAACGAATGTGAACTGAGGTTTTCTTGGGCGAGTGTTATTCTTTTTCAATTATTGCGATGTAATATGATTTTTCAGAGTCAATAAATTTCTTAATTCTCCAACCAGTATCTTTAAGAATTTCTTTCATTTCTTTTTTTGAAACAATTAGATAATCAAACCAATCTCCAATATAATTTCTAAATCTAATCCTAATACGAAGTTGCCCAGGCATTCTCCCTCTTTTTCGATTGAATTTGTGATATGATAGATGTGCTGGATCTTTTGTTTTGTAAGGGTCATTGCTTTCAGCAATTATCAAAGCTTTTTGAGTTGTTAATTTGGAGAGCTTCTTTAATAACTTTCTTGCTTTTTTAGGATTTCCAAATAAACCAAAATTATTACCAAACATAATTACAGTATCAAAAACAACAGGCCTTAATTTTTCAATTTTTTCAAAAGGTAAAACTTTTGCTTTCTTGATTCCTCTTCTTTTACAAATTTTTATTGCCAGAGGGGAATTATCAATAGCAAGAACATCAAAACCTCTTTTCTGCAAATAAAGCGAAACTCTTCCAGCCCCAGCACCAACATCAAGAACTTTGCCTTTTACAAATTTTATTGCTTCTTTCTCATGTTTTGGCCATTTCTCAAAATCAGCAAAATAAACAGACGGACCGCCAGATAAATCAACGAATCCATCATCTCTTTCAATAATTTCATAAGATTCTTTACCTTGAAAAAAAGCCCATATTTCTTGGCCGTAAGCATCCTTTTTTGGTTCCATAATAGTAATTAAAATTTTGAATTTTATAAAACTATTTATTTAAGCGAGACAGAGAGAATTACGTCTAACATCAGGATTATAAGAAGCGTGTGTAGCCCGATTTTGGTGGAGAAGCCTGTTCGTAATTTTAGTCGTAAAACTATTAAAACTTATCTATATTATAACAAAAAATTCTTTATGAATATGACTATATTTACAATAAAATTTCTATAAAAATAAATTTTTATTAAAATCTTACGAAAATCTGGTTTAATGTTATTAAATATTAAAATGGACAAAACAATAAACAGTATTATTAAGTTAACCGAAAAAATAGCGGATGGCGAAAGTTTTACTGCTTCGAAAATTATTAATGCGATAAATTGTATAGAGAACTCAGATAAAAATCTCAACGTGTATAAGGGAATTTTGATAGTATATTATTTTAGAAAATATAAAGATTTTCCTAAAAAGAATCTTAACAAACTTAAAACATATAGTAGTTTTGAAAAATGTCTTCATATCTTGAGAGGAAATATATTAAATCCTACTGAGATAGCCAATACATTTCTGGATATTCTTAAAATCCCAGACAGTGATGGAACCATAAGGGATATCTTGATGGGGTGTTTTTACGGGGCACTGTGGCCTTTTATGAATAATCCTAAAAATTTTAATATAGCTATAGAGTATGGGCTAGCTTTGATCGAATCAGCTTTTTCATTAGACAATTTTAACATTCATAAAAAGATAAATATTATAAATGGAGACCAAGGAATAAAAATAATTAATATGGCTGGTAGTGGCAAAAAAGAGATTAAATTACTCAATTTAAGCTCAATGGCCGCTATTATTACAGCAGCGACCGGCAAAAAGATTAGAGAAAATATCGTGGTAGAAAAAACCACATCCAGAGCGACTTCCAGTATAACTGGATCGAGCGACATTTTTGAACTTGCCGGAGTAAATCTAAATTTGCCGATCCATAAGATGGCTGAGATTTCGTTAACAACAAAACTTGGCATATTTGATATAAACGCGATTGTTCCCAGATTAAATCATGTGTATGATGGCCGTTTGTACAATGTGCAGGTTTTTGCTGGATTAGTAGGCGGGGCGGCTATAGTAAATCCGGTTGATGCTGATTTGATCAATTATGGTTTAACAAGGGGGTCAACGCAATTGTGTTTGGCTATTTTGAATAGGTTGTACCCCACTAAAAATATTCTTGTACTACAAGGGAAGGATCCGCATGGCATGCCAGTGATCGATCAAGTCTCAATAGCAGCCAATACCGAAGTTGCTCAAATTATTAAGAATAAGATAACTATTAGAGAGATAGCCCCGGAAGATTTTGGGTTTGATTTCATACCATTCAAGTATGTAGAGACTACACAGAATCAAAGGGAGAATCTTAATGAATTTATTAAAATTTTGATTGGCAGGGGTGATAAAGCACTTAAGCAAACAGTAGCAATGGAAGTCGCTTTGAACCTTTTTGGATTAGAAGTGGTTGACAATTTAAAAACCGGAGCTGCGCTGGCACTAGAGACTATTAACTCCGGTCTCGGAATTAAGGTTCTTGAAGATTTGGTCGTTCATTCTGACGGCGACAAACAAAGATTCAGTAGCCTAGCGAATATCTAATATGCAAAAGAATTTAATAAATTATCTTATTCTACCAAAAGGAATACAAAGTATTATCTTCAAATCCTATGTTTATTTTATCCCGTTCTTATATTCATTAACCATCGACTCAAACTATATTCGTAATTTTCTGCTGTTTATCGTTATTTTTAGTTTATTTGAATTTGTAATAAATCCATCTCGTTACCAGCTAAACGATATAGCAGATTACAAAGAAGACCAGCAAAGACATCACCACTGGCAGCGTCCAGTAAACGAAGCAAACAAATCTTTAATTTTAACTGTGGCATTATCAAGATTTGTGTTAGGGACTACAATTGCTTTCATACTTAATATGAAATTAGGCTACCTCGCAATACTGTTTATAGCGCTACAACTTTTTTATGACTATTTTGCTAAAAAACTCTCTGCCCTTTTGTCTATATTTACCGTTGCTATAGCGTATCCACTAAGATCTTTAACAATATTTTATGGTTTGAGTATTAGTCTCAATAAAACAGTTCTTCTAATTTTGTTTACCCTATTTTTTTACTCAACTTATATGGTTATTCAATGGCGGAAATATGAATCACTATTTATTGCAAAAAATAAGCTTTTACCAAAACCTCATTCTGAATTTTTCAGAAGTTCCAAAACAAACCTTCTTGTACATTCTGTTTTAATAGCGTTCTTTATCGTATTTATTCTACTAATAATTACATTAATGAAAATAGATACAGGTAAAAATATAATCTCTGGTGTATCCATGTTTCTGATAATTATACTTATGCTTTTGAATAAAGAAATTATCAGTCGTATTATTGCTCAATTTCATAATATATTTATTGCTTTTTTATTTATCGTTTTTACCTTGGATAAATTCCTGATCGGTCTTGCTACTGCTGTGATTACAATTTTTATTGTATTTTGGTATCACAAGGTTTATATAGATAAATTTGCCAGTCGTTATTTTAGTGAAGCCCACTATGAAAAAACATAAAAAACTTCCTTTATTTAAGGCGCAAATTCCTAAAGAAAACCTAAATCACGCTCTGAAAGAGGCGAAGATGGATCAGAATTTTGTGCAAAATATTATTCTAAAAGAAGGCTACTCTCCCATAGGCAAATCTGTTGCCATTGGACCGCTCTCTGATGTTAGCTTTTTGAAAAATAAGTTTTCCTGTCATTATAATCTAAATAAATTTAACGAAGTTCCTAGATCAAAACAACATTTTGTAACAGGTTTCGGACCGACTAATGCTCCAACAGCAGGCACTCTTTCAATAATTTTAAGAGCAGTATTTTTTGAGAAAAAAACAGGTATTGATTCTACAATTATTATCTCTAATTTAGGTGCATTCAACTCAAGAAATATTGCGTTGGATAAGATCGAATACCTTACAGAAAGATTTGCCAAATTTATTCGTTCTTTAGGGTTTAAAGGAGAATTAAGAACTCATAACAACTTTAATCTACTGGTAGCATCAAGTTTAACCTCCAAGGTGTTAACCATTAAAGATTTTCTAGAAAACGAAGAAGTAACTACAAATTTATATAAAAAATTAGGCATCCAGGGCAAGGATTTTCCTACTTTTATTGATGCCAATTTTACAGTTGCTGATATTCTCCTTCCTGCTATTTTAAAGAAGAAAGAAAGGATATTGGTTTTTGTAGGTATCGAGGAGTATTATTTTCCTAAACTAGCAAATTTAGTAATACAAAGATTTAACAGGGATTATCCGAAGCAATTCATATCAGAAAATACTTTGGTTGCGGCGGCGTTCGGTCATCTTATTGAGGGTTTAAATGGTTTTCCGAAAATGTCAAAGAGCATTCCGGAATCCTCTATAAATCTTGATGATTCTCCAGAAGAATTAGAACAAAAAATTTTAAGGTGTGATCCAAGGGACGAGAAAATTATTCTCCAAATGATTAATTTAGTTTCTGACTGGGATTTGAAAAAAATTATGAAAGCAAACAAGGCTTTTAAAAAAGGCGGCAATGAATGGTTAAAATTCAAAAAGGATTATCTTCAATACTTTCTCAGTTTGAAAAAGTTGTGGGATAAAACAGAAAATAAAAAGTATAGGTTTAAAGTAGATTCGCTTTTTAAATAAATTTATGGATGAGCATAAAACTGTTATCATTTTAGGTGGAACTGGGTTTGTGGGTAGGGCTGTAACAGAAAAATATTTAAAAAATAAATGGCGAGTTGTTATTCCAACAAGAAGTAGAAATTTAGCTGAGGCAAAAAATAAATTATTGTCGCACGGTTTTGATGAAAATTCCCTGGAAAACTTTTTATCAGCTAATCTTTTATTGTTTGCTCTCGATGTTGATTTATCTGAAAAAAAATGGTCCGAACCAGATAATTGGTCTCGATTATTGAGAGAAATAAATATACCAATTTTTTCTATATTGCGAGTTATCAATTTTGTCGGTGAAACATCAAAGTCAGCAGAGGAGATTTTGAAATCCAACATTAATACCTTAGTGAGTATCTTCACCCTGGTTAGATATATAAAATCTCAAAATAAAAGCACTATTTTTGTAAATATGGGTTCTGTTGTAGAAAAAAGAAGTAATACAAATCTATCTCCTTATGAATATGCCAAAAAAGTTGCGTACCAAGAAATTAAGAAAAGTAACTTGTGCGATTTTCATTTTATAGCTGAGTACATCAAAGGTAGAGGTGAACAAAAGATGAAATCAGTTGCCCCGATATTATGGCAGAAACTTAAATTCTCCCACAGATGGTTTTTTGGTTTTAAAGTAAGCGTAATAGACGTAGATGATCTAGCAGAAGTTATCTATCATCTTATTGAGGAGACTAAAATTAAACAACAAAGATTTAAACCAATTGAAGTTTATGTGACAAATGGAGAATTGACCTTTGGTGAAATTGTCAAAAATCTTCTTCCAGAAAGTAACCGCAGTATTCCTAAACAAATATTTCCAAATTGGCTCGCCTTTCTCTTCTTATATTTTTATTCGCTTATAATTCCACAAATAAAACCGAATGATCAATTCATTAGAAGATTGGCTAATTTTGCAGAAAGAAGTATAAAGAAAGAGAATAAAACAGATGGGTTCAAAACTGCTGAGGAAATAAAAAAAATGGCTTTAGATTCTAAAAAATATGAAATATTGGAAAAGGAACCAAGTTTAATTATCTCTGACAAACAATCTCCTGTAATTTATGTTTTAATAGAAAAAAATGAGATAGAGCTGAAATTAATAGTTCAAAAAGCACTTCTTTAATTCTAATTAGTCCTCTATTTGTTTTTGGTATTCAGAGATGGGGAATGGACCGTTTTTGTTTCGTTTCATCGCAAAAAAAGCAACACGATATTTCATTTTGTATGGTATTGCAGAAAATCGGTGAGGTATTATTTCTAAAATATCCTCAAAACCGAAATATCTTACTAGTTTAAAAAGTGCCTTTTTGTTTGGGATTAAAACTAAACCGCCCTTACTTGAAGCACCGATATTGTATCGTTCCGATATCGTTTTTGGAGGGTGTGGAATATAATTTTTAATAAACTCCAAATCTCTTTCGGTGTGAGGAGAAGGAGTAAACTGATTTTGTAACTTACTGTAATTAATTTTTGTTTTTTTTTCAAATTCTAAATAGTTTTTAATAGACAGTATTTTGTCACCCACAAATAAACCTTCAAAATCATTTTCGTCCATATCATTTAACATCCACCACGAAGGAATATCTTCACTTTGGTCAGAACTATAATGAACATGAGAATCAACTAGAATGGTTGAAGTTGTCACTTTAGAGATTCTTCTCATCACACCAATAGGATCTTCTAAATGGTAAAGTATTCCTGCAAGAATTGTGATGTCAAATTTTCCGAGATCCCTTTCATTGATTTCTTCAGCGGTGAGGTTTAAGAATTTGACGTTTTTTACCCCTAGATATTTCTTAATAGCGTTAGCTTGCTCTATATTCTTATTGTTCGAATCAATACCTATTACTTCTTTTGGGCCATATTTACTTGCTTCAAAGGAGAATCCGCCGCAATTACAACCGACATCTAAAATTCTCAAGTTTCTGAGAGAGCCCCCGAATAATTTCAAAAGGGGTGGAAAGAAAAGATTAATTGCATCTCTCATTCTGTAAATCTCTGGTGCCGTATTAAAACCATTACCCAAATCAACGTCGTGAAAAAATGGGGCTAAGTGTTGTAATTCTTTTGGTATTTTTTGTTTTTTTATGTGTCTTTTCATGGCTATAAAAAAGGCTGGGGCTATTTTTATTATAATGGCCCCAGCCTATGGACCGATTTGCATGACCCTCCTGACCTCGGCAAGAGTTTCGATGGCATTTTCTCTTGCCACCTTGGCGCCCTCTTCCAGAACGGACTGAATATACGACGGATCCCGCGTGATCTCGGCTCTTTTGGACTGAAACTCCTCGAGGAAATTCTGAACAATACGGGTCAGAATCTGCTTGAACTGACCCATCACTGGTTTGCCTTTCTTGTGCGCCTCGATAATGGCATCAACCTCATCGCGTTCAGATCCGGTTTTTGCCAACCCCTTGGCAATCAAGATAAGACTTTCCAGTTTCTCGTTCATCACTCCCTCGAAAGCGGTCTCAGCCGCCTTGATCTTGCTGGCAACCGTCTTGGCATCATCCGTCAAGAAGATGGCACCGCCGGGATTGGTCTTGCTCATCTTGCCTCTCCCCCGAAGGGAAAGGATACGAAGTGACTTGACCTGTAATACCTGGGGAATTGGGAAAATCTCCCCATACCTCTTGTTGAACCTGCGGGCGAGTAGGCGTGTGACCTCCATGTGAGCGAGCTGATCTTCTCCGACCGGAACCTTTTTGGCTCTGTTGAGTAAAATGTCAGCAGCCATCATGACCGGGTAGAGAAGTAGAAGAGCGTTTGCTGTTTCCGGCCGTGCGCTGTTCTTAAGCTTATCCTTGAGAGTTGGTACCCTCAAGAGTTCAGCCACAGAGACAAGCCTGGCCAGAAGCGCGGTAAGCGTGGTTACCTCTCCTGCTATATCAGACTGGAGATAGATTCTTGCTTTCTGCGGATCCACTCCAAGCGCGATATAGTCAGCTACGACTCTGTAGATGTACTGCCTTACAGTAGCCGGTTCATTGTCAGTGATCGCATGAAGATCAGCAACGAAAACCACCGGAGACACGCCCTGTGCCTGAAGTTCAATAATGGGCGCAACCGCCCCCAGGTAGTTAGCGACGGTCAAGTCGCCAGTGGGCCTGATGCCTGTCAGCAACTCAACCTTGTACTGCATGGCATTCACCTCCTTTTTTAGGGTTCTGAGTTCATTATAACATTTTTTTTTATTTTTGTCAATCCTTTTAGGCATGGTAAAAAACCTTTAAACAGTATTAATTAAACTATCTCCCTTTACATTATTAAAATTTTTTAAAATTTTTATCATATTATTTCATTTATATTTATTATTAATTATACTTTATATTTTATTATTATACCATACCCCTAAAATTGTTTTGATTTTCAATAAACCTATTCATATCTTAAAGCAACAATTGGGTCTAAATTGCTTGCTCTTTTTGCTGGATAAAGCCCAAAAATCAAACCAATCAACGTTGAAACAATTACTGAAATTAAAATTGCCTTTAGAGAAATATAAGTTGTAAGATTGGCAAATTTACTAACCCCATAAGAAATTAAAATTCCCAACATAATTCCCAAAATCCCTCCAATTAAAGTAATAAAAGTTGATTCTAATAAAATTTGATTTAAGATATCTCTGTTTTTTGCTCCAACAGCTTTTCTTAGCCCTATTTCTTTTGTTCTTTCGGTAACGCTTGTTAGCATCATATTCATAATTCCTATTCCACCAACCAAAAGTGACACACCAGCAATAAAAGAAAGAAAAATTGTAAAAGTGTTGATGATTGAAGTTAGGGTGCTTAAAATATCTTCTTGAGAAAAAACAGTAAAATCGGGTTCATCAACTCGGTGCAAAATTGTAAGTCTATTTGTAATTTCTTCTCTTACTTTTTCAATATTTTCTTTAGAATCGACCTTAACCGCAATTGAATTAAAATATTCTGTTCCAGCTAATTGTTTTTGGGCAACTGTATAGGGAATCATTACAAAATCATCATAACTTACAAAACCAGTCGAACCCTTGGCCTTCAAAACTCCAATTACTCTAAATGTTAAATTTTTAATTTTAATTTTTTTACCAAGAGGATCAACATCGCCAAATAAATCTTTGGCAATTTGATTGCCCAAAATTGCAAATTTTGAATAACTTCTTATTTGCTCATCAGTAAATAAATTTCCATTTTCTATTTCCATATTTCTGACTGTAAAAAAATCTACATCAACTCCCAAAATTGTTGTGTTTCTATTATTCCCAGTTTCGGCAACAACCTGAAACCTTCTTTGAACCTCAGGAGAAATTGCAACAATATTGTCAATTTTTTTAATTTCTTTAACATCATCTTTTTTTAAGACCTGAGCCTCACCCCTTCCGCTTGAAATAAAACCTCTCCCTGGCTGAACAATACCAGGAAAAACAATTAAATTATTTGAACCTAAACTTTCAATGCTCTTTTGAATACTAATTTTTGAACCTTCACCCAAAGAAACCATCGAAATAACAGCAGCAATACCAATAACAATTCCCAAAATCGTAAGGCCTGTTCTTAACTTATTACTTTTTAATGAATTAAAAGATTCTTGGATTAAATCAATTGTTTTCATTATTGTGATATAAAATTTTTCTATTTTTAACTTTTTCTTCGTTTATTATCTCACCATCTCTTATTCTAATTATTTTTTCTGCATGTTCAGCGACATATTCTTCGTGTGTGATCAAAACAATGGTTATTCCTTTTTCAAGATTCAATTTTTGAAAAGTATGTAAAACTATTTCACCGGTTTTTGTATCCAAATTTCCAGTAGGTTCATCAGCTAAAATAATCTCTGGATCATTCATTAGTGCCCGAGCAATAGCAACTCTTTGCATCATTCCTCCTGAAAGCTGATTAGGATAGTGATAAATAAAATTTAAAGGAAAGGCGGATGCTTTTAAACATTCAATAGCTTTCTCTTTTCTTATGTTAATTGGTATTTCAGAATAAATTGAAGGCAGACTAACATTTTCTAAAACATTTTTTCTTGGAAGTAGAAAGAATGCTTGAAATACAAACCCTATTTTTTTACTTCTTAATCTTGCCAGCTCATCATCATTTAACTTAGAAATATCTTGTCCATCTAAAATATAAGTTCCACTTGTTGGTCTATCCAAAAGCCCTATAATATGCATAAGAGTTGATTTTCCTGAACCAGAAGGTCCCATAATTGAGACAAATTCACCTTTATTGATTTTTAAGTTTATGTTTTTTAAAGCAATAGTTTCAATCTCACCTGTCTTATAAATTTTGTTTATATTTTTAAGCTCAACCATTATCATTGAAATTATCTTTGAATGTTTTGAGGTCTTGACTGAGGAGCAAATTGTCTTGGATTAGGTAAAAATCTTTGAAAAAGTCCTTGTGATTGTTTATTATCAAAATTATTTTCAATTTTTCTAACAACAATAATGTCTCCTTCTTTTAAGCCTTCTATAACTTCAGTATTGTTGCTATCAGAAATACCTTTTTGAATAAATACTCTTTTTAAGGGATAAGTTAATTTAATAGGTCTGTCATGTATCTCTCTTAGATTTTCTTTATCATCAGGAACTTCAACATAATTTCTACTTTCAAAATTTTTAATTGCTGAATTTGGTATTATTAAAACATTTTCTTTTGATTGGGTGATAATTTCAACATTGGCAGTCATACCAATTTTGACTTCTGAATTATCCTCCAGACTAACCTTAACTAAATAATTTACAACTCCCTGTTCTACTTCTCCAACTGGTGAAATATAAAAAACTTTACCTTTTAATTCCAGCTCAGGTAAAGCATCAAAAGTTATAATCGCATCTTGACCAACCTTAACTTCAGCAGCATCTATCTCGTTTAAAGAAACTTCAATTGTTTTTTCATTTGAAAGAAGCTTAGCTAAAACAGAATTAGAAGATACAGAATCATTTGTTTTTACATTCACATCTTGCATTATTCCGCTTATTGGAGCATAAATATAATAATCTTTTAAGTCATCTCTTAAATCTTCAAGTTTATTTTCTTTCTGTTTAATTGAAAGCTCCAAGGATTGAATATCATATTCTTTTTGTTTGAGTGAGTCTTGATAGGAATTTAAAGCATTAACCAAAGAAGAAAGATTGTTAAGATGGTCTGCATATTTACTATAGACTAAATTTAGATCATTATAATGTCTATCAATAATTTCTTGTTTAGTATGGTAAGATTGTTGTAAGCTCAAATCTTCTTTTAATCTTCTTATTAAATCTAATCCTGATTTAATAAAATCTTGAGTCTGCAAAAGAAAATCATAGGAATCTTTAATTAAAGAATAATCAATATTTTGGTTATTAAATTTTGCTTCTTGGAGTCTTTGGGAAATTAATAAAAAATTTGTCTTTAAATTGTTATAGATTTTTTGAGAAACATCAGATGTAATTTTGACCCCAGGAAAGTAATAAAGATAATAATCAAGGTTGTGTTTTAAATTATCAAGCTCTTTTTCAAAATAAACCTTTCTTATTTTTTCTAAATCATCAGGGTAACTAACAAAAATATCATTTAAATTTTTAAGCAGGCTTTCGTAATTTTTTCTTAAATCATCGCCTCTTAAAATCCTTTGATAATCATCTTTGGTTTTTTGAAGGTTTAATTTTGAGCTTTCAATATCTAATTCTAAATCTCTGATTTGTCTTTTGATGTCTGAATCATCTAAAGCAAAAAGAAGCATACCTTTATTTACATACTCTCCTTCACCAACATAAATATTAGAAATTTTTCCTGAATCAGAAGGTTTTATCTCAAAAGCATCAGTAGTTGTGACATAACCGGTTCCGGTTACAATTTTTTGAACTGAGCCTCTTTTAACTTGAGCTAAAATATAACCTTCGCTGACCTGATTTCTTTTAAATTTTGAATAACCAAAATAACTTGCTCCTCCTATTAAAAAAATTAATAAAAATATTATTTTCTTATTTTTCAAAAATTTTATAATCCGCTCTTTCATTTTTGTTTTAAGATTTTTCTAAGATCTTCCAGATGTTTTTCTAAATACGACATTATTTTTTTGACTTCAGAAAATTTCATTAAAGTTATCATTTCTTTCATTCCAAAAACTAAAATTTTATCTCCTTTTTTAAGTTTTAAATCATCTCTTGCTTCTTTAGGAATAACAATTTGTCCTCTTTCACCAATAATCGTTGAACCATAAAATTTCTTTTCAAATTTTTTAAAATCCTTCTTAATCATAATTAAAGTATATCATACTTTTCTGAAAAGTAAGAATTAAGGCTGAAAAAGATATTCAGGCTTAAATTCTACACTTTTAACCTGGCTAAATTGTTTTGCTGTTTTTTCAATTTGAAGCCATAAAATTTTAGTCCGACAAGAACCACCTATAGTTTGATTATAGGTATCGTCAAATTCTAAAATCAAAGTACCATCTGGTTTTAAATTAGTTGACTTTAATTTAAATCCAGATAGAGGAAATTCTGTATCTATATTCATATCTATTTCTTGTTGACTGAAATTTTCTCTACCTTTTAATAAAAGTTCAATTGTATCTTGGATTGGAGTTTTGGTCAAGGGAATTTCTCTTTCAATCGAAACCAAGCCATCTTCTGAGCATTTTATATTTCCTTTTTCATCCTTATCTTTTTCTGGATTATAATAATAAAGTAAAACTTTCTGATATTTAATTTCCTCAAATTTAACAGGAACTACATAAATTTTTTGATATTCTGCTATTCCGCTTGGATTAGCTGATAAAAATAATAATTTACCAATCTTAGTTTTTGGTTGTTTAAAATTCAATTCACCTTCAAAAGGAACAAAATTTTCTGTCATCCAATCACTCTTTGCTCTTAAAATTGCCTTACCTAATAAATTATTTTCATCATCATAAAGCTCAGCATTAAATTCTGCCTCGAAAAACCAAGTTCCTCTTGCTTCCCCTTGGATTAATAATGGCGACTTTATTTTTTGATTTTCTTTGGGATTAAAAATAATTATATCTGAAGTATTTTGAGAGATATTTCGAAAAAATTTACTATTTTCATTATTGACAAATAAAAATATTAATAGAACAAAAACAAAAACTAAAGAAAAGCTTATTAATAAATATTTTTTATTTTTGATTAGAATCATTTTATTATTTCAATTACTTTATTTACTGGCGCCGGAGAAATTAGAGTATAAATTTCTTTTGTTTTTTCAATTGAAGGTAAAAAATCTTTGCCAACAATTTTATCATCTTCTAACCAATAAACATCTAAATCAACAAAAGTATTTTTATTCCAAAATGACCTAATTTGTTTATCAGGGAAAATAAAAATCATACCGTCAAATTTATTTTCTCTATTAGTCTGTATGTAGTCTGAATTAGTCTGCATCTTTCTTGCAAACATCAATCCTCTTTCCCATTCTAATGACTCATCAGCGACTAAAAGTTTATAATCTTTGCCTTCTAAATTGTAATTTACAAAGTCAAAAAATATTTCAGGATTAATCTTAATTATTTTATCATCACCTTCCCTTGGATAACCTCTTCCATCTCTATTGGAAGTCGAAACATAAAAATAACCATCTGGTCCTAAAGTGATAGCCCTTAGTCTTCCAAATTTTTGAAAGAAATAGACTCTTAATTTTTTATTAACCAAATCGTATTGATACAAACCTTCTCCCCTAAGTCCTGTAAAGAATAAAGAGTTATTATAATGAATTAAATCTGCTGGTGCCCAAGTAATATCTAAGCCTGAATGAACAACTGGAGATTCCATTCCTTCCCTCCTTTCATCTCCTTGAATAACTGGCCAACCATAATTTTTACCTTTTTGAATTAGATTTATTTCATCCAATCCTGTTTGAATTCCTGATCTTCCATGGTCAATTGACCATAAATTACCCTCATTATCCCAAGCAATGCCTTGAGAATTTCTAATTCCATAAGCGTAAACTAGATTTTTAAACGGATTGTCTTTGGGAATTGAACCATCATCTTTGATTCTTAAAATTTTTCCGGCTAAAGAGTTTATATTTTGAGAATTTTGAGAATCACCAGCATCTCCGGTTGTAACATACAAATAACCATCAGGGCCAAATTTTATTCTTCCTCCATTATGAAATCGATTGGCTGGAATATCATCTAAAATAATTTTGTTTTTAATTAAAGAATAATCTTTCAAAATATATCTTTCTACTCTATTAATTAAATTTCCATTTTTTACAGTCGTATAATAAAAATAAATAAAATTATTTTCTTTGAAATTTGGATGCAAAGTTGTTCCTAAAAGACCACCTTCGCCAATATGTTTTACTTCTAGGATTTGAAATTCCTTAATTAACTTTTTATCTTTTAAATCAAAAATTTTTACTCTTCCTGGTCTTTCAGTGATTAAAACTTCATTTTCATTTAAAAAAACAATTGACCAAATAATTTCTAAATTTTCTAGAACAATTTCAAAATTCTTATCAGCTTTTCCCTGCTCCAATTTTTGAATTACAGTTATTTGAGGTTTAAAAAATAATTTTTCAATTTGTGAATCAAAAATAAAAGAAACCAATATTAATATTAACAAAAAAATAATAAAATATTTAAAATATTTCATCTTAGGCTATTTTTTATAAATAATTACTTTATTATAAAAATTTTAATATAAAATTTTAATATAACTAAGATTAAAGATGTAATTAAACAATAACTTTAACTTTTTATAAATAAAATTTAAACAATGTCTAACTTTGTTAAGCTTAAATGTATCCTAATTTTTTTATCATTAATAAAGATCACAAAAAATCTAGAAAAATTCAATGTTTAAAAGTTTAGAATTTTATATTTCGTATAGATTTATAACTCACAGAATTTTAAGAACTTTTTTTATTGTTTTAGCAATTTCAATCGGAGTTGCAGTTCAAATTTTTGTAGCTGTCATTATTGATAGTACTCAAGCCAATTTACTAAAAAGAACACTTGGATATAGCCCTCATATACTGATTGAACCATATGAAAACGAAAAAGTTGATATAAAAATAAAAAATCCAGAAATAATTTTAAACCAAATTAAAGATAATTATCCATTAGAAAATTTTAAAAAGATAATTTATACCGTTGAAGGAGTTGTTTTAGCTTATAACTTTATCAATAAAGATGATTTAAATGTAAAATTGATCGGCTTTAAAGATGTTTTTGGTAAAGATATATATGGAATTGAAGAAAATTTACTAAAAGGCAAATCTAATTTATTAAAAAATGGAGAAGCTATTATTGGTTATAATATTTATGAAAAACTTAATTTAGAAATTAACAATCTAATATCTGTTAAAAATAACTTAGGAAATTATAAATCGTTTAAGATTGTCGGAATCTTCAAAAGCGGAAATCAGAACTTAGACAATACTATTTTTATCAAAATTGAGGAAGCACAAGATTTTTTGGGTTTTAGGAGAAACGAATATAGCTCTATTTTATTTCAAGTTAATAATGTTTTTGAATCTGATAAAATCAAAAAAATAATTTCAAATAATTTCAATTTTCCTTATGAATTAACTGAATGGAAAGAATCAAACAAACAACTTCTAAATGGTTTGTCAGCACAATCTCAATCTAGTTTTTTTATTCAATTTTTTATTTTAATTTCAATTGCCGTTTCAATTTTAAGCATTTTAAATATGAAGGTTGTTGAAAAATATAAGGAGATTGGAATTTTAAAGGCATTAGGAATGAATAATGATAAAATTGCTAAAATTTTTATTTTTATGAGTTTATTAATCGGTTTTTTGGGAGTATTCTTGGGCACCTTGTTTGCTTTCCTGCTTTTGAATATATTTATTAACATAACTAAAAGCCCAGAAGGAATTCCATTATTTAATTTAGTAATAAAAACAAATTTCTTGATTGCTACAATTTTATTTAATTTACTTGCTGTAATTTTTGCTGGTTATATCTCTTCAAGAAAAGCGATAAAATATGAACCAGCCAAAATCATAGTCGGTGTCTGAAAAAAAATATTAAATAAATTATGAACAAAATTATAATAGTTAAAAATTTAACCAAAATATATGAAGACAAGGTTCCAACGCTCGCTCTGGATAATATTAATTTAGAAATAGAAGATGGTTATGTTTATAGTATTTATGGTCAATCGGGCAGTGGCAAAACTACCTTGCTAAACATGCTTGGCTGCCTTGATTCGCCTACTTCAGGCGAAATCATCATTGATAATCAAAATATTAACAATCTAGATCAAAAAGAGTTAGCTGATTTTAGAAACAAAAAAATAGGTTTTATATTTCAATTTCATTACCTAATTCCAGAATTCAATATACTAGAAAATATTTTAATGCCATTTTATATTTCAAAAAGCAAAATTAAAAATGTCAATGAGGCAAAAAGTAAAGCAATAGAATTAGCTAAAATTACTGACATTGAAGATATTTTATTTAAATATCCGGATTATGTTTCTGGGGGGCAAAGACAAAGAGCTGCAATTTGCAGAGCCTTAATCAATGAACCGAAAATAGTTTTAGCGGATGAACCAACGGGTAATTTAGATTCAAAAAATACTGAGATTATTATAAATTTATTCATGAAAATCAACAAAATTAAAAAAACGACTTTTCTTATTGTTACTCATAATGAAAAGATAGCAAATAACTGTAAAGAAAAAATAGAATTAAGGGATGGTAAAATATTTAATATAACAAAAAATTATTAAATCAATGATGAATATTAATAAATTTAAAAAGAATTTTGATAAAAAATTCATTAAATTTCTTAATCAAAAATTGAAAAAGGATTTTGTTTTTATTAAAAATCTAGATCTAAAACTATATTTCGATCACATCATTTCTTTAGCAAAAGAAGGCAAACGTCTTAGACCGTTTATTTTTTATTTGATTCTAAAATCTTTAAATAAAAAAATTGATCAAAATGGTTTCAAAATAATGATTGCCCTAGAATTAATTCATTTATTTGCCCTAATTCAAGATGATGTTATGGATAAAGCTAAAACCAGAAGAGAGATTTTAACTTTAAATGAATTTATTTTTCAAAATTCAAAACTTTATAATCCAAAAAATAAAAGAGATTATTCAAATAATGTAAGCATTTTACTAAGCGATATTATTTTTAATATTTTTTATAATCATATCTCAAATCTGCCGCCTCAAATTAAAAATGAATTTTATATCATGATTAATGAAGTTTTGGTTGGACAATTTTTAGATTTATATTTAGCCAATGAACCCAAATTAAATTCAAATATTAATGATATCAAAAATAAAAATCTCCTAAAAACGGCAAGCTACACCTTTGTCAGGCCAATGACTATTGCTAGCATTTTTTGCAATCTAAATAAAAAAGAAATTGAAAAAATAAAAAAAATTGGATTTTTAATTGGTAATATTTTTCAAATTCAAGATGATTTATTTGATTATTATTTATCAAAACAAGACAAAGATAGATTTAATGATATTAAAGAAGGCCAAAAAACTTATATTACCTATTATTTATTAAATAAAACTAAATATGGGGCAATCATGAAAAAACTCTTTTATAAAAAGCTAAACTATCAAGAAAAAAAATTTTTAAATGAATTAATTTTTAAAAATAAAGTTGATAAATATATTCAGAATGAAATTAACCTGAATCATAAAAAGGCAAAAATCTTAATTAATCAAATAAAAAATAAAAAACTCAAAAATAATTTAGATTATCTTTTAAATTTAATACATCAACGACAGCAATGAATCAAAAAATTGAACAGAAACTTAAAAAGGTAATGTTTTCTTATGGAAAACATTATTATCATGCCACCTTATTTTTCCCTAAAAAAATTAGAAATCAGGTAATAATTTTATATGCTTTTGTTCGTCGGCTTGATAATATTGTTGATGATTTTAATTTAACCGTGGAAGAGAAAATAGAAAAATTTAAGGAATGGGAATCAGAATGGTTAAATGTGATAAACGGAAGAGAATCAAAGTTTGAAGAGTTAAATTTATTTTATGAAATAGTTAAAGAGAAAAATATTGATATGGAATATATTGAAGCATTTATCAGAAGTATGAGATATGATTTAAAGCCAGTAAGGATTAAAACATTTGATGAATTAAAAGAATATATATTCGGTTCGGCAGTAGTTGTTGGTTATTTTATGCTTTACATTTTTGATTACTTTAGAGAGGAATTAAAAGAATATGCAGCTGCTTTAGCTGAAGCGATGCAATTAACAAATTTCATCAGAGATATTAAGGAAGATTTAAGATTAAACAGAATTTACATTCCTGAAGAAATCTACTCTAAATTTAATATTAATGAAAAAGATTTTTTTGATTTTAATTCTAATAAAAACTTTAAAGATTTAGTAAAATATTTAATTGAGATTAACTTTAATATGTATCAAAAAGCAAATCAAGGTATAAAAATTTTACCGTCCAAAGTTCGTTTTCCAGTATTATATGCCTCAGAATTATATAGTTCAATTTTAGATGAAATAAAGAATAATAAATATGATGTTTTTAATTTTAGTTATAAATTAAGAACTAGAAGAAAATTTTCTAGTCTTTTAAAAACACTATTAAATTTTATCACCAACAAATACTAAATAGCAATGGAAAAGAAAAGAGCAATTATTATCGGTTCGGGGGTGGGTGGATTGTCTGCCGGAGCACTACTTGCTAAAAAAGGATTTGAGGTTTTAATTTTCGAAAAAAATCAAAATTTCGGAGGAAGAGTAAATTTTTTTAATGGCAATGGCCATCTTTTTGATATGGGGCCATCTTGGATCTTAATGGAAGATATTTTTGAAGATTTTTTCAAATTGTTCAATAAAAATTTTTACAAAGATTTAAATATCATAAAACTAGATCCGTCATTTAAGATAGTTTTTGATGATAAAACGAGTGTGGCAATTTATTCTGGACTAGATATAAACAGAGAAACTTTTGAAAATTTAGAAAAGGGTTCTTTTAAAAAAATAAAGGAATATATAAATTTACAAGAAAAGATATATAAGATAATAAAAAACGAGTATATTTTTAATGACATCAATTCTCTGTTCGGATTAGTTAATCCAAAATTTTTCAGCATTTTTTTAAAAACCAATCCTCTTACTAGTGCTCACAATAAACTAAGGAAGATATTTAAAAACGAAAAAATTTTAAAAATATTAGAGTTTGATTTTCTATTTTTAGGAACGGACCCTAAAAAAGCGCCATCGGTGTATGGAATTATTAATTATTTTTTATTTAAACAGGGAGTCTTTTATCCACTTGGAGGAATTTATAAAATTGTTGAATCTCTACTACAGATTTTAAAAGAAAACAATGCTAAATTATTCAATAATACGCCAGTTAAGAAAATTTTAGTTAAAGACAATGAGGTTAAGGGAGTTTTGTTAGAGAACGGCGAAACTATTTTAGCTGACTATGTTATCTCAAACGCTGATTTATTTCATACCCAAATCAATTTATTAGAGGAAAAATATCGAGATTACGATGAAAATTATTTTAAAAAATTAGAACTGGCTCCTTCTGGATTTATTCTTTATGTAGGACTTAAAGAAAAATTAGACCAATTTATTCATCATAATTTTTATTTTTCCAAAGATTGGGATTTGAATTTTAAGCAAATTTT
This sequence comes from Candidatus Parcubacteria bacterium, assembly GCA_026004535.1. Classification (GTDB taxonomy): domain Bacteria; phylum Patescibacteriota; class Minisyncoccia; order UBA6257; family HR35; genus BPJI01. The sequence continues at coordinate 540,898 of BPJI01000001.1, forward strand.
CAACTACAACAATCTTCCAGATGATCCATCTTTTTATATTTGTTCAGCTTCAAAAAGTGACCCGACTGTCTCCCCCAAAAATAAAGATCAGCTTTTTATTTTAGTTCCAATATCTAGCGGACAATACTTGAATAAAAAATCAATAAGTATCTTTAAAGAAAAAATTTACAAAACCATAGAAGATAAATTTGAAGTTAAAGACATCAAAGATTTGATTGAATTTGAAAGAATATATACTCCTTTTGATTTTATAAGAGATTACAATGCTCATGAAGGGACAGCTTTAGGAGTTATTCATAATTTAAAACAAACGATTTTTAGACCAAAAATTAAAAGCAGAAAGGTTAAAAATTTATATTATGTTGGTCAGTATACTTATCCGGGCATTGGGGTGCCAATGGTATTAGTTTCTGGACAGATTGTTTATAAAAAGATTTTAAACATCAGAAAAGGCGGACCTATTTTAAAAATTTAATCCTCCGAACTTAACCGTCATATAATAAATGGACCAGAGCATCGGCAAAATAGTGTTAATGTAGGGAAAATACTTGTAAAGTTTCATTATTTTTTGATTATCATCGTAATTTTTTAAAGATAAAATCATTAGAACTAAATAAGGTACAGCTCCTAAAATAAAGATTTTTTTTATATTAGATAAAATCAAAAACGAGGAAAGATAAAGTAATAGACATAAAATTATCGTTTTTTTAGCGCCAAGAAATGTAGCAATAGTTGATACTTTTGCTTCCCTATCAAATTTTATGTCTAGAACAGCTGAATAGGCATGCATTGCCATCGCCCACAGAATACCAAAAACAAAAGCAAAAATTGGAAAGTCGATATTTTCTCTTTCTATAAGATAATATCCAAAAATACCAGTGAAAACATAGTGACTGGCTGAAAAAAATGAATCTAAAATTGGTATAGTTTTTGCTCTGATTGGCTTGGCAGAATAAAAAATAGCAAAAAATAAAAATAATAAGAAAAAGAGGTTTTGGATTAAGTTAAGATTTAAAAATGAATATATTAGAAAAGGTAGATTAAAAATCAGAATATAAAAATAAACTTCTTTATGATATTCTGGTAAAAGTAATTTCTCATAACCAGCCTTTTTAGGGTTATTTTTATCAGTTTCATAATCAAAGATATCATTAATTCCGTAGATTAAAAGATTCGCTGGGAAAAGAAAGTAAAAAAGAAAAACAAAAAAGTTTGGGTTTAAGAAGTCATCCAAGCTTCTTGTTGCTACTAAATAACCTATGAAAAATGTTCCCGCCTCATATATCCAAAATCGAAATCTGGAAATTTTAATCAAGAATTTAAATTTAAAAACAATTTTCGATAAAAGATTTCTTTTGATCATATCCATAGATTTTTAATTTTTTTAATTTGTTCATAGTGATTTACTATCGGTTTATGATAAGGTAATTTATTTTTAAGTGGATTATGAATTAATTTTGGATCGAGATTTTTTAGTTCTGGTATATAAGTTTTGATATATTTAGCTTCAGGATCAAATTTTTCAGATTGTATCATTGGATTAAAAATTCTTAAAGGTCGTGGATCTGGGCCAACAGAAGCACACCACTGCCAATTTCCAACATTAACTATTTCATCATAATCAATTAAATAGTCTTTAAAAAATTTTTCTCCAATTCGCCAATCAATTAATAAATCTTTAGTTAAAAAATTAGCAACAATCATTCTCACTCGATTATGCATCCAATTTTCAGTTTTTAATTGTCTAATTCCAGCATCTATGATTGGATAACCAGTTTGAGCATTTAAAAATTTATCTAATAATTTAGAATCATTATTCCAATTTATATTCCTTCTTTTTTCTTGAAACTCTAAATTATTAAAATAATTAAAATTATGTTTAATATGATACCAAAATTCTCTCCAAGCTAATTCTTGAACATAAGATTGATTTAATTTTGATGTTAAGTTATAAATCTTTCTAACTGAAATTAGACCAAATCTAATATAAGGTGAAAGCTTTGATGTTCCATCCAATGAAGGGAAATTTCGATTTTTATCATAATCTTTAAAATTAAACTCTTTTAATCTTTTAATACCAAATTCATAATTCCAGAAATTATTTTGGTAATCTATCTCTTTATTTTTAATTAACAAATCGTCAATTTTATCTAAGTTTAAATTTAAGATTTTCTTATTAAGTTCATCCAAATTTACATTCACTTCTTGATTATCAATAAAATTTAACCACTTTTTGTAAAATGGAGTAAAAACTTTAGTGTATGGAATTAAACGAAAATCAGCTAAAAAATTATCAAAAATTTTATTAAAAGTAACTCTATATTTTAAACATACTTTTTCTATCCTTTTGTCTCTCTTTTCGCCTTGCCAAGAAAAAGATTCAGCTGTATATAAAGCATCAGGTTTATATTTTAGAAATAAAAATTCTAAAAACTCATCGTCTTCGCCATAAAAAACATATAGATTAATTTTTTCAGATAATTTTTTTACGCCATCAATGATTAAACCCAACTTTTGATTATAACTATTGAATTCTTTCAAAATTGATTTATTAAAAATAAATATAGGTATTAATTCCTTTGAATTTTTAAAAGCTTCATATAAAACTCTGTTATCCTCTGTTCTTAAATCCCTTTTAAATAATACTATTGAGCGCATTCTAAAAATCTAAATTTATTCCAGTTATTAATAAATCTTTTTATCGCTAGTTCTTTCTTTTTTGCTTCAAATAAAATATCAATCTTTATCTTTTGGGATTTAGAATTTTCGCTCAAAAAATTTAAAAAATTTAAGAAATCTTTGAAATTAACATAATCAGCATGACCATATCTATTTATTTTTGATCCGGAAGAAATATGCATCTCTGGAATTCTATTGCCCCAAGTTTCAATTAAATCTATTAGAGAAAAAACAGAGTGATTAAGTTGATGATGAAACCAATCAAAAACAACAGGCAAAGATAATTCGTTGGCAATTTCAATTAATTCTTTAACGTGATAACACTTCTCGTCGTTCTCTATGGCTAATCTTGATTTTAACCAATTATTTATTTTTATATTCTTTATGAAAATTTTTTTAGTTTTTTCTTTATCACCATAAATACCACCGAGATGAATAACTACGATCGAATTTTCGTCTAATCCCAATTCGTCTAAAAGCCAAAAATGATACTTTATTTCATTTAGTGATCTTTTAACAATAGATTTATTTTCTGTTGATAAAATGGTATATTGTCCAGGATGCATAGTAATTCTTATGTTAAATTTTTTTATTTCTTCTAAGTAATTATTTATCAGCTTTCTAATATCCTTTAGCCATTCTTTATTGAAATTTGGATGACTGGCAAAAGGTATAAATTGACTGCCCAATCTAAAAATACCACAGTTGAGTTTTTTGCTTAATTTGAGTAATTCGATAAAATCTTCTAAATTTTTTTCAACTGTGTTTAAAATATTTTTCTTATTTAAGTTTTTTAAACGAAATGAATGATTTGTTGATAAATAAGATTTATAGGTAGAACAAATAAATCCATAATTGAATTTTATATTTTTAAAAGATATCATTAAGTTAATCAATAAAATCTATTTATTAATTAACAAGCTTAGGTCATCTAAAACTTCTTTAGCGTGAATCGCTGGTTTAACATTTTCATAAATTTTTACTATTTTACCTTGTGGATTAATTAAAAATGATGTTCTTGATATTCCTTCGTATTCTATACCCATAAATTTTTTCTTTCCCCAAACGCCATATTTTTTAACAACCTCTTTTTTATCATCAGCAAGCAAAGTGAATGGTAATTTATATTTTTGAGCAAATTTTTTATGTGATTCAACTGTATCACTACTTATTCCTAAAACAGTAATATTTAATTTTTCGAATGCTGGAAAATTATCCCGAATAGCACATGCTTCTTTAATACAACCAGGAGTATTATCCTTTGGATAAAAATAAACTAAAACCCATTTACCTTTATAATCTGAAAGTCTATGAAAATCACCATTTTGATCTTTTAATTTAAAATCCGGTGCTGGTTGATCAATTTTTAGTTTCGTCATTCCTCTTTGTTAATTTTAAATGATAGAAGAAAATTGGGATGCCGACAATTAACATTGCTAAAGAATTAGCAGCTTTTCTTTGTTTTTCAATTTCTCTTTGCTTTATTTCAAATTGCCTTTGCTCTTCTTGTTGTTTTTTAATTTCTTCTTCGGTTAGTTCTTTACCTTCGGGTCCAACTGGTTTTGGATATACAGGATAAACAATTACTTCCTCAGCTTTTTTAAAAATAAAAGTTTTTAACCCCAAATCAATCAACTGAACAGAACCAACAATTATTAAGGTTAAACCAATAAGCGTCGCTAAATAAAGATAAATATTTTTAATTAGTTCTTTTTTTTCAGTCATTTTTAATATTGCCTCAATGGCAAAGTTTCCCTAATTCGACACTCTCCTTTATAAGATATATCTACTCCAGCAGCTTTTGCCATACATTCATTGGAATAAGTTTTGCCATCAGTGCCGCAAACAGGATTCCATTCTTGGGTGCAAAAAATTGACTCTCTTTCTTGTTTTTCAAGAGGGATTGGTTCTGTTTGGGTTGCTGGTTTTGCCTTAAGTAAATCTTCATCACTCGGAATAGAGGTTGATCTTATTGGAGGAGTTTTTCTCAAGGGAGTTCTAGGTTCTGTGGGTTCAGTATATGTCGGTACAGGTAATGTTCTTAATGGAATTTCAATTGGTTCTGTTTGAGTTACTGTTTTTGCTTCTTGAAGTTTTGTTTTTAGTTCTTTGATTGCTTCAATTTTTATTTCTGAATCAACAATAATTGGTCTTTGAGAAACTGGTAATGGTGTTTTTGTTTTTTCTTCTAATTCTTTAATTACTTTTCCGATTGCTTGCTTTTCTACTGGTACTCCGTTAATCTCATACCAATTTTCTGAAGATTTAGCAGCTTGCCAATTTTGAGCGCTTTGAATTTTTCCTTCTTCAATCAATCTCTTTTCAATATTTTCTTTTGCTGTTTCAATTCCTTTTTTAGCTTCTTCTGGTAGTTTTTCTTCAATTCTAGTTAAAACTTCTAAGGCTTTTAGTTCTTTTATTCCTTCTTCATAAGGTAAATTATTTAAAGCATTCTCGATTCCTGCTTGAGCTGCTCTCCAAGATTTATCAACTTGATTAGCAGTTACAGCATCAGAAGCTTGTCTTGCTGGAATAATGTCATCTATTATAAGTTTGTCACGCTCTTTAGCGATCAATTCATCAAATAAGATTAAGTGACGAGTGTTTCTTTCAGTAATTTTAGTAATTAATTCTTCAACCTTTGGATTAACTTCTAAATTTTTAATTCTATTTGCCAATCTTTCTTGTGATTTAACGTAATTTTGAACTGCTTTTTGTAAAGCTTCTTTGCTTTTTGATGTTTCATATACTTTAACTAATTCAACTAATTTTTCATCAGCAATTTGTGATTCTAAATCTACTTTTTTAACTGGATCAAAAGTAAAGAAAAGCTTAATACCTCGCCACCATTCTTTAGCAAAATAAAATGGACTAGTGGGAAGGAGACCTACTTTATTAGTATAGCCAGTTGCCGATCCACCTGATACTAATCGTTGCGATATATTTTCCTGTTCCTGCGCCCAAACAATTTGACTTAAAATTAATATTCCTAAAATTAGAAAAATTGATATTTTCTTCATATTTTTTTATAGTTGATTTTTTTTAAATTCTCGATTATTTAATTAATTTAATTATACTATATAATTATTTTATAAAAATATAATAATTTTATAAATGTCAAGTTTTTAAAATTTTTCTAATAGTCTATTAAGAGCCATCAATAGCGCTGAATTTCTCAATGATATTTCATATTTTTGAGATAACTCCCAAACTTTATCAAAAGTTTTGCTTAAATATTCTTCTAATTTTTGAAAAGTTTCTTCTCTGCTCCATTTTCTATTTTCCATATTTTGTAACATTTCAAAATAAGAAACAATAACTCCTCCAGCATTAGCTAAAATATCAGGAACAACAATTAATCCTTTCTGATTTAATATTTCATCTGCTTCTTCAGTTATTGGATTATTTGCCATCTCCAAAATTATCTTTGCTTTTATTTTATGAGCATTATCTTTAGTTATTACATTTTCCAAAGCAGCCGGAATTAAAATATCAACATCAAGTTCTAAAAGCTCTTCATTAGTTAAATCTTTGCCTATAATTCCTTTTTCTTTTTTATATTCCATCACTAATTCTGGATTAAAACCTTTTTCGCTATAAATTCCTCCTTTACTATCAGAAAGAGCAACGATTTTATAATCATTTTGATATAAGAAATTTGCAAGATTATAACCAACATTACCAAATCCCTGGATAGCAACAGTCAATTCTTTTTTATTCAAATTTAGTTTTTCTACTAATTTATTTAAAACAATTTCTCCACCTTTGCCTGTTGCTTCTTCCCTCCCTTCAATTCCTCCATTTTCAATAGATTTTCCAGTAAAAGTTGCTTTTAAAAGATGAATTTTTTGTATGTTACCCGGATATCTAGCGGATAAATCGGATAAATTACCCGGATGATTACCGGATGTATTACCCGGATAATCACCAGATAGATTGCCCGGATGATTACCGGATTTATCCGGTTTTAATCCGGGTATATTATCCGGTGTAAATCCGGGTAGATTTTGATACGTCGCATGTCGTAAATATTCATCCACCATCCAATCCATAATTTTAGAATTAGTATTTACATCAGGAGCAGGAATGTCTTTATCTGGCCCAATAAAATCATAAATTTTTCTTACATATTCTCTTGAAAGTTCTTCTAATTCTGTTTCAGATAAATTTTTGGGATCAACTTTAATTCCTCCTTTAGCACCACCCAATGGCAAACCAACTAATGAACACTTTAAAGTCATAAGTAAAGCCAAGGTTTTAATTTCATTTTCATCAACTTCGGGAAAATATCTAATTCCTCCTTTATATGGTCCTAAAAAATTATTATGCTGAACTCGATAACCTTCAAAGATCTCTATTTCATCATTATCTCTTTTTAAAGGAATAAAAACTTTAATAATTCTTTGAGGAAAACTTAAAACTTTTAAAAATTCTTCAATTTTTCTTTTATCGTATTCAATTTTGATTAACAAATCAGACAATTTTCGTATTTTTGCTAATGTATTTTCATAAATATTCATTGTGGATTTTTTTAAATTTAGACTTATATTATTTTATAATTAAAAGCAATAAAATGAAAGTTAAACTTTTATCAAAAAGAGAAATTGCTGAGGGAACAATGGAATTTTGTTTTGAAAAACCTGAGGGTTTAAATTTTAAAGCAGGTCAGCATTTTATCTTAACTTTAATCAACCCACCAGAAACTGATGAAAAAGGAAATGAAAGAGTATTTTCAGTTGTCTCCAGTCCTGATGAAAATAAAATTTGCTTTGCTACCAGAATGAGAGATTCTGCTTTTAAAAGAGTATTGAAAAATTTATCTGAAGGAAGCGAAATTGAACTTGATGGACCTTATGGTCAAATGGTTTTGCCAAAAGATACTAATAAAACTCTTGTTTTTATTGCTGGTGGTATTGGTATCACTCCATTTATAAGTATGATTCGCTATGCTGTCAAAAATAATTTGCATTACAAAATTTATCTTTTTTATTCCAATCGTCGTCCCGAAGATACTGCTTATTTAGACGAACTTTTAGAATATGACAAACAAGGAAAAATAAAATTAATTGCCACAATGACGCAAATGGAAAATTCTTCCAAACCATGGAGCGGAGAAAGAGTTTATATTAATGAAGAAATGATTAAAAAATATTTGGGCGAAGAAATTGGAAACACAACTTTCTATGTTGCTGGACCTCCGCAAATGTCTCAAGCAATGTATGAACTTTTAAACAATATGGGAGTTAATGAAGAAAAAATCAAAGGCGAAGATTTCAGTGGCTACTAAAAATAAACCTCCAATAAAACTTAAATACAAAACATTCTAACAGGGGCCCATTCTGAAAGAATGGGAGGATGTGGAGGGAAGGTTGTAGTCTATAGAATGTTAGAATATTGTTTTGTATAAAATTGACAATTTTTATTTATCTGAGGGTTGGGGTGCAAATATTATTAACACATTTTATTATGAATTGGCCGGCAATTCCTGAACAAAAATCTGGACATTGTTTTGAAGTATCAATAAAATTTTTATTCCCAAAAGCACATTTCTTTGTTTCTTTATCTACGCCACAAGCACAATCAGCATCAGATTGACAAAAAAGTTTCGAAACTTCAGAAGATGGAAGCTGAGGTATGCCAAGTGAACCTCCTGGTAATCCTGGTATTCCTGATTCACAAGCTTTTAAATCTTCATCAGTAAAATTTGGTAAGCCTCCATCCATACCAAAATTAGTTAAAGTAATTGAACGAGAAACACCAGATAGAGTCTCTTTATTTAAGACTAAATAAGTTGGAACCTGAGGAGAAAGCCAAAGTTCGCGAGTACCAAAACCACCTTCTGGTATTTTAAATTTATAAACTTTAATTTGCTTTCCAGACTCTAAAGTTATTTCTTCTTCGCCAACAAATTGCCACATTGATAAATCAACTTTGTATTCAGATTCAATGCTTTTTCTATCAAAATATTCTGGTACTTCTTCATAACCTGAAATTTTTTGATTCATACATAAAGTTGGACCACGTTTTGGTTTTATTAAATAATAATTTTCCTGACCTTCTCTATTAAAAACCATAGCAAATATATAACCTTCAAAAGGCGAGCCTTCCTTACCGTCAATTTCAACTCCTTGATATTCTTTACCTTTAATTAAGGGGGAAATAAGTTTAACTAAAATTTTTCCTACTATCTCTTCTTTGTCACCTCCTCGGAATTTCCATCCATATCCTTCCATTTTATATTCTGCCCAAGCTTCTCTTTTAAAACCTAAACCTTTAATCTTATAAACATTCTCCGTTGTTTCTATTTTTTGTGGAGCTTGATAACTTTCTGTAACTTGATAATTAGTTTTTTCTGGCTGCTTTTTAAAGAAAACAAAATACGATCCAATAACTAAAACCAAAACTATTGCCAAAGCTAAAACAATAAAATTTTTATTCATTTTTTAAAAATTAAATAATTTTAACTTCTCGATCTTTTATTTAAATTATAATATAAATTATTGGATCGTAAAAGAAAATGGACTTAAAATGAATTGCCTTGTATATCCCAATCCTACATTAGTTCGATGGAAACCGGAATCAAAAAAAATCTAAAAAATAAAAACCATTTATATTATTTAATAAAATTTAGAAAGCAAATAGTAGGATTGGTTCATTTATTTCTAAAAAAATCTTCTGCTGATTTATTTTTGATTTATATTTTGCCAGAATTTAGAAAACAAGGTTTTGGAACTTCGGTTTTAAAGAAAATTTTTAAGAAGTTAAAAAACAAAAACATTAAAAAGTTGAAAATTGAAATTTATAAAAATAACAAAGCATCAAAAAATTCTTTACTAAATTAGTAGCCGAGCTTTATAGTTATATTTATTATCTCAAACTTTAATTTTCTCTTTTTAAAAAGCATATAAAATATTTATATTTGATACTATCTATATAAATTTATTAAATTAAAAAACTTTTAACTATTTTCTAAATTTCTTAAGAAATTGAGAAAATAATCATTCAATTTTTTATTTAGAAATAAAAAGGTGCATATAAGACGCTATAGCGTTTAGAATATACCTTTGATAATCTAACCGTTTAAAACGCTATAGCATCTTAAACGGTTAAATGAATTTTGTAATGTTTTGAGGAGTGATTATCTGGATTTTTGATTTATCTATTTTTAAAGCTTCTAAAATTTTGGTTTCTAATTCTAAAGAGTAATCCCGAATTTCATCCATTTTAAAAAGATTTGAAGGAAACCTTTTGTAATGTGATTTATCTAAAATAAAAATTGGATAATTAGAAGGATAACTTTCGATTTCTCCATTTATGAAAACTAGATTGGGATAAACTGGTAAATGAATATTGGAATCCTTTAAAATTTTTTCAATAATTCCTTTTTGATTTAAAAGTTGTGTCAATGGATTATATTCGAGATTCAATAATTCATAGTGTGGTTTTAATATATTTTTATGCCATTTCTTTTTAAAAATTTCGTTGGTTGAACAAATTCTAAAAACACCATTATAATTTTTTATCTCAAAAATAAAAATTCCTTTAGGACCAACAATTAAAAAATCAATATCTCCTGATCTTGTTTCTGGCACTTCATAATTTTGAATAACAATATAATCATCACCAATACTTTTTAATACATTAAAAAATTCATCCTCACCTTCAATGCCTTTCCCTGCTATATCTCTTCGATATAAAAAGTAATCTAATTTTGGTCCCCAGAATCGGAATAATATAATTGCCAAAAATAAGACCATTAAAAAAGTTAAAAAACTTTTTAATTTAATCGATAAATATAATCCTATAAAAATAACTATTGATAAAAAAGCCAAAACTATAAAACCTTTAACAAATTTACTATGAAAATACTCTTCTTTCCTTTCTGCATACGACTCCTTAAATTTTATATATCGCATTATAATTCTGAGGCTTTTAATTAATTAAATTTTAATAATTCTTTGAAAATAAATATAATCCTATGTTTTCAAAATTATTCTATCTCTATCACCTTATCGATATCTCTTTTTTAATACAAAACAATACTCTCACATTCTACAGACCACAACCCACCCTCCACATCCTCCTATTCTTTCAGAATGGGCCCCTGTTAGAATATTTTGTATTTAGCAAAATTAACTTTTCAAAACTTCTAATAAAATAACTCCGTTGTTTATTTTGTTATCTTTAATAGATAATGTCTTATAATAAACATTCAAATGAAAAAGATAAAAAATATTCAAAAAAACAATTACTTTACTTTTTCAGCCAAAGACATTGACCATAATAACGCGGTGGTTTTAAAAGAAGTAATAGAGAAATAAAATTTATTTAAAATTTTTACTCTAAAATCTTATCTATCTTAGCTGCTAAAATAAAATCATTTTTATGGAGTCCATTTATTGCATGAGTCCATAGTTCTATTTCAACTTTATTGTAGAAAATATGAATATCAGGATGATGTCCTTCTTCTTCAGCTATTTCTGCAACCTTATTTACAAACTTCATCGCTTCTTTAAAATTTTTAAATTCAAATTTCTTTCTTATTTTATGCGGTTCCCCTTTTTCTCTTATTAATTCCCAACCAGCAACTTCCTTTATATATTTTTCTTCCTCTTCATCACTCAACGCCGGAATACCTCCCTCACACGGTATACAATGTATTTTATGAAGCTCCATATGTTTATTCAAACATATTATAGCGTAAAATAGTTATTGTCAAGTTTTTAATTTATTTTCTCAAAGAAAAAATAAGTAATATTAGTGAAATCAGAATTAAAAAACCTCTATAAAGAAAAGCATAAGTAAAATCATTAAACGAACTTACTAAACTTAAATAAAAAACATTCTTGTTCACTACCAAAATTTTCTTTTTATTCATTCTTTCTGCGCTTTTTCGAACTATCAAAAAAAATATCCCAATTGCTAAAATTAAAAGACCAATATCGCGAATAGCTATATCATTAAAAATGCCACTGTATTGAAAATTTGCTACACCCCAAAAACAAAAAACATAAATCCTAAAACAAAAGAATAAATATTTAATTTCATTAATTAAATTTTACCAATTTTTGCAGCATTCAAGAAGTTTTTGAAGTATTGATTGGAGATTTTGTTTTTTAGAAAGAATATAAATTAGACCAAAAATTATCCACAAAAATAAAAGAAGAGATAAAACATAAAAATTAATAATTTTCATTAAGAGAAAATAACCAAAAGCAAATAGAGTTAAAATAAATGGTAGTTTAAAAATTCCAAGTTTTTCTTTTAAAAGATTAAAAATTCCCGAAACTGTTCCACCAATTAAAAGTGCTAAAATGATTTGATTTTTAAAATAACCTAAATAATATAATGTTAAAAACAGAATCCAAGTTAAAGAAACTGCTCCACAAACAGCACAGATATTTTTCTTAAAGATTGAATTAAAAAGCAAAACAAAAACAAAAATTATTGGAATTGAAAGAAAAATTATAAAAACTTCATCTATAAACATCTTTTCTATGTTTAATAACATAAATAATTATTTTCTTATTTTCGTAATCTAATTTATACAAAACTCTATAATCTCCCAAGCGCAATTTAAAAAATCCGGAAAAATTCCCGGTTAATAGGGTTAATTTAATTTTTGTTAAATTATCCTTAAGCCAATAGATCTTCTTTAAAATTTTCTTTTGTAAGTTAGGTAGAAGTCTTAAAAGATCGTCTTTGGCGCTTGGAGTAAAATATACTTCGAAATTATTTCCCATAAACGAATTTTCTAATTTCTTCTAAAGGAATAAGTTTTTTGGGTTTCTTTTTAAGTTTTCTAACAATCTCTGGCTTTAACTTCAATCCAAAATCAGGATCATTAAAAATTTCTCTTAATATTTCAATAACCAAAATTTTAGTTCTTAATTTTTCAGTATTTATATTTTTTGTTGATACCATTATTTTTATTATAACATAGATTGAAAAATTATTGAAATTAAAATCATTAAAAGAAAATTAATTATTAAACCTTGATAAGGAAAAATTTTACCTTGACGAAGTTGAATAATTTTTTTACTAATTGAGGGAGAAATTAAAATTATCATTCCACCAATAATTGAGCCGAGTAAGAATTTATCATAAACATAAGTTCGATTAAACAAACTTCCATAATCACCAAACAAATAAAGATAAAAAGAACCAGTTTCATAAAAATAAAGTTTCAAAGGAAAAACAATTGAAAAGAAAGAAATTAAAATTGAAATAGAATATACAATAAAGCGGTTTTGCCCGAGACTCATTCCGGCGGAGGTGTGTGCGTTAGCACTCCGAGGGCTGTGGGCTTCGGGGGATGAGTCGAGGGCAAACCGCTTTTGAAGTAAATTCGCTAACCACCACCCCAACGCCACACTAAATCCTCCAATCCAAATTCCAATTACTGAAGACTTCATTCCTAATTCTTTAGCAATTAAGGCACCAATTCCTGCACCAGCAGTACATAACGGACAATGAGCAAAAACAAAAAATGGAATTATTGTTATAAGTAATAAAATAGTTTTCATTTTTCATATCTCCATAAATATTCCTTTATCTTCTCCATTTTTGACTGAATGAATTTTGAAGGGGGAGATTTTAAAGCCTGGCATTCCAGGTGATCCTGAAGGCATTCCTGGCAAAGCAATACCGTCAATATCTGGTTTTTCGGTTAAAAGCTTTTGAATTGCTTCAATTGGAATATGGCCTTCAATAAAATACGCGGACTTACGCGGACTGTACGCGGGCCTTCGCAGAATTTTATTATCTAAATATAAATTAACATTATTGTCTGCGTTAGTCTGCGTGTAGTCTGCATTGGTCTGCGTTATTAAAGCTGTATGACAAGACCAAAGAGCTTGTGGAACCCCAAATTGATTTTTTATTTTTATTAATTCTTCATCAGAAACTTCATTTACCTTAACATTCGCGCCATTCATTTTTAAATAGCCAATATATTCCTTGCAACAACCACAAGTTGGTGTTTTATAAACAACAAATTCCAAATTAGATAGTTTTGATGATTTAAATGGAGTTTTCACTAAACTATAAATAGCTCCGACAAGAACTAGGCCAATTATTATTCCCAAAATTAAATTTTTATTCATTTTTTTATAATCCACATCCGCTGCCGGTTGAAGGAATGTTTGGTACATTGGCTAATTTTTTCTCGACGTTTTGAATATAACCCGAAATTGAAGAAAATTTAGCTGACATAATTTCTTTTGGGTCAACATTTTGCCAGTCTTTGCCTTCAATCAATTTTTTATATAAAGCAATTTTTATATAATTTTGCGGAAACCAAAATGAATTAAGCTGTAATGCTAATTTATAAAGTTCATCTTCTGAATAACCTTGAGAAGCAGCCAGTTCTAAAGCGCCAAGTAAAGCTGAACCATGATTACAATCTTGAGCAAATGTTGAATTATCACAACAAGGACGAAAAGTATTTTGAGCAACTCGATAAACAATTTCTTCCTGTTCTTTTGTTAATTTTATAATTTCACATTTATTAAAATATTCAGCTCCATTTTCTTTTTTGCCCAACCACCAGCCGCCGGTTGAAGCTAAATAAGGAAGCTCTTTTTCAGAGAAAGGAATATTTTTATTAAAATCAGTTTTATTTGAAAGTCCTAAAGGCCAAAGGAGATTTAAAAGATAATTAGCAGTTTCTTGATTGATAATTATTGGTTCATTTGAGCCATTAATTATTTTTTGTATATACTCAGGAATTTTACCATTATATAATTTTTTCATTTTTTCTAAATCAATCACTCCACAATCAATCATTTTTTTAACTGCATCACCAAAAACTATTCTTGTTTTAAATCCTTCCTGAGGCAAAACCTGGGCAATAATTTGTTGAATTAATGTATCATTAACTCCTTTACCACTTATTTCTGATTTATTGCCTAAATTTGAAATTTTCAAATTAGACAGAAGAAAAACCAAAATTCCTCCTATCAAGATTCCAATCAAAAGTTGCTTTAAATTAAGTTTTTGTTTTGCATTATTTTCATTTAAAATGCTTTGCTTTTCTTCCTTAGATTGAAATTTAATTGCTTGTTTCACGATTTCTAAATTACAACTTTGATATTTTTGACACCAATCTTCACATTTTTTTGCTAATATCTCGTTTTCATAAATATGATGACATTCTTCACATTGATAATAGATTTTGTTTTCTTTTTGAATTATTTTAACCATTTTATTCTTTTTTAATCTCGCTTCTTAATTTTTTAAGCATATAAATTATACCCAAAATAAGCAAAATTAACACTAAAACCGGAAAAGATAAAATTATTAAAAGCCATAAAAAGCCTAAAATTCCAAAAATTGGCGCTAAAACATTCCAGCCTCTCCAATTAGCAAAATTCCACCATCCTTGCCAATAACCCATGCCCGAACTAGGATTCATCCAGTACGGACTAAACATTGGAAAATTTGAACCCCACATATGCATCGGCATCATAAAGAAATTATTTGCATTAGTTCGCGTGGAGTTCGAAGATGTTAGCACATCACAGCCCAAAAATCTTTTCCCCATATTTATATGCATCAACTCTTCTCCTTCTTTGCCATGCATTTGTTCAATCATTTTATTCATTGTTAAATGATCACTCCCGCCAACCATCTGTTCCATTACATATTCACCAACTGAATGAAAATCTTCATTAGTTAAATTTTGACATTTAATTTCACCGCGAGAAAATTTCTCAACCAATTCTCTACCCTTCTGAATTTCAGCATTAAGTTCAGCGTCTTCAGTATGAGCAAAAGTAAAATTTAAAGAAAAGAGAATTAAAAAACTTAAAAATAATATCTTAATTATTTGTTGCCGTTCGTAATATATTCGTTGCAATTTGTGTTTATTCATTTTCTTTTTGCTAATTTATAAATTTTTACTAATTCTTTAACTGCGACCTTTTCTTTTTTATTTTTAAATTGTTCTTTAACAT
Source organism: Candidatus Parcubacteria bacterium (assembly GCA_026004535.1). Classification (GTDB taxonomy): domain Bacteria; phylum Patescibacteriota; class Minisyncoccia; order UBA6257; family HR35; genus BPJI01. The sequence continues at coordinate 556,533 of BPJI01000001.1, forward strand.
GAGTCTTTAAATGATTTTCTAAAATTAAATCTTCAATTCCTGATAAAGCAT
>BPJI01000002.1 GCA_026004535.1 Candidatus Parcubacteria bacterium
TATTTAGGTTCTTTTACACAATTGTTCTTTTGAATGATTCGGTTCTCCTTTCCACATTTGTTCAACAAAAATAGATTTATCATATTTGGTTTTTGTTTTCATAAGTCTATCTTTATCAACACTCGGGAATAAATATATTCTATTTTTTTATTATTGAAGATTTTAACATAGATGTATTATCAAATCGTATTATCATAACATTTTTCGCAAACAATTATATCCATTTTTTTAAACTCATATTTTACACCTTTTCCACAATCACACTTACTATAACTTTTATTATCAATTCCATTTATATCAAACATCTCTTCAGGATATAATTTATGCAATATTGTTGAGATGTATTTGATAAAAGATTCGTAATTATACAAATGAACTTTCATTTTTTCCATATTTCTATAATTTTAAATATTATTGCTCTCAATTTACTTTTTAATATATATCACTTCTCTTCCAAAACAATTTTGTAGAAGATATACGAAATAATAATAAACATACCCACGCCAATAGATATTCCTATGCCAATGTAAATAATCTTTAAATGGTCGTCGTTATTTATTACTTCGCTCATTATTTACTTGCTTTTGACGTGTTATAACCGTATAAAATAAGCAAAGCAATAGTGATGCACACACTTGCAATTAAAAATATTTTTTTCTTTTTTCTTTCATCCGCCTTCTTCACTTTTTCTTCTACTACAAACTCATTTAATAGTTGAGACGATTCCTGCAATGTTATATCTAAATTGCAGTTTCCCCCGGTGCAAACATCTCCTATTCTTTTTAAATACGGATCAAAACCTATGTATTTTACTCTGATATAATCATTATTGTTTATACTTTCCGAATCTAATGTGAAATTGCCGTTTGCGTCCGTTGAGGTGCCTATAATACGTCCATTGAAGTTTTTTGGTGTTCCATCAGAATCAGAAATATAAACATTGGCGCCTGCCAAATATTCTCCATTGTTTGATTTTATTTTCCCTGTTATTTTCATATTTTTATTTTTTATAGAACTTCTTTACCTGTTACTTGTGATAATAAACTTGTCATATTTGAATTTGACATTAAAGAAGCCAACTCTTTTTGTGATATGCACCCCTTGCCTGTTACGCTTCTTAAATATTCGGAAGTTTGAATCCCAAAAATACCGTCTATTTTTATATCGCTTTTGCCATATCTATATTTTAATATCAACTGCAACAATGCTATTTCAATTGATTTTTGATACGGTGAAGTTATTTCAATCGGATAATTTATTTGTCTTGGCAATCTTTTGGTTATATTTATTACATTAAACATTGTGACATATCTATTTATTACACCCGCACTCTGCGTGTCCGTCTGACTGCTACACGTGTCCCTGCCCGTAGTATCGTTGCCCGTTCCCGTATTATTATTATTGACATTGTTTCCATTTGAATTGTTGCCCACTGATTTTGACCTTACTCTGTAAAAAATATAAGTAAATGATGCTACCAAAAAAACTAATAACGAAATATAAAAAAACAATTTTGCCAATAAAATATTTTTATTACCATCCCGCTCTATCATGTTTAATTAAATATTTTTTTTAATTATTGTTTTTTGTTTGTTTTTTTGACGTCTTTTTGTTTCTTTTTTTATTATTTTCATCTTTATTATTATTCACATTCGTCACTGTTTCCATTTGCGCAAGTTCAACATTACTCCTTACATTTGCAGTATCATATTCCGTACCGTTAAATTCTTGAAACTGACTGTTGCCGTCTGTTACAATCTGATTGTATAATATCAATCCTAACAATTTTGATATTTCCGACTCCGTATTTATATATTCACCGACAAAAAAATAAAACACGTCTTCACTCATTTCGTTATTCTGCGTGTAATTCACCAATAAGCCCCATTCGTCTGATGTTATCGGCTCAAAAAAATTATATGGCAACGCTCTGTTAAATACTCTGTCCCAAAGAATATATTTTACAATAAAAGACGCTTTACTGATAGAATCTTTTTTTATCGGAAACTCATCTTTTAATTTGTCAAAATATCCTGCATATATTGAACTTTGCGTATATTCATTAAAATTGATCCCTTTAACATAGTTATAAACATCTTTACCTGCTGCCACAACAGGACATGCCCCGCATTCCTGCCCGGTTTCTTTTTTTTCCCTGCCATTTTCCTTTTCCTTTTTAAAATTTTCGGTCTTTCCTTTGCCGACATCCATGAAAGTGTCTGCGTAATTATGCGTCAATGTATTTGTTCTTCCTATACCGACATTATCATCAACGACGACATTATCATCATTTTCGTTGTTTTTATTGTTCTCTTTCTTTTTTTTATATTTTACAAACAATTTGACGCCATAAAACAGTCCGAATGTTATTAGGGATGATATTAAAACATAAACGGCAACATTTCGGGGGTTTTTATTTAATTCAATTTCGTATTTGCTTGTATCAATCATAAATTATTTGTTTTAGATATTTTTTTTTGCAACGGTTACTATTGATGGTCTGCCCAAATTTTTTATTTGGTTTAAAAACGCCCGGTTTCTCATTTGCTCTTCTTTCATTTTTTTAACATAATAATATATTTTATATGACAAAAATAACAATATTGTAAATAATAGAGCATAAACAAATATTTTTCCTTTATTTTTCATTAACCTATTCTTTGGGATACCGTAGTTTTTTGTACTCTGCCCGCAAACGTTCTCCCTATTTGTTTTAACCTGTCTGCCGATGAAATATTTGGATCGCCTACCGAAGGCAATTGCTTACATTTTGCATTTTTGTTTATCAATAATTGTGCATCGTAATATCTTGGAAATAGTTTCATGCCAAAAATTATATTCATCATCGCAATAATATAACCACAATTTTGATCAAATATGTTTCTGTTTCTAATTAGACCTGTTAATGTTTGTTTTATTTGTGCGACGGTCATAAAACTACTGTCTTTGTCAAATAAGCCCTCCGGTGGTGCCGTCTCGGTATCGGGATTTTCTGCATACCACTCACTTAAAGATTTTGCATAATTTGGCAATTCGGTTAATTTTGAAGGATACGCATAATTTTTCCCTAAAAATATCAATGAACGCAAAGATTCTTCATTAACATTTGGGAAACTCGGTGAAACAAGATATGTATAAGGAATATTTGTTTCACTTTCAGTATATGTCATATTTGTATTTGTAGAAGTATTCAGCTGGTTTATCATACCAGAAATAACACCGTGTTGCGGGTTTTTCATATCAGAATAAACATTTCTGATTTGTTGCGTTTGTTTTTGCGTATTTATCTGATACTTAAACACACGAATAAACTTTGTTTTATATCCCCATCCTAAAAACCGTCCAATAGATAAGCAAACATATGCAGCATCCGATACATTTCCTACGAACACCTGTTCGTTTATATCATAATAGTAAGAACCTAATGAATTGAAATTTTGTCTTGTAGTCAATATTGTTGATTTAGTAATTTCTTTCACTCTATTGAAATCCTTTACAGGCACATAAATAAATTGATTGACTTTCTTATATTCAGTCAAACCTTTTGTTTTTAAGTAATTTATAGTTTCAGTATCATAATAACAAGGCATATTTTTATACTTATACATTTCATAATACATTGATTTTTCTTTATCCCATATCCATCCGCCATATTCAGGAAATTGTTTCATATTTGGAATCACCTCCGTGATAAATAACTTTTGTATAAAATCTAAATTTCCGCTCCAACTGTCAAAATTTCCTTTACCATAATTATTTTCAAACAAGCCCTTGCCAATCATATATTCGCTTACGGCATTTATTTTATCCGTATTTATATCTAAAATAGGATAATTATTGCTTGACGTTATCGGAACACCCGCCCATGAATATTTTTCGTCCTTGTAAATATAAAGTCCCGTATTGTCATCTTGGTCATAATCAAGGAAATAATCATTTTTAGTTTGGCTATTACTTGAACCTAAATCTCCATCATCATCTCCGTCCAACAATGCGTCCAACTCTTCTTCTTGCTTTTTCATATAGAAACTATAACCCAAATATATCAAAGCACCTATGAATATTATTTTTAGGATATTATTTGTTATGCTTTTCATAAATATAATTTAATATAATTTATAAATTTAATACAAATATAAACAAATTGTGATTGCTTATATTAAAATTAAATATTAAGATTTATAGTTATTTTACTATATTAGTTTAGAGAATCTTTACTATAATTTTCGCTACTGTAATCAATTTTGCAGGCGTCGTCTTTACCGAATGATACGCCCGTTCCCCACATGGTATTTATACTGCTTAAGATGTCTTTTGGCTTGCCTTTGCACATAAGAACGTCGTCTTTGTTGACGGAATATTTGTTTATTATTGCCTCTCCTCCTTCAACCTCAATAATGACACCGCCTTCTTTATGAGATTTGCCGGTAATATACCCGCCTATATGATATTTTTTTCGCATTTATATGAAAGCACAGAATAATCATTTTTGTTGCATATTAAACACTCTAATTTTTAATATCTTCTTCATTTTTTTTGAATAACTCTTCTTCTAATTTTTGACGTTTTATCTTACTTCTTTTATATTCTTGATAATTTTTCAAAAATACCATATAAACAGAAAGAAAAACCACCAATCTGACTATCAATGTGGTTATATCATTTACGATTTCCATATTTGTCATAATCCACGCAGCAATTCCTATAAGTACATTTTTTATCCCGTCCCAAATATTGTCAAATGATATGTGTTTATCCCAACTCATAATAATATAACTATTTCCAATGATGTGTTCTGACAATCTATAACGAACGAATTTGGTGCATAAACCCTGCTTTCAACCTTTGGCAATTGATAAATTTCATTTGGTTTTATTACATTTACCTTATCAGCATCTGCAATATTAAACTTTGTGTTAGTCGTCTCATCAATACATACAATATTGGCTTTTTTTGGTCTCAAATAAGCATCATTACTACCCGTATTTCTTATTGTCATTCCTTCTATCGGATAGTCAATAGTGAATAGTCGGTTGCTTATTCTGAATGGAAATAATATGTAACTTGTGTCAAACATAATTACTTAATGTTTCCGATTATTTTATTCTCTAAATTGTTATCAAGGTCTAATTTTTTAACTTTTATATTACTCAAATCTTCACCTTTATTTTTCATCTCCTCTACTTCATCTTGCGTATAAAACTGAACACATTCGGAAGTCAATCCCATCACTTTATCATCACATATAATCGCTCCGTCCAACAAATAATATGTTTTTCCTCCAAACTCAAATGGAATATCTTTGCTTATGAATAACAACAAATATGTGCTGTTTATGTCTTTGATATTTTCATTGTTTTTGTTATTTTCCTTCCAGTTAATTAAAATATCATTTAACATTGTTTTAATTTGATTTACAAACAAAAACAGTTTACCTAACATTTTTGACAGTTTCACTTTGTGCTGTTCATTCGTTTTTGTATTTATTAAGTGTATGCTTATCCTGTCTTCATCCTGAAAATACTCATATTTAATTCTCAAATCCTGTGGCTCAATTTTGAAATTTTTCTTTGCATAAGACACACATTCTTTGGTTAATGCAAACAGCATAAATTTCATTGCATCTTTTTGCGACATTGATGCAACAAACTCTGTTACATCTAAATTACCACCTTTTAAAGCATTTGAAAACATTTTTCCTATCATAACAATATATTTTTTTAGTTATTTAATCACAAAGTTAACAATTTTATTCAATTAAATCACTTAAATAAAAGTCCACCATAAATTTTAAATTTAAAGGTATTCCAATATATTTAACGCTGTATAAAAACTCAATTTGAAATATCGTGCTATTTTTAATTGCTTCTTGATTGCTTTGTTTTAATTCTATATTGAGTTTTTTGATTAAGTCAATCAAAGATGTGCTCAAATTTCTTAAATCAATCTCTCCTTCCAATTCTATTATATTTGTTCTGAACGGCTTAATAACTTTAATGCTGTCATTTATATCATACAGTTTACCTATATATTTGTTTTCAACATAAATATTATATTCATGTTTTTTTACGTATATGTTAAATAAATTTTTTGATTTAAATTTTACTTTCAAATAAATATATGCCTTTTTTTCGTTTAAATCTATTTTCTTTATTTTCGCCAATAAAATTTCAAATTCAAAATCCTGCAATTGTCTATATTCTCTCAAAGCAGTTATTCCCAACCCGGTCAAACCTATTGCAATTCCCAAAGATATGCCGCTTGATTTACTCATAATTAAACGTGTATAATATAATACTCTTTGTTCTGATAAAATATGCCCGATTTATTTTGTTTTTTGATGCTCCTTCTTGTATTGATGTAAATAATCAAAAATGTTGAAAATAATGTAAAATATGCCCAAAAAACTCTCATTTTAATTTGTTTATATATTCGCTTAATTGAGAATACTCTTCATCATTAAGCAAATTTTTCATATTTATCATAAAATCTTCCTTAAACGACAAAGTGTATATCGTATTAAAGCATTTCCAATCCTGAATTGTTTTTACGGCACTTTTAAAAATTGACATCAATTCACTAAATTCGCCATCAGTAAAAATGCTGAAAGTTGATTTATTGTCATTGTAAATAACTCTAATTTTAACAACAGCATTTTTAAACAATTTTGTTTTTATTTCATTTGACAGGCAATTCTTTTTAATATCATCTGATTCATTTAATGTGCTCCCTGAACCTGACTTTTGATTGATTAAATCATACAAAGCGTTTTTTTCAGATTCGTTTCTATTTGAACGAATAAGAAAATATGCAAACGTTCCCGTTGAAATGAAACCTAAAAAAATTAAAGATACCGGTATTTTGCTATTTTCTGCCATATTTTATAGCATAAAGTAATGGCAATGATTTTACAACACCATATAACAAAAATCCAATTCCTGCCACAATTCCTACTTTTATAAACGTATTTGTGTAATTTGCATAAAAATCATTGATTTTATTCAACCAACTGCGTTGGTCTTGTATCTCAACACCTCTATCCAACATTTGTTTATAAAAATAGTCATTTGATTTCAAACTTACATCTCCCAATTTTGAAAATGCATATAAGAATATAGAATTTGCCCTAAATTTTCCATACCTTCTTTTTAACTCATCATACCACAATATCCATTCTTCGGGTGTGGATGATTTTGAAGGTATGGAAATTATAGATTCGGGCAAATCTTTATAATCCTTCATTCAATTTTGTATTGATTATCTTTTGTTCGGTTTTTTTGCGGGTTTACGTCCACGTCTTGCGGGCTTTGGTTTTGATTCGGAACGGCTTGCGGGCTTACGTCCACTTCTTGCAGGTTTAGGCGTTGAAGCAGTTTGGCTTGCCGGTTTGCGTTTACGTTTTTTGGGCTTGCGTCCACGTCTTGCGGGCTTTGGTTTTGATTCTTCCTGGCTTGCGGGCTTGCGTCCACGTCTTGCGGGTTTTTTATCTTCCTTGTCAATTTTGAAATCTGATGCATTTCTCTTTGCATCATCAACAGTTTTTACTCTACACGCAAAAGATGAAAGACCAATTTCATCTATGCCCAATTTGATGCCACTTCTTACTTTTTTACCTTGATTGCTGCAATATTCTTTTATTTTTGCGCTATCATTTCCCGTATAGTCCTTATATACTTGTAAAAACTTTACAGGGTCGGTCGTTGCTAATCTTGATATGATATAATCCCCCTTGTTGATAAGTTCGGATTTATCTCCCTTTTTGCCTTGCACTATCTCTACAGAAGATCCAATAGAAGACAGTGCATTTTCAAACGAACCTTTTTTGGATTTTGATTGCCCTACCAACTTTCTTTTACGTCCAAATTCGTTAACTACTGAAATTTCCGTTGTATATATTTTATTTTTCCCTTCTTTGGAAGAAAGGTGTTTGACATCCGTTACATAATAACGTAACGTTAAATGATAAACCTTATTTTTCGATTTTGTTGCCATAGTTGTAAGTTTTAAAATTAAAATTTGATACTAAATTAAAAATATTTTTTTTATTTTTTGTATTGATTGCCTGTTATATTTTTAGCATATTTATTACAAATTCAGTTATTCGTTGAAAATGTTCTTGACAATAATAAAATACCTGACAATATCATAGCACTCATAACAACAATTGATATTGTTTTTCTTTTTCTTAATTCTTCCAATCTTTTTTCATCATCATTGTTTGGATTTTGTGCATATTGCTGTGCTTGTAATAGTGCTTGTGTCAATTCTTGATTTACGTTTGGGTCGTTTTCATTTACATTGTCAGCGGGAACGTTTGTTTCTTGGGCTGGTATAAATAATTGTATCAATTCAATAACACTTTGTGCTAAAGCAGCAATTTGAGCAAGGTCTAACGCAGTTTTTGCGGTGGCTGCTGCAGTCGTTCCACCATCCAAATAATATTCGTAATAACTATTCAAATATTCCAATTCTTCATCCGGTATATTAGCGGTTTCTAAATAATAAAAGTGCGTGTTTTTATAATAATCGGTTTTACTTAAATCCAATTCCATAAAATCAATATCATAAGCAATGTCGTTTGCTATATCTTTTAATCCAACTTTTCTTTTCCATCCAAACGGGTCTTTAAATAAGATATTTTTTGCTTTTCTTGTTGCACCTATTTCAACAGAAGCATCTAAATTGATTTTATCGAAACCAATTTTTTTAACCATCTCATCTATGAATTTTTTGTATCTCTCCGGGTCTTGCTCTTTTACCATTTTCAATACCGAAGCATATCCCCAAAGATTTGACCTTAAAGCACCTATGAATGAAGCACGTAAGTTTCCAAACATAATTGCTGTCGGCGGGAATACACGTTTAATAAACCTGTTAAACACACTCATTCCCCTTTCTGATTTTACCAATTCCCTGAATTTTTTACGTTCATCTTTGATCTTCTCTCTTACTGATTTCCAACAATCTGCTTGTTTTTTGCTTAAAATCAAAAAAGACGAACCGCACTGTTGTCTTCCTTGACGTCTTAATTCTTTTATTTTATTACGCTTTTCTTTGCGTTTCTCACGAATAATTTTTTTTCTTTCCAATTTAGATTTTAACTTTTCTTCTCTTAATAATACTCGTTCTAACTTTTTGCGTTTTCTTGGATTAGTTTTGGCTTTCTCCATTAATTTTTGCTTTCTCTTTTCCAATCTTTTTAAACGCCATTTGTCAAATATCAATTCATTTTCGTTTCCTTCCAAATCGCTTAATATAATAAAAAACAATTTTGCTCCTTCATCTTTTGTAAGCAGACCATTATTAACATATCGGAAAACCTTTTCATAAACATAATCTTCTAATTGATTTGCCGTTTCTTCGTCATTTTCTTTTATTAATTGCTTGTAAAAATAAATATTTTGAGGCGTTACAATATCTTCATATATTGCCCTTGCCAAAAATTCTTTATCGGTTTGCAAATGAATATCAAATTTGATTTCATTATCTATATCATAAGACACTCCGTTTGGAAGCACATTATCATCGCCTTTCACATGTGTAATGATATAATCGCAAAATTCAACATCATCAAAAGGATGGTGAGGTATATTTTTTAGTAGTTTGATATTTGATTGTACTGTATAAAGAAACAATACAACATCAGTAATGGCATAATAAATAAACGGATGAAATTCAATTGTATCTAAAAAGGTAGTAACATTTCCATCATTTTTTACAAGAATACCTATATCTTCATTTGCAGTTTGAACAAGTAAAATAGAATTTAAAAAGTCATCAATATTGCCATTTGCAGAAATATCAATTTTTACAGGTTTTTCTTTTAGGTTGTTATCAAGTCCTTTAAAATTTAATTCAAATTTTACCAATGCGTTTCTTACAATTTTTTTAATTCTTGCCTTTCCTATGCTATCACGGAAGTTTATGCTTAAATCATTTAATAATTTTTCAAACTTTAATTCGGCTTTCTTGTCTTTTATACCTGCGTTCAGCAAGTTATACAATGTATATCCTACATTAAACCAATTATATGCAATTATGTTGAATATTGCGTCTGCTGTTAATGTTTTATCATTATGTAAATTTCTTTCTTTTGCATAACGTAAAAAGTTTTTGTATCTTTTATGGAAATACTTTTCCAAAACAATTTTTTTGCCCGTTTCTGTTGATATATTTGATTCTATCGTGCTTAAATTTTTATTGATTGAAACTGCTTTCATAATTGTAAAATTTTATAGAAATGTATAGTTTTTTAATTTGTTAATTTCCTCTTCTCTTAATAGATTGTAGTTTTCAATCCTGCCATGAATATACTCTGCAATGAATAGAAATATCGCAGGATAAATAATTTTAGAAAGTAGGTTATTTTTGGTTAAATGAGCAAATAAGAAGCCGCCCGTAATGGCAATTACGTAATTTAGTTTCTTATAGTTATCATCATATATTTTTGTTTCATTCACTTTTAAATAATACGCTTATTAAAGATATAAGTAACAAAGAAACTGATGCTATTCCAATGATATAAAATATTTTATTTACTTCAATTTTATCTTTTTCTTCTTCATTATTTTCATTTTTCAATATATCTTCATCGTTCCCCGTATATGTTTCGCTTTGGTATAAATTATCGTTAAACAATTTATCCAAATAATTTTTAATGTCTGTAAGTGCTTTTGAAGAGTTAATGTTTAATGAAGGATTGCCTTCATTGGATATATCAAGATGTTTTTTGTCGTCGCTATTTAAATAGTTGATAACCATAATTAGAGTTTTCTTAAAATAAGTGCAATAACTAATATTGCCAAAATAATTTTGATGTATTCTAATTGTTTTTTAGTTATTTGAAATGTAACCTTTTCAACGTTTCCTTGATTTGTGTTTTGTTGTGTGTTTGTGTTTGTGGTGTTTGATATATTTGATGTGGTGTTATTTTGGTCTGATACAGGTGAAAATATGGTTATTTTTACAGTTTGAAAATCTTGTATGTCTTTCGTTAAATTTGCAGCTAATAACTCTCTTTCGCTTTTAGGATAGTCAATATTGTTGATAAATTCAAATATCTTTTTAGTAACATAATCTGCGTCGTCTTTAAATTCAATTCCCTTATTGCTTAAAAAATCTTTAAAAATATTCTCTACATACTTTTTATCTTTATCTAATTTGTACTTAATGAAAACTCTTAAATCTTCCTCTTTTACATTAAATTCAACAAATGTAGGTGGTGCTAATCTTGATGTCTCTGTATCAAGTAAATATGTGTAATTATAATGAGAATAGTCAAGCACATTTTCAAGGTCTCTGAATATTACGTCTGCCATAGTTGTAATTATTGTTTTGCTTTTAATATAAAATAACCTATTAACGAAAGCATTAAAACCGATACACCAACAATTATGTAAACCATAGAGTTATCTTTTTCAGTTGGTGTGTTGGGATTTGTTGTAATAATAATAGGCGTATTTGAGCTACCGCTTGTAGTTGTTGATGATGTGTTACTTTTATTACCTTTAAGTGTTCCGAATAAATTAGAAGCACTATTTAATAAGTTACCAAAAGCATTTAAAGTATCTGGAAGTGATTTTTTAGGTTGAGGTGAAGATGTAGATGATGAAGAAGAAGTGCTGCTTGATTGTTGTGCCGTATCATAAGATAAACTTTCTCCCAATGAAACAATATAAAGCATAATTGCTTGTGCAAGATTTATATCTTGAGTAGTTCTAATTTTTTCTGCAATTGCATCCATCAATTGTTTTGGGTCGCTTTTATATGTTATGTTATATTTATCTAAAATAGCCATTAATGTGGCATCTTTATTTTTAATTTTTTCAATAAATAAAGGCAATATTTTCTCTTCATCAAATCTTAAATCAATAACACCATTGTCAACATTTTCAAATGCAGAATCCAAAAGATACTTATGCGTGTTCTCATCCATAAAAACATCATAAGTTAAATTACTTCCTACAATATTGGGATAAAGTGATTTTGCCCTATTTAATTTCTTGTATTTATAGGTCAAATTAAGATTTTGTATTATATTTTTTCCAATGCATTTATTTGCGTTTATTGAAGTAATAGGGATTAAATCGCCTGTAGGTAACAGGCATTTTCCTTCAGGTATAGTGATTGTTGCAGCCATAATTTAAAATTTAAAAATTAGTTTTGATATATTGTATGTAAATATTAGTCCAACGCCAAGTAAAAATAAGTTTAATAATGTTTTTTTGTCAATATAGATATTAATATAAACTACATTCGCATTATTATTAGTGTCCATATAAAACTTTTCGCTTTTTTCTTTAATATCTTTCAGTATTTCTTCGTCGTGTATATCCAAATATTTAAGATTTTCAAAAGCATCTGATAAAGTATTTTTATTTACATCATATTCCAAGTTATCATTTTCAGTAAAGTCAAAAAATAATGTCCGAAAGTCAGAGTAAATGATTCTTTTTTGCTCTTCGTTAATGACTAAATTATCTAAATCATTAACAAAAGATTTTAATAGATTTTTTGAAGTCAATAAGATATTTTTCTGTTTTTCGCCGGCCAAAATATCATCTCTTAACTGCATTAAAGATTTTACATAATTGTCAGAAAGAGATTGGGGCAATAAAACAGAGTAATGGATAATGAATTTGTCTAAATTTTTTAAGAATGTCAAGTATTTATCCTTATCCATACTTTGTTTTTTTAAAAAAAGGGCGGTTTTATCCGCCCTTTATGTTGTAAATAAAGAAATTAACGGCTGAATAATCCGCCCAAAATTGAGCGTTTTTCAACGGGTTGGCTTTCCATAGGTTGGTCGATGGAAGGAGCAGGTGCTTGAATGGTAGCAGCCGATTTAACCATTCCGCCTACTTCAGCAATGGGTCTACCACCAATCATAGGAGTCGCAGGCACTGCTGAAGGTTCTAAAGGTCTTACCACAGGGCTTGCACCAAACAATTGATTAGAAGGTACTACTTGATTACCTACGAAGAAATTGAAGGTAATAGAAGAGTTAGGAGCAATGATACCAACGATGCTTGTTTTTGCATCTACTTTAATTTGCAACGGAACATCAACGATGCTTTGGTTTTGATAACGTCCGTCAATGAAAGCAGAAACAGGTATGGAACTTGTGAGAGCCTTGCCTGAAGCATCTTTGGTTACTACTTTCAAAATTTGTTGCAAATTTGTTTGTGTTTGTGAAACAATACGAACACCTGCAAATACGGTAGGTTGGTTTGCGGTTTGTGTGTAAATTTCGGCATAGGTCAAATCAGGGTCGCCGGTAGTAATCCTAATTACACCACCGGAGGTTGGTACACCTTGTAGGTTTTGCTCACTCGGGTCGGTGATTTGAAACCTGTTGAAGTTAAATAACACAAATCTACCTTGATTTGCAGGGTCGGTGTTTGTAACAATAATTGAATAAGGGATAGAAGTCATTGCATACGGCAAAGTCCCTGCGGGAAGGCATCCTGAATCTAAAAGATAGTCATGCCCATCCCCCATGTCGTATGCGAATCCAGTTTTTAAATTCCTGTTCATAGTTTTAAATTTTTTTGGTTAAACATAATTGTTCATAAAAGAACTGCTTTCATAATTAATTGCCTTGTTCTTTGGTTGTGATTTTGAAATAAATCACATTGCCAATTACTACAGCAACTACTGAAAGCAGAAGACCGATTAAAACAGATTTTGCGTCCATAATTAAAAAGTTTTTAAGGTTAATAATTGCAATACAAATTTAGGTAAATTAAATACACAATAAAATTTTTTGCTGCTTTTATTTTTGTAGTAATATCATTTAGTTTTTAACCTACCGCCATTTTAATTATTAACAATACAAATGTGCTGCAATTTTTTTTTTTTTTTTTTTTTTTTTTTTTTTTTTTCTGAATTAACGTTCTAACTAAATATCAACCTACGACTCTTATTAACTAAATAAATTAAATTATAATATAAATATTATTATTATTATTATTATTATCTTGTTAATAACTCAAAAAAAATCAAAAATTTTTTTGCTAAACAACTGATAATAAATTATTTAAACGCTAAAAGTTATTAACAATTGCTGTTAATAACTTGTTAATAAGTGCCATTTTATTGTTAATAACCTGTTAATAATATGTTCATTTTATATTTGTTTCAAAATAAGTAACTTAAATAAAAAAATTATTTTTGTATTATTAAAATTGTTAATAAAGTTTTCTAAATTTTAAAATATGGAAAATTCAGAATTAAAAAGGAAAAATTTCTTGATAAAATCTATTCAAGATTATATTCAAGCAATTGAAAATGAAATAAATGAGAAAAAATTTAAAAGTTATGATGATTTATTGTTAATATACAAAAGGATTGAATACATTGAAGCATATATTTTATTCTCGAACGATATTTTTGATGAAAATAATGAAAGTGATAAAGAGTTAAAAAAAGAATTGATTAATAAATTAAAAAAACTAAATGAAGAGTTGTATAAAAGAATTGAGATTAATAAATAAAAAATATGTCTAATTTTTATCAATTAAGGAATTTCGGTGGGAACGGAGAAAGTATTTTCAAAGAAGATTTTATTGATTATTTTAAGATACCGTACAAAGACGTAAGAGACAATATCATTTACAGGAAACTTGAAGTGGACTACATAATAAATGGTGATGTAAAAATTGAAATTAAAACTACAAATTCGACAAATTACTTGTATTTTCTTGAATATAAACTCTATAAAAAAACGAATGAAATAAAAACAGGTTGGTTTTATTATTCAAACTCAAATTTTTTTGTTTTTGTATTGATTAAAACAAGAAAAATTATTTTCTTAAAAAGAACGGATGAATTTTATATTTATTACGAAAAACACATTAAAAACAAATATAAACTAATTGAAGACGACCAGAATACAATAATCTCATATTATAGAAAAGTGCCAATAAAATCTTTAAGAAATTTCATTGTAGAATATCAAAGATACATTTAATTTTGTATTAAAAGAATTAATAAATGCAGGAAAATTTAAAAAATAAATTTCAAGAATTGATAAATGGCAGTATAAATCAACCTTATATTGAGTATTTATATAATAATTATGTTCAAAAAAAAATTGAAATATCTCAAAAAATAGGATTGCAGAAAAGACAAATATTAGTTTACACAAAAAGCGAATCCGAATATATTGAGAAAGCATATAAGCATTACTTCGATGTTATACTTCCAGAGTTTTTTTCCATATTGTTTTTAAATTTTATCTTTACAATACATAATAAAAATAAATGCAGGGAGGAAAAAATACAAAAAAAGGTTTCTTATATCAATAAATTGACGAAATATTATTTGTATAATTATCAATACTCAAATACAAAGTATGGGAATTATGATTATAAAAATGACACGATTGCCATTGAGTTTCTTATATTTATGATTTATTATTATGATTTTGCTCTAAATATGAAAGTAATGAACAAAGATGAGATAAAAAGATTGCATACAAAATTATACGAAATAGACAAGAACGAATCTATTCTGCTTGCAAATTCATACGTTTTTAATTTGGCAAATGATATAATCTTGAATAAAGAAATGCTTAATAATATGCAGTTTAATCAATTATTTTTTTTATTAAATTTGCAAAACTTATGTCTTTTTATGCTCGGAAAGTCAATTAATAACAATAGTTTTTATTTTGGAAGTTTTTACAAAGTATTCAATGAAAAAATAGACAATCAGAAAGATATTGTAAGCAGTTTATTTTTAAATCAAAATAAAAACATAAGTATTATATTTGGCAACGAATATTTGCAAAATATAAAATCAAAAATAAATAGCAAAAAATGAAAACAACTTATTTTGATAAGCAAGGTAAATCTTACTTCTATAATCAATACTTGATAAAAAATTATAAACAAATTTTTTTATCAATTCCACTTGGTGGGGTAATGAATGATATTAGCATGTCAGAATATTTTAAAAGTTTTGTTGGTAGCATATCGGAGCAAATAATCTTATATTCTTTCCTTGAAATGATAAACAATGAAGATGATATATTAAATGAGTATCTAAATAGAAGCCAATATGCTAAATTAGAAGAAATATCCGATAAATATAAGTACCTAATAGACATGCCTTTTATGTATGATGAGTTAAAACAATTTTATAATTCACTTGATAATAAAACTATGTTGCAATTTGAATCTAATTTAGTTAGATACATAAACCAAACAATAAATTCAGACGAATTTGTAGATTATTTTAATTTACCAAATAATGACTATTATTTAGATTATTCTGACGAAAATCAACTATTTAATGAATTGCCGGAAGTAATTAACGGATATTTAATTGAAAACAGCGACGTTTATTTTAACATAAATAAAAACTTTAGAATTTTAATACAATTTGCAGAAGAGTTGTATAAAAAAGATAAAACAAAAAAAGTTATTGAACCTGTAAAAAATAACTGCTACAAATATCTTTCAGAAAATGAAATAGTCAACTTATACGATAGGTTGAATAATATAAAATATGCTTTATCATATAAATAAAACAAACTAAAAATTTATTACTATGCAAGAAGGGAAACTTTTAAAATATAGCAAAAACGTACTGCTTGATTTATCAGGTAAAGTAAAATTTGCAGAGGACACTCTTATACCTTTTAATCTATCTGCAGAATTGAGCGAGCAAGAAACAAATCTTTTGTTTGACATATTAAAAGAATTAGAGAAGCATGAAGATATAAACAAAAACAAAAGTTTATACTCTTTATTATTGCAATATCTTGAACTTAAATTAAAGCCAGACAAAATAGATGATATTGCCGAAAATTTAACAGGGGAGCAATTATACGCAATTGCACTTGGGATAAGAAACTTTGAATCAAATAATCATAGAAAAGGTGTTATCATAGGTGATACGATGGGATTTGGTAAAACAAGAATAGCAGCGGGCTATGTTCAGTATTTTATTAACAGGCGAAATGCACCATTTTTTGTATGCTCAAAAGAAGTGTTATTAAGTGAAATAATCAACGAATATATTGAGATTAATAAATCTAAATTTTATGATGCAAATGGTAAATTTGATATTAAGAAAGCAAGGAAATTCAAATTGCTGCTTTTTAACGAAAGAAAAAATATAGATGTTTTATATAAAAAGGGTAAAGAATATGTATCTGAAACAATTTATAGTTCAGATATAAATGATTTGAAGAATTTTGTTGAAGATGTTTTAAATGATGAGTTGTTGAGAAAATTTATTTTGTTGTTTAACCTGTTTAACTTTTCCGGGAATAAAAATTTAAGTAAAGAAATTAAAAATTATAATAAAAATTTGGCAAAATATTACACTGATAAAAATAAAGTTAGAGATTCAAAAAAAGAAGAAGGGCATAAATATTACTATTTTAAAATGTTGTTTTCTGTTGGTTATATTTTGCAAGATGATATTAATTTTGTTAAAAATAAAAGATTATTTTATGTTAACAATAAAGAAGAATTGGTTGATGTATTAGATTATTTGTCAGATATAATTGAAGATTTTGAAAATAAATACAATGAAGCGAAAAAAAGATTTTTTGAGATACTTGTCAATAATGGATTTATTGGCATAGGGACAACATATTCTCAATTGAGAACAGATTTTAGTGCAAATGATTTATACATAAATGTTGATTTGTCAAATTTCTATAAAAAAGACAATTTTAAAGTCAAATTTAAAAATAAAGACAATAAAACGTTAAAAAGCATATTGTTTAACTTAACAAGTATATTTACTAATGTAATTTATGACGAATCGCACAATATCGCAGGTGCAGAAACTATTGGTAAAACTACTACAAACTTTTTGTATCATAATTTCCATCCATATCTGAATTTAATTGCTTTTGAAAGTTTACTTTACTCTTTAGATATAAAAAAATATGAGTTAACAAAACCTATATTGCAAGAAAAATTAAAAAACGACGAAAAAAATAGGTTTTCAACTTTAATTGAAGCATTAAATACCACAAAGTTTATATATGTTTCAATTAGTAAAACATTTACTAATCTGCTTCCTGAAAATGACAATCAAAATGATGATAACAAAAAAGAATTTTTATGGTTTTTAAATGATGCTTTGAAAAGTGATTATATATCTTTATCTAATGATTTTATATCGAATAAGTTTAGTGCGTTTATGTCAGCAACTTTTGTTAAAAATAATGGTATTATAATGCCTATTTTGTCTTTGTTTACAGATATAGGCACATTCCCAAACAAGATGATGTATTTTATGAGTTTTGATACGAAGATGTTTAATAGCGAAAATGCAATATATTTTAAGCAATATCTTCCTAAATATTTAACAAAAAGAGGTTATTATATCAATAGGCAATTTGAATTGGTCACACCGCAATATGAACCTATTAATTACATAATAAATAAAAATCAAAAAGAAAATGTAAATGATATTTATAAAAGGTTTATCAATCATTTTAAATTGCTTAAATCCAAAAAATACATAATGGAGAATATTTATTCTTATTTTTTATTAAAAAACGTAATTGATGTTTATAATTTTAAAAATTCAACAGAAGGATATTTTATTGATATTTTTAGAGAGAATCTTGTTAATGTCAATAGTATTTTAACCTCTGTAAACACAAGCGATTATGGCAATTTCAAAAAATTATTCATAAAAACCATTATTGATATATCCAATTTTTGCGAGGATATAAGCATTATTGAAAAAGCGTTTGGAAAAAAAATAGATGATAGTATTGTGAATAATGATGTTTTATATGATATGTTAAACAATGATAATGAATTTGATTATAAATTAAGATGCACATTTATTATTATTCAATTTGGTGCTATAAAATATGGGTTAAATAATTCAGAGATAAAAATAATTACTTTAATAGACGATTCGATTTATCAAAACACTTCAGGTTTTAATATTTGGAAGCGAATTGATGAATTAATAGGTGTAAAGGAAGAAGATAACTTTTTCACGAGTAATGGTTTTCAAATTTTCAAAAAATATAAAGAAGCCAAGGATTTTATATTAGAAACAAAAGGAAACGATATTAATAATGACAATAATGATTCTATATCATACAAAATTAATTTTGAATATACAATAGATGAAATTTTTCAACCTTATACAGAAAAAAGATATGAAAATATTCTAAAATTTTACGAAGACAATAACACGTATTTTAATTTATATGCATATGCCAATACAGACCATTTACTTGCTGTAAGACGATTAATTGCCTCAAATATTATTTCAATGTTTACAAAATTTAATTTTGGAAGGTTTAATAATAGTTTGGTGAAAAATTTCATTACTGCAATAAAAACTGTTGATATAACTCACAAATCTATTGAAATATTAGAAGGAAACAAAAATGAAAAATTAGATTGGATTCCTAAAAACAACGATGGATATAAGTTAATTGTATCATATGACCATACATTTGATAACTATTCAAAGGTTATATTAAACTCTTATGAAGGAAAGAAAGTTAAAAACGATGTAAGATATTTATTTGACGCAATAGAAAAAGATAATAATGTTTTTAAGAATATAGCATATCAAATAAATTTAAACTTTGTGGTTGACGATTACGAAAAACTATTAAATAAATATAAAGATATAATTTTAGAAAAATATATTGAGTATTCAAAAGATAAACAATTACCAAATGTCGATAGAGCATTTCAAATAATTGACAAAACATATTCTTCATTATTTACAACCGAAAATGAATTTTCAGGGTTTCCCAATGATAAATTATTTTGTTTAAAAGGGCAATACTCTATTTATAAAAACTTGCAATACTTATATCAAGAATATTTAATCAATAAAGATATTGATTATAATATCCCATTTCAGCCCTATGATTATATAAACAATACATTAAAAAACTATTTCAGGCAAAAAGGAATTAAATTTAATATGCTTGATGGTACGGGGAGGAGATATAAATTTGAACAAATACAGGGAGACAGCGAAGGGTATGGATATATTATTAAGACAGGTGAAATTTTGGCAGATAGTGATGAAAGTGAAGACGATATTGACGATATTGATGAAAACGAATCTATATTAACAACAAAAGATATTGAAAGTGATGAAGAAATTGAAAGTTCAGAAACAGAAAGTGAAGATGAAAATGTTTATGTTGCTGTTTCAAAAGACGAGAATTACATAATTAATTTAAGAGAAAAAATTCATTTGTTTAATAATGATAATCAATACAATTTAATAATAATAAACAGGCGTGCTTCTGAAAGCGTATCCTTACATGCATCAGAAAAGTTTAAAGACAGAAGACCGAGAGTAATGATTATTGCAGAAGCAGAATCTAACAGTATCAATGAGATACAAAAACGTGGCCGTATAAATAGAAGAGGGCAAGTCGCAAAACCTTATTATTACTATCCTTACACAACCATACCTTACGAGAAAAGAATAATTATGATGTTAAAGAAAAAATTGATTCATTTGGAAGGCGTTACAAAAGGAAATAGAAACCTTTCCGATTTTAGTGAGGAAGAATTAAGAAAATTGCAAGATTTAGAAAATGAAGATGCAAATAAAATATTAGTAGATATATTGCAGAAAAAATTAAGCGATTCCAGTTTGCCACTATTTGATTTGCATCTTTCAGATATGCGTGATTTGTTTGCATTGATTCAAGATAATGAAACGGGCAGAGATGAAAGACGCTTTAATAATAGGATTGCGAGTGGAAAAGGATTGATAACTAAATTTATGCAAAATTATTATGTGTTTGATTTTGAAACGCAAGAAACAATACTAAACTCACTTATTGAATCCTATTTTAATATAATAAAAGATGTTGTAGAAGAAAAACCAATAAAAGCAAATATAGAAAGTAGGGATGTATTTTATTATTCTAATTACAACAGATATTACGATTACAATAATGAAAATTTAAATAATACATTAATTGAAATACCGGAAATAAAATATTCTTTAACTTATAGAGAAAAAAATAATAAAATCAATTATGCAAACATTTATATTGACGCAATTAAATATTTGTCTAATGTAGATGAAGATAAAAAAATTATTAATCAATACATTGCGTTTTTAAAATATGTAACAAAAGAAAATGAAAGTGTGGTGCAAGATGAAGTATTGGCAAATGTTTTGGATGTAGATAGTTTATATGAAGATTTATATTACTATCATGAAAAGTTAATGCAGGGGGTTAATATAAATATAAAATATGCGTTTATATTATTAAAAGCATTCAACATATTTGCTTCTTCTTTAAACAAGAAAACGTACATTAATTTATTGCGTGGCTTCTATTACAAATTATACAAGACACATATTTTAGGTTTATATGAGAAAGTAATTGAAATGTTTTCACAGTTCAACCAAAGGCAAAATTTAATAAGCCAGATTGATTATTTTTCTAACTTGCAACTATTCAAGCAAAATGTCGAATTGTTGTTAAATATACCGGAAATAGATAAATATCAAGATGGCGATGAGTATTTTGAGGAACAAATTTCAAAAATTGAAGGTAAATATCACTTAATTAAAGATGAAAATGGTGAAGAATTTAAATTATATGTTCTTGAAAGTAATGAAGGAGAGTCAAATGTGCCTGTCATAATGCAATTAGATAAGAAAATTGTAGATTTAATTATATATTTATCGGATGTTAACAGGGCATATCTATATTACAAAAAGATTGTCGCACATATTTACGAGAGCATGAATAGGGAAGGAAGTGAAATAAGCAAAAATATATCTGATAAATTGAAAAAGGATATATTGGATATTATAGTGAATAATAAACATGATTATTACAATAACAATATTGACATACATTTAAGAAAAGTAAAAAATGAAATTTATCACAATGCTCTTTGCAATGTGCTTGTTAAAAAAATGTATTTACAAGAAGCAAATAAAGTTGAAACGAAAATTTTTAAAGATGGTATATCATTGATTCAAAAAATAAATACAAACTTGTATAAAAAATTGTATAAAGCATGGGAAAAAGTTTTCAATAAATTAGATAATGAAAATAATAATATAAATGATGTAATCAGAAAAATGTATTTTGGAAAAGATATAACTCAAGACGAATATTTAAAATTAGATAAAAAAGAAGTTGCAAAATTTGAGAAATATCAAAGTGAGGTAAAAAAATCATTGATATCGTACACAAAATATTTGTTTGATAAAGCGGTTAAACATTATGAAGATAATTTGTTGAAAGATAAAGATGAAAATACAAATGTAAATTTTCACTTATATCAAAAGATAGATTTAAAAGAGTTGGTTGATTATGTAATTGACTATATGTCAAATAGCGAGTATGTTTTAACTAACGAAATAGTTAATGTTGTAGAGAAAGAAGCGTATATTGAGGAGAACTATGATAAATTTGTCAAATTGCCAAAAAATCTTAAAGATTTATACATTAAAGAAATAAGATATGGCAATATAGAAATGCTGATTGATAATATAATGATGAGAAATCCTATTTACACAAGTGTGCATGAGTTTAATAATTTTAGTTTAATGTATCCGGCATTTATGTTTTTAACCACAAACTATAATGATATTAAATTTACTTCAATATTTAATATTATATATAATTTAAAAGGTACAACTGTGTCAGGCAATCCTTCCAATGCAGTAATGTTTATTACAAATATGAAAGAGCGTCAATTTAAATTAGTGATTGCATTTTTAGATAAAGTTGTTAGTGATAATGAAGTAACAATACTGAAGCAAGATTTTTCTAAAATTTTCTTTGATATGCAAAATAAATTAGACATAGATAGTGTTAAAGAATATGATGTTTATTCTAAAGACAAAGAAATAGAAAAAGCTTTGGATGTGTATGAAAAAATTGAAAGCGAAAACAAAGTGCAGGTTGTAGCAAACAATATATTTTATACATTGAATGACAAGTTTATTGATGCAAACCTAAAAAGCAAAACATTTTTGATTGGTGAAGGTATATTCAGTCAACCTTTAACAGGAATAATAATTAATGCAACAAGTGAGGGCGGAATAGATGAAGAGACACCTGTGTTAAACATTAATATACCAATTAAAATTGATAACATTACGGATATAATTAATAATATAAATTAAACTTTAAAAACTATAAAAAATGGAAAAAAAACACTTTCTGACATGTTTAGTTCCCAAACACAGTGAAATAGAACCTGCGAATCATTGTATCTATATTGGAAAAAATAATAATAACGAACCGCAATTTTTGACTTATTCTTACAATAAAGGCATTATATTGCCGGAGAAAAAGAATGATAAAGTGATGATTGATACCGAAAGAACAGGATTGTATTTTTCAGAAAAAAATGAGATATTTTTCAAGAAAAATTCAAATATATTAATAGAGTTTGGTAATCAAATTTATAATAATAAACACTATTTTAGTACAAGGGGAGAAACAATTGAAAATTTTATTAAGAATTATGATAATGATGATAGCATGTATTTTTGTTTTACATCATTTCAATTCAATTATATACATGAAGAAAAAAAATATGAATATTTTGATATGTTAAAAAAGATTAATAATGAAAATAGAGATTTTTTTAATTTATCAGGTATAGTTCATAATACTCATATAGAACCTGATTATAGTTATGATACAATAAATCACCTTAAAACTAAGGAAAATGAATATTTAACAGACAATGAAATAAAAGAAAATAAATTTATAAAAAACACTTTCTTTTCTTTTATTAAATACGAAAAAACGCAAGAATTTTTAAAAACATTGTTGAAAAAAGATTTTCTTTACAATAATTTGAGAGAACCAAGAGGAATAAAAGATGCTTTATTTGAATTTAATTATAAAAATATTAAAAACTTTTCAAATAATGAAAAGCAATTATTTAAAACATATTTTTATAATACAAGATATATTTATGTATATGTAAAAATCGTGCATTTCGACAATGAAAAAAATAATAGATTATATAAAGTAATTTACTTACCGCTTTCAGATGTAATTTTATTTACTTACTATTATTATTGTTATTTTAATTATGAAACGAACCTTATTAATGAAACTAAATATAATTGGAAAGATTATTTTTTGGAAAGAATTACAAATTTTTATAAAGTCATAATAAGTGATGACGATATTGTAAAACATTTTGATATTAATGTTAATTTGGAAGGTAAGTTTGATATATTGAAGGAATTAGAGTCGAAATTCATGAATAAAATTTTTGTAGATGCACGTATATTGTTTGATAATTATCATGGAGATAAAAAAATAATAATAGATTTTGCAGATAAAATAATAAATTCTTTATACAACAATAAAGTAATGGTTGTTATTGATAAATACCTGGAGAATAAATATGTAAGTATGGTTAATTTTGATTTGAAAAAAATAAATATAAACGAAGTTTTAAATTTCATTAAAAATAATTTAGAATACGCAGATGATTATGATGTTATTGATTTATATGTAAAAAGAGATATAAGAGTAATGGATGTAAGAGATCATATACACTATTTAGTACATGAACCATTTGAAATAAATAATTTAATTATATCTTACAATGAAATTTCATATTTAACAAATAACTTTAAGGACAATGAATTTGTAATAACATTTAACGGATACGTATTAAGTCATAAGAGCAGCAATATTAAATTACTATTACAAAAAAACAAAAAACAAGATGATTTAATTGAAGATATTGCAGAAATAAAAGGCGAAGAATTGGAACAATATATTAAGTCGCAGGTATTGACAAAACCGGTAATGTACAAAATCAATAAAGCAGAAGGTGTAAAGAAAATAAATGTTAGTAATTTAATTAGTTTAATAAGACACGATGAAAAAAATATTTACGCATTAAAAAACATCAAAAAAATCTTATATGATGATAATGGCGATATAGAATCTTTTGAAAGTAAATTATTATTGACAGATACAGTTTTTTCAGATTACTTAATTTACTGCAATTATGAGAGTGTTACAGAGTTAATTGAAATAATTGCAAACGCACCGTATAAAGATTGGAAAAAGAAATTCTCGGATAAAATAACAAATTATGAAACTTTCTTCCTTGATAGTGCAAATTACAAAGACATAACTGCGACTATAAATGATTTGGATAAAAATTATTTATCAAGTACATTAAACGTTTACGGAGAGTATTTGAAAAGTTCAACTGATATAATAAACAATGACTTTATAAATAATTTTGTCAAAGAATTAGAAAAGAAATATCAAAATCAACTTGCAAGGGAACTTTCGTTACATATTACATTGCCATATTTTTATGTATTAAGTTTACTAAAAGCAAACAATAAAAAATTATTTACAGTCGATAAAGAAAGTTTGGCGCTGAAAAAGATTATTAATCATATTTTTCTAATGTCAGAAGAGTGGATAGTGTCAAAAATGACGCAAAACAATCTTAATGTCAGATTGTTAAATAGCGATACGATAAATAATGTGGCGAAAATGTATTTGTTTAGGTTGATGATTAATAATAACTATTTTGTCAACATGGACATATTCTCTATGTTTATAAATAGCAACAAATTATTAGAATTGGATAAGTACAATGATTACATTAAATCACAATTGGCCTCAACAATATCTGAAATGTATAAAGAAAATTTCATTGACATTGAAAAAGAGCAGTTATTATTAAGTAAACTAAAAACGTTTGAGCAATTGAAGATATAAATAATGCAACATGAACGATGCGAATGATATAAAATTGGAAGAAATGGAAAAATCCCAGTGGGGGAGAATATATTCTATATTTATTGTAAGTAATTCTTTAATATTGTTGTTTTTATTAGGGAATAGAAAATTGACAAATTTTGAAAGAATATATCTGATATCTGTTGGATTGTTAACTTTTATTACTTGCTACATTGCTTATGAAAATAACAAAAAATACTACAGTTTGGAATTGATATAAATTGTGAATAATGAACGATTATGCAGAAAATAGAAAGCGTGATTTGGAAGAGTTTAAAATTTCGCAAGGTATAAGGTTGTTTGACCTTTTGGTATTTTCGCCAATTTTAATTTATATCGGCATACGTGGAAAGGTAAACGATGTTTCAAGAGTGGCTTTATTAGTTCTTGCTTTGGTGAGTATCATTTATAATGCTTATTATTATGAGATAACAAATATAAATAGTGAAAAAAATAATAATTTAAAAAAATAATTATTTAAAAAAATGATAAAATAAAAATGGATGAAAAATTATTATTTTGACATGAAACACAAATTTTTACAATAATAAATACAATAAAAATATATTTTATGAAAAATATTTATTTAGAATACGCAAAATTAATAACAGAAAATGTAAAAAGCGAAAATATTCACATCAATACATTTGTTTTAAGTTTTTTAAGCAATTCAAATAGAGACGAATTTGATGATTTTAATGTTTTAGGAGAAAAACCTCCGTCAAATCTTCTGACCGAAAAATTTTTAAATACTATTAATTCAAGTAAATATAGAGAAGGTTTATTGCTTCTTTTTATAAAGAGATTTTATTCTGTATCAAAAGAAATATCATTTAATTGGCAAACATTATTCCCGGAACAACCAATATTTGATTCTTTGGATACCGTAAACAAAATAGACAAAATATTGAAAGATATAAAATATAAGCTGACATTTAAAGATATTTTGCACATCTTATCGGAAGGAAAAAAAATGAGTTTTGCAGAATTTGATTATTTGATGACTAATTTAAGAATTTCTGCATTTGCTCACGAATTTGAAGAATATGGATTACTAAATTTAATTGATAAGCAATTATTGTATAAGCAGACAAAGACATATTATGACAGAATATTGGACAAAAATGTAGTTCAAGAAATTGAAGAAGTCGTTGAATTGTATGATTTTAGTTTACCTGCAGCATATAATTTCTTTTTTAAAGGCGATGCGGAATCTATTTTTACATTACAAGGTGAAGAAGGGAATGCACGTTTTATTAAAGTTTATGATTATGCAACGGATAAAAGTGTTTATATGGAAGTTGACCCACATACAACAAATGCTATTGATGGTTTGGTTTCATTGTATAGCATACCGGTAGGTTCGGAAGATTATATTGATTATATAGGAAGGCAAGGTGATGTGATATTTATATCATTTAAAGAAACTAAAGAAGCATTAGAGTTTATGAAAAAAGCGGTTGATTTACCAAGAAGAAAAATAACTTATGAAGAGTATAAAAAGTGGATAAAATACGAATCATAAACTATATTTAAATAAATTAGATTATGTATCAAGATTATTTATTAAGAAAAAACAGAGACCATATTATTTATGTTGTGGCCGGAAGAAAAGGTATTGGAAAAACATATTTGTCCGAGCAATTGGTAAAAAGATATGCCCAAATACATAATAAGAAAGTTTTGATATTTGCTGCCGAAGGTAAAGATTGGTCTTTTGCAAATACAATAAGCAAGAATCAAGTAGGTAGATTTATAGGTGAAGAATATGATTTCCCGGAAATACTTGCTATAAGAGACAATGAATTTGTTGATTTGGAAGAAAAAGAGGAGGTTTTTAAGGAAGTTGTTTATAGGTTTAGAAATGGATTATTGGTAGCCGAAGACCTTAACAAGTATCTAATTGGCACAGGTTCAAAAAAAATTATTGCATCTATTGTTGCAAATAGACAAAAAAATGCAGACATTCTTTTACATTTTCAATCATTGGCAGCAGTAACGCCAAGAATTTTTCAAAATGCCTATATTTTTAGGTTGCATAAGCAAGTAGATGATATTTCACGATATAGCAGCAGGATACCGGAATATAAATTGTTTTATATTGCAAAAGATATTGTGGATAATGCCTATAAAAGAGGTGATAAAAGAAGATATGTTTATGTTAATTTGTTTAATTACAAAATTGAAGGTCAATATAAAATTTCAGAATTTGTTGAATCGGCAATAAATTATTTGACACATAAAAAGGGCATATTATCCGAATATGAATCGAAACTTTCTGCAAGAATTATGAGTTCGGGGAAAAAATTGAAAAAAAGAATAACAAAAAGCGAAATAAAAAATTTGTCATTGAAAGAAGCAACAAAAGATTTGTTTATGCATTCAAAATATCACATAAATTAAAGCAAACTATTATGGAAGAGCAAATGGAAGAAAATTTGAAAATCATCAATTCAATTAAGATTACAACAGAAATAGACAATATATTAAAAATAAATAATTATTTTTCTGATAATGATATAAGGATGCTGTATAAAAACTATTTTCAATCGAGTAAAAAAATTAATTTTACGTCTTTATTGAATTTTAAGTATAGTTTATATTTAATGAATATTATATTTACTTTATGGGACATAGATAAAAAGAAGATGGAACATCACAAAATACTTTTCAATAACAGAAAAAAAAGAGACGAATTTAAATACACATGTATTGTAGTTATGTTAAGACGTTTTATAAATATCAATAATGTATCAAAGATATTAAATAAGAGCATGGCGTCAATATACAATTATGAAAAGGAATACTATAGTGAATTGTATATCAATCACAATGTTAAGCCAAATAAGAATATGGAATACATTAGCAAGACGGAAACTTATATTACTTTGTTAGGTAATTACGTTTATGAATTTAATAAAATCAAAGAAGATTATTTTTTTAATAATACAAATAATGAAAATTAAATTACAAGATGCTGCAAGTAATTTTACATTAAGATAAATAGTAAAAATTAAAGCATATGAAAAAATCAAAAAATCAAGAAAAAAGTGGAAACATGTTTCAGAATTTATCCGAAGTGGATATTAAAATCCTTGAAATAATTTCAACGTTAAATGAAGAAGATATTAAGAAGTTTGTTACTATTTTAAATTTGATGATTAGTTCATTGATGAAGGAGTTGGATTTATACAGTAAATTCAATTTTTCGATTTACACATCAAAGGTTGAGGGGAAAATTACGATTTTAGTGGCATTAAGAGACAATCTTGAAAGAGAGTTATATTTGAGAAAGGCAAAAAGAGAAGGCAAAAATAAAAAGACGAGAACCATTATGGAAATGATAAAATTGTTATTGAGTAAATTAGGTATAAAAATAGATTAGTCAATAAAATAAATTTGAATTTAAATTATATATATTTGTGTTAAAATAAGAAACTATGAATATATCGGAAAGGATAATATACAGAGACCTTCTTAAAAAAGAAGACATCTATTATGAAGATGGGTTTGTTGAATTTAATGATAAATTAAACGAGTTAAATTATGATGATAGGAAGGTTTTGTCATTAGGTGAAATAAGCAGCAGAAATTATGGACAAGATATAAAATGTATTTTCAAAGATATTTTATATGAATATAATAGTTTACTTGAAAATCTAAAAAGCGAAGAGGCGTTTTATATTTTTGGGCTTTACTATAATTATGAGTTAGACAAATTTATATTTTTTAATGTGCCGAAAGAAGGAGTTGTAAATTACGAAATAGATGCTGTGAGAGAAAGAGGTTTGTCTGTATTTGTTAATATTGAATATTACAAAAATAAGATAATAAAATATATTGATAGTCATAATGAATTAAGAAATCATTATTTGACCTTTAATGGCGAAATTGACGAAAGTGATAACCGTACCATTTTTTGCGACAATTTATTTGTCATCAAACCTGAATTTTATTCTTATGATAATGTTTATAGGGAATTTATTAAAATAAGCGAAGGGATGATAAAAGTTCTTGACGTTAAATATTTATATGAATGATAGTAAATAAAGGCATAATAGTTCATGATCCGGATTTTGTAGATTATTACTATAATGAAGCGAGTAATTATTACTTGAACACAGAGGGCATAATAGACGTTCATGGAAAAAATGTGCTTATATTTTATTTACCAAGAATAAATAATACGTTTTTAATACGATTAGTTTGCCCGGAGACAGGCGACATAATAGCGGAAAGAGAAGTTAATCCAATGCAGCGAAACAGAGTAATGTTTCATTTGCCAAATTATGAGAAAGCAATCATAATGCAGGGCTATAAAAAGGGAGATAAATACGATAAAAAGAACATCTATTATAGTTTACACGAAGTAGATAAGGCGATTCTCTTAAAAGAAGAAGATTGGGAGTTTTACGAATTTGTATTTCCAATTGTCAGGTATTTGAAAGATTATGAAATTGGCACTTATCTAAAAAGTGAAAAAGGTACATATAGTATAAAAATATCCGATTATATTTATCAAAACAACAAACCTATACTTGCCAATGCGGGCGTAAACGTCCACACGGGGGAATTTATCATATCAAAAATAAATATGTTAAATAAATTTACCTGTCATGAGCGTTTTGCAATTATGTGCCATGAGTACGGTCATTTTTACGGAAATGATAAATTAAATATACATAGGAGCAATGAGATTGGAGCAGATTTATACGGAATGAAACTATTTATGGATTTGAAATTTCATCCTTACGACTATATTGCTGCGTTTGAGAAGGTGTATAGTATTGTTCCATCTAAAACTAACAAATTAAGATTAGAAACAATATACAAATTTGCATATCAGTACTATAAAGATATTAAGAAAAGGGAAGTATATGCTAAAATAAGATACAAGCAATTGCCTGAAAAAAAATAGTTTATTTATGAGCGTTGATTTAATTACAATATTGAATAGAAATGAAGGCAATAAAGAAATAATTGATATTTTACGTGATTTATTTAAAGACAAAGAGGGTGTAAAAAATGATTTTGAAAAATTAAATTTATTAAAAAACTACGTATATTTATTATTCGGTTCGCAAGAATATATGCTACTTTTAAAAAATAAGATTATATTAAATGTAGATATAGTAAATGTAAAAAATATAACTGATACTGACTTTTTTTATTATTATGACAAGATAATTTCGGATATATTTATAAATGAAGATGGTTTATTTTATGGAAATAATAAGATAAAAAGGGGATATTTAAACCTGTTTTTAAAATCAAGCAGTGTGGAAGAATATATTTATACCTTTCATAACTTTTTTTATAGGATTGTAAGCAATACATTAAAATATTTATCCAGAAAAGAAGGTTCTATTGGCAATATAATAAGCAATATTGTTCAAATAGGATTTGATGACGAAAATGAGCAGTTGCATATTGAAGATATAATACAAAAGAAAGAGTATGAGAGTGATTTGGATAATATGTTTAAGAATATAGACAAAAATTTTAATAATAGATGCGATAATGATATTGAGAAAGCGATGGAAATGACATTTAAATCAGTTGATATTCTAAAAAAAGATGAAGTACAAATAGAAAATTTAAATAATTTTGTTGTAAGAAATCTTTCTACTTATATTAATCTTATGATGTTGTATTTTAAAGAAAATTACAAAGAAAGCATGATATTTAACGATGAGACGTATTTAAAACTAATCAATATCACTGAAATATCAAATTAAAACAATATGAACGAATTAGGATGGAAAAATAATGGAAATGGTGGCGGTGGTGGTAGCGTCAACATATACAGGTCTTTAGATATTTATATTGACACTGTATATGGAGACGATACTACTGCTGAAATTGGCAATTTTGCCAAACCATACAAGACATCAACAAATGTTTTGAGTGATTTAAATAATTATTTGGCATCCAATTCAATAAACAATGTTTATATTCACGTTAGCGGTTTGGATAACGATTCATTTAGTTTTAACACATCCGTTTTAACTAATGCAGGAAATTTGAATTTTTATTTTAACATATACAACAAGATAAATATAACCATTGATTATTCTTCAATCAACACGCAAAAATTTTCATTTGTTTTTACGCCTGAAACAAATAAAATACAAGCAGAAGGATTTGATTACTTTACAAACGTTAATATTAATTTTGTTAACGTAAATTCTTTTGAAACCAATATAAATTTTAACAACATATCATTTAATTTGAATTTGAATGGTCAAATAAACACAAATCATGTGTTGTCTGTCTTTGTTAAAGATGTTAATTTTGGAAATAGTTACATTTATGATGGCGCAACATATTCGGATATAAAAAAATATTTTTATATCAATAATTCACAAAATATATACATTGAAGAGTATCTTAATAATATTACTTATTTTGAAAATTTATACGCTGAAAATTGTCAAAATATCACATACTACAATGAATTTAATGATAGTTTGTCAATAGATTATTCGTCACCGGGCATCACAATGGAACATATCATTACAAATACCAAAGATTTTAAATACGATAGTATATTAGAATACATAGAAATAATGGATATAAGAAATTCAAGTGTAATAATTCCAGAGAAAATAATTTGTAGTACATTTAATTCTCAAAACAGTGATATAATACGATCCGAAACTTTTAAATTAGAAAGCGTTAAATATCCTTTCGTAATTTTAAAGGAATTTAATATCAGCAATACAAAATTGACATATAAACATATGGGATTTAACCCGCCTAATTTGATGTCCCCGGAGATAATATTCTACGGAAACATTAAATCAAAAATTCTAAATAGTTACATTGAGTTGGGTTTAAATTATTTTTTGTTTGATGAAGGAGAAATAAATATATTTAATTCGTCCGTCAACAATCTTTTGTATCCGCAGAAAGAAGTAAATTATGTGATAAAAATATCAGACATTGATGATAAAGATATTAACGGGACGGTTTTAAATAATTCGTTTAACGTGCCATTGGGAAGAGCAATCAGGGTAAATGCGGATATAAGAAATTCAAATTTGTATTTTTTGGTTAGTGATGATTTTCAACAAACTCCACCTAACAAATATTTTATGATATTCCAAGACATGTGGGAAGAAAACAGATATACGGGATATATTGACATAAGAAATACGAGTATGATATTTAATAACTTATTGAATATATATAATGATAATTTGATAACATTTACTTTTTCCGAATTTTTCTCACCGCTTGTCAGATTATATGATTTTAATACGAACGGATTTGTTAATAATACATTGAATTTATATAGATTTATAGGCGAATCAATACATTGTGTAAGGATTATAGATGGAAATGTTCCCAACAATGTAAATATAAGAAAAGAGGATTATCTGATATATGTGGCAAGACCGATTACAATTATGCTGCCTGACTTAACGGGTACAAACTTTAATAATAAAACATATACCATTAAAAACATTAACACATCCGAACCCATTACAATACAGGCAACAGGCGGGATACAAATAGACGGTGTGTCGTCATATAACTTGTTGCCAAACGAATCCATAACTTTGCAATATGTGGATTATCTAAATAAATATCTGATAATAAATAAGTTTTAGGAAATAAATGAAAATATGAACGTTTTTGATATAAATTGGTTTAATAATCATCCGAATTTAGTACTTAACAAAGGTCAAAAAGTATATTTGGATGATAGAGTTCATTACAAAATAGGAGACGGCGTGACGCCGTTAAGCCAATTAAATTGGAGAAAAGACATAAAATTATTTAACGAAGGATTAGATGATGTATCTTTTAAATATGGATATGATACAGCATCCGGCAGAATTTTAAGAATACCCATGAATGCAACAAGAAAATCAAATATTGATTTTGCGAATATAGATTATCCATTTTTCATTCCTGTTACCATACAAAGAAGAATCAATATAAGAAATATTGCAATCAGAATCCAATCAATAAATACAAATGCAAGTAAACCGTTCCACTCTGTAGAAATGGCTTTCTATAAAATTGACGCAAGTATAAGCAATAGTAGATATTTGAATCTCAATAAATTAGGAAATTCGGAAATCATAAATATTTCTGCCGCAGGCATTTATTCTTTCGGTTCATTAACTTTCAACAATTTGGACACAGGAAATTATGCTGTCGGAATATTGTTTGGCAAACAAGGGAAGGCGATATCAATAAACCCGTTGGTGGTATCTATTTCGTATGATTTTAGTTTGTTTGGCAATAATGGAGAGTTTATTGTAATAATGGACAACACATTAACAACTTTTAATAATTTGCCGGACAGTTATTCATACGATATGTCTATTGTAAATAATTCAATTAACGCAAACGTTCCTTTCGTTTTGATAAGATATGATTTAGTAACATAATTAGTAACATAAATATAAACAATTATGGCAATTTATCCGAATATACCAATTTATTATTATGACAATCATAATTATTATTCAATTTTTGATAAATATTTTTTTGATGAACAATTAGAAAGCGGCACTCTTGTAAGTGATTTTACTTTAATTACAAACTTAAAAAAGTTAATAAATGATATAAGTGAATTTAATATAAGTTACGAAGAGATAAGATATATATTAAAAAAATGGTACGAAGAAAATGCGAATGCAAACAATACAACAAACATAGAGCAAAATAAAGAAATACTCTGCAGATACAAGATTGTTGACAGAACGGAAATAATAAACTATTTTGGAGAGTTAATGGCTTATGAAATACTTCAAGAATTTGAATACAATTCAAGGCAGTGTAGGATG
The DNA here is from genome assembly GCA_026004535.1 of Candidatus Parcubacteria bacterium. Classification (GTDB taxonomy): domain Bacteria; phylum Patescibacteriota; class Minisyncoccia; order UBA6257; family HR35; genus BPJI01. The sequence goes on from BPJI01000002.1 coordinate 34,543, forward strand.
AAGGCATATAGTTTTGGTGAAAGTATTATTCGTTCATGGGTGTCGGATATTGATATGATAAATATATTTAACGCCATTTCGCAATATAAATTAGATTTTTATTACAAAGAATATGGGATACACGGAAAAAACTACAATGACTTGGTTGCAGGTATTATGGACTTTATCGAAGGCACAAATGAATTTACAGGTTCGGGCATTGTGGATATGAATCTGACATTTAAATTAGAAGGCAAAGATAAACCGCAACTCATTGCAAAATTGAAGCAGTATTTGTGGGAATTTAATTTTAGAAGTTAACATTAAAACATATAATTATGAAAATGATTGAAAACATACAATTAGAAACAAATTTTTGGCTTTATGAATTCTTACATTCTGATATTGCCGAAAGATTTCCAGATATAAAGAAAAAACAATTCAATCCACCTAAAAGCGTTTTGGAAGAGTTAAAATTAACCGCACAAATGATGCAGAGAATAAGAGATTTATGCACCAGACACATAGATAACAAAATTGTTATACATATTACATCGGGATACAGATGCCCTGATTTGAACAAAATAATAAGTAAAAGTAAAACATCAGACCATATGTTTGGCAGGGCTGCCGATTTTGTCATGTATAAAGACGGACAAGTAATAAAAGATTGTGATAAAATTAAGTATTTATATCAGTTGATTATGACGCATATAAGTTATTATCAATTGATAAAAGAGTATGGCACACGTTCCGTTCCGGCGTGGACCCATATATCACAAAGAGTGAATAAGAATCAAAATATTAAACAAAATTTGGAAATAGGGCAACATACAAAAAATAATTACGTAATTTTGGATATGAATAAATGGAAATGCTAAATTGAGATTATGACAAAATTAGGTAAGTTTATTAGAATATTGCATTTATTCTTGTATTTTATAGGCAGTTTTGCTGCAAGAGTAAAGTTGCATAATTACACCCTTGCCTCTATTTTGCATATTGCTTTTAATATAGTTCTTGTAATTTTATTTTTGAATAATCTTAAAGAAATTACAGGGATATTAAAAGAATTTATATCACCACAGCATACGTTTATAATCTTTTTTTTAATTTTAGCCGCATATAATATTTTTTTTGTTTTTGTTTACAGGAGAAATTTTTTTGAAAACACATATAGTGAGTTTGATATAAATATCGGGATTTCCGACAAAAATAATGAGAAAAAATCAGATGATGAATTTGAGGAGAAAAAATCAGAAAATAATGCAGGTTAAGAATATTGAGAATAAGAATATAAATATTAAGAATTATGAAATTAGGAAGACCAAAGGGCTACGAATACTTTGGGCTGAAGTTTCGTAGCAAAGTTGAAGCATATTTTTTTGCGAAAATAATGAACACCGGTGCGTATGTAGTAAGATACCAACATTTTATTGTAATGAAAGGATTTATTTATAGGCAAGAAAAAATAAAACCTATAAAAGTAAAAGTGGATTATGTGATATACAAGAATAAGAAAAAAGATGTAAAAGACATAATTGCTATGGTTCATTACGGTAGAATGGACAGTAATGATAAGGCGTTATTGTTTCAATATATGAAACTCTCAAACATTACTCCGCCATTATTAAAATTAGAAACAAAAAGTGAAGTGGATATTTTTTGCGAAAAAATAGAAAAAGTTTTAGGGAAAAAAATAAATTAATTTAAAATAATAATAATAAATTTGTGTTTAAATTATTAAAATGATATAACTATGGAAGAATTAGTATTAGATTTACAACAAGTTCCTGTTTTGAACGATATTTATGTGAACATTGCGACCATTAAAGAATATTTAATAAAAGATGGTTTGTGCAGGATTAAAACAAACTATGGTGTTTGTTATTTAGAGGAAAAGTATTTTAACAGCGATATGGAATCCTTACCTATTATTCAATTCCCAAGACCTATAAACGAGTTAAACAAAAAAACAGGTAAAGATGGATGCGTTTATATGTTTAATAAGATTTTGCCAATTATAAATACAAATTTGATACTATCTAAACCTGATGCCAAATACTTTAATTATTATAGTTTTATTGGCAATAAAGAGGGTGATAGCATAAGATTTGACGAAATAGTCAAATTATTGGATGTTATTACACAAAGGCAGGGGAAAAGTTTGGTTTACAAGATATGTTTTATGCTGTTTAAATTTAATGATATGAAGGTGGATGATATTGTTACATACTTTAATTACAGATATGATGATAGTTTAGGTTGTTTTGATATTAGTTTTGGGATAAAATATCAAGAATATGAGCATGAGCCAAGTATTAAGATATATTCTAATAAAGAAATATTGTTAAATTACATAAAAAGTTTTAAATTTGTGAAAAGTAACTAAATATGGCAAAACAAAAGGTTAAATATGGTGTTTGTCATGTATGCTATATCGTAGATGGGATAAAGGAGAAAAAACATTTACGCTATTGTCCTGTTTGTGATGCTTATATTTGTGTGGAGTGTTTCGGAAACTTGCCAAAAAGAGCATTGGCGGCGGTAAAAAAGCCGTTTTTGACAAAAGAGCAAAAAAACTTTTTAAAAAATAACTAAAACTTAAAACTACATATATGGAAGAGGTCATATTAAAAAATTTAAAATTACAAATATCAAAAGATTCTTTAGAAGCGCTATTCGGAGAAGATTATAATAAAGTTTACAAAGATAAAGACAACATATATGCAAGAACTTTGGCAGGGCATATTAATACCGCAATAAAATTAAGTAACACATTGAAAGATTATTTGGATAAAATGCAAAAATATGATAAAGATTATAAATTGTATAATAAAATATCAAAAGAATACTATCTTTATTACACGCTAATAGGTGGATACCTTATGATGTTGAAACTGTTAAAAGATGGGATGTCCAAAGAAGAATTTATTAAAGAGTTCCCCGACACTAAATTGTCAAACATAATAAAAGAAAACACCGGTTTAAAATTAGATGTGCAGAAGTTGAACGACATATTAAACAGGTTTAATAAAGTGTTGATTAGTGAGAGATTTGATAAAGATGAGAGTGTTGATTTGTTTATTAAGTATGCAAACGAAATTATTAACCAAAGAGGTGGCGTAAGCGAGGTTAAAGAAACTGTATCAGATACAGAAACTATTGAAGAGAAATTGGAAGAATTACAAGAGGCAGAACAAGAATTGGAGCAAGAGGCAGAAAAAGAGGCGGAGCAAGAAACAGAGACAGAAAAAGAAGCAGATAAAAGTAAGAGCGTATCAAGAGAGTATCAGGATGAAATTAAAACCGTCATTTATGATATAAAAGAAGGCAGAGAGGAGTTTTTCAATGCTTTGATTGAGAAGGTTAATGAAGAAGATGATGACGTATTTGTAAACTTTAATGTTTTGAAACATGTATTAGAAGCAATTCAATATGAAGATTTAAATGTTATAGACATAGTAAAAGAAATTATTGAAGAGAAAATTGATAATGTAAGAAAAGAATATGATAAAAAAATATCAGAACTGACGAAAAAAATTGAAATGCAACAAAAGGTAATTCAGGAACTTTCAAAATTGTTGAATGAACACGTAAAAATTACAAAGGAAATTAATGAAAAATTGAATCAGGTTAATCAAAAAACAGAAAAAGTTAAAATGGTAGTTGAATATAAGGCAGAAGGAAAAAAACCAGAAGAAAAACAAGAAACAATAAAAAAACCATCTGTAAAAAGAAGAATAAGTTTTATCAGCAAAGACGAATATACACGTGGAAGCACACGGGGACGTATATAAATTATAAATAAATAATAAAACAAACAATAAAATCTAAACATTATGAGAAGGAATTATAAATTCATACAGCACAAAAAATCTAATCATCTATACGTATTTGTGCCTACAGGAAACCGTGAAACTAAAACCATCGGTTATCTAATGCAGGTTAAAATTAAAGACAACAAATTTGAAGGAGTATTAAGTTTTAAACCTTGCGAATATAATGAAGCGGATTATGTTGAATTGGATAAAAATGACCCACGTTTCAAAGATTTGTTGGAAATTGACTATATGTTTACAGATATTCAAGCATTGATTAGATTGGCTGATAGCAGAAAAATTAAAAAAACAGAACAAGAAAAGGTTCAGAAAGATGATGTCAATAACAATGAAGTAGAAACAAAAGAAGTTGATTTGACAGATAGCAAAGAAAGTGAAAAAGAAACCGAAGAAAATGAAAAAATAGATGAGTCAATGAGCAGCGAAGTAGATTCAAAGGAAAATAAAAAAAGCGTAACAAAAAAAAGAACGAGCAAAAAGAAAAATACTTCCAAAAAGTAAAAAAAAAGAAATATAACTAATAAAAAATTAATAATTATGGAAACAATTGTAACAAGAGTAAATTTGATTAATTACATTAAAGAGTGCAAAAAAGTAAACATTCCAAACAGGAATAAGTTTTTGCTTTATATTTCAGAATTGTATAAAGCCATTGAGCGTTCAGAAGAAGGAATGGTATATGAAGAGAACGAGCAATGGATAAGTGAAATTGGAAAAGATAAAAATTTAGTAAAAGACATAAATGAACGTTTTGGATATAACATTTACAAAGATGTTGTAACAGACATAGATAGTATCAATGAAAGATTGAATGAGTTGACAGACGAAATTGATAACGCTTCGTATTCAAGTGATGACAGCATATTAAAAGAGTATAATTGTGAGAGTTATCAAAAGTTGTATAATGAATTTATTGAGAAAACCGAAGTGTTATTTAATGAAATTATTGAGGTGAATAAAAAAATTGACAGAATGAAAAAAGAATATGAAGACATAACCGGCGAGAATAAAGAAGAAGAAGAAGTGAAGGAAGTTGATGAGGTAAAAGTTAATAAGGGGGAAAATAAAGAAAACAATCTTGTAAAAGATGAAGATGAAGAGGTAAAGGAAGTTGATAGTGAAATTGACGACGAGAATGAGGACGATGAGGATTATGAGGGCGATGAAGACGATGAAACCATTGAGGATGAATTGGAAGACGGGAGCGATGATGAAAATAATGATATTAAAACTTCGAGGGAGCAGGTTGATTTTAGAAATCAATTCCTACCAAAAATAAACAAATTTGACAAATCAAAATCTGAAAAAAGCGAGTTAAAAGAAAAAAATTCTTCATTTGTAATAATGGCATTTAATATTAGCGATAAAAATGAAGAAAACAAACAAGATGCTGTAAAAAAAGCAGGTCTATTAGCGGGTTCGGAACAAAATAAAGACAGCCATGATATAGATATAAATAAAAAGAATGCTTTATTAAATCACTTCAAAAAATTTCCATTCATTTACGAAGAAGATTTAGTTAAATTTGGCAAAATAAATGAGAAAAAAAGCGGATTGTTTTCCAAAGTGTATGTTTGTCAGGGAATAGAATTAAAAAAGAAAGGCAATAAATATTTTATGAGCAAATAAAATGACCGGTCGTGCCGAAAATCTTACCAAAATTTACCTATTATCATCTATATTGATGTTTGTTTCGTCCTATTTTTTTTATTATGTCGTAAATGTAAAATATAAAGGCATAAAAAGCAATAAGGATAATAAAGAGCCGTTATTTCCTTTAGATAAGAAAATCGTAACTTCTAAATTTGGTTTTAGAATACATCCAAAATATAAAATACCGAAATTCCACAATGGCGCCGATTATGCAGGCAAAACGGGAGATAAGATATATGCAAGTGATGATGGTATTGTTATAGATAAATTTTACAATAACGCAGGTGGAAATCAGTTAATAATACAATATCCCAATTTGAAAAATTTAAAATTCGGATATGCCCACCTTAATAAAATATACGTGGAGAAAGGCGAAAAAGTCAAACGAGGTCAAGTTATCGCAGAGGTTGGAAATACAGGCGTCTCAACAGGTTCACATCTACATTTGACAATAAAAGATTCAAATGGTGTTTATATTGACCCGGAATCTATATTTGCATAAAATTTAAAAGATAAAAATTAAAGCATATGGAAAATATAAATGATGAAATCAAAAATGATATTCAAGAAGACATTTTAAAGGAAATTCAAAGTCAGTTGGCAAATAAAACGCCGGAAATATCGTCCGATGATTATTTGGATGATGATGTTTCGGAAATAGATGACAATTATGATGATGAAAATGATACAGATATAGATAATAGTGAAGAATTTGAAGATGGTGAAGTGATTGAAGAGAGTGCGGAAGAAGTATCAAATTTCAATCAATTTGCCGAGCCGTCAAAAGACATTCCAAATATAGATTATTCTAAATATTCAGAAGGTTCGCAGGTATATTTAAGCCCTGAAAAGATTGAAAAAAATGCAAGAAAAACTGCAGAGACAATTGTCGTAATTGGTGTTTCTAATTTAGAGAAGATTGCCAAGAGTATAGCGAAATTTAATTTAATAAAAATGGAGTCGTGGCATATAAACGGCAAAATTGATATAGATGCCAAAATTAAGGACTCTGATGGTGATATTATTACGGCAAGAGAGTATATGGCAGAGTTTAATGAGAAGGTTGATACTATAATTAGTTTAGATAAGGACTTAAAAGAAGGTTTGTATGACTCTATTTATGAGTTGGCCAAAGAAAGTAAGACAGGTGGTTTAACTGCTTCGCAAAGATTGATGTTATATGGAGTAGCGGGATTGTTGGATGTGGGAGAAAAAACAATTATGCTTACGCAAATGAAACACGAGTTTATTAATATGTTGAAAAGACAAAAAGCAGAAAAAGAACAAGAAAATTTGCATACCGACACTTCATTCAACCCGGATATGGAAGAAAGCATGTTGGAAAAAATAATAGAAGAAAAAACCAAAATGGATATGCAAAGTGAGAGAGATATAGAGTCAATGAACAATCGTGATTTGGATTTGGATGAAATAAGGGCAAATGTTGAAAAACAACAATCACAATTCAAACAAAATAGTGTTGACGATAAAGAAGAAGTTTTTGATGCGAATGAATTTAATACTATCATAGAAGATGATTTTGCTGACATTGACTTGCCAAATGGTCAAAGTATAAATATAAATGAAATAGATATTGAAGATGAAATTGATAATAATGAAAATAATGATGAAGATGATGAAGTTATCTATGTGCCGAAAGAAAATAGTGAAGACACACAAGACGATTTTACGGATTTAGAGATTAAAAAGGACAAAAAGAAAAATAAAAAGAACGATGATGATGAGATAGGCAATTTTGATATAAGTAGGAATATGCCGAGCGATTTAAGTAATTTTGAGAGTGAAGAAGGCGAACCTAAACGCAGGAGAGGTCGTCCCAGAAAAGAAATAAAATGATTGATAATGAAGAAAATATTTAACAGCAGAGAATTTTGATTGTTTATATTAATAATATTGATAGTTATTGATATTTGCTGTGTCTATTTTTAAAATTTATTATGTGAGTGATTTAAAAAGCGTAAATAAAGAAATATTGCAAATAAAAGACAGTTTGTATAAATACACACTTGAAAGAGAAATTGAAAGCAAAAATTTAAGAGACACAATTAAGATCATAGAAAAACAAATATACTTTAACAACAGGATATATGAAAAACAAATTATACAGATTGACACGATTACATCTATTGATACTATTTTTAACAATATATATTCATACATATTGTCAAAGCGATACATTGACGTCTATAAAGATAGGAATAAATGACACCTTTCCAAATAATTATGGTCGGGATAGTTTAATTTTTCTGAAAAGCAGAGTTTTTTTTATCTATAACCAATATTTTTCTTGTTTTAATTTACAGGATTCAAGAGAATTGTTAAAGTACTTAAAAACATTTGATTATTTAAGGGAAGAAAATAAATTATTGAAAGAAAAAATAAGCAAATTGGAAATGTTATATTCTAATGAGAAAGCTTATAGTGATAAAATAAAAATTGATTTGGAAAATACATTGAAAACAAATAGCCAATTGCACGATGAAAACTTAAAATTGAAATATAAAAACAGGTATCTAAAATTAACGATAGGGATTTTGGCCGTAACAGATATTGTTTTACTGTATTTACTTGTTAAATAAACTTTTATTTTTTGCTTTTATATTCGTCATAAAGTTTTTGCAAATTCAGCCAAAACCTGCCACTAATTTTTGTTGATTTTTCTAATTTCTTTGCAATATCTTTATCAATATCAATTTTTTGGCACATAAATTTTTTTAATGTATCCAAATCTATATCTGATATTTGAGAGAAATATTCCAGAGAGTAATTTAATTCGTTTAATTTTTCTTTTAATGTTTCAGATGGATGAAAAACTATATTTGCTTTGTATTCATTGTTTTTCATTGTTTTAGATTTATTTTTATTGCAAGTAACTATTATTCGAGCGGTTACAATAATCTTTTGATTGTATAATATCTATCATTATTTTGGCAACCAACTTATAAAGCAAATACTTTCAATAAATAAACAAAATTACTACTTTTGACTCTAATTGGACAATAATGATTGCATTTTTTTGCAAATTAAAAAATTATATTTAAATTTGCTCACATAAACTTAAAAATATTGACTTATGGAAACTACAAAAAAAACCATTGAAAATGGAGAAAATCTTTTTAAGAATTAAGAAAAACAAAAACATCCAAGACAATTATTTCATATCATTGAATTTTACAGATGACAATGGGATGGAATATAGCAAAATACTGAATTATTTTAGTAAAAATGGTAAGGATTATTTTGCCATAAGAGACAATATGGGAGTATTTTCCGTTTCATTGGATGATATGACAGAGGATAGGTGTGTATTGGTGTATAAAAACGATGAAACCAACACAAAAATCAAATATGAATTGGCAAATGCAGGAGGTTATTATATGTATTTTGAAAAACTACCAGAACATGTTGTAAAAAAAATAGACAAAATCTACCAAAAACTTGAAACACAACTAATGGAAAAAGAGCAAAAAGAACAAAAAGAGATGAACAATGGAAGTATTAGTAATAATGATGAATATGTAAAATATGAAGTTTACAATGATGAAGAGGCAGAAGAAATGTTTCCATCACGCAAAGATGAAGACGAAGACGATGTTATTTTTGGTGGCAGAAATTAAATGTGAAATAAAATAATGTTATGATAGTAGCAGGAATAGATATAGGTAAAAAAGGATATATTGTTTTAAATCAAAATTATGATATTTTGGAATATTTTAAAATGCCATTGCTTGCCAATGAGTTAGATATAGAAGAGTTGAATCGGCTGTTAAACGGCATAAATGAGCAATACGGAAATGTGTTGTTTGCTTTTGAGAAATTTAACAATCTTTTCGGATATTCAAAGCAAGCGGCAATATCAATAAACTCTCAATTCAATATCTTTAAAACAATTATGATTCTAAATAAATTTAAATACATAACCATCCATCCCAAAGATTGGCAAAAAGATATATTTAAAAACCTTGATTTGATTAAAAACGATAAGACACAAACAAAAAAGAAAGAGACAAAAGTTCTATCTTTGCGTGCCTGCCATCATTTATATCCTAAATATGCAGGCATTGTAAAGAATAATGATAACTTCGCCGATGCTATACTTATCAGCCATTATGTTTTACGGAAACATATATCTGTCTAAATTACTTCATGTATAAATAACATGTTTCCAAATAACCATTCCTTCCGACATAATTGCATATTCGGTCAAGGACTTTGTTTTCTTTAATTCCGCTTAATATACTTGTCCCTGTGTATTCTTGAAGTATTTTGTCGTCTCCGTAACTATCACGATAGTTAATTTTTAAAAATATTTTTAACGTATCAATGAAATTCCTGTTTGATGATTCATCTTTGTAGTTATATATGTCTATCAGATTGTTTAGGTATAAAGTAAGATAAAAATAAGACCACGCATAAATATTATTATCTTTAAGAGAGTTGTTTAAAAAATTTATTTGCTTTTGCGTTAGTTTATTTTGATTATTTTTAAAAATAGTTTTATAGTTTCTTATGTGCATTAGAGAATTTCCTTTCTCTGCCAGTAAAGAAAATGGCAATATGAGCGGCACATTGTTTAATTCGCAACATTCCTTCAACACGTTTAATTTTACATTGTCCATAAATGTTGCCAGATAGGTAATGTCAATATTGATTCTTGAACCGAATTTTGGATCGGTCGTGTAGGGTATTTTTATATATAATCTCATTTTTCATTTTCAATAAGAAGATCTCTTATCAATTCTTTGCCATCATCATTCAAATTTAACAGTTTTATTTTGTATTTTATTTTAAGAATGGCAATATTGTGCGAATTTTTATTTAATATATAATCATTGTATAGAGAATAAAAATATAAAATAACTTCCTGTTCTATGTCTTTTTTAAATATAACAGATGTCGCAATCTTGCTTTTTATTCTTTTAAATAAATAATCATTAAGCAAAACGTGATATGTGTCCGAAGTAATATATTCCGTATCAAAGTAACGCTTGGCAGTATAAAATATCATATCTTCATAGTCCACGAAAAAAAATAAAGCAAGATTAAATTTAATTTTATGGGCTAATTTGACAAGTTTATCCGATATTATGTATTTAATTTTTTTCATTGTTTTTTATTCATTATTTTGATATATTTTTGCGATATTTTATCAAAATCATATAGTTTGCTTTCTGCATAAAGGTTGTTTGCCATTTCAAGCAATCTTTTTTTATTCTCTTCAATTGACTCTATTCCATCGCTTGCCAAATTGTAATTAAATACTTGGTTTCTACTCTTGTAGTAATTGTCCAAAAAGTCGTATGCCTGATACACTTTTTTAAATTTGTATTTAGTAAATCTCTTTTTAATCAATTCACGTACATAACTTATATCTTCCATTGTTAATTCGTGCGTTTTACTTATTACGCTTAATTCGCCCTCTTCAAATTCGCCATATATCTTCTTAACGTCCATCAAAAATTTAAGTTTCAATTCGCTTTTTAAATTTTTGTATAGTTCTTGCTTTATTAAACAAATAATTTCTTTAATTTTATTGCTTGATATTGTTGAATTTAAGGCATTTGCATAAGCAGAAATTTGATTGAAAATTTTTTTGTCGGTGTTTTCATCGTAATTAAAATAATCAATAATTCCAAAATTTTCTATCTTTTCCATATTATTAAATTTTTATTCTTTTTACATTCTACGAAATAAATATATTATCAAAGTTAAAAAAACTGCTGATGTAATAACAATTAAAAATACAAATAGTATCTTTTCCTTGTCAATATTTGGGTCATCGTCAGTATTATTATTGACCCCAGAAGGTTTTATATCTTCATAAGGGACAAAAATGTGGCTATTTATTCTGTTTAGTATCCCTTGAAGAAATTTTTTGTTTTTATCTGATTCGTAAGCAGTCCATCTACTCTTTAGCTTATTAAATAATTGCTCTTGTTTTTCTTTATTCATTTTATTTATCTCTTCGCTCAATATAGGCATATATTCATGTGGTATAGAAGGATAGTCGGTAATTTTTTTCCCTTTTATTTCCGCAACAGCATTTTTTAAATCTTGTCGGGCTTGCGATTCACCGGATTTAACCATCATATCAAAAATAAGTTGCTTTATAGACCTATTTTTGATATTATCTAATTTGTTGTTTTTGTGATTGTATATGTAATCATAATATAACTTTTTTGCATCATCTTTAGTCAGATTTTGAATAAATTGCTTAATCTTTGTGGGATTGGTATATTTAAGTTTATCCCTAACAAAATTGCATGTGATACCATATTTTGTGAGAAACTTGTAATTTACGCCGTCAATAGTGCAAAAATTACCTGAATCTAAATTAGAGTCGTTTATTTCGCCTTCATACTTAAAAACGTGCTCTATTATTTTTTCATAATCTTTTGAATAAGGCATATGTTAATTTTGAGACACACAAAAATAAAATTTTATTTAGAAATATATTATATTTGCAATATAAAAATTTAAATATGGCTACTTTAATAGATGTTTTAAAAAAGGAGCAAATAAAAGAATTGACAAATGATAATACGTCTCCTGTATTATTATTAAACAATTTGGCAACAAATGAAAAGTTATATCTGTATGGTTATGACTTGAAAACCAAAACATTTAAAGGATTGTATGTCGATTCTGATGGAGACGCCAAAATTGTAAATGTTTCAAAAACCGAAAACTCCAATTGGTATAATAATCCCGAAAAATATTTGATTATTGACTTGTCGGATATAAAGAAAAAAAACAATCAAGATTTTGGCAATTACATCAATGAATATATTAAACATGCATCAAAAGTAAATAATAAATTTGAAGAAGGTGGAGTGGTTGAAGGTGGATACGAAGACGAAATTGTTTTGAGAAAATCTATTAAAAACTTGTTTATAGAGATAAAAGATTTGTCCGCATTTGATATTTATGCCATTGAGCAATATATCAATAAATTCTACGAAGTTCCACTTCCAATAGGTTCTTTTTACGATTATTATTACAAACAAACATACGGATTTACTGATTTTACATTATTTGATTTGCTTGTAACCGACGTTGAAAATCTTAAAACTATCAATAATACATTGGTTATTATTACATCAATATTGAATACTGATTATATTTCGGAATTGAATCCTGAAATAGAGGTTGAGAAATTGAGTGAAAAAGATATTGACATTTTTGAAAGATTGCCGGACGCAGAAACACTGAAAGAAAAAAGGAAAAAGAAAGAAGAAGAAGCAAAAGTTGAAGTGGCTGAAATCAAAAAAGTTGAGAAAGATAAAAAGAAAGATGAAAGAAAAGTTGTCAAAATTGACGTTTTTGACTTCCCGTTGATAAATGTATTATTGGTTGAGTATATTGGCGAGTTCTTTTCTTTTGACGAATCTGAAATGACAAAAGAAAATATTGAATATGTTTACCAATCAATTGATAGTAGTTTGCAACAATATATGACCGATAAAGAAATAAACAAAGATATTTATTATTCTTTCGACGAAGTTGAAAAAGAAATAACTGAATTGTATCAATATTCCCAAGAGATAAAGGACGTTTTAAATAGGTTCTATGCTAATTCAAAAGACGATAGTGATTTAAACAAATATGTTGCATTTAAGTTCATAAAAGGTTTAAGATACTTGAATTTAATATAGCAATTAGTTCATATTAAAACAAAAGATTGGAAAAGTTCTTAAATGCACCGAGAGAACGCCTTTGGTTTCCAATATATCTATAATAGGCGTCGGCTCAAAAATGTTATCATAAAGCAATTCGTTTTCATAAGTTATCATGACAAATTTCTTAATGGATATATCGTGTAAAATTTCTATTACGGCAGGATAATAACTTTTCAATTTGTCGTCATAATTATATCCCAATATTACAATTGTGGCTGTTTTATTTTCTTTATCATAGTTTATTACGTAATAATGAAAGTATTTATCAATCAAATGAGCATAAGCAATCTTATCGTGTAATAAAGAATATATACCATCAATATATTCTTGCTTATCGTTGAATTTTAGGGATAGAATTATTCTATCAATAACCAATTCGTCAAAATCACTAAAATCGTGGTCTTTATATCTGATTTTAGAGAGTTTATCGTTTAGGTAGTTTATCGAATTTTTAATATCCATAACATAAAAATTTGCAATAAAAATAACAAATTAGTTAAATTTAAAGTGTTTATATCAAAAAGATAATTATAGACATATACTTATAAATTATAATGACTTGAATTCACATACTCTTAAGAATCCACCAGTAATCCCAATCGAAATTGTTCACTCTATGTTGCCAAATATCTTCTAAAGCATTACGGAATCTATCATCAGTAGATGGCATTTTTTCCAAATTATAAATTCTATTTAAAAAGTCTGTTTCATCTAACCGTCCATGCCACCTAAATATCTTTTATTTTATCTCATCAAAAAGGTCTTTTCTTGTTACAGCACTTATTTGATTATCCATAATTCTTTTATTTTTTCACCTAACGGTGTCAGGCGGTACTATTATTAGCATTTTTATGTTTTATTGACAAGCCTGTCAATATAATTAAGCAATATTTCGCCTTGTTTTGTCAAATAAAACAGATTGATAATCAATAAGGTGTAATTTCATTAAACAAAATTGTTTAAATAACGAAGTATTATTTCCCCTCATTTTGTTTAAAATAAAGTGTTGACTATCAGGTTTTTGCAATTTATTTAAACAATATTTGTACTAAATTCAACTAATAAATGCAACTTTTTGATGGTTCAAATATAAATAAAATTTTAATCTTGGAAAAATAAATAGATGTATGAGTAAATATTTATAGAAAACTCTACTCAAACAAGCAGTTTTTAGAAAAATTTATAGCTTTGTGTAAGTTAAAAGATTAGTATGGTGATAGAAGCATCACATAAAAAATTAAACGGGGTTGTTTACACACCTCAATGGATAGTGGAATTAATTTTAGATTATTTGAACTATCAAAAAAATATTGAAACAAAAAGAATAATTGACCCTGCTTGTGGCGATGGAGCTTTTTTAGAAATTATAGTGGATAGATTTATTAAAAGTGCCCTTAAAAATAATTTATCTACCATTAAAATTAAAGAATTATTAGAGCAAAATATTTATGGATGGGATATTGATAAAAAAGCATTGAAATTTTGTAAGATTAAATTAGATAATGTTGCTCATCAATATGATATAAAAAACATCAATTGGAATTTAACTAATGTAGATAGCTTAAATAAAGAATTTGCCAAGAAATACTTTAATTTTTTTGATTTTGTTGTTGGGAATCCACCATATATCAGAATTCAGAATATTGAAAAAGACAAACGAAAAAATATACAAGAAAGTTGGATTTTGTGTAAGAAAGGTTCTACAGATATATTTTTGGCTTTTTTTGAATTAGGAGTTTACTTATTAAATACAGAAGGGTTATTAGGTTACATTACTCCAAATACTTATTTAAAAACTTCTGCAGGAAAGGATTTAAGAATTTTCATAAAAAACAAATTAAAAACATTAATCAACTTTAATCATTATCAGGTTTTTGAAAATGCAACCACTTACTCTTTAATTACAATTCTGTCAAAAAAAAATAATGAAAACAAATTTTCTTTATACGAAGGAAATGATAAGAAAAAAATAAAATTTGTTGATGTAATTGAAACAGAGAATATTAATAATAACAACTGGATTTTGGCTTCTAATAAAATACTAAAAAGAATAAAAGCAATAGAAAGCAGAGGAATTCCTTTAAAAGAAATTGCTAATATACATGTAGGTATTACCACACTTGCTGATGATTATTATATATTTGAAAACCCTGTTTTTCAACAAGATACAGCAATAATATATGTTGATAATGAATACTTTGAAATAGAAAATAATATTTTGAAACCTATTGTAAAAGCATCCATTTTAAAGCATTCTAACGAAGAACAAAATAGGTATATTATTTTTCCATACAAACTAAATCATAATAAACATCAAATAATTCCTGAAGAAGAACTTAAAAAGGAATATCCATTGACATATCATTATTTTACAAAAATAAAAGACAAACTATTATCAAGAGACGGTGGAAATGAAAATACAGTTGCATGGTATGCATTTGGAAGATCACAAGGGCTTGATACATCATTTGGTAAAAAGATACTAACATCTCCAATGAATTTAAAACCCAATTTTATACTATGGGAAAAACCTGAATATACTTTCTATTCCGGTTATTGTATAAAATATGATGGAGACCTTTACGAATTGCTTAAAGAGTTAAATTCTGATGATATGGACTTTTATATAAAATATGTTAGCAGAGATTATAAAAACAATTATAAATCCTATTCTAAAACATTTATTGAAAATTTCGGCATTGATAATCCAAAAATTATTGAAGAATATAAAAGAAAAAAACACTCCTTATTTGATTTTCAGTATTAAAAATCTTCGCCTTATGAATGTCGTATTTTGCACAGCATCCGCATTAGGCGGACACGCTTCGCTATATATTTAAAGTGTTTATATTAAAAAAATAATTATAGATAGATACTTACAATTACTTGATATATTTTATATTTGTAATAAAATAATTCTTATGAGTTCAAAACACAAAGAAAAAATTAAAAAATATGGAAGGAAAATAAAATCTCTTGAGAGTAAAAGAGATAAATTAATTAAGACAATAAAGAAGAATAAGAAAACAATATTGAGCAATTTAGATAATATCATAGAAAGTTTGCCGGAGGTTAAGAGTAAGAATGACTATGATATGATTATGTCTTTTAAAATGGGTGGTGCTTATAGTATGTATGGGATGTCTGCAAGATATATGGCTGCAATGGAAAATCCGAGCATCATAAATTTGCATAGGTTGACTTTAAATGCCTTGAGTGGAGTTAAAATTAATGAAAAAGATACCGAATTGTTTTATAAAATACTACACAATTGGATAAACTTTCGTATGCCTTCGGTTGAATATCATCACGAAGCATCGTCACCAAATAAAATTGAGTATTTTTTGTATAAGAAAGAAATAGAAAAATTGAAAGAGAAAATAAATGAAGACGTTGAGGAAATAATTGATTTTTATTTTCAAAAGCAAATTGATATGTATAATACAATAATTTTGCATAGATTGGCATCTTTGTCAAAAAGAAAAAGAGGAAAGTTAATACAAGAATTTTTAAATAAAAACGGCAAATATTTTTATAGAGAACTAACGCCCGATAAGAATGAATACAAAGTAATAACATTTGAAGAAATGAAAGGCAAATATGGTTGGTTTAAGGCAGACAATAAGTATAAATTAGAAGTTTATTATACAGGTTATTATTTAAGCAAAAATAAGTTTGTTGAGTTTTTGAAAGAATATATGTATATGAATAATAATGACATTGATTATTATTTGGAAAGCAAAATATACTATTTGTCTGAAGATTTTGTATAATAAATACTATAAAATTAAGATATAAACATCACCCTAATTAAATTAAATTTATGTAAATTTGTTTCATAATTAAATCATAAAACTATGAAAAAAACAAAAATCAAAAAAAATAAAACAGAAGTAGGCGTATCAAAAAATCCGCACATATTAGAGGAAGATATATTAAAACACGAGGAGCATAAAGATATTAAAACAGGTACAAACATTCTTTGTATAAACATCGAAGAGACAAAAAGGAAAGGTTCAAGAATTCGTGCTTTGGATTAGTATAAATAATGGACACAATAAAGAATAAAATCAAAAATTCTTTATCGTATTATTTTGACCTATTGTCGGAAATTGAGAGCAAATTTAAAGTAAAAGCATATATTGTCGGTGGTGCTGTAAGAGACGCAGGCATAGATGAAAAAGTAAAGGACATTGATATAGTTATTATTCCTTATAGGTATAATGTTTCCATAAATTTATTGGAATTGCAGACAAAAAAAATATCGCCTGCACAGGCGTTTCCTGTCTATATCTACACTTCAGACAATCCCAAATATTCAAACCAGCAGTATGAATTGGCAATAGGAAGGAAAGAGTATAAAACAGGTATTGGGCATAAAGGTTTCAATATTGTTCCTGCGGATGATATTTACACTGACTTATTAAGACGTGATTTTACAATAAACGCAATCGCAATAGACAAAAACGGCGAATTACATTATCCCAAAGACGCATTAAGAGACCTTGAAAAAAGGTTATTAAATCCTGTCGTTGAAAAACACTTCGTAGAAGACCCGTTGAGATACTATCGTGCCTTACGTTTTGCAACAAAAGGTTTTTCACTTACCCTTAGAATGATAAACACATTAAACAATATCCCACAATACGAATTGGAATCTATTCCTAATGAAAGAATATCAAATGAAATGATGAAGGCATTTGGCGGTAAGTATCCAGAAAGATTTTTTACCTGCATGGCTTTATTGAATAATATACCTAATAAATTTCAGCACATAAAAAAATGTTTATACGTTCCTTCGGGAAGAGGTGAAAAGCACTCTGACGAAAGGCATTTGTTAGATCACTTGAATAAAGTATTGAAATTATCAACAAGATTGACAAATGATTATAATGTAAGATTGGCGGCATTCTATCATGATATTGGAAAGATATTTACAGACCCTAAAGAATATCCGAGACATTATGGACATGAGCAAAATGGCTACGATTTTGCCATTAAGTGGTTCAAAGACATGCGTTTTGAAAATAAAACAGTAGAGATTGTTTCCCGTGCGTGCAGGTATCATATGCTTATAGACAATTACTATAATTTAAGGTTATCTAAATTGATTGACATTGTTTCTGAAAACAAATATTACATAAAAGAATTGGTTATGGTAAGTATTTGTGATGTGGATGATGAAAGGTATGAAAGAGAAGTTTGGGATGTTTTTAATCTTGTCTTGGAGGTGGTGAATATGAAACCGTCAATATTGATTGGTGAAGAAAAATTAAAGGAATTAAGCAGGAAAAATCCAGAAAATATCAGAAGTCTTTTAAAGCAACGACGTGTTGAAATATTGAAAGAAAAGTTATTAAGCGATATTAAGTTTAGTAATTATATGATAATGCAGAAAGTAATATAATAAGTTTGCTATAAAAAAAATAACCAAAAAAAGCGGTTAAAATTTCTTATAAATTAAATTTGTATAATCAATAATCATAATAAAATTTACCAATATGATAAATTTTTTCTTAAAACGCAATCATACAAATAATAATCATCAAAATTATAAATTATATGAGAGGGGCGGATTATCCTACGAAAAAATGGACATAGTAAGAACAAAAAGTGGGCTTCCGGCAATGTGGGAATCAGGCGGTGGTTATACCAATACGGGTGAAAGCGTCATAATTGCAGGGAGAAACGGAGAGCGAAAAAAACCTATATACATACGAAAAAAGGGTCATCTTGCCAATCGTGAACATGCACTTTATATTGTAAATAAGGGAGATATAGTCGTACAGGCATATCATCATAGAGAAGATTTTACAATTAGAGTTTATAAAATTGTAGATTTTGAAGATAATTATGCCATTTTAGAGTTGTTATATTATTATGAAGATGGAGAATGGGATAAGCCATTGCCAGAGAAATATAAAGATGTTGTGGATGCTGCCATGCATAAAGCCATCATTTATCATTGTAGGTATCCAGTTTACTATAAAGAGCATGATTAAAATAAAAATTTACAACTATGATACAGTTTTTTTCAAACAACCGAAAAGGATACAAAAAATTTGAAAAAGGTGGTATCCCTTCAACAGATACGCCTTTGATAGAAATATTCAACAAACCTAACTTAATTTTTAATTATCTTTATTTAACAGGTTTTGAAAATTTGGAAGGTATTGACAAAAACAAATTGGTTGCACTTGTATATGAGTTAAAATTATCCGAAGATGATTTGCGGAAACTAAAAGTAATTGATGAATATACTGTATATCATGATGGTAAAGAGTATGTTATATTGGAAGAGGGGGAAGAATATGACGAATATGTAAAAGATAGAATTGAGGAAATTATTGAGGAGGCGTATAATCAAATACCAGAGCATTTGCAGTATTATTTTGACGAAGAGAAGTATAAACAAGATATATTGATTGAAACTTCAAATGGTGCAACTTTAATTTCAGATACATACAATGAAATAAAAATTGGCGATAAAGATTATTATGTATTTTACGTTTAAAATAAATGCAATAAATTGTGTTTTTATTGTATAAAAACATATTACACACAAAACAAAATTACTTTGAAAAAGGCGGGGAAGTAAATCTTTCTCCAAATGATAACAGTATTGTTAAAGAAACGTTATATAACTTCTTTAAAGATTACGACAAAATGCACGATTTCATAAAACAAACAGGTTTATTTGATGATTTGGACGATATAAACAGAGTAGTTGCTTTATGCAAATTCGCAGAACTAAAAGAGAGTGATTTATATGAATTGCATTATGATAAGAACAAACCATATGAGTTTGTATTGAAAGATGGTAAAATTTATTATGTATTTAATGAGAACGAAGTCGAAATATTGAAAAAGCCACTTTTGGAATTGCAGGTAGATATTGCAATGAAAAGCATTCCCGAACATTTAACATTTTATTTTGACGAAGATAAATACAAAAATGATGTTTTACTATTAAATAGTGATATTGTTGAAACGCTCACATTTTCTTATAAAAAATATCAGATAAATAAAAAGTTATATTACGCCTGTGAGCCATACGACATATTTGTAGAGTCATTAGATAAAGTAGTAAAACAATTTTGATAAATTATAAAATTATGAAAAGATTAAAAGACGCAATTCAAATTACATACGGAACAATATATTTTGTGATTTATATTGCTGCAAGCATCTTGCAAATATTATTGGCACCTATATTAGTTGTTTATGCATGGATTAAGATAGCAATGATTAGAGATAAGAAAAAACGTGATGATAGTTTTGGTTTGTATAACGAAAAAATATCAATTTTGAAGGATATACTCGGAAATGTAATGGGGGCATATTTATTTAATGATGTATTGATAAAAAAAGATGGATATAAATTTGGCCGCAGATATGAAACAATATCAAGCGTTCTTGGAAAAAATAAACGATTAGGCAAACTGACTTTTGTAGGCAAAGTGCTTTGTTATATTCTTGACAAAATTGATGAGAATCATTGTGAAAAATCAATAAGTTACGATAACATAATTGACAAAGAATAAATTATCTATAATCTTCCAATCTCTTTTCGTTTTTAAGAAAACTGACTTTCTGCATTATTATATTCAAGTGCTTATCAACGGTATCTTTGTAGTTATTCAGCATATAATACAGCGATTTGATACGATTAAGTGCGATGTAGTGTTGGTTTAGTTCTATTTTTGCAAGTGTTTCTGATTTATTTACTGCTTTATTTTGTCCTATAAAGTTTATTTTAAGTATGTTGTAATAGTTATCAATAATTTGCTCATAGTAGTCAATGATGTGTTTTATCTTGCTCAACAATTTCGATATTTCATACATATTTACAATCAACCTGTCCATTATTTCAATATATCCGTTTATGTCTTGCGACTCGTTTATTTTTTTATAGTCCGATACATTGTGGTCAATTTCTTTAATTAAATTCTCAACCAAATCTTTTTTGTTCGTGTATTCATAATTGATGTAATCACGTTCAGATATTAGTTTTTTATCAATCTCATCTTTATTCATATCTGATACAATTTATTGTTATTCTAACCTTGACAAAAGTATTAAAAAATACTCTAAATTTTCCGCATTTTCCCCATACATCTTTTTCATAATATCAACACACTCCTCTTTGCTATATCCCGTATCTATTCGGGCAATGAATTCGTTTACTTTGTCCAATTTAAACGTTCTTATATCTACAATTACGGCATCATACAAAAACTGGTTTTTAAGCATAATTTTATACTTTTCACCGATTTTATACTTGCTACTTTTTGGTCTGATTGTCGTGAAACTTTTGCAATTTAACTTGTTATTCCAATTGTAATTAAAGTTTATTGTTTGCATAGTAGTATTATTTTAAATTACACTTATCCATTTTTTTTTAACACTATGACGATATTTGGCAATTCTTGTAAATGGATATAATTCTGACAACATGTATTTGGGCAAATTTATTCTATATTTATATTGCAACAATTCGCTTACATATACACCTTCTTTTTGAATACGTATTATTGACGACACAAACTCATTCTCTTGTGTCAATCCATATACATAAATAATATAATATTTATCTGTTTTTTTCAACAAAATGGCATCAATCATTATGTATTCAGTATTTATCATGTTTCATTTGTTTTGTAAATAATATTATTGCGGTGCTTTCTCTTTCTCTTTGTTCTATGACAATTTTAAACGTAATTTCGTCAACATAAATAGTAATCTGTTCATCAAAGTTGGATGGTTCAAAATCAATTACACTTTTAAAGCACCGTTTTGGATTTTTTATTTCCATCAAATAATTCTCTACATCAATTCCTTTTTCATAGATATAAACTTCGCAATATAAATACTTGCTTCCATTCATATCAACGAATTTTTCAAATTCTTTTGCCATATCATCTATCATTTCTTCTCTTTCAAATTCCATTTCTTTTATTGTTGCCCTTTCAATTACTTCCTCCGTCGCATCGCAACCTGCATTAAAAGGGAATACACCTGTTTCTTTCCAAGTAGTATAAACAATATCACGGGCTTCGTCTTCATTTATTGTTTTTGTTGATAATATTTTCATAGCTTTTAGTTTTTTGATTTATTTGATTAGTTTAAGAAAATTTCAATAACTTCATATTCCAATATCTTAGGATTAAATATAAGGACTATACAAACCCCATTTTCATATTCTTTAAAATCCATGATGCATTCTTTTCTAAAAAAATATGTTTCAATAATTGCTCTCATATTTCATTGATTTTAATTTATATAACAAATTATTTTTTACTTCAACAGAATTTAAATCTAACTTATTATCAATAATATATTGTTGCACAAATGTTGGCACATCTCCGTATTTTGCATTCTTTGAACAAAGATAATGATATACGGTAAATTCATCTCCGTAATCAATAATTTCTGAAGCGTTTTGGTTTTTGTATATTGTGAGAGAGTAAAAAGTATCGTCTTCAATTATGTGTTTAAACATATTGACCACTCTCTCATTCTCAAGATTCACAAACCTTTTGTAAAAGTTTGTGATATAGAGACGAAAATCTTTAACGGTAATTATTTTTAACTCACCGTTAAAGATATTGATTCTGATATAGAAAATCATAAATATTTTTCAATTATGTGGTAGTTATCTTTGATAAACTGCTCTCTTTCTTTACGTTTCTTGTAAAACTTCCCTCTTAATTTAGGGTTTCTTTGCTGTATTAACCTTGAATATCTGCCGACTGATTCAAGGTTAATACTATTAAATATTTCGTAAAATATTTTTAAATTTTTTTTGCCTTTTACACACTCCGTATATTTTAAGTAGAGTGTGTATAAAATTGCTTTATTTTCCCGTGCTTCGGGATATTTATTTAAAATTAACTCAATAATTTGTTTGCTTATCATAGCATTAAATTTTATCGTTAAAAATAAAAAAAATACAAAAAAACAAATAAAAAAAAGGCAACGCCGTTCGGGCGTTGCCTTTTGGTTCTCAATCCAGGGCTCTTATTCTTGAGCCCTTTCTTTTTGTCTCCTCAACACTGACACACAGGATTTTTGCACCTGTTTTAATATCACTATGTTCACCGTGTTTTAGTAAATCTTCTTCTAATACGTGGGGGTGTTTAGACACGCCCACCTCTTTAGTTGTTTTTTTAATTTTTTCTGTTTTTTTCATAGTTTTTAAATTTTAAAGTTTACACCATAATATGACGAACATGCCTGAATCCATTGCGACCAGCGGGTTTGAGCCACTTTTTGACTTCTTTCATTTTTTATTATCTTTGTGCAAATACTTATTGTTATGAATAAATACGGTTTAAACTTCATTGGAAAAGAATATGCAATAAATCTATATCAAAAAGAAACTGAAAAAAAGTTATATTTAAACGAAAGTTTAAGCAGAAACACCTATGAAACCAACAATATTGTGATACAAGGTGATAATTTAGAGGCATTGAAACTATTAAAGAAAGATTATGAAGGTAAAATAAAGTGTATTTATATTGACCCGCCGTATAACACAGGAAACAAATTTGTTTACAACGATAAGTTTAATGATTTAGAACTATTCAGCATATTGGGAATAGATAAGAAAGAGTCACGCAAATTAAGAACGAAAAAGGGGCATAATGCATGGTTGACATTTATGTATCCACGATTGATGTTGGCAAGGGATTTATTGAGCGACGACGGTGTGATTTTTATCAGCATAGATGATAATGGGTTTTCAAATTTGAAGTTAATATGTGATGAAATTTTTGGGGAGGAGAATTTTGTGGCTACACTTATACATCAAAGAGCCAAGGGAGGCGGACAAGCCAAGCATATAGTAAAAGGGCATGATTACATATTGTTGTATAGTAAAAATATAAATTTAATTAAACCTTTAAGAAGAGATAAAACCAAAAAGTATAAAATTATTGATAAAAATGGAAAAAAATATATTTATAATGATGATGTTGTTAGAAAAACTTTCGGTAAATATAACAAAAACATGGGAGACAGAAGATGTTATTATGAAGAATTAAATAAATACAAGAATGAAGCACAGGTTAAAAAAATTAAAGAAAAGATTAATAACGGAGAATACTTTTTAGAAAAAACAGAATCAGGTTTACATAAAATATGTAAGTTAGAACCACTTGAAGAAGCGTATTCAAAAGTTTATTCAATTATTAATAGTAATGATAGCACTATTAAAGTTTTATCTGAAAAAGGTATCGAAGATTTAGAAAAACTTAACATACCAGTTTTTACTTATCCTAAACCAGTTGAATTAATAAAGTTTTTAATAAAATCTTTACCCGAAAACAACATCATCCTCGACTTCTTCGCAGGCAGTGGCACTACAGGACACGCAGTGATGCAACTAAATGCCGAAGACGGGGGCAACCGTAAATTTATACTCGTTCAATTGGATGAACCGTTAAAAGAAGGAACGAAAGCATATCAATATTGCATTGAGCATAATTTAAAACCTGTGCTTTCATCCCTTACTATTGAAAGATTGAAAAAGGCAGGCGATATAATTAAGAATAATGGCAATAATGTGGATATAGGATTTAAGGTTTATGATTTAATATAAAAAAATATAGCGTAAACATTAAAAAATAAAAAATGAAGACAAAATTTGAAACAAAGTGGAGTATTTCATACGACTATAAAACATCGGACGGGTTTTTTTTTAAAAGGGATTATGGAAAGTACCGTTCGGGATTACTTTGGATATATAAGGATGGAGTAATATATGTGGCGGAAGATGAGGACTTGGGCGAAGACCTTATATTTTTGAGAAATGCTGTGCACGGCACTATATTGTGGATAGCAAGAGGAAATTTTGGACAAACCAAAAATGACACTAATGCCTTTTGGTTTGATCCGCATGGTTCCTATATACTTATTTGCGTTGATTGTGGTGGTGGTTTCAAAAAGAGTCTTGGATATGCAGATAATTGGGTGCTGCAAAAAGCAATTTACTACCATCGGGTTGTTTCAAAATGCGGCGAAATAGGGCTCGTTTGGATAATCTTGGATCTTAATGATATTACACAATCAGACAACGCTGCTAATTTTTAATTCTAAATTTAAAAGTTCTACCTTGTAAAAAATATCTATATATTAAATCAAAAGTTCATTTAACATGATAAAACATAAGAAGTCAAAAAGTGGCTCAAACCCGCTGGTCGCAATGGATTGAGGTGTTTTCGTCATATTATGGTGTAAACTTTAAAATTTAAAACTATGAAAAATTACAGAAGAGAAGTAAAAAGATCGCAAGGTAGTTTTCTTAAATTTTGGGAAATTTGCCTCGATGAAGGGTACTTCATCGGGGATTGGCCGTTTGTAATGGCGGCCTATACCATCTTCCTCGAAGATGGAGGGAGGAGAACGAGTCAAACAGAAAAAGAGTACCGGGAACTCATGTCCCGGTATGAAGCTCCATCAGCCATGAAAGAGGAAAAAATAAAAAAGGGCATGTTCGGTGAAACCGAATAATGCCCTTTTTTTATTTAAAGGTGACCACGACCTGTAACGTGAAACACCTGCCGTGTGGTGCAGGCAGTTAAATTAAAACTTTTATGGAAACTATAATATTACATCAAAACAAGAAATTTAGAATGTATAGCGAAAGAGGCGGCATGACTTGGAGAATATTAAAATTGTTCTCTGAGGATACTCTTATCAACGAGGTAAGAGTGTCTGTAGCCGCATTGGAAAGTGAAAAAGGATTAGGTCTGTACGACCAAATCCATGAAATGCTATATGGAGATTATTATAATAAAATCTCTATAATAGCATGGAGGTATCAAAGCGACATATCAGAATACATGAACTATAGGGATGGGTATCGTTTTATAAAATTGTATCTTGCGTCAGATAATCAAATTATAATAGATACACACAAAGGAATATATCTTTTGTCCCAAGCGGACGAGATATATTCCCGAAGCGCCTCATTTACTATAGGAATTGCGAAAATAGTTGCGCACTTCATGAAAGAAAAATTGAATATTCATATATTCTAAAAGAAAAATGGGCACTTGATGCCCTTTTTTAAATAAATATTAAAATTAAAACTATGAGCGAAAAAAATAACATCAAAGATATAAGAAAAAATAAATTAGGGGCAACAGATATTGTTGCGATAAATCTGTTAAGCCCCTTCAAAACACCGTTGGATGTCTATCTTGAAAAGGTAGACAATATTGATACGGTGGATGAAACAAACGAAAATATTGTATTGGGCAAGTGCCTTGAAAAAGGTATTGCAGAGGCATTTTGCCAAATACATTCTTATAAATTGTCTGAATTGATTGACGAAAAGTCAAGGCAATTCATACACCCTGAATATGATTTTATTTCATGTATGATAGATTATATTTGCCTCGACGAATCGGGGAATTTTAACATACTTGAGATCAAAAACGTAACCGGTGCGGTTAAAGAACCGCACAGCCATTATGCTGCACAGTTAAAGATACAAATGTACATTACGGGCGTAGAAAGGGGGATACTGTGTTATTATGATTCTTACGGCTTAAAGCACTTTGATTTTGAATTGGACAATACAAAAAAAGAAGTGGAAAAAATGATAGAAAAGGCTGTAGAGTTTTGGAACGAACATATTGTAAACAAAGTTCCGCCAAAACCTGTCACAATGGAAGATTTGGGAAAAATAGAAACAGAAAACATAGAGATGACGATAGAATCAGGTATGATAAATGACGGGACGTTGGAGAACGATATTGTTTATTGGTGGAATCAATACAAAGAAGCGAAAAAATATGAAGGCTTGTACAAGAAAAAATCAGAGGACGCAGAGAAAAGGATAGTGCAAGCAATTGCGAATAAATTGCAAAACATACCCTCATCTTTGATTGTCAATGATGGGGGAAAAAAATTATTCAAATTGAAAAAAATTCAAGCAAGATATTTGGATAATGATAAAATAAAAGAAGAGTTGGGCGATAGGATTGAGGATTTTTACAAATTAAAATCATTTTTCCGTTTATATTGATTATTAATTTATTAACCCAAAAATATAATGTTATGAGCATAATGACAAAAACCTACGAAAAATTAAAAAAGTGCCATCCGATTTATACGAATGTGCCGTATGATGACAGCAAATGCAAAGAATTTGCTTTTGCTATCTCAAAATTTAAGAAAAATATTTTAGAATCATCTATTGTAGGGGCTTATCTCAAATATGTAAACCTTAATTTGTCGTTAAGAGAAGAGTTGGGAGAGTTGTATCTTATCCCATACAGAGTCAGAAACTCTAAAGAAGACCTTTATATTATTCAGATGACCTTTGGATATAAAGGTATAAGAAAATGGCTACTTCAAAGTAAAAATATTAAAAACATCATTGCAAACACCGTTTGCATAAGCGACCACATTCATATTGACTTTGGTAATATGACCGTTGAGCATAGCATAAAAGATTATACAGTAAAACGTTCAGACCCTGACAATATTATAGGCGTGTATGCCATTGTTTACTTTACCGACGGAGAAAGATACATAAAGTATCTATCAAAAGATGATATTGAACGTTATAGGTTGCAAAACCCAGACCAAAAGAAAGATGAAATACGTGGTATTTGGGCTAATTATTATGACTATATGATAAAAGGAAAGTTGATAAAATCATTGCACAACGATATACCGTTGGAAGCGGATGTATTAAAGGCAATACAATTGGATAATGCCATAATAAAGGACGTGGAGGAGGTTGATTATGTGAATGCCGAAGAAGTATTTAATGAGAATGAAAGCAATAAAAATAATGATGGCGATAAAGATTCTAAAAATGAAAGTGATACTAAAAATGAAAGTTAAAAATATTCATAAAATAAATAAATATGAAGAAGCAAATGAAACAGAATTATGAATTAAAAAGATACGATGCATACCATTTATTTGACAATGTTTACCGTGTAAAAATAGGAATGTTTGTATGTGGCTTTGAAAACTATCAAGACGCAGAAGAATATCTTA
Source organism: Candidatus Parcubacteria bacterium (assembly GCA_026004535.1). Classification (GTDB taxonomy): domain Bacteria; phylum Patescibacteriota; class Minisyncoccia; order UBA6257; family HR35; genus BPJI01. The sequence continues at coordinate 62,738 of BPJI01000002.1, forward strand.
AGCAAAATAAAGACAAATGTGCAACGGCGTATATTTATGAAGCGGAATTAGAGGAGGGTAACACCGTGAATATTTTAAGTAGGGCATATTGTGGATACGGGGATGATGACAAAGGTTCATATTCTTATCACGGCACAACGTTTTATATTGGTGTATTGGAAAAATGAGTGAAATGGATAGTAAGTTAAAAAAAAGAAAACATGTAATTTTGGAAACATCATTCTAAAAAATAAATTAAATTATGGAAATGTTAAACATGTCAAAGAAAAAATTAGAAATTTCAAGTAGTGAAATTGCAAGGCAATTCTGCATAGACAACAATATTGAATTGCCTAAAGGAAGTGAAGAAGCATTGGAATACGGAAAAAATTTTGAGAATGTTATTAGCAGTGCTTTGCATTTTTCATATAAATATGGATATACGGGAAACTTAAAAGAGTATATAAAATCACATAAGCATATCTTAATTAAAGGTATGCAGGAAATGATGGATTTCAACAATATTGTGATTGATACGGAAATAAAATTAGACGATTATGATGCAAAATACGATTATTTAGATTCGTTGACATTCAAACAAATTGAAGCAATGGCAGGTGAGAAACTTTTAGATTATTTCATTAAAGGTATTAAAATAAATGATACTTTTGAAAAGCAATAGAACCGCCCGTGATAATTATCGAGGAAGTAAAGAAATTGAACCAAAACGATAATGATAATATTTAAATCTTAAACCAATGAATTGGAAAGAAAAATTCCCAAAGGAAAACAGGTATTTTGAAACTGACAACGGGATATTATATTGCGGGGATTGTTTAGAAATTTTACCAAAATTCCCGGAAATGGAAATTGATTTGGTTTTAACCGACCCGCCGTATGGAATTAATTTCAATTCTAATGTCCCGAAAAAAGGTAGAGAAAAAGAACTGATTAAGAACGATGATAGCATAGATACACTTTTAAAATTATTTAATGAATCCTTGAAAAATTTAACAAGAATATTGAAAGATGATGCAGAGATTTATTGGTTTTGCAGTGCCGGTGGAAGAGTTTCACCTTATGCATATCTGGCAATAGAATTAGAGAAATATTATCCCATTTTTAAGCATAAGAATTTACTCGTTTGGGACAAACTTAGCCCTGGCTTTGGCTGGGATTGGAGATATCAGCATGAGTTAATTATTCAGATAGTGAAAGGTAAAGGTATCAAAAATACCGACAGCGGTGCTTCGAATATTATACGTGCAAAAAAAGTCATCCCGCAAATGGACGAGCACCCGACGCCCAAAAGCACGAATGTAATCAATCAAATTTTAATTAGGAAACCATCGGATGTAGTCCTTGATATGTTTTTAGGCAGTGGCACAACGGCATTTTGCTGTGAAAAATCAAATCGTAAATGGATAGGAATAGAAATCGAGCCAAAATACTGCGAAATGGCAAAAAAAAGGATAGAATCCGAAGCCAAACAATTAAAATTAAACCTATGAACCTTTAAGCATAATAATATAATTTAAAGTTATGAGAAATGTTTATTATTTTAAATTTATAAAAAACGCTTATTACTTTACTGTTTTAGAAATTAAAAATACGGGAGAGAATAAAGATACGAAAGAGTTTTTTAACTTTAAATTGTATAAATTTGTTTGCACTATAGAAGAGTTTAAAAAAATAATACAACAAAGAAAGATAAAATTTAAATGGATTGAAGTTTATACTTTTAACGACAACGAAGATTTTGAGTTGTTTGATAGAGTTTATTCTATTGAAGAATTAAACTCTATAGAACCTATAAATAAACAATAAAAACATACAATTATGAAAGATATTGACATTAAAAATTTCCAAGACACCATAATGAGATTTTTTTTGTTTGAATACATAATATTATCCTATTATTATTGGGATTTAAATCCCAAACATTGGGGCATTCCCATTATTGGTTTCATATTTATCATGATAACGACATTCACAGTATCACTTATTCTGCAATTAATAGGCGATTTATTTTCTCAATTATATTTTATGTTTCTTTGCATATATACTTTTGTTTATGTCTTATTATTCGTTTTGTTTGAGTGGAATATCAATCCGGTGAAATGGGATGCGGATGTTAGGATGTATTGTAAATATGGTTTTGTTTATTTGATGTTGCATATATTTTTTATGATATTAAATTATTTTTACGAACATGCAAAAAAGGATGAAGAAAATAAGTAAAACTTACAAAGATTGTTTTGGAAGAGAAGTGATATATATTAAAAAGTAAATTGAGAGCAATAATATTTAAAATTATAAAAATATGATTAAAAAAAATGTAATAGGCAGCATTGCCCCATTCGCTTGGTATGGGGGGAAGCAGAGAATAGCACACAAGATAATTAAAATACTTCCTAAGCATAAAGTATATGTAGAAGTTTTCGGAGGCAGCGGTGCAGTGCTGTTTGCGAAAAATCCCAATGTATCAGAGTTAGAAGTGTATAATGACATTGATAAAAATGTTTATACTTTTTTTAAAGTGTTGCGAGATAAAAATAAAGCAAACGAATTGGTGCGAATGCTTGAATTGACGCCATATTCACGGGATATGCATAAAGAAGCAAAAGAGATGTTGGAAAAAACTAACGATGATTTAATGCGAGCGTATTACTTCTTTGTCAATGTAGAAATGGGGTTTTCAGGGAGTTTGAATGCTGGTTTTAGTTATTCAATTAAAGATAAAATTGACGTAAAAAGATTTAGGAATAAAGTTGATAAGTTAGAATTATTTTCTGATAGATTAAAATATGTGCAGATAGAAAACATTGACTTTGCAGAACTGATAAATAAATATGATACACAAGATACTCTGTTCTACCTTGACCCGCCTTATGTTGCGGATACTCGCAGGACTTTTAATGATTACAAACACGAGTTAAATAATGATAGACATAAAGAATTAGTAGATATGTTATTGAACATTAAAGGCAATGCAGTATTGAGTGGATACAATAATGATATTTACAAACCCTTGACTGACGCAGGATGGAATCGGTATGAGATTAAAACACACTGTATGTCATCAAACTCGAAAAATACTAATAACAAAAGAGAAAGCAGGATAGAAGTGCTGTGGATAAAAAATGAAACTCCTCAAAACTTATTTAGCATATGAAGTAAGAAGGATCAGTTGGAAGTGATGAGCAAACTAACTGAACAAGGTTGGTATTGCGAATTTGTTACATAAGTGCAACAAGTTGAAAGCATAATAAATAAACTAAAATCTAAAACTTAAAACTATGGAAAAGAAAATTAAACAAAAATCTGTCGATGATATTATAACAATAAAATCAGTTAGATTGGAGAATAAAGGATTAACTTCATTAGAAGGATCGCCAGAAAAAGTTTATTTTTTTAATGTATCTCGTAATAATTTAAAAAATTTAATAGGTAGTCCAAAAATAGTAAAAGATTATTATGCTGATTATAATCAATTAGAAACATTAGAAGGCTCTCCAGAAGAAGTTGATTATTTTGATATATCACATAATCCAACATTAAAGAACACCGATGGAATTCCTAAAAGGATTGGGATATTGGATTTGTTCGGAACAATTCATTCCGCATCACAATTTACTGAATATCCTGATTCTGTTAAAGATATTTATTTTGATTATAAAATACCTATTGAAGATGTTAAACAAATTGTTTCTAATATAAAAGAAGTTGGTGTTGTTTATATTAGAGATGAAAAATATAAAATAGTGGAAATTTTGAAAATAAATAAACACTAAATTCAACTAATAAATGCAACTTTTGGAGTATAAAAATTATATTTGCACCATCAAAAAGTTGCATTTTTGACTTGAATTCACCTAATTTATATATATAAAATTGTTTGTATTATGAAAAATGCGTTAATAAGTTATTCAAAGCACGGTCCCAATGATGAATATCTGACGCCTTTTTTTGCAATAAGTCCATTGTTGAAGTATATCCCGGATAATAAAGTAATATGGTGTCCATTTGACAAAGAAACGTCAAATTATGTAAAAGCATTACAAGATGCGGGGCATAAAGTTATACATACACATATTGACGATGGATACAACTTTTTCAACTATGTGCCGGAGCAAGATTTTGATATAATTATTTCCAATCCGCCTTACTCAATAAAGACAGATGTATTGAAACGGTGCTATGAATTGAATAAACCATTTGCTTTATTATTACCGATTACAACACTTGAAGGTGAAGAGCGTTCAAAATTGTTTTCAAAATATGGAATAGAGTTAATTATATTGGACAGGAGAGTGAATTTTATGAATTGGAAAAATAATGTACACAAAAAGAACTGTTGGTTTAATTCAAGTTATTTTTGTTGGAAACTTTTGCCAAAACAACTTATATTTGAACGATTAATTGAAAATGATAATAAACAATTAAATTTAAACTTTAACATTAAAAACAAAAAATTATGAAAAAGAGAATTTTAGCAGCATCTTTAATGTTAATTTGCTTTACTGTTTTCGGTCAATTATCAAAATCAGAAACCATTTACGACAAAAATGATAATATCATCAGCCGAAACATTAGAACTAATTACGAGGGCAAGCAGGATACGTCTTACATTTGCTTATTTAGAAACAAAAAGTATCAATATGTGAGCGATTGGTTTTCGTTTTCTATTGATAAAAAAAGAATGATTACATTTTTAGACACCTGTTATAAACTCCTTAAGAACTATCCCGTAAACACAAGTATCAGTTATGAAATAAACGACGATTTAATTATGATTGAAAACAAAAAGAACTATGTGTTCATGGTTTTTGACGGTGGATATTTTACTTTGAACTACAAGGAGTTGGAATTGATGAAGAGTGCTATGCGAAAAGAATAAAAAAAAATATCAATTTTAAATAAATTTACTAAATTTGCACAAATAAATAAACCATGAGAACACATTTCAAACAATTAATTTCGCATAAACCTCCAAGACATGCGGACGACTATTTTGCAATAGCATTTGCATATCAATTACTGCAAATTGACGAAAAACCGCTTTATATTGCACCGCAAGGCGACGAGATTAAAAAATATATTAACCACAATTTAGCAAGTAATTTATCCGTAATGGCCATACCTTTAAAAAATACAAATGACAAATATTTAATTGTAGATGTTGGCGGTTTATACTATAAAAATGAAGGTTTATTTGACCATCATCAAGACATGATGTTAAGATGTTCCTTTTATATGTTATTGGAATATCTAATAGAATTAAAATTAAACGGAATAATAAAAACAAAATTGAACATGAATTATATTTTACATTCCAATATAGTGGATAAAATTGACTATATTGACAGAAACGGATATCCAAATTTTGTGAAAAAATATCCAGAAGAAGCCAAAATGGAACAAAAAGAAATGGATATACCTGTTATTGGTAAAAGAATGATAAATAATAGAGAAGCGAACCAATTTTTGTTGAGTTTAGAACCTTCAAGAGATGATGTCTCTAAAATAATTGTAAACAATTTTGAAGATGCGATTGATTATGCGTATAATTCGTTGAATACATTTTACTTGTACCTGTTTGAAAAACTCATATCTGATAAAGATATAGGCGAAGAAATAGGGAATAATATCTTATCAATTGAAAAAGAAAAAGAACGTTTCTTTGAAACAGGTAAAAGTATCAATATTGACGAGTTTAATATTTTCTATAATCCCGAAATGCCTGCAAAATATATCGGTGAAGTTTATGCAAAAGGATACAATGTAGTAATAAGCAAGAATACGCAAAATCCTAATCATACAAGCATAAACATAAATAATACCATAACAAACAGGGCAAATGTGGATAAATTAAAGGAAAAATATGATATAGTTTTTGCTGCGCCTGCCAAGTTTATCATTGTTGTAGATAAACCTGCAGATGATGTGGATGTAGAGGAGATTATTAAACTATTGTTTTATTGATTTGTTTCGGATGTAAGATTGATGAAAACGCCTTGATATATTTCGTTTTTATCATTCTTAAACTTCATTCGTGTTTCGTGTTTGGATATGCATAAATCCACCAATTTGTTGGATTTATCGTATATCTCATAATCAAACGTCTGCATATTGTATTTTGTAGTGTAATCAATATTGTTGAAGTAAATATATCCACAGTTTAACAGCCCCTTTATTATTAAATCATCACCATCATAAGTTTCATATAATAGTTTTTCTACATATACTTCAAAATTGTCATATAGTTTATCAACTTCTTTTACTATTACAGGAATGCCATTATATTCATTTGTAAAATATCTGAAACTAAATTCAGAAGGGAAATTATATACTAATATGTAATCCTTTTTAAACATTAAATTGCAATTCCAGTTTAATGCTTGTTTGATAATATCTTTTCTCTTTTCCATAATTTTAA
>BPJI01000003.1 GCA_026004535.1 Candidatus Parcubacteria bacterium
TTTAAGAGAATTGTTGAACTCAGCATATAAACAAGGAACCTTAGTTAAACGTATGAAAAAAGTTAAAACCTTAAAGGGTGAGGATCAAGTTGTTGAGACCTTTGAAGTTTATAGACCTATTGTAATGGCTAATATATGGGGTATGGAAGATGTTCTTGGAGATAGGTGTATAACCCTTATTTTAGAAAAGTCAAACAAACCAGACATAGTAAATCTTATTGAGATCTTTCGTGACGATTCTACTGTTAAAAAGGTAATTGAGGATTTAAAAGAGATTTCTGAGGGTAGTTTGTGCCGTTTTTTCCGTTTGTGTCGTAAGGAAAATATATATAATATATACAAAGAATGGAATAATTTTATTAAAGAAAACGTCACTAACGTTACTAACATCACTAACACCACTAACGTCACTAACAGCACTAGATATATTAAAGAACCAGATACTCTATTTAAAGTAATAAAAGAAATGAAGGTTATGGGTAGAGATTTAGAATTATGTTTTCCTTTACTTTTAATTGCTAATGAAATATCTGAAGATCTACTTGAAGAGACAGCTAATATTTTATCAGATATAATCTTAAAAAAAAGAGAAGAAGAATTTATAGAGAACAAAGATATAAATTTAATTGATTTTGTTTCTCAAAAAGAAGAATCTGAATCTTTTGTTTCTATTAAAACACTAACTTATGAATTCAAAAATTGGTTATCTAGTGAAGAAGAATGGATAAATGAAAAGTGGATGGGACGTGCTTTAAAAAGATTAAATCTTATAAAATATAAAAGAAAAATAGGAAATAGAGGTAGAGAAGTTATTTTAGATGTTAAGAAGGCTAAAGAAAAAATAAAGATGTTTAAATAAAAAAAGTAACCACCCTAGAAAAATTAAAAAAATATTTAAATAATAGCTTTTTAGTATTTTAACAAGAAAGAGGAAAGAAAAAAGATAGGTTTTTCCTAAACCTCTTTTTTCCTATCTTTTTTCAAAGGTTGCTTCAGCCCCTTTTCCTCTTTCTTCTTTTTTACTACTTCTTTTTAATCTTTTACTTATTTTTAACTATAAAATAGTTACTAATAATACTAATAAAAATAGAAATATTTATAAACCTATTTTTCTTATATTAATCATGCGAAGAATAAGAAAAGTGAGGAAATTTGGTAACTCGTGGGTTATTTCTTTATATAAATTTGATATATTAGACTTTGGGATTGAAGAGGGTTCTCTTGTTGATATTTCTGATATAGTTGTTTTAAATGGAAATAAAAAAGAATCAAGAAATAATAAAAGTAAGGAGGATAAAGGTAATAAAGAAAATGAACAATGACTCTATCAGATTTTTTAATACAAACAATAGTACAAACAATTTCAAATCTTATTTCAAACTCTGCTTGGTTCATTTTGTTTTATTTGGGGTTTAAAATGATAACGAAAGAAATTAAAAAATTTTCAAAGGAAATCCCTTTGTGGATAGAAAATTATCATAAAAAACAATTAGAGAGGATAAGAATACAAGAAGCTTTAAATATGAGGAGAATGAGATGAAAACAAAAAATGAAAGACTAAAAGGTTTAATTAACTTTTTAAACGAAAGAAACGAGAAAATGAATAAACCATTTGCCGAAAGAGTAGTTGAAGATCTAAAAGAAGGTGTTGTTTTCTTTTGCCCTAATTGTAAAAAAAGAAAAGAAATGAGTTATAGACCAGTAGTTGTTTTATGTTCTTGTGGTTATTATATGCAGGAAATGAAAGGAGGTATTAAAAAATGGCAGTAAAAAAGATTGGGCGAGTCTGGCGAACAAAAAAAAGGAGCACTGATGTTGTTATGAGTGGTCAGTTGATAGATGGCGCTAAAATAGGTATTATAAGAGCTAAAGATAAAAATAAAAGGCTTATCCCAGACACGTATGATGTTATTGCTTTCGTTGAACCGCCAGTAATTAAAATAAAAAACACCCAAGAAGAAAATTTTTAAAATAAAAAATTAAAGAATGGAAAATAAAGAAGAGTGGGATTGTCCTTTACATGATGAATTTGAAAAAGGATGTCATCATTGTTGGGAATGTTTAAAGATAAAAATAATAAAAGATGGGGGCGATGATTTCGACTGAAGATGGTTAACATATTTGGTTATAATTTAAATATAAATGTTCAAAGTATATTTGGAACGGGGTTTTTTGTAGTTTTATTAGTCATTTTTATTGGTATTATTTTAATTGGTTTAATTTTTATTTTAATGTTTTTTAAAACTTACAAATATAGGGTTGTTTTATTTGAAAATGTTTCTAATCAAGGCATCCAGCCAGTAGCTAGAACAAGAGCAAAAAAAATAAGAATTGGTCAGGGTGGAGCCGAAATACTAAAAACATGGGCTGGCAAACTTTATTTACCTGCTACAAAAATGGTTGGGAAAAATGTTTATTGGTTTTATAAAGCTAATGATGGTTATTTTTATAATGTTGGGTTAGGTGATTTTGATACTAGATTAAAAAACTTAAAACTTGAACCAATTGAAAGAGATATGAAATTGTTTTATTTAAATATTGAAAGAATAGCCCAAGATTCGTATAATAAACCTAAATTTTTAGAGAGGTATGGGGTTCATTTATTATTATTTGTTTTTTTATTAGTTTTTATTCTCGGTATGTGGTTTATTATAGGAAAAATAGGTGATGTAACGAAAACACTATCAAATACACAACAAGCTAATAAAGAAGTTGTTGAAGCATTAAGAGACATTTCTCTCTCACTTGAAAGAATAAGAGGGACACAACCAGTAGGATTAGTTTCCGTTCAAGGAGGATAAAATGGTTTATATAGAAATTATTATTTTGATAGCAATTCTTTTATTTATAATTATATTTATGATATTAAGAGAAATTTTTAATAAAATAGATGAAAGGAGGTTTATAAAGAAATATGGAGAAGAAGGAATTGGAGCAGCTAGAGAAGGAGCTCTCAAAACTGAAAGAAGAAAATGAATTTTTAAAACAACAGATTTTATTTTTTAACGAAGTTGAAAAGTTAGAAAATAAAAGTTATTTTAGGTTTAGGTTGTTAGAGGTACTTGAGTTAATTCACGAGAGTCTTGAAAAAATTGAAAATAAAATAGAAAAAAAGTAGAAAATGGAAAAAGGAATAGTTGATAAAGGAAGTAGTGATATAATGGATATAATAATTACAAAAGGAATGTTTTTTTTAATGGTTTTTATTGTACTACTTGTGGTTATTCTTCCTTTATTTGTTTTACCCCTTTTTGAAATTGTTAAAGAGAAAAATGAGTATTATTGGTTTTGTTATTTGAATGGAAAAGAAGCTTATCAGTATAAGCCTCTTATTACATTACCCATAATAAACTTTGGCTATCCTAAATACTATTGTTTAGAAAAAAACACAGAGGTTGTTAATAGCAATACTGGTGTTTATGATGATTACGAAATAGTTAAAACAAAATATAATATTGTTGTTTACAAGAATGATTATGAAAAATACTTTAAACCAAAAGGATTATAAAAAAATAGATTTTATTTTTAGAGTGGGTATTGCTTCAATTTTATTTAGTGGTTTAATACTTTTCTTTATTTCTCTTAATGATTTTAAAAATTTGTCTTTATTTTGTCATAGTAATAATGAAACCAGCAAAATAAATATTTTTAAAAATAAAATGTATTGTAAAGATAATGAAGGAAATTTAAGAGAAGTAATTAAAACAAATTTTGGGTTTTTTTATAAAGAAGATTTTGAGAAGTATTTTCAAAATAAAAAACCTTAGGTAATGAAAATGACAGACTATCTAGGAGATTCCTCATCATTAGTAGAATCTCAGTTTAATATGATTTTGAAGACTCTCTATGATCTAAGAGAGATAGCTTCACATATTGAAAGATTGTATGCTCAAATAAATATTTCAGATGAAATTAAACAGAAAATTAAAATACATCTTGTTAAATCTTTTTTTGTTAATTCCTCACCACTTTTAAATGAAAATTTTGTTAATTCATTAAAAGATCAAATATTATCTTTAAGACCTAAAACAATAAAAGTATTAGATAAAGATAATCCAACATCAGAACCTACATTTAAATTAATTTTTGATTATGAGTTAGAGAAGGAGTTAGATGAAATGCTTATAAAAATCCATAGACAACTACAAAAAGAAGGATATTATGGTTCAAAGAGAGATCTAGGTAGAATTATCGGGAGGTTCTAAGAAGATGGCTTTTTACAAAACATTACATCCTGAATTTGATGGTAAAACTGAAAGATATATAGATGATGCTTTATTTGAAAACCTAAAAGTAATGGCTAAAAAAATAGTAAATGATATGACTTTTCTTGGAATTGTTTTCTCCTCAACATTAGAAGTAAGAACTGGCAAATCCACATTTGCAAGTCAGATTGGTGAGTGCTACACTTCATTAATGAAAGAGCTTCATGGAATAGAATTGCCTTGGGGGATTAATAATTTAGTGTTTAGACCAGTTGATTTAATCTACAGAAGTTTAGAAATGCCTCAATATTCCTGTATCATTTGTGATGAATGGGAAAACCCTAAGTATTGGACAGAACTTTATGATTCATTATCTCAATTCTTTCAAAAGCATGGTATAAAAAACCAATTTGTTTTGATATTAACACCTAATTTTTTTAAATTACCAGATACTATAGCAATTAATAGATCGGTTTTTGCAGTAGATATAAGGTTCGGAGATGATTTTGAAAGAGGATTTTTTAAGTTTTATGGCTTCCAAAAGAAAAAAATGCTTTATCTTTTAGGAAAAAAGAAACAGGATTATAATGCGGTTAAAGAAGATTTTAGAGGTAGGTTTGTTAAAGGATATGGTGGGCTTAATACTGAAGAATATATCAAAAAGAAGATTGAAGATTTAGAAAGATTTAAAGGTGATAGATTCAAAAAACTTCGTTATGTTGATAAATACGGCACACCACCAGAACTTATTAGAAAATTATATTTGTCTTTACTCAAAAATAAAGGAATTACACAAAAAGAAATAGCAGATGTTTTAGGTGTTGAACAAACAACCATTAGTGAATGGGTTTTAGGTAATTTTAGTCTTTCATGAACTAAGGTGACCTTAGTGCAAAGGGTAATAAGTTGTGAACTAAGGTCACCTTAGTGCAAAGGCATTAATTAAGTGAAAAGTAAAGAGATTTAAAAAATTAACGTAAAGAAAAAATGAATGGAGAAAAACCAAAGAAGAAAGTAGCAATTTATATTAGAATATCTACAGACATTGAGAAACAAAATTTAAATACCCAATTAGATCCATTAGTGGAGTATTGTAATAAAAATAACTATCAATATGAGATATTTCAAGATATAGCTTCTGGAGCAAAAGAATCAAGACCTAATTTAGATAAGCTTATGAGAATGATTAGAGAGCAAAAGTTTGATGCTTTGTTGGTCTGGAAAGTTGATAGGTTAGGTAGGAGCTTAAGACATTTATTACAAATATTACAAGAGCTAGAAAAGAATAAATGTGACTTTATTTCTTTAACTGAAGGCTATGATACCTCCACACCACAAGGCAAATTAATATTTTCAATTGTTGGAGCCTTTGCTGAATTTGAAAGAGCAATAATAAGAGAAAGAGTTAAAGCAGGCATTATTAGAGCAATTAAAGAAGGAAAGAGGGTAGGTAGACCTGTTGGTTCTAAAGATAAGAAAAGAAGAAGGGTTTCTGGATACTTTTTAAGATGGCAGAATACACAACAAAAGACCTTATAAGATTAGTTTTGAAAAGAGATGAATTATTAATTTTAACGTTATTATTTTCATTTTTAATAGGCGCAAATTTAAATTTATATGCTGTTGTTAGCAATGATTGTAAGATGCCTTATTTAATAAAACACAGGCCTATAATGGATTTTGATTACGATAGTAACAAACATAAACCTATAGCTGATTTTAGAGAAGCAAAAGTTTATTTTTTAACAGACTTTATGTCTATACCAACTCTTTCAAAAAGGATATATTTTTCATTAGGTGATTTGTTTCTTTATCTTTCTATTATTTTAATTTTTATTTATTCAGCTAAAGAGATTAAGAAAATAGTTAAAAAAAAGAAAAATAAAAAAACCTCCCCTCTAAAAACCACCTAATTTTCCTTATAAAAAATCAAAATAAAAAAACAAGTCTTTTTTTACTCTTTTTATTAAAAAAATAAAAAAAAGAAAAAGGGGGGCTGTTTTTTAACAACCCCAAAATTAAAGTTTATTTATAGTGGTGATCCGCCACCACCTCTACCGCCAAATCCAAACCCACCTGTTTGCCATATTCTTACAAGGATTACAAGAACCCCTAGAATAAGAACAATAGCTGCTACAGAAAAGATTATAGGTAGTTTACTTGCTACTGTACTAACTCCAGAAGTCAAGTTGCCCGTTAAAGCCTTTGTTGCATTATCTTCAGCGCTTCCTGATGTAAGCAAACCAGAACCAGTTAATGTTGAAACAATCACAAAGGCTATAATAACACCTATAACCAAAGCAACAACACCAAAGATAAGACTAGAAACAAGACCACCCGAAACACCTCTCTTATCTTTTTTAAGAGATTTTTGAAGAGGTATCAAAACAGCCATAAACAAAATAGCAACACTAAAGATAGGATTAGAAACATCTTTTTCAAGGGACATCAAAACAACCATAAACAAGGCAACAACACCAAAGATAAGACTAGAAACAAGACCACCCGAAACACCTCTCTTATCTTTTTTAAGAGACGTTGTTTGTTGAAGTTGCATTTTTTCTATACCTATACCTCCTTTCAGCTCTATAAAAACTTAATTAAACTAAAGAAAAAACGATTTATAAATATATGTTTGAATGTTACGTTGTTACACTTCAGTAACTCTTCTGTCTAAAAATAACCATATAGCACATAATAAATTAACCACAACAAGAATAGACAGCCAATCTATATTTATAAACCCAGATGTTAAGGATAAAATGAGACTGACTATAAGTGTAGATAATGAAGCCATTAAAGCCCAAAAAGGATAATCAGCCTGACCTAATCTAGAAGACTGTCTATTTACCCCACTAAAAAATATAAAGAACCATATAAAAAAAAGAGTTAAAGGCACTAAAAAAGGCATGTTCGAGACTATTCCACCAATTAATGCGTCTGGTGTTGATACGTTTGTTGGTATTTCATATATATATGGCATTTTAATCAGGGAACCCTCTTAAAGTTTTGTATAGGTATAAACCGATAACAAATATAATTAAAGATATAAAAACACCTGTAAAAATTTGAAATTCTGGTTTTCCACCAAATATTTTTGTGTTTATGGTTGAAAATATATTTTCTAGTATATTAAACAAAGTAGGTGGCGTTGGTGAAAAGGCGCCTGTACTTGGAACCGTTTGGGATCCTTGTTCTATATTTGATTTTATTATTGATTCATATGTAGATTCTGATGTTGTTTTTAGCTCTGAAGAATTTCCTATTTGTTTAGAATACAAATCTATTATTTCTTGGTCTTGTGTTATACTTACTGCAGGGTTGTTGTCATTAGAAAAGTTTATTAAAAATCCTATTAAGGCTACTGAAAAAAGTAGTAACATTACAATTCCGATTGTTATTTGTATTTGCCCCATTTCACCTATTTGATATTTTTACTAGTATTATTATGATTGCTAAGACCAACCAAACTATTGTTGCTCCATAAACATAACCTGTAGCATTTGAGAATATATTAAGGAAAAACAAACCAAATACTCCGACCATAAAAGATGCTACTGTTAATACTGGGCTATGTGATATGCCCGCACCTAATATTGATAGGAAAATTAATAAACCAAAAATAATAAGAGCTCCACTGTAAATTTCACTAGGTTTACTATTTATTCCAATGGCTCCAGAACCAACCAAATAATCATCTTTATAAAGTTTTACTTTTATTGTTGAGTTTCCTATAGAAGAGTTTAAATTACATATTAATGTTCCTGTAGTTGCAACTACTTCTTTTGTACATAAGCTTGTTCCTAGAATATCTTCTTTTGAAACAACAAGAGTAACTTTCGATTGGTTATTGCTTAATATAGTAAAGTCAGCCTTTACACTGTTTGTTTGATTATCATAAGAAATTGTGAAATTTATATCTTTTTCTTTAGTGAAATCGGGTGCTTTTATTTGCGAGCCCAAAAGATTTATTTCAATCAAACACTGGAATAGAGAGGGATTTTGACATATAGCTTTTGAGTCTGTTATTTCTTTTAAGTTTTGCCCATATTTCCTTATTATTATCTTATAAATAACACTATCAGGGGTCATACTAGCTGTTGTTTCTCCTTTTACATCTGTTTTTGGTCTTTCAACTAAAAGATACTGACCAGTTTCTGTATACTTTCTATAAACTTCAACAAGAGCATCTTCTAAAGGTAAAAATGAGGTGTCTTTAATTGAGAATTTAAAAGAAACAGCATCAGTTGTTGGTAAATCATAAAGACTTATATTTTGGTATAGAGTACTTTTATTTAGAGTTTCGTTTTGTAAAAAATAAAATTCATTCACAAATTGATCTGCTTTATATTCAACAAGCCCATCAACATTATAAAATTCATTATTACTTAGATTATTATTTAAACAAACCCTAAATGGATTAATCTTATCATAAGATTTATTGAAAGATTCAATAGTATTTCCAGTGGTACTTTTTATTTTAATATCGACCTTTCCAGTTGTATTATCACCAGTACCACTTAATTGTGACCTATTCTTTTCATTATAAATAGTAAAGTTGTATAAAGTATAAGTGAAAGAGCTACAATTATCAATACCTAAATTTAAGATTGTTTGATTAATTGAAGAGGTATTATATTGTAGGGTGTCTTGATTTATTACCCAGAACCAACTTACATTCACATCATTTGTTACACTAGGCGTTTCAAAAGTTGTTTTTAAAGTGAAATTATTATTGCTATTTTTTGTTATAACAGAGCCTTTAAGTGAACCATTGTAAGAGATAAAAGAGGATGTTATATCAGAACCATTTGTTAAGAATAAAGATGTGAAAACGTTTGATCCACCTTCAAGTATTTGTTTTTGGTATTGCTCATCATCATGGAACAGCCTATAACCCCAATATGTTGTTGAATAATTTAAATTACCAGCACTATCATTTACATAAATTGTTAAATTTTTCCACGTCCCATCAGTCACATTGAAAGAGGTGGATGTAGCCGAACAATTTAAAGTGATATTTTGGTTTTTCCAAGAAAGCCAACAAGAATTTAAATTAAAGTTATCTGAAATTGAATAATTAACTGTTAAATTTGTATTTTTTCTATGATAAGTTATGTTACCTGTTGGGTACGTTATTAAAATGCTTGGGGCAGTTGCATCAACCAATAAACTTCTATTTGAAGAATTAGTAATAAGACCATCTACATCTACAGCACCTATACTCCAATTATAATTGCCCTCGTAAAGATCTTTAATGAAAAGATATGTACCATTGACTCCAGATGAATTAGTTTCGTTTACTTCTCCATTAAGAAATAGAGTGACATTTTTTATTCCTACTGGTGATGTAACCGACACATTAAAAATTATAGGGTATGGTGAACTATTATAAACTGCATTATTATTTGGAGAATTTAGAGTAATGTTTGGTAGTGATGGACCCCATAAATACATCTCCCATAGACTAATTACTGTTGCACCATAATTAGCACTTGGAACTAATTTATAATACCTATATTTTATAGTATTATTTGTAAAATTATAAGTAAAGTTTCCCGCACTATTTGGTTGTGAAGTGATACTAATTATATTAGTATAAGTAGAATTATCATTACTACCCATAAATTGTGCGTCTTTAATAAGTGATGTTCCTGAAACATCATTATGTAAAGTTAAATTTGTTACGAGTTTCTCTGAACCCAAATCTATTCCAAAAAACCAGGGGGTAGTTGTTGATGTCTGAGCAAAAGAACTTTCGTTTCCATCAAATAACTTATATGGTTCCATACCACCACCAACCCCACTAGAAAAAGCTCGATAAGGTGGTGGGTAACTATTATTAATCATATTATGTGGAGAAACTTTAAGGTAAGTAACATATGATGCAAATTCATTTATATTAAGACCAAAAAAATTTGGTATCCACTCAACATAATCTCCTTCATTAACATTAGTGAATATACCAATAGTAAAATTCGTATTTTTATAAAAGTATTCTTGATTTAAATCTCTCCAAATTTTTTTTCTTTCATAATGAGAACCTACTTTTTTTTGATAACAATCACCAATACCTTCTAGTGTTGGTATACAAATTGTTTCATAATCATCAACCAAAACGTTTTCATAATCTAAAATTTTAAAGTCAAAATTTTTATTAATTTTCAAATTATTTTTATTTAAATCATAAAAAGTTATTGATTTAAATGGTTTTTTATAGTCTGAATAAAAAGTAATATTAAATTCAGCTATTTTTGAATAACCAGGAGTTACTCTATAAACTAAAGGGGTTAAAAGAGTAATATCAGCTATTTTTGTCGTTGGTATACCTAAAAAAGAGTTTTTTATTGTTATTGTTTTTGTTTTATCTTCATATTGTTTTATATTGTCAAATTCTAAAGCACTTACGGTTCCAACTAACAAAATTCCAAAAAACAATAAAATCAAAAGCTTCTTCATGGTAAATCCTCGCCTGTATCTTTTGTAAACATGAAAATTCCAGTAATTAACCCTATAACAGCTAAAATATATGGTGAGTATAATATCAAATAATTAGATAAACTCTGCTCTTTAAGGTCTAAAGTGTTCTCTTGTGAAAGAAAATCTTGATAGGTGTTTGAAATAAATGCTGAAAGCACAATAAGGAAAATCATAAAAGCTAAATAAAAGAACAATAAATATCTTCTTTCAGAGGAATAAAAACCAAAAATAACTATTGAAAAGATTAAACCACCTATATAAAATAAAGGAACAAGCCATTTTGTTGTATTTACTATTGTTTGGGCAGGTGTAAACACATAATTTGCCTTTTCAGTTAGATTAATTGGTGTGTCTGTTATTGAAATATTACCCAAATCATTGATTATTGGTGAAATTTCATTAAAACCTAAACGTACTATTGAAGACACAAACAAAACAATTAATAGTACTATTAAAAAGGTTATAAGTAAAATACCGAACGCTAAAATCATCCCCATCCCTTTTTTATTTCTCATTTTCTCTTCTCTTTGGTCTTGTTTTTAATTCTTCTAAACTTATTCTGTATCCATTCGTTCTTCTTAATAACCTAGTCATTTCAGGAAAACTCAACTCTCTTATGTTAAAATTTGCTAAACCTTTTTCTAATCTAATTTGCGCTATCTTTTTTAAATCCTCAAAAAAGTCAGGATCTACTCTAACTGGTGGTGTATTTTTTCTTTTCATATTCTTTGATTAAATAACCCCCTTTCAATCATTTTTTTCAATTCTCTATCTTCTTTAATTTTTATAAAAATTAAAATAAACCACATAATAACCCCTAAAGGTAAAAATCCTAAAAAGATTCTAAATAAAGCAAATAAAAACTTACCCATAAGCTGATCATTAAGATAAGCAAACGAAACATTACTAGAGATATAAAGTAAAGCAATAACAAAAAGATATTCAACAAAAATTAAAACCTGCCTAACATATTTTAAATAAGAAATCCCTAAAAATTCGCCATCTTTGTAATTACTTGAAGGTAACTTCAAAATATAGAACAAATTCAGAACAAACAAAAATAAAATAACAAAAAAACCAATACTATAAATTATTGCTTGAGATGTTTTAAGCTCTTGACCAAAATAAGAAACTTCAAAAGTGTAACTCCATACTTCATTTACACCTGCTGGGTCACCAATACCCGTAACTTTATAAGTACCTATTTGTTTTGTTAATGAGCCATCTAAAGTATAATTAAAAACACTCCCATCTTTAGTCATTGGAACATTGCCAACTAATTTTGTGCCATTTGGAGCGATTATAGAAGTAATATTAATGTATGTACAATCAGAACATGTTTGGACTAAATTTATATTTTGTCCTTGTTTGTAAACACCTATCGATGCGTAAATAAAATTAATAAAAAATACCAAGACTATTGGAATTATTATTTTCTTTTTCATTTTATCTGAACAGAGCACCAACTATATGTTGGATCTTTTAAACATAATTCTCCTTTAAGGAGTGATATTTGTGTTTGTAGTTGATTTATTTGTTTTTGTTGTTCTTGATTTTGTTTCCATAATTCAATAATCCAGTTTATACCATATATAACTCTTTTAAAACCAAATTCGTCTGTTTCAACCCATTCAGGATACATACTAGCTACATCATCAGCTAAGAAACCTTTTTGAATACCGCTTGGAAATGTATAATAAATATTTTCTGTTTTGTTTGTGCAGGTGCCTTTACTTAGAAGAGAACCATTTTCATCAAAAGTATCCTCTGTACATTCTAAATAACTTTTAACGCCCGCTAAAATTGAGGTGTTCTTATATTCAAATCTTTTTGGTGATAACAATAATAGTTTATTTAAGCTAACATTATATTCTTGAATATTCTTCTTTGTAGTTATATCAGAAACACAGCTCCCGCCGACAATTGTTCCATTTGATAGAGTATAACAACCCGTAATGTTAACATCACCAACAACAGTTAATTTAGCTGTTGGTGTTGTCGTCCCGATGCCGACGTTGCCTGTGTTCGTAATTCTAAACACCTCTGAATAAGAACCAGCCGGAGGTCTTCTGCGAATTGTGAAAGTATCTCCATTTGAATAAGTAAGGTGGTCGCTTCCTCCTATATCTACTGCCCAGCTTGACAAACCTGTATTTCCTTGGGATCCATCTGATTTTGTATTAGATTCTAGCGCCAAACCATTGTAGTTTGAGCTAACGCCAGAGTTAGAAATAATTCTAGAAAATCTGTTTGAAGCTACATTATGCGCTAATGTAAAAACTGGATCGCCAGAACCGTTAATCAAAATATTCCCAGCAACCTCTAACTTCGCCTGCGGGGTCGAGGTCCCGATGCCGACGTTGCCGCCAAGATAGATATTTGTAGTCCCACCAGGGATTGCTATGAGATCAACACCATTTCTGTTTGTTATATCAACATCGTAAGTCGTACCGTTACCAGCAATCACAAGACCAGAACCAGAATTGTAATACATCACTCCTCCACTAAAAGCCCCGGGCCAACCTTGAGACGATGAAATTTTTAATCTTCCCGCAACTTCAAGTTTTTCATTCGGACTCGTCGTTCCAATGCCGACGTTGCCTGTGTTCGTAATTCTAAACACCTCTGAATAAGAACCAGCCGGAGGTCTTCTGCGAATTGTGAAAGTATCTCCATTTGAATAAGTAAGGTGGTCGCTTCCTCCTATATCTACTGCCCAGCTTGACAAACCTGTATTTCCTTGGGATCCATCTGATTTTGTATTAGATTCTAGCGCCAAACCATTGTAGTTTGAGCTAACGCCAGAGTTAGAAATAATTCTAGAAAATCTGTTTGAAGCTACATTATGCGCTAATGTAAAAACTGGATCGCCAGAACCGTTAATCAAAATATTCCCAGCAACCTCTAACTTCGCCTGCGGGGTCGAGGTCCCGATGCCGACGTTGCCGCCAAGATAGATATTTGTAGTCCCACCAGGGATTGCTATGAGATCAACACCATTTCTGTTTGTTATATCAACATCGTAAGTCGTACCGTTACCAGCAATCACAAGACCAGAACCAGAATTGTAATACATCACTCCTCCACTAAAAGCCCCGGGCCAACCTTGAGACGATGAAATTTTTAATCTTCCCGCAACTTCAAGTTTTTCATTCGGACTCGTCGTTCCAATGCCGACTCTATCTGTATTGCTGTTCACAAAAAGCGTATTTGTGTCAACTGTGAAATTCTGTCCAACAACAACACTATTATTAAATGTCTTAGCTCCTGCAAAAGTCTGCGTTCCTGTAGAAACAACTCCTGATTGTGTTGCAGAAGCATCTCTTATTGTAACATTACTTGCGCTTGTAATTCTTCCTTGATTATCAACTGTGAATCTTCCCACTACAATATCTCCGCCATAAGTTCCTGCTGTTACTCCTGTGTTTGAAAGAGAGAAAGTTACATTTCCGCTGCCAACAAGTCTATCTGTCAGTGTTCCTGAAATTGACATGCCTGTTCCTTGGACAATAGATCCTTTAACAAAACCAGCGCTTGTGTTAACTTCCTGAAGCTGACTTAATGTTACAGCATCCTGAGGGTTTGTTGCATTAGCAAGGTTGATGATTTTGTTATTGTCCATGTTTATTGTTCCGTTGAAAACAGCAGAACCATTTACATGGAGTTTTTGTTGTGGTGTTGTCGTCCCGATGCCGACGTTACCTGTGTTTGAATTTACAAACAAGACATTAGAGCCTACTGTGAAATTCTGGCTAAAAACATAGTTTCCTGTAGTGATCGTGTCGCCACCTCTCAAAATATAATAAGTATCACCCTGTGTTTTATTTATGAAATTTAATGGGTTGGTTTTTGAATAATAAAGAGTATCAGCATAGGTTTTGTTAAAAGTAGCATAGGTGTCATTCCAAAAACCTAAATTATTTGTAAAGTTGCTTAAATGTGTATAGCCTCTATTACCTAAATCATCTATAAAGAAACTTAAATTAGTCGGTCTATCTGTAATATTTAACCACTTAGAAAGGACTAAATAATTTAAATTTTGAGCAGAAGTTGTATTCACATAACTATAAGGATTAGACTTAAGATAGTAATCATTTATATTAAAACTTGAAAGATTATAGTAGCCAAAACTTAAAATTTCTGATTTTGTAAAATAATTCACTAGATTATTAACGGTATTGGTGATCCATTTGTCATAATTATTGTTTAAAGCATTATAAGGTAATTGTTTGAGGTGGTAATATTCACCAACATCTCCACCCTGCAAACCTGTTAAATTATTATGAGCAACTTCTGTTGCATTTATTGTATAGTTATTGTAATTAATAATTTTTAGAGCGTTTTTTGTAGATTCATCAAACCCAAACTGAGCTGAGACCGCCTGTAAAAGAAATAAAAATAAGAATAATAAAACAAGAATATAAAGAATAATGATTATTGTTTTCTTTTTTAGTTCCATTTTCAACTAAACATTTTAAATAATCCACTTTGTTTTTTTACATTATTAATATCAAGATTTCTATTTCCCATAAATTCAGCAACCATTGAGTGTCTTCTTATAGAGCCCCTTTCTTCACCCCTCCATGCTCTACTTAATGTTGTATAAACAATAACCTCTAATTTAGCCACCAACATTCCAGCTTCGTAAAGTTTTTCTCTAAATAATTCATAAAAAAGATTTCTCCTTATAATCTCTCTTTCTTCTTCATTTACTTGTTTTTTTGAAAATAGTCTATTAAATTCTTTATCGATCTCTTCTTCTGTTGGTAAAGGAAACATAATATGATATTTTAAAAATAGTAAATCATTAAGTTCAGTCATAAACCGATACATTAATTTGTTAATCTTCTCATCTTCTAGATTACTCAAAAGATTATTTTTATTAATATAAAATCTTAATATTTGCATTATTGAGTCAACACCCTCATCAGTAAGAACCCTTTTTTCTCTTTCAATTTCTTTCCATTCAATATTTCCAGTTTTTGAATTAATTGTAAAAATATCTTGTCTTAAAAGATGGAAACATTGATTTAGTATTGAATCTACATCTAATTGTAATTCAACAAGACCTTTCTCTTTTTCTTCTAAAGAAACAGCTAAATCTTGCATTTGAGCAACAGAAAGAGCGGACCTACTAGAAGAATCCATTGATTGAGATTCTGCTAGTATCCTTGCATATTCTTCTTCATTCATTTTCTTCTTGCTGATTGGATTTCAAATATTTCAGATAGTGTTGAAAGCCTATATTTTGGTTTTTCAATAAATATTACTCCAGATGTTGTTGTTTTTGTCTTAAATCCTTTTAACCTTAAATATTTATTTATAGAAGGTATCTTAAAAGAGGCAGCTAATGTTTTTGAGGTTACTGATTTTCCAATTTGCAATGCTTCTTTAAATGTTTTCCCAGAACCAACAACTTTAAAAACTCCTCCTCTCCTTACTAAAACAGGTATTGATGGAGTAATCTTTGTTGATTGTTTTATCTGTTTGAAAGAAAAGGTAAATCGTAGTTGGTTATCTATAGATGGAACGGGGATTCTTAGCGGCTGCGGTATTCTTGGGGTTTTAATTAATATTGTTCTTAAAAAGTTTCTTTGTTTTTGTTGCTGACTAAGTTTAGGGATTTGTAGTTGTATTGTTTTTTGTGTTTGATCTTGTAAATTTTGTTGTTGTGGTATTTGTATTTGTCTTGTTGTGAAATTAATTTTCTGTTTAGATGTTAAATTTTGACGCAAATTTTGTTGTTGAATGTTTATTTGATCAATCTTTTGATTTTGTTTTATTGGTTGTTTATAAGAAGGAATTTCAAAAACACTAATTCTTTGCATAGAAATTTGTTTTGGTTGTGTTTTTTGTGTCGTTGTTGGCTCTGTTGTTATTGGTTTGATTGATATTGTTGTTTTTGTTTGCGCCTTATAAACAGACTTGGCAGGTATTTCTTTTATAACACTTTGTAAAACATTTGTTGTTAATGATGATATTTGATTTTTATTTAATGATTTGAATTGATTTGGTGATTTCTCTGTTGTCTTTTCAAAATAAATTTTTCTTTTAAATAATCCTCTTAAATCAAGAGCAAAAACTGCAAAATTTGAACTCTTTACTGGTTTTGTTTGTTTACCTCTTTTTAAAATAGAGGTTTTAGAAGAACCAAAACTTAAAGATAATCTTTTGTATAAAGGAATATTAAATCCACCCGAGATAAATTCAGATGTTGTTGTTTTTGTCTGTCTTCTAATAATCCTACCTGTTGGGAACTCTAAACCATACCTAAAGTATGGCGTTTCAAAACTTTTTATTTTTCCACGAGAAACAGCCCCCTGTACTCTAACTATTCTTGAACCTTGAGGAAATCTAGCTAAAAAATTATTAAACATAACATCGGCTCTACCAACAAAACCAACTTTCCCACCTTTAGGTTCACTTATTTTTCCAATAAAGGTGGTTTTTGCTTGATTTTTTTGTATGTCTGTGACAATTTCTGATATTCGACCACTTCTTCCTAGATTAGTCTCAAAGGCTGTTTCAACCTTTATACCCCTCGCAGTTCTTGTCTCTCTAATAGTAGAAAAACCAGAAATACTTTCCTCCTTTATCATTGGTGTTCTTTTTGGAATTAAAGGACCAACTACACGACCGCCTATTTTTCCAACACCCTTAAAGAAAACAATATCACCAGTAATTTTTCCTGCTGTGTATGAAGGATTAAGTCTTACATCTCTTGAGAACTGACCACTTGCAAAATATTCGAGTTGAGAGGTAATTAAACCTGAAAATCTAGGGGGTATCGTTGGAATTGTTTGTCTTGGATTTGTTACTAACTCCTTTCCAAAAGTATAATAAGATTCACCTCTCATTGTGAATGAACCAACAAAACCAGCGGTGAATTGACTAACACTTGGAACAAAACCTCTTGATGTTGAGAACCTGGTTTTTGAGACTTCTGTATTTATTTTATTAAAAACCTGTTGAACGGGATCACCTTTAAATTCTACTACTTCTAAAGTTGGTCTAACTTGAGAACGATAAAACTCCTTTTCCTCTGGAGTAGCTTCTCTAATAACTTGACCAGACTCACTTACTACAAAAACATTAGTAATTGGAACCTTCTTTTGACCAACTTTAACTTCTTCTCCAAAGAATCTAAATAATGTCCTACCGCCAAATTTTTCTTCACTTATTACCCTCTCCTGAAGATAAACCTCTTGATTTGCTAATTTTCTATTTAAAAGAGACATTCTTAATTTTTGTTCTGTTGTTGTCGGTATTTCTTGATTTTGTTGTTGTAATGATCTTGCTAGAGCAATTTGCTGTAAATTATTAGGGACTGGAGTTTGTCTAGGATTAATATTTGGTGACATAGGAACTTCTCTAACACCACTAGGTGAAGAAGGATCAACTACTAATGTTCCACCACCAACGCCTGTTCCAACTGGTGTTCCTGATCTTAATGATGAACCACCAGCTCGAGAAGGGGCAGATGGTCTAGGATTAATATTTGGTGACATAGGAACTTCTCTAACACCACTAGGTGAAGAAGGATCAACTACTAATGTTCCACCACCAACGCCTGTTCCAACTGGTGTTCCTGGTGGTAAAGAAGAAGATGGTTGTTTTGTTGGTTGAGATGGTTGTGTCGGTTGTTTTTGTGGTTTTCTTCTAAAAATTCTTCTTAATGTATCACCTATACCCATTTAACTCTCTTTCACTTCCACCCCCTTTAAAAAGTAACTATGTAACTTATATGTCTTTCAAGTATATATATTTTTCTATTTTTGTTTTTTTGATTTTTTCTTTTTCTTCTCTTCTTTTTTCACAAAGAGGGGCGTATCTGTATAAGATTCTCTTCTTCGTTCCCAATATGTTTTCATTTTAAAAACTTATTTTTATTATTATAAAATAATCACTAAAATTTATAAATGTTTTTCTTTTTATATTACTTAATTTTTTTAATGATAAGAATGACAAAAACGAATAACACAATCAAAAAAGTTGAATTCTATCACAAAAATAAAAGTTTTGTCTTCATAAAAACTACTTTTGGAAGATTTTATAACGGAACAATTATCAGCTATACAAAAGAGTATATAATTCTTTCAGATAGAGTTTTAAATGAAATTCTAATCCCAATCGAAGAAATTGAAATAATTGAAAGACATAAAGAAAAACAAAGTTAAAATGCTAAATGAAATTAACGAAGAAAAGATTAAGTTAATTTATGAAAATCCTTTTATTAATTTAGAAGAAGAGGAGGAAAAAGCAAAACAAAAATTAAAAGATATTTTTTTCACAATTAAAGATATTTTCCAGTATTATTGTGATTTAAATGAAGAGTACTACACAATAATACCTTTGTGGGTGATTGGAACTTATTTTCATAAAAATTTTCCAAGTTATCCATACTTATTCCTTAACGCTACTAAAGGCTCAGGTAAAAGTAGGACAGTTAACTTAATAGTTACTCTCTCAAAAGAAGGTATAATGTTAAATTCCTTAACAGAAGCGGTATTGTTTAGAACTAATGGAACTTTAGGAATTGATGAGTTTGAAAGTGTTGAGAGAAAGGGAAAAGAGGGTTTAAGAGAATTGTTGAACTCAGCATATAAACAAGGAACCTTAGTTAAACGTATGAAAAAAGTTAAAACCTTAAAGGGTGAGGATCAAGTTGTTGAGACCTTTGAAGTTTATAGACCTATTGTAATGGCTAATATATGGGGTATGGAAGATGTTCTTGGAGATAGGTGTATAACCCTTATTTTAGAAAAGTCAAACAAACCAGACATAGTAAATCTTATTGAGATCTTTCGTGACGATTCTACTGTTAAAAAGGTAATTGAGGATTTAAAAGAGATTTCTGAGGGTAGTTTGTGCCGTTTTTTCCGTTTGTGTCGTAAGGAAAATATATATAATATATACAAAGAATGGAATAATTTTATTAAAGAAAACGTCACTAACGTTACTAACATCACTAACACCACTAACGTCACTAACAGCACTAGATATATTAAAGAACCAGATACTCTATTTAAAGTAATAAAAGAAATGAAGGTTATGGGTAGAGATTTAGAATTATGTTTTCCTTTACTTTTAATTGCTAATGAAATATCTGAAGATCTACTTGAAGAGACAGCTAATATTTTATCAGATATAATCTTAAAAAAAAGAGAAGAAGAATTTATAGAGAACAAAGATATAAATTTAATTGATTTTGTTTCTCAAAAAGAAGAATCTGAATCTTTTGTTTCTATTAAAACACTAACTTATGAATTCAAAAATTGGTTATCTAGTGAAGAAGAATGGATAAATGAAAAGTGGATGGGACGTGCTTTAAAAAGATTAAATCTTATAAAATATAAAAGAAAAATAGGAAATAGAGGTAGAGAAGTTATTTTAGATGTTAAGAAGGCTAAAGAAAAAATAAAGATGTTTAAATAAAAAAAGTAACCACCCTAGAAAAATTAAAAAAATATTTAAATAATAGCTTTTTAGTATTTTAACAAGAAAGAGGAAAGAAAAAAGATAGGTTTTTCCTAAACCTCTTTTTTCCTATCTTTTTTCAAAGGTTGCTTCAGCCCCTTTTCCTCTTTCTTCTTTTTTACTACTTCTTTTTAATCTTTTACTTATTTTTAACTATAAAATAGTTACTAATAATACTAATAAAAATAGAAATATTTATAAACCTATTTTTCTTATATTAATCATGCGAAGAATAAGAAAAGTGAGGAAATTTGGTAACTCGTGGGTTATTTCTTTATATAAATTTGATATATTAGACTTTGGGATTGAAGAGGGTTCTCTTGTTGATATTTCTGATATAGTTGTTTTAAATGGAAATAAAAAAGAATCAAGAAATAATAAAAGTAAGGAGGATAAAGGTAATAAAGAAAATGAACAATGACTCTATCAGATTTTTTAATACAAACAATAGTACAAACAATTTCAAATCTTATTTCAAACTCTGCTTGGTTCATTTTGTTTTATTTGGGGTTTAAAATGATAACGAAAGAAATTAAAAAATTTTCAAAGGAAATCCCTTTGTGGATAGAAAATTATCATAAAAAACAATTAGAGAGGATAAGAATACAAGAAGCTTTAAATATGAGGAGAATGAGATGAAAACAAAAAATGAAAGACTAAAAGGTTTAATTAACTTTTTAAACGAAAGAAACGAGAAAATGAATAAACCATTTGCCGAAAGAGTAGTTGAAGATCTAAAAGAAGGTGTTGTTTTCTTTTGCCCTAATTGTAAAAAAAGAAAAGAAATGAGTTATAGACCAGTAGTTGTTTTATGTTCTTGTGGTTATTATATGCAGGAAATGAAAGGAGGTATTAAAAAATGGCAGTAAAAAAGATTGGGCGAGTCTGGCGAACAAAAAAAAGGAGCACTGATGTTGTTATGAGTGGTCAGTTGATAGATGGCGCTAAAATAGGTATTATAAGAGCTAAAGATAAAAATAAAAGGCTTATCCCAGACACGTATGATGTTATTGCTTTCGTTGAACCGCCAGTAATTAAAATAAAAAACACCCAAGAAGAAAATTTTTAAAATAAAAAATTAAAGAATGGAAAATAAAGAAGAGTGGGATTGTCCTTTACATGATGAATTTGAAAAAGGATGTCATCATTGTTGGGAATGTTTAAAGATAAAAATAATAAAAGATGGGGGCGATGATTTCGACTGAAGATGGTTAACATATTTGGTTATAATTTAAATATAAATGTTCAAAGTATATTTGGAACGGGGTTTTTTGTAGTTTTATTAGTCATTTTTATTGGTATTATTTTAATTGGTTTAATTTTTATTTTAATGTTTTTTAAAACTTACAAATATAGGGTTGTTTTATTTGAAAATGTTTCTAATCAAGGCATCCAGCCAGTAGCTAGAACAAGAGCAAAAAAAATAAGAATTGGTCAGGGTGGAGCCGAAATACTAAAAACATGGGCTGGCAAACTTTATTTACCTGCTACAAAAATGGTTGGGAAAAATGTTTATTGGTTTTATAAAGCTAATGATGGTTATTTTTATAATGTTGGGTTAGGTGATTTTGATACTAGATTAAAAAACTTAAAACTTGAACCAATTGAAAGAGATATGAAATTGTTTTATTTAAATATTGAAAGAATAGCCCAAGATTCGTATAATAAACCTAAATTTTTAGAGAGGTATGGGGTTCATTTATTATTATTTGTTTTTTTATTAGTTTTTATTCTCGGTATGTGGTTTATTATAGGAAAAATAGGTGATGTAACGAAAACACTATCAAATACACAACAAGCTAATAAAGAAGTTGTTGAAGCATTAAGAGACATTTCTCTCTCACTTGAAAGAATAAGAGGGACACAACCAGTAGGATTAGTTTCCGTTCAAGGAGGATAAAATGGTTTATATAGAAATTATTATTTTGATAGCAATTCTTTTATTTATAATTATATTTATGATATTAAGAGAAATTTTTAATAAAATAGATGAAAGGAGGTTTATAAAGAAATATGGAGAAGAAGGAATTGGAGCAGCTAGAGAAGGAGCTCTCAAAACTGAAAGAAGAAAATGAATTTTTAAAACAACAGATTTTATTTTTTAACGAAGTTGAAAAGTTAGAAAATAAAAGTTATTTTAGGTTTAGGTTGTTAGAGGTACTTGAGTTAATTCACGAGAGTCTTGAAAAAATTGAAAATAAAATAGAAAAAAAGTAGAAAATGGAAAAAGGAATAGTTGATAAAGGAAGTAGTGATATAATGGATATAATAATTACAAAAGGAATGTTTTTTTTAATGGTTTTTATTGTACTACTTGTGGTTATTCTTCCTTTATTTGTTTTACCCCTTTTTGAAATTGTTAAAGAGAAAAATGAGTATTATTGGTTTTGTTATTTGAATGGAAAAGAAGCTTATCAGTATAAGCCTCTTATTACATTACCCATAATAAACTTTGGCTATCCTAAATACTATTGTTTAGAAAAAAACACAGAGGTTGTTAATAGCAATACTGGTGTTTATGATGATTACGAAATAGTTAAAACAAAATATAATATTGTTGTTTACAAGAATGATTATGAAAAATACTTTAAACCAAAAGGATTATAAAAAAATAGATTTTATTTTTAGAGTGGGTATTGCTTCAATTTTATTTAGTGGTTTAATACTTTTCTTTATTTCTCTTAATGATTTTAAAAATTTGTCTTTATTTTGTCATAGTAATAATGAAACCAGCAAAATAAATATTTTTAAAAATAAAATGTATTGTAAAGATAATGAAGGAAATTTAAGAGAAGTAATTAAAACAAATTTTGGGTTTTTTTATAAAGAAGATTTTGAGAAGTATTTTCAAAATAAAAAACCTTAGGTAATGAAAATGACAGACTATCTAGGAGATTCCTCATCATTAGTAGAATCTCAGTTTAATATGATTTTGAAGACTCTCTATGATCTAAGAGAGATAGCTTCACATATTGAAAGATTGTATGCTCAAATAAATATTTCAGATGAAATTAAACAGAAAATTAAAATACATCTTGTTAAATCTTTTTTTGTTAATTCCTCACCACTTTTAAATGAAAATTTTGTTAATTCATTAAAAGATCAAATATTATCTTTAAGACCTAAAACAATAAAAGTATTAGATAAAGATAATCCAACATCAGAACCTACATTTAAATTAATTTTTGATTATGAGTTAGAGAAGGAGTTAGATGAAATGCTTATAAAAATCCATAGACAACTACAAAAAGAAGGATATTATGGTTCAAAGAGAGATCTAGGTAGAATTATCGGGAGGTTCTAAGAAGATGGCTTTTTACAAAACATTACATCCTGAATTTGATGGTAAAACTGAAAGATATATAGATGATGCTTTATTTGAAAACCTAAAAGTAATGGCTAAAAAAATAGTAAATGATATGACTTTTCTTGGAATTGTTTTCTCCTCAACATTAGAAGTAAGAACTGGCAAATCCACATTTGCAAGTCAGATTGGTGAGTGCTACACTTCATTAATGAAAGAGCTTCATGGAATAGAATTGCCTTGGGGGATTAATAATTTAGTGTTTAGACCAGTTGATTTAATCTACAGAAGTTTAGAAATGCCTCAATATTCCTGTATCATTTGTGATGAATGGGAAAACCCTAAGTATTGGACAGAACTTTATGATTCATTATCTCAATTCTTTCAAAAGCATGGTATAAAAAACCAATTTGTTTTGATATTAACACCTAATTTTTTTAAATTACCAGATACTATAGCAATTAATAGATCGGTTTTTGCAGTAGATATAAGGTTCGGAGATGATTTTGAAAGAGGATTTTTTAAGTTTTATGGCTTCCAAAAGAAAAAAATGCTTTATCTTTTAGGAAAAAAGAAACAGGATTATAATGCGGTTAAAGAAGATTTTAGAGGTAGGTTTGTTAAAGGATATGGTGGGCTTAATACTGAAGAATATATCAAAAAGAAGATTGAAGATTTAGAAAGATTTAAAGGTGATAGATTCAAAAAACTTCGTTATGTTGATAAATACGGCACACCACCAGAACTTATTAGAAAATTATATTTGTCTTTACTCAAAAATAAAGGAATTACACAAAAAGAAATAGCAGATGTTTTAGGTGTTGAACAAACAACCATTAGTGAATGGGTTTTAGGTAATTTTAGTCTTTCATGAACTAAGGTGACCTTAGTGCAAAGGGTAATAAGTTGTGAACTAAGGTCACCTTAGTGCAAAGGCATTAATTAAGTGAAAAGTAAAGAGATTTAAAAAATTAACGTAAAGAAAAAATGAATGGAGAAAAACCAAAGAAGAAAGTAGCAATTTATATTAGAATATCTACAGACATTGAGAAACAAAATTTAAATACCCAATTAGATCCATTAGTGGAGTATTGTAATAAAAATAACTATCAATATGAGATATTTCAAGATATAGCTTCTGGAGCAAAAGAATCAAGACCCAATTTAGATAAGCTTATGAGAATGATTAGAGAGCAAAAGTTTGATGCTTTGTTGGTCTGGAAAGTTGATAGGTTAGGTAGGAGCTTAAGACATTTATTACAAATATTACAAGAGCTAGAAAAGAATAAATGTGACTTTATTTCTTTAACTGAAGGCTATGATACCTCCACACCACAAGGCAAATTAATATTTTCAATTGTTGGAGCCTTTGCTGAATTTGAAAGAGCAATAATAAGAGAAAGAGTTAAAGCAGGCATTATTAGAGCAATTAAAGAAGGAAAGAGGGTAGGTAGACCTGTTGGTTCTAAAGATAAGAAAAGAAGAAGGGTTTCTGGATACTTTTTAAGATGGCAGAATACACAACAAAAGACCTTATAAGATTAGTTTTGAAAAGAGATGAATTATTAATTTTAACGTTATTATTTTCATTTTTAATAGGCGCAAATTTAAATTTATATGCTGTTGTTAGCAATGATTGTAAGATGCCTTATTTAATAAAACACAGGCCTATAATGGATTTTGATTACGATAGTAACAAACATAAACCTATAGCTGATTTTAGAGAAGCAAAAGTTTATTTTTTAACAGACTTTATGTCTATACCAACTCTTTCAAAAAGGATATATTTTTCATTAGGTGATTTGTTTCTTTATCTTTCTATTATTTTAATTTTTATTTATTCAGCTAAAGAGATTAAGAAAATAGTTAAAAAAAAGAAAAATAAAAAAACCTCCCCTCTAAAAACCACCTAATTTTCCTTATAAAAAATCAAAATAAAAAAACAAGTCTTTTTTTACTCTTTTTATTAAAAAAATAAAAAAAAGAAAAAGGGGGGCTGTTTTTTAACAACCCCAAAATTAAAGTTTATTTATAGTGGTGATCCGCCACCACCTCTACCGCCAAATCCAAACCCACCTGTTTGCCATATTCTTACAAGGATTACAAGAACCCCTAGAATAAGAACAATAGCTGCTACAGAAAAGATTATAGGTAGTTTACTTGCTACTGTACTAACTCCAGAAGTCAAGTTGCCCGTTAAAGCCTTTGTTGCATTATCTTCAGCGCTTCCTGATGTAAGCAAACCAGAACCAGTTAATGTTGAAACAATCACAAAGGCTATAATAACACCTATAACCAAAGCAACAACACCAAAGATAAGACTAGAAACAAGACCACCCGAAACACCTCTCTTATCTTTTTTAAGAGATTTTTGAAGAGGTATCAAAACAGCCATAAACAAAATAGCAACACTAAAGATAGGATTAGAAACATCTTTTTCAAGGGACATCAAAACAACCATAAACAAGGCAACAACACCAAAGATAAGACTAGAAACAAGACCACCCGAAACACCTCTCTTATCTTTTTTAAGAGACGTTGTTTGTTGAAGTTGCATTTTTTCTATACCTATACCTCCTTTCAGCTCTATAAAAACTTAATTAAACTAAAGAAAAAACGATTTATAAATATATGTTTGAATGTTACGTTGTTACACTTCAGTAACTCTTCTGTCTAAAAATAACCATATAGCACATAATAAATTAACCACAACAAGAATAGACAGCCAATCTATATTTATAAACCCAGATGTTAAGGATAAAATGAGACTGACTATAAGTGTAGATAATGAAGCCATTAAAGCCCAAAAAGGATAATCAGCCTGACCTAATCTAGAAGACTGTCTATTTACCCCACTAAAAAATATAAAGAACCATATAAAAAAAAGAGTTAAAGGCACTAAAAAAGGCATGTTCGAGACTATTCCACCAATTAATGCGTCTGGTGTTGATACGTTTGTTGGTATTTCATATATATATGGCATTTTAATCAGGGAACCCTCTTAAAGTTTTGTATAGGTATAAACCGATAACAAATATAATTAAAGATATAAAAACACCTGTAAAAATTTGAAATTCTGGTTTTCCACCAAATATTTTTGTGTTTATGGTTGAAAATATATTTTCTAGTATATTAAACAAAGTAGGTGGCGTTGGTGAAAAGGCGCCTGTACTTGGAACCGTTTGGGATCCTTGTTCTATATTTGATTTTATTATTGATTCATATGTAGATTCTGATGTTGTTTTTAGCTCTGAAGAATTTCCTATTTGTTTAGAATACAAATCTATTATTTCTTGGTCTTGTGTTATACTTACTGCAGGGTTGTTGTCATTAGAAAAGTTTATTAAAAATCCTATTAAGGCTACTGAAAAAAGTAGTAACATTACAATTCCGATTGTTATTTGTATTTGCCCCATTTCACCTATTTGATATTTTTACTAGTATTATTATGATTGCTAAGACCAACCAAACTATTGTTGCTCCATAAACATAACCTGTAGCATTTGAGAATATATTAAGGAAAAACAAACCAAATACTCCGACCATAAAAGATGCTACTGTTAATACTGGGCTATGTGATATGCCCGCACCTAATATTGATAGGAAAATTAATAAACCAAAAATAATAAGAGCTCCACTGTAAATTTCACTAGGTTTACTATTTATTCCAATGGCTCCAGAACCAACCAAATAATCATCTTTATAAAGTTTTACTTTTATTGTTGAGTTTCCTATAGAAGAGTTTAAATTACATATTAATGTTCCTGTAGTTGCAACTACTTCTTTTGTACATAAGCTTGTTCCTAGAATATCTTCTTTTGAAACAACAAGAGTAACTTTCGATTGGTTATTGCTTAATATAGTAAAGTCAGCCTTTACACTGTTTGTTTGATTATCATAAGAAATTGTGAAATTTATATCTTTTTCTTTAGTGAAATCGGGTGCTTTTATTTGCGAGCCCAAAAGATTTATTTCAATCAAACACTGGAATAGAGAGGGATTTTGACATATAGCTTTTGAGTCTGTTATTTCTTTTAAGTTTTGCCCATATTTCCTTATTATTATCTTATAAATAACACTATCAGGGGTCATACTAGCTGTTGTTTCTCCTTTTACATCTGTTTTTGGTCTTTCAACTAAAAGATACTGACCAGTTTCTGTATACTTTCTATAAACTTCAACAAGAGCATCTTCTAAAGGTAAAAATGAGGTGTCTTTAATTGAGAATTTAAAAGAAACAGCATCAGTTGTTGGTAAATCATAAAGACTTATATTTTGGTATAGAGTACTTTTATTTAGAGTTTCGTTTTGTAAAAAATAAAATTCATTCACAAATTGATCTGCTTTATATTCAACAAGCCCATCAACATTATAAAATTCATTATTACTTAGATTATTATTTAAACAAACCCTAAATGGATTAATCTTATCATAAGATTTATTGAAAGATTCAATAGTATTTCCAGTGGTACTTTTTATTTTAATATCGACCTTTCCAGTTGTATTATCACCAGTACCACTTAATTGTGACCTATTCTTTTCATTATAAATAGTAAAGTTGTATAAAGTATAAGTGAAAGAGCTACAATTATCAATACCTAAATTTAAGATTGTTTGATTAATTGAAGAGGTATTATATTGTAGGGTGTCTTGATTTATTACCCAGAACCAACTTACATTCACATCATTTGTTACACTAGGCGTTTCAAAAGTTGTTTTTAAAGTGAAATTATTATTGCTATTTTTTGTTATAACAGAGCCTTTAAGTGAACCATTGTAAGAGATAAAAGAGGATGTTATATCAGAACCATTTGTTAAGAATAAAGATGTGAAAACGTTTGATCCACCTTCAAGTATTTGTTTTTGGTATTGCTCATCATCATGGAACAGCCTATAACCCCAATATGTTGTTGAATAATTTAAATTACCAGCACTATCATTTACATAAATTGTTAAATTTTTCCACGTCCCATCAGTCACATTGAAAGAGGTGGATGTAGCCGAACAATTTAAAGTGATATTTTGGTTTTTCCAAGAAAGCCAACAAGAATTTAAATTAAAGTTATCTGAAATTGAATAATTAACTGTTAAATTTGTATTTTTTCTATGATAAGTTATGTTACCTGTTGGGTACGTTATTAAAATGCTTGGGGCAGTTGCATCAACCAATAAACTTCTATTTGAAGAATTAGTAATAAGACCATCTACATCTACAGCACCTATACTCCAATTATAATTGCCCTCGTAAAGATCTTTAATGAAAAGATATGTACCATTGACTCCAGATGAATTAGTTTCGTTTACTTCTCCATTAAGAAATAGAGTGACATTTTTTATTCCTACTGGTGATGTAACCGACACATTAAAAATTATAGGGTATGGTGAACTATTATAAACTGCATTATTATTTGGAGAATTTAGAGTAATGTTTGGTAGTGATGGACCCCATAAATACATCTCCCATAGACTAATTACTGTTGCACCATAATTAGCACTTGGAACTAATTTATAATACCTATATTTTATAGTATTATTTGTAAAATTATAAGTAAAGTTTCCCGCACTATTTGGTTGTGAAGTGATACTAATTATATTAGTATAAGTAGAATTATCATTACTACCCATAAATTGTGCGTCTTTAATAAGTGATGTTCCTGAAACATCATTATGTAAAGTTAAATTTGTTACGAGTTTCTCTGAACCCAAATCTATTCCAAAAAACCAGGGGGTAGTTGTTGATGTCTGAGCAAAAGAACTTTCGTTTCCATCAAATAACTTATATGGTTCCATACCACCACCAACCCCACTAGAAAAAGCTCGATAAGGTGGTGGGTAACTATTATTAATCATATTATGTGGAGAAACTTTAAGGTAAGTAACATATGATGCAAATTCATTTATATTAAGACCAAAAAAATTTGGTATCCACTCAACATAATCTCCTTCATTAACATTAGTGAATATACCAATAGTAAAATTCGTATTTTTATAAAAGTATTCTTGATTTAAATCTCTCCAAATTTTTTTTCTTTCATAATGAGAACCTACTTTTTTTTGATAACAATCACCAATACCTTCTAGTGTTGGTATACAAATTGTTTCATAATCATCAACCAAAACGTTTTCATAATCTAAAATTTTAAAGTCAAAATTTTTATTAATTTTCAAATTATTTTTATTTAAATCATAAAAAGTTATTGATTTAAATGGTTTTTTATAGTCTGAATAAAAAGTAATATTAAATTCAGCTATTTTTGAATAACCAGGAGTTACTCTATAAACTAAAGGGGTTAAAAGAGTAATATCAGCTATTTTTGTCGTTGGTATACCTAAAAAAGAGTTTTTTATTGTTATTGTTTTTGTTTTATCTTCATATTGTTTTATATTGTCAAATTCTAAAGCACTTACGGTTCCAACTAACAAAATTCCAAAAAACAATAAAATCAAAAGCTTCTTCATGGTAAATCCTCGCCTGTATCTTTTGTAAACATGAAAATTCCAGTAATTAACCCTATAACAGCTAAAATATATGGTGAGTATAATATCAAATAATTAGATAAACTCTGCTCTTTAAGGTCTAAAGTGTTCTCTTGTGAAAGAAAATCTTGATAGGTGTTTGAAATAAATGCTGAAAGCACAATAAGGAAAATCATAAAAGCTAAATAAAAGAACAATAAATATCTTCTTTCAGAGGAATAAAAACCAAAAATAACTATTGAAAAAATTAAACCACCTATATAAAATAAAGGAACAAGCCATTTTGTTGTATTTACTATTGTTTGGGCAGGTGTAAACACATAATTTGCCTTTTCAGTTAAATTAATTGGTGTGTCTGTTATTGAAATATTACCCAAATCATTAATTATTGGTGAAATTTCATTAAAACCTAAACGTACTATTGAAGACACAAATAAAACAATTAATAGTACTATTAAAAAAGTTATAAGTAAAATACCGAACGCTAAAATCATCCCTATCCCTTTTTTATTTCTCATTTTCTCTTCTCTTTGGTCTTGTTTTTAATTCTTCTAAACTTATTCTGTATCCATTCGTTCTTCTTAATAACCTAGTCATTTCAGGAAAACTCAACTCTCTTATGTTAAAATTTGCTAAACCTTTTTCTAATCTAATTTGCGCTATCTTTTTTAAATCCTCAAAAAAGTCAGGATCTACTCTAACTGGTGGTGTATTTTTTCTTTTCATATTCTTTGATTAAATAACCCCCTTTCAATCATTTTTTTCAATTCTCTATCTTCTTTAATTTTTATAAAAATTAAAATAAACCACATAATAACCCCTAAAGGTAAAAATCCTAAAAAGATTCTAAATAAAGTAAATAAAAACTTACCCATAAGCTGATCATTAAGATAAGCAAACGAAACATTACTAGAGATATAAAGTAAAGCAATAACAAAAAGATATTCAACAAAAATTAAAACCTGCCTAACATATTTTAAATAAGAAATCCCTAAAAATTCGCCATCTTTGTAATTACTTGAAGGTAACTTCAAAATATAGAACAAATTCAGAACAAACAAAAATAAAATAACAAAAAAACCAATACTATAAATTATTGCTTGAGATGTTTTAAGCTCTTGACCAAAATAAGAAACTTCAAAAGTGTAACTCCATACTTCATTTACACCTGCTGGGTCACCAATACCCGTAACTTTATAAGTACCTATTTGTTTTGTTAATGAGCCATCTAAAGTATAATTAAAAACACTCCCATCTTTAGTCATTGGAACATTGCCAACTAATTTTGTGCCATTTGGAGCGATTATAGAAGTAATATTAATGTATGTACAATCAGAACATGTTTGGACTAAATTTATATTTTGTCCTTGTTTGTAAACACCTATCGATGCGTAAATAAAATTAATAAAAAATACCAAGACTATTGGAATTATTATTTTCTTTTTCATTTTATCTGAACAGAGCACCAACTATATGTTGGATCTTTTAAACATAATTCTCCTTTAAGGAGTGATATTTGTGTTTGTAGTTGATTTATTTGTTTTTGTTGTTCTTGATTTTGTTTCCATAATTCAATAATCCAGTTTATACCATATATAACTCTTTTAAAACCAAATTCGTCTGTTTCAACCCATTCAGGATACATACTAGCTACATCATCAGCTAAGAAACCTTTTTGAATACCGCTTGGAAATGTATAATAAATATTTTCTGTTTTGTTTGTGCAGGTGCCTTTACTTAGAAGAGAACCATTTTCATCAAAAGTATCCTCTGTACATTCTAAATAACTTTTAACGCCCGCTAAAATTGAGGTGTTCTTATATTCAAATCTTTTTGGTGATAACAATAATAGTTTATTTAAGCTAACATTATATTCTTGAATATTCTTCTTTGTAGTTATATCAGAAACACAGCTCCCGCCGACAATTGTTCCATTTGATAGAGTATAACAACCCGTAATGTTAACATCACCAACAACATTTAATTTAGCTGTTGGTGTTGTCGTCCCGATGCCGACGTTGCCTGTGTTCGTAATTCTAAACACCTCTGAATAAGAACCAGCCGGAGGTCTTCTGCGAATTGTGAAAGTATCTCCATTTGAATAAGTAAGGTGGTCGCTTCCTCCTATATCTACTGCCCAGCTTGACAAACCTGTATTTCCTTGGGATCCATCTGATTTTGTATTAGATTCTAGCGCCAAACCATTGTAGTTTGAGCTAACGCCAGAGTTAGAAATAATTCTAGAAAATCTGTTTGAAGCTACATTATGCGCTAATGTAAAAACTGGATCGCCAGAACCGTTAATCAAAATATTCCCAGCAACCTCTAACTTCGCCTGCGGGGTCGAGGTCCCGATGCCGACGTTGCCGCCAAGATAGATATTTGTAGTCCCACCAGGGATTGCTATGAGATCAACACCATTTCTGTTTGTTATATCAACATCGTAAGTCGTACCGTTACCAGCAATCACAAGACCAGAACCAGAATTGTAATACATCACTCCTCCACTAAAAGCCCCGGGCCAACCTTGAGACGATGAAATTTTTAATCTTCCCGCAACTTCAAGTTTTTCATTCGGACTCGTCGTTCCAATGCCGACGTTGCCTGTGTTCGTAATTCTAAACACCTCTGAATAAGAACCAGCCGGAGGTCTTCTGCGAATTGTGAAAGTATCTCCATTTGAATAAGTAAGGTGGTCGCTTCCTCCTATATCTACTGCCCAGCTTGACAAACCTGTATTTCCTTGGGATCCATCTGATTTTGTATTAGATTCTAGCGCCAAACCATTGTAGTTTGAGCTAACGCCAGAGTTAGAAATAATTCTAGAAAATCTGTTTGAAGCTACATTATGCGCTAATGTAAAAACTGGATCGCCAGAACCGTTAATCAAAATATTCCCAGCAACCTCTAACTTCGCCTGCGGGGTCGAGGTCCCGATGCCGACGTTGCCGCCAAGATAGATATTTGTAGTCCCACCAGGGATTGCTATGAGATCAACACCATTTCTGTTTGTTATATCAACATCGTAAGTCGTACCGTTACCAGCAATCACAAGACCAGAACCAGAATTGTAATACATCACTCCTCCACTAAAAGCCCCGGGCCAACCTTGAGACGATGAAATTTTTAATCTTCCCGCAACTTCAAGTTTTTCATTCGGACTCGTCGTTCCAATGCCGACTCTATCTGTATTGCTGTTCACAAAAAGCGTATTTGTGTCAACTGTGAAATTCTGTCCAACAACAACACTATTATTAAATGTCTTAGCTCCTGCAAAAGTCTGCGTTCCTGTAGAAACAACTCCTGATTGTGTTGCAGAAGCATCTCTTATTGTAACATTACTTGCGCTTGTAATTCTTCCTTGATTATCAACTGTGAATCTTCCCACTACAATATCTCCGCCATAAGTTCCTGCTGTTACTCCTGTGTTTGAAAGAGAGAAAGTTACATTTCCGCTGCCAACAAGTCTATCTGTCAGTGTTCCTGAAATTGACATGCCTGTTCCTTGGACAATAGATCCTTTAACAAAACCAGCGCTTGTGTTAACTTCCTGAAGCTGACTTAATGTTACAGCATCCTGAGGGTTTGTTGCATTAGCAAGGTTGATGATTTTGTTATTGTCCATGTTTATTGTTCCGTTGAAAACAGCAGAACCATTTACATGGAGTTTTTGTTGTGGTGTTGTCGTCCCGATGCCGACGTTACCTGTGTTTGAATTTACAAACAAGACATTAGAGCCTACTGTGAAATTCTGGCTAAAAACATAGTTTCCTGTAGTGATCGTGTCGCCACCTCTCAAAATATAATAAGTATCACCCTGTGTTTTATTTATGAAATTTAATGGGTTGGTTTTTGAATAATAAAGAGTATCAGCATAGGTTTTGTTAAAAGTAGCATAGGTGTCATTCCAAAAACCTAAATTATTTGTAAAGTTGCTTAAATGTGTATAGCCTCTATTACCTAAATCATCTATAAAGAAACTTAAATTAGTCGGTCTATCTGTAATATTTAACCACTTAGAAAGGACTAAATAATTTAAATTTTGAGCAGAAGTTGTATTCACATAACTATAAGGATTAGACTTAAGATAGTAATCATTTATATTAAAACTTGAAAGATTATAGTAGCCAAAACTTAAAATTTCTGATTTTGTAAAATAATTCACTAGATTATTAACGGTATTGGTGATCCATTTGTCATAATTATTGTTTAAAGCATTATAAGGTAATTGTTTGAGGTGGTAATATTCACCAACATCTCCACCCTGCAAACCTGTTAAATTATTATGAGCAACTTCTGTTGCATTTATTGTATAGTTATTGTAATTAATAATTTTTAGAGCGTTTTTTGTAGATTCATCAAACCCAAACTGAGCTGAGACCGCCTGTAAAAGAAATAAAAATAAGAATAATAAAACAAGAATATAAAGAATAATGATTATTGTTTTCTTTTTTAGTTCCATTTTCAACTAAACATTTTAAATAATCCACTTTGTTTTTTTACATTATTAATATCAAGATTTCTATTTCCCATAAATTCAGCAACCATTGAGTGTCTTCTTATAGAGCCCCTTTCTTCACCCCTCCATGCTCTACTTAATGTTGTATAAACAATAACCTCTAATTTAGCCACCAACATTCCAGCTTCGTAAAGTTTTTCTCTAAATAATTCATAAAAAAGATTTCTCCTTATAATCTCTCTTTCTTCTTCATTTACTTGTTTTTTTGAAAATAGTCTATTAAATTCTTTATCGATCTCTTCTTCTGTTGGTAAAGGAAACATAATATGATATTTTAAAAATAGTAAATCATTAAGTTCAGTCATAAACCGATACATTAATTTGTTAATCTTCTCATCTTCTAGATTACTCAAAAGATTATTTTTATTAATATAAAATCTTAATATTTGCATTATTGAGTCAACACCCTCATCAGTAAGAACCCTTTTTTCTCTTTCAATTTCTTTCCATTCAATATTTCCAGTTTTTGAATTAATTGTAAAAATATCTTGTCTTAAAAGATGGAAACATTGATTTAGTATTGAATCTACATCTAATTGTAATTCAACAAGACCTTTCTCTTTTTCTTCTAAAGAAACAGCTAAATCTTGCATTTGAGCAACAGAAAGAGCGGACCTACTAGAAGAATCCATTGATTGAGATTCTGCTAGTATCCTTGCATATTCTTCTTCATTCATTTTCTTCTTGCTGATTGGATTTCAAATATTTCAGATAGTGTTGAAAGCCTATATTTTGGTTTTTCAATAAATATTACTCCAGATGTTGTTGTTTTTGTCTTAAATCCTTTTAACCTTAAATATTTATTTATAGAAGGTATCTTAAAAGAGGCAGCTAATGTTTTTGAGGTTACTGATTTTCCAATTTGCAATGCTTCTTTAAATGTTTTCCCAGAACCAACAACTTTAAAAACTCCTCCTCTCCTTACTAAAACAGGTATTGATGGAGTAATCTTTGTTGATTGTTTTATCTGTTTGAAAGAAAAGGTAAATCGTAGTTGGTTATCTATAGATGGAACGGGGATTCTTAGCGGCTGCGGTATTCTTGGGGTTTTAATTAATATTGTTCTTAAAAAGTTTCTTTGTTTTTGTTGCTGACTAAGTTTAGGGATTTGCAGTTGTATTGTTTTTTGTGTTTGATCTTGTAAATTTTGTTGTTGTGGTATTTGTATTTGTCTTGTTGTGAAATTAATTTTCTGTTTAGATGTTAAATTTTGACGCAAATTTTGTTGTTGAATGTTTATTTGATCAATCTTTTGATTTTGTTTTATTGGTTGTTTATAAGAAGGAATTTCAAAAACACTAATTCTTTGCATAGAAATTTGTTTTGGTTGTGTTTTTTGTGTCGTTGTTGGCTCTGTTGTTATTGGTTTGATTGATATTGTTGTTTTTGTTTGCGCCTTATAAACAGACTTGGCAGGTATTTCTTTTATAACACTTTGTAAAACATTTGTTGTTAATGATGATATTTGATTTTTATTTAATGATTTGAATTGATTTGGTGATTTCTCTGTTGTCTTTTCAAAATAAATTTTTCTTTTAAATAATCCTCTTAAATCAAGAGCAAAAACTGCAAAATTTGAACTCTTTACTGGTTTTGTTTGTTTACCTCTTTTTAAAATAGAGGTTTTAGAAGAACCAAAACTTAAAGATAATCTTTTGTATAAAGGAATATTAAATCCACCCGAGATAAATTCAGATGTTGTTGTTTTTGTCTGTCTTCTAATAATCCTACCTGTTGGGAACTCTAAACCATACCTAAAGTATGGCGTTTCAAAACTTTTTATTTTTCCACGAGAAACAGCCCCCTGTACTCTAACTATTCTTGAACCTTGAGGAAATCTAGCTAAAAAATTATTAAACATAACATCGGCTCTACCAACAAAACCAACTTTCCCACCTTTAGGTTCACTTATTTTTCCAATAAAGGTGGTTTTTGCTTGATTTTTTTGTATGTCTGTGACAATTTCTGATATTCGACCACTTCTTCCTAGATTAGTCTCAAAGGCTGTTTCAACCTTTATACCCCTCGCAGTTCTTGTCTCTCTAATAGTAGAAAAACCAGAAATACTTTCCTCCTTTATCATTGGTGTTCTTTTTGGAATTAAAGGACCAACTACACGACCGCCTATTTTTCCAACACCCTTAAAGAAAACAATATCACCAGTAATTTTTCCTGCCGTGTATGAAGGATTAAGTCTTACATCTCTTGAGAACTGACCACTTGCAAAATATTCGAGTTGAGAGGTAATTAAACCTGAAAATCTAGGGGGTATCGTTGGAATTGTTTGTCTTGGATTTGTTACTAACTCCTTTCCAAAAGTATAATAAGATTCACCTCTCATTGTGAATGAACCAACAAAACCAGCGGTGAATTGACTAACACTTGGAACAAAACCTCTTGATGTTGAGAACCTGGTTTTTGAGACTTCTGTATTTATTTTATTAAAAACCTGTTGAACGGGATCACCTTTAAATTCTACTACTTCTAAAGTTGGTCTAACTTGAGAACGATAAAACTCCTTTTCCTCTGGAGTAGCTTCTCTAATAACTTGACCAGACTCACTTACTACAAAAACATTAGTAATTGGAACCTTCTTTTGACCAACTTTAACTTCTTCTCCAAAGAATCTAAATAATGTCCTACCGCCAAATTTTTCTTCACTTATTACCCTCTCCTGAAGATAAACCTCTTGATTTGCTAATTTTCTATTTAAAAGAGACATTCTTAATTTTTGTTCTGTTGTTGTCGGTATTTCTTGATTTTGTTGTTGTAATGATCTTGCTAGAGCAATTTGCTGTAAATTATTAGGGACTGGAGTTTGTCTAGGATTAATATTTGGTGACATAGCTAGGATTAATATTTGGTGACATAGGAACTTCTCTAACACCACTAGGTGAAGAAGGATCAACTACTAATGTTCCACCACCAACGCCTGTTCCAACTGGTGTTCCTGATCTTAATGATGAACCACCAGCTCGAGAAGGGGCAGATGGTCTAGGATTAATATTTGGTGACATAGGAACTTCTCTAACACCACTAGGTGAAGAAGGATCAACTACTAATGTTCCACCACCAACGCCTGTTCCAACTGGTGTTCCTGGTGGTAAAGAAGAAGATGGTTGTTTTGTTGGTTGAGATGGTTGTGTCGGTTGTTTTTGTGGTTTTCTTCTAAAAATTCTTCTTAATGTATCACCTATACCCATTTAACTCTCTTTCACTTCCACCCCCTTTAAAAAGTAACTATGTAACTTATATGTCTTTCAAGTATATATATTTTTCTATTTTTGTTTTTTTGATTTTTTCTTTTTCTTCTCTTCTTTTTTCACAAAGAGGGGCGTATCTGTATAAGATTCTCTTCTTCGTTCCCAATATGTTTTCATTTTAAAAACTTATTTTTATTATTATAAAATAATCACTAAAATTTATAAATGTTTTTCTTTTTATATTACTTAATTTTTTTAATGATAAGAATGACAAAAACGAATAACACAATCAAAAAAGTTGAATTCTATCACAAAAATAAAAGTTTTGTCTTCATAAAAACTACTTTTGGAAGATTTTATAACGGAACAATTATCAGCTATACAAAAGAGTATATAATTCTTTC
The DNA here is from genome assembly GCA_026004535.1 of Candidatus Parcubacteria bacterium. Taxonomy (GTDB): domain Bacteria; phylum Patescibacteriota; class Minisyncoccia; order UBA6257; family HR35; genus BPJI01. The sequence continues at coordinate 38,070 of BPJI01000003.1, forward strand.
AGATAGAGTTTTAAATGAAATTCTAATCCCAATCGAAGAAATTGAAATAATTGAAAGACATAAAGAAAAACAAAGTTAAAATGCTAAATGAAATTAACGAAGAAAAGATTAAGTTAATTTATGAAAATCCTTTTATTAATTTAGAAGAAGAGGAGGAAAAAGCAAAACAAAAATTAAAAGATATTTTTTTCACAATTAAAGATATTTTCCAGTATTATTGTGATTTAAATGAAGAGTACTACACAATAATACCTTTGTGGGTGATTGGAACTTATTTTCATAAAAATTTTCCAAGTTATCCATACTTATTCCTTAACGCTACTAAAGGCTCAGGTAAAAGTAGGACAGTTAACTTAATAGTTACTCTCTCAAAAGAAGGTATAATGTTAAATTCCTTAACAGAAGCGGTATTGTTTAGAACTAATGGAACTTTAGGAATTGATGAGTTTGAAAGTGTTGAGAGAAAGGGAAAAGAGGG
>BPJI01000004.1 GCA_026004535.1 Candidatus Parcubacteria bacterium
GAGGGCTATCGATAGAGGTTTCATTGTGTCTGATAATGTTAACAACGACCCTATAACCTAATTTTAACTCATAAAATTTTTATTTTTTAATTTTATTTTTTTCTTCAAAATAAGAATTTTTGTAAAATTTCTCTCTAACAACAAAATCTCTTAATAAAAACCTAAAAATTTCATCAAATCTTTGCTTTAAATAAATAAAGTTTAGTGTGCCATCTTCGTTAAAGTATTTTTTGTTCTGTCTCAATTCAATTTCTAATTGAACATATCTGTGTGCTTGATTGTAAATTGACATCAATTCAACCTGTTCTTTTTTGCTATAATGTAGTCTTTTAATTTGTTGTTCTTCTCTATTCTCCATCGTCTAATTTTTCAGCATCATAAGAATTATCTCCCGACCTTAAAAATTCAATTGCCTGTTCTCTTGTTAATCCATTTTTTTTAGCCCATTCTTCAAGTAATAAAAAACCCTCATCTAACTCAAAATCTTGTAAATACTTATCTAACCAATCATTCATATTTTCATAAAGTTCTTCTGCTTGTTGGATTATTTGTTCTATTTTTTCTTTATCCATTGTTGTTTGTTTCGTCTGAAAATTCCGACTCTTCTTTTATAGAATAATAAGCATCTGCCTTATCCCAACAATCAAAACAATACCAATCTTCGTTATATTCTGGTTCATATTCCCCCTCGTTAATTTTTTTCCATTTATAGCAAGACCTACATCTTTCAATTGTTGTTCCTCTAAACTTGTTAAAAATAACATCAACTATATAACCATACAAACTGCAAGCACATTTTCTATTGTCGGAGTGTGAATAAGTTTGCCATATTTCCTCAATATCGTTTAGGTATTGAAGAACTAAATTTATTGTTGCTTCATCAACATTATCTACATTTTTATCCACTTTTTCTAAATTCATATTTTTATTGTTTGTTTTTAATTGACAACTATTCATTTTGAATTAAATGTCTTAATTCAAATTCCGACAATGTTAAAGAACAAATAGAAAAATCAATAAAATTTCTGTTTTTGTAAAGAAATCTACAATTTTCATAGTTATAAAAGTTTTTTGTTAAACCCATAACACCCAAGACAATCAAAGCAACAATTAAGATGTTTTTCATTTTTGATTTTTTTGTTAATTGCGACCTTTATTATAAAGATTATACATCATATTTTTAAAATGTCAAGTATTTATAAAAAACATCAAAATAATCTTAAAATTTAATATCCCAAATAGTAAATTCTTCTTTTTTTTTCTTTTTTTTCTGTTTTCGTTCTTCTTGTGAAATTTCAACATTAATTTCTGATTTTTCCTCTGCGTTAACCATTTCTGTTTTATCATTCAATTTTTTCTTTAATGAACGGATATTTGAAATTGAATTTTGGCAATCAACACACCTAAAGACATTAGGAGCAATTTCAACAGATGTTTGGGGACTTTTTACAAGCGTCTTTCGGCAATTAACACAAATAAATGTTTTCTCCTTTAATTGTGAAGAAATTGAAGAATTTGAGATTTGTGATGTTTTCGTAAGTTGGTGTTGATTTCCTCCTACCCGAGTGAGAGACTCTCTTATATTATTAATATTCTCTATATATTCTCTATTATTCTCTATTGGTGGTAGAATTTCGCCCACCCGAGTGGTAGAATTTAGACCGCCCGGGTGGTTTAATTCCTCCCACTCGGGTAGTAGCCCAGAAAGCAATTCAAGGTATTTTTCTGGCTTAAATTTATAAAAACTTACACGATACCACTTGTTTTCTTTATTGATTTCGCGTTGTTCTATTTCAAAAATACCTAATTCTATTAGCTTTTTTTTATTAACTTTGATTTCAGCAGCAGATAAACCAGTTTCTTTTTGCAATTCTTCATTTGTGTGCCAAAATTCATCTCCTTCAATATTACTCCACCAATAAAGTAATTGACTTAAAAGAACACCGCCACTTACAGAGCCCATTATTTTAGCGTGAGCTGGATAATAAAGAACTGGTTTTTGATGTAATTTTTTTAAAACTTGTTTAAAATTAATTTTGATTTGTGGGTTCATAAAAGTAATTAAGGGGAATAGAGACATTAGCCATATTCCCCCTTTATTTTTTAATGAAACCTAAATTTCCAAATTGATTTTCTATTTCGTTTGTGTTATAATTATTTTCTTGTGTCATTTTGTTTTAGGGGAAGCATAAAAACAATTGCCTTATGCTCCCCCCTTCTTTTTTACTGCAACCTAAATTCAAATCTTTCTTCCTGGGGTAAGTATTTTACGGGTTCTTGAGGTGCTAAAAGTTCTCGTATAAACGCAACAATAAAAACTATTACAAAAGCTATTGCTACATACAAAACAATTGCTCTCCACAACCATTCCCATACAACTCTAAACATTGAAGGATTTTTTGTCTCTAACCAATCTTTATAATCTTTCCAGCTCATTTTTTGTTTTATGGTTAATCACGACCTAATATTTTTTTCCAAAAAACAGAAAATGGATTTTCTTTTTCAGAAAGAATAATTTTTAAAGATGTTTGCCAGTATTGAGAATGCTTACATTTTCCACGAAAAGTAAAAGCAGGACAATCGCAAATGATGTCCTTTGTTTTGTGGTTATACCAAACAAAATATCTAAAATCATCATCCAGATTTAATCTTTCTTTGCTTTTGGGAGATGGTTTGTAGATGTGAAGCAAAATCCAACCAAATTTTTTTCTTTGAGTTTCATCAAGAGTCAAAAAAGTTTCCAGAGTTTTCTTTTTGTGTTTTCTCAAAAAATCCTCTTCTATTTGGCTCATCTTTTTTATATTTAAGAAAGATTTCAATCTTTGACTTATCAAGTGATGATAGTTCTTCTTTTTTGACAAATTCAACCGAATAAGATATTTTCCATTTTTCCCCAATCTTTGTTTTTATTCCCCTGATATTAAAAACATTTCCTTGATTGATTGGTATCAAAGAGTTTATTAGAGATAATGAGCGAGTTAAACAAGTTAAATAATCTCCATTGTTTTCATCTTTAAACAAATACAAAATAGCTTTTTCTTTTTCCTGTGTTTGGGGATTAAGCACATCTACAGTTCTACCAGCCAAATATTTCAAATTAAGCCATTCTTTTTTATTTTCACCCTTCATATCCAGAGATAACCTTAAAAACCCACTTCCCTGTTGTTGTAAAAAAATTTTTTCTAAATCACTCATTTTTAAACTTTTCAATAAATTTTAGAACATCATCTTTACTATAAAGTCTTTGTTTTAAGCCAATCTTTTTTGTTTTAAATGGCTTTTTCTTGTATAAAATCATATCAATAACGGGACGAGACCATTCAAGTTCTTTTTGGAATAGTTTTATAAGCTCACTTCGTCTTATCCATTCTGACATATTTTCCTCTTCATATTTTTAATTAATTACGACCATTTATATAAGTATAACTCATTTGCTTTTGTTTGTCAAATAAAAAATGGGATGGGGTTTTTAATCCCATCCCTATGGGTGGAGCAGTGGGTCTGGTGTAATCAGAGAACTTCAATTTCGTGTCGGTGATCCCGGCAAGAACATCTTGGGGGTGTATCGGAGATTAAGAGATAATGTAGGGTTTCGGCACGATTGATTAGGTGTTGAACGTGCCAGTTAGATATGATTGTTTGAAACTCTTTAATCCCCAATCCACCTTCTGATGTATAGCCGGAATATATCAGGGAGCCTTCAAGGCATTTCAGAGCCTTAAGATAGAAATTGAGCTGGAGGAGGTGTTCAAATTTAGGCTTGGGAGGAATTACTCTGGTGTGCTTAAACTCATAGACCCTGCCGTCCTTAATGGCATCAGCGTGTCCTACAATGAGTATGACACCAGAGGTAAGTTGAACCTCCATTGAACACTCAATTTCTACCCTGTCCCAGAAACGCCTTCCTTCGCTTGTTAGATTCTGTATTAGCCGATGGAAAACTACTCCTCCAGCTAATAACAGAATCACCTCATCGGGTATCTCGTCTGATGTTTTGCCGTGAAAGTTTTTATAGTAGTTCCATTGTTTTCTGGAACAACTCCACGACAAAACACTGGGACGATAAACACCAATTTGAACGGGACTTGAGTGTCCTCCGAAGTATTTCCGACGACAGAAATCAGCAAGGAGTTTTTGAAGCATCATCATCACCTCCGGGGATAAATATCTGAAGTTCGCGGACAAGAGACTTGGGAATACACACGAAGGAGCAGTCTGAACTGGGACGAATTAAGCTGTTATCCTCAAAGACCGTCAGGCTGTAGACAACATAATAATGGGATTCGTCTTCAAGGATAAAGCCATAGCTGGTTTGAAGGCACACCGACAACAATCTGCCTATGAGAAGATCCTGATAAGAAACCTCGTTAGTTTCCCAGGCATCTTCCCAGATGATTACGCCAATTCCCAGAGCATGCATTTCTCATCCCTCCTGTTAGTGTGCGTTAATAGTGGGTTTTGTTCCCACCATATCGGGGAGGGGAAAAGGTCGCAAAACCTCCCCGCTATGCTGGGAGCTTTACCCCCAGCTGTTTTTTATTTCTTTCTTGATTTCCTTGAAGTCTTTTTATGTTTAGGCATTTTAAACGGACAAAAACCTTATAAATTACGACCAACTACCCCATAGAATGCCACCAGAGAAGAGAAAAACTTTTGGTAGGTATCATCCTATTTACCCAACAATTTTCTCTTAAATGGTGACATTCTAAAGCAATTTTTAACTTTTATAGTGTTCTTTGATGCTGAAAAATAACGATTTTAATATACTTTTTTAGGTCTATTTTTTAATCAATTTCTTCTTCAATTTCTTCATCAAATATATCTTCTTCAGGGATATCTTCTATATCTTCTTCTTCAAGTTCTCTTTCTTCAATTAATTCTTCTTGATTTGTCATTTTAGATTTTCCTTTTGTTTTTAATAAATCACGACTCAATATTTCAAATTTACCACAATAAGAACAATAAAAAGTATGTAAAAAGCCCTCTTGTTTAGAACGAACATACAACATCTTATGCCTACATATTTCACATATTGGATTAGAAAAACTAAACATTGTTATAAGAAATTAATACCAAATTTGACCTTTAACCAATTTCTAAACACATTCAATAAGATAAAGACAACATAAAAAGCTACTAATTCAAGTGTAGCGTTTTCTGTATTAAGCACAGGTAGATTTTGTGATAAAACAACTATACCAGAACTTAAACCAGCAATCAGGGCTTGTATTACTGCCTTTGAAAGACTTTTTATTAACGAAAACCCTTTAACCATTTATGTGGTTAAGATTAATTACGACCCGAATATTTCATTAAACTTTTGAATGCTGTTTAAATCCATATTTCCACTTACAACTAAATTATATGCTTTTTGAAAATCTCTTACAGCTTGTCTTGTAATTCCTCCATAATATCCCGTGCATTCCTGTTGTGCTGGAAAATAACCAAGCCATTGTAAGCCTACCTGTAATTTTACAACTTCTGTTCCTCTCATACCAACTGATAAATAATTAGTATTTAGCAAAAGTTTAGATTTGCTTGTTTTTTGAGGTTCATACTTAAAGTCAACTAAATAAGCAGAAAGAACAACTCCGTTTTTAAATTGGTCTTCTGTGATTACTCCCAAACCATTTATTCCCCAATTATCTCTGCCCCAAGAATTCTGAAAAATTAAAGCTTTTTTTCCTTTCCAAAGGGTAGTATCAACTGCAACTATTGCGTGTCCGTAAATTCCATTTCGGTCCAAAACTACTTCTGGATTAGCAAAACCCCCTTGATTAAACCTTGTTCCCAAAAGAATTCCTTTGTTGGTTGATTGCAAAATCCCAGCAACTATATCAATATCAAGTGGCAAAACAACATAAGAGTTTGCTCTATAAACTTGTGCTACCCATCTTTCATTAGGAGTATCGTCTTTAACTCGCATTTGTTCCTCGTTTAAACCCATAGAAGGCATTTGCTGTTCCAAACAAGTTCCTTCTTTTCTGGCTATCTCTAATGCTTGCAAATAAAACATACCACCATCAGGAGTAACATAACCACGAGAATAAATAAACCTTGCTGATAAAACTTCAAACTTACCTTCCTCTAAAAGATTTTCTATACCAAGAGCAAGAGCAAGAGATTGAGCCACGCAGGAAAACGATGTCAGTTGGTTCCTTATCGGTTCAAACCTTCTCCATTGAGATTGAGGTTTTTCCTGCCAAGTTGGGGTAGGGTAGGATTTAAAAATTTCTTCAGTATGATAATTTCGTTCGTCAAGATATTCTTTTTCATCTCCCAGCCAACCAGTGCCAAATTCTGGTTGTTTAACAAAGATTTTTTTAAGAAGTTTGAACATTTTGATTGGGGGATAAAGACTTCTCGTTTGTTTTATTTACAAATACCCTCAAAGAAACAAAACATTGATTAAACAAAGCCCATTTTCTCATAACCTTTCTTAAAAAAATAACATTTCTTCCCTGTTTACCAATCAATAAGCCTATTGACTCCTCTGTTGGATAAATATCCAAAAGTATTCCTTTTTCATCTACTTTTGATTTAACTTCATAATTTTGTGCTTTTTCGGGAAAGATTAATTTGATAATTTCTTTAAGAGTTTGTATTGCCTGTTGTTCCTTCGTCATTTGATAAATAAATTTTTGGTATCAATTGAACCCTTTGTTTTTGTAAAAATCTTCTAAAATTTTGCAAAAATCTTTGGATTGTTTTTTCGTCTGTAATTCTGTTATTATTTAAATCATAAACCTCAAGATTAATTATAAATTTTCTTTTATATTTTTTCAAGAGATTATTTATCCTTGTAATTAACTCTTCATCTTTAATTTCTCCTCTAAAAATTTTCCACATTGTTTAAGATTATAACACAAAAATATTTTTTTTATCACCATAAATTACTATTTCTGTATTATTTTTCATTGAAAGATAAAATTAAAATTTTCATTTTATTTAATACTTAATAACCCAATCATTGGTTCCCATTTTGATAATTTCTACAATATTATAATCATCTTTTATCACCCAAGAAAAAAATGGGTCTCTTACAATAACTCCCGAAGCACCCTGAATTGTTGTAATTCCTAAACCATATTTTTGTATCATAATCTTTGTTCCTATAGGAAATGGAACAGAAGCATCAGTAGGAATAATCACTGTATTGTCACCAATAGTATCCATTTGAAGACAAACATTTTGAGAATCAGTTAAAACTAAAGTATAAGGGCTTGTTGTTACTTTTTTAAATTTGATGATATAGTTGGCATTTAAAATTTGATTTCCCTTAAGATTTAAATTACCATTTAGGGTCAATCCCCCAAAGGTTGGAGTTGAGGTAGGAGCTATATTTTGTGGCGTTGAAAGGGTAATAGTTGAACCACCAGAAGAGACATTAATTTGATTTGTTGTTCCTTGTAGGGTTAAAGAGCCAGTTAATGAATTCAAAGACAAAACACCTGTATTAGAAATCGTTGCCGTTGATGTTCCCGTAATTGATATTCCCGAACCAGCAGAAAGTAGGGATGTTATGTTTCTATATTGTAATCCTGTTGCTCCTGAATTTACTCCCAAAATCTGATTAGCTGTTCCCAATGAAGAAAGTCCAGTTCCTCCATAAGAAATTGCTAATGGAGTTGAAAGACCAATTACTCCCGTTGTTGAATTATAAGTTATAGGAGCATTGGCTGAAATAGATGACCTTGCTCTGGCATTAGTAAAGTAAAGATTTGTTCCTTCTGGTAAATCAGAAGTTGTTGCTCCTCCCGAAACATCTCCCGCTGTTGCTTTTAGAACTCCCGACAATGTTCCAATTTTTAAAGCGGAAACACCTAATTTTTTTGTTGCACCATCAAAGGTAAATGTTGGGTCTCCACCAATAGTATTTACCGCCGTTCCAAAAGCAACTTGACCCGAAGCAATTGTTCCCATAATCGTTCCCCTTGGTTCAATTACAACTGTTTTAGTCGTAGCATCAAAGGACAAATTAGAATTTAAGAATTTCAATCTATCGCTTGTGCCTACTTTTTCATCTAAAGCATTAAAAACATCAACATAAGATTTACTTCCCACTGGGACAAAGGCGGTTGATGGTTTATCTAATTTTTTAATTTCTTCTTTTAATTCTCCAATAAGTTTTTCAAGTTTTTCAATTCTCTTTGAAGATTGATTTTTAACTATTTCTTCAAGTTGTCTTAATTTTTCTTTGATGATTGAGTTGATAAAAAATTCGCTTGTTTCTATTTTGCTGACAACTTCAGCAATCAATTCTTCTTTTTCTTCTTTGCTCAATGATACCCAAAAAGACAAGGAATTTTCTACTTTTTCAATTGCCTTTTTGATTTCTGTTAATTTTTTCTCTAATTCTAAAACTTCTTTTTTTCTTCCCTCTATTTTTTCAATTAAGCTATCTAAAAGTTGTTTTAGTTTATTGTAAATTTCACTCATTTTTTTGTAAGTAAAACTCAATTAATCTTTCTAAATCTTTTATTGTTGCTTCTGAAATCTTTATTTTTTTACCCAAGTTTTCTTTTAAGCGTTGCATTCTATTTTCAAAAACTAAATGTTGTTTTTTAATAAGAACTTCATCTTTAATTTCTTTAGATAAAATATTTTGCATTACAAAATTAAATCTTTGCTTAATATTACCCCAATAACTTTCATTGATTATATCAAAATCTCTGCGCCAATAAGATAATCCATAAAAGAACTCCTTCCCTTCTGTTAAAAGTTTATCTATTAACTGAAAACAAATCTTCCAGTCGGCTCCTGCTTGTGTAATCACTGCCAAATTATGGTCATAACCAACGGTATAGAGTTTCTCATTTTTCATTTTAACATCCCATAACCAGACATTAGGATTGTCTAAATTAGCAAAAAATCTTTGGTCTGATTTAACAAATTTTTCTAATCCTTTTTTTGTTTCTTTAATTTCGTTAAAAACCCTTATAGAACAACCATAAGGAAAAACATCTTCGGTAAACAATTTTTCTTTGTTGGCTATTCTTTCAAAGTAATCTCCAACAAAAGCAAATGTTGAAAGTTTATTAAAAACACTTGACCATCCTTCCCTATCACTACAAAACTCTGAAAAATAAAATTTATCTCTACTTGGTGAATACATTACACCAGCATCCCATACAACCATTTCATTTTCTCGCAAATAATAATTTTTCATACTTTCAGGAAAGAAAAGAGGAATTATTTTCTCCCAGTCTTCTTCTTTTAACCACATAATCATTGAAGCGCTATCTCCTGTTTGCCAAGCAGTATTTCCAGCACCAAATGGTTTAAGTTCAATGTTAATGTTTAATCCTAAAATTTCTCCCTGGTTGACGATAATCTCCGGAACAAACTCAATCAAATCTTCAATTTTCTCTTCCAAAATAAATCCTCCACTTTCATAAAGTTTTTTATTGTTTTCCAAAATTTCAATTAAATCTTCTTGGGCAATGTTTATATCATTAGAAGCAGGAAAATATGTTGGAGATTCTGGATTATTGCCCTTAACTCCCCATAATTTATCTGTATCCTTTAAAAATTCTCTTGCCTCTTCAACACTATCAAATTCTATAACCTCTTGTTCTGAAAAAATATCATAGTTTCGTCTTACTAATTCTTTGGCGTAATTTCTATCTTCTTCTAATTTGAAATCTTCTTCATTTGGTAATAACCCCTTAAATCCTGCTTTTTTTAACCTTTCAGCATAAGGATAAACATAATTAAAATCACAAAAGATAAAATAATCGTCTTTCTTTGTTTCTTTTTCAAGTTTGTTAACCAATTCATCAGCATCCATTTTTTCAAGCATTCCATCATATAAAGAAAGCCTTCTTCTTTTGGTTTCTTCGTCTTCTTTAGGCATATGCTCCAATTCTTTTGCTTGACCAACTAAAACATCGTAGCCCTCTTTTAAAAGCCTATAAGCAATTGGTAATCCGTGTCCGTCGTAGGTTATTAAAACAAATTTCATTGTTTAAGCTCCATTAATTGACGACTTATTTCTTCTTCTACTGCATCGGTAATTATTCCTTCGTCTATTAACAAATCATAGAAATCACTTGCTTTTTCTGGTTGTCCTTTAAAATGTTTTTTAGCATAATTGATAATAAAATTAGCTCTTTCTCTAACTGACCAATTTTTAATTTCTGGTGGTATATCTTCTGGTAAAATCTCTCTCAATCTATCCCTTTCAAACATTCTTAAAACTCTTTCAGCTATTTTTTCGTCTGTTTCCTCAATTTTTTTTATTTTTGTTTCCCTATCTATATCTGGATTTTTAAGAAAAAGATAAAGTGCTTTTGCTTCTTCTTTTTCTTTTTCGCTTGCTTGTTTAATTTCTTCGTCAATTAAAGCTCTTGATTGTCGCTTGCTTATACTTGCTTCTAACTGTTGTTTAAATTCTTCTTCTTTAATTGGCTCTGTCCTTACAAAAGCAGGATATGGTAAAAGTTTTTCTGCTAAACTTCTTTTTGCTGGTTCAACTTCTCCCGTTGTTAATTCTGTTCTGGTATACGGTTCTGGTAATAATTTTTCAATTTCTTCTTCTGATTTACCTAACATTTGATACCAAGTTTTGAAATATCCAGAAAAATCTCGCTTAAATCCTTCTGGTAATGTTTTACCTGCTTTTCTATAAACATCATCCAAAAACCTATTGAAAAACCTTAATAAACCATTAAAAGGAACATATTGAGATGTTTCAAAAATTAAAGTTTGAGGGAAAGTATAATCAATATCTCCTGACAATGTTTTTATCATATTTGACATTCCCATTAGACTTGTTTGTTCTGAAATTGTTCTTAATACTGCGGACATTCCCCTAAAAACTATTTCATCTATTGATGGATTTTCTTCCTTTAATTGTAGTTCTTCTGAAGCCCATTTAAAGGCAGCAGGCATCATAATTGGTAAAACAAAGGGTCCAAGCCACCAAGCACTATACCATCTATCGCCAATCTTGATTGAAAATGGCTTATAAACAGCATCAGACCATCTTTTTCTTAGTTCTGAGTCAGAAGGAGGCATAAAGGTAATTTCATTATTAAGCATTTTATAAGCGCCTCCTATTGTTAAAAGAGAACCTAAAATCAATTTTGCAAATTGTTCTGTGGTTATACTTTTATCACCTAAAATTCTTCTAATTGCGATATCTGCAGATAAGGGCGAATATTCAATCATCGTTTTTCCAATGTTCATTGGAGTTCTAATGAAAAGATTAAAAGTTGAAAACGCATAATAAAGTGGCCAAACAAATTTATTTTTTTGTGCTTCTTCTCTCAAAGCATTTTTAATTTTCATCAAAGAGTCTCCCGCCCAATCCAAAGCCTGCGCTAAATACGGCAATCTATTTCTTATTTCTTTTTCCCCCAATCTATTTCTGTAAAGCCAAGTTTCTGCTGTTTGAATGGCTTGTTCATCCAAAAGGTTTAAAACGTCTTCGGTTATTTTAACTCCTGCTTTCTTTGCTTCATTTATTAATCGTTGTTTCTCGCCTATATAAATCCAAGTAGAGAAAAATCTATCTGTTGCTTCTAAAATTCTTAATGAAAGGGTAGATGCTTGGTCAAAAAAGTTTGCTTTAGAACTAAAATGAATATTGCTTAAAAACCTTTCAGCATTATCTTTATCGCTCATTAAATCAAGAAATTTAGCAGAAGGATTAACATTTTTAAAAGCAAAAACAAATTCATCCCAAGCTAAATGTAATCTTTGATATTGATTTTTCAGGTGTTCTGAAATGTTTAAATTTCTAATTGACATTAAATCACTTTTTAAAAGGTCATATCCATTATCTGAAAAATATTTTAGGGCTCTTTCTGTAAGTTTTGTTAAAGGTCTTGAAACAAAGGATTGAAAGGCATTTCCTATAACATTTCTTGCTATTGACATTGGATTAGATAAGGTCCAACCATATCTTAATATATCTACTCTTTCAGGAGATGGCATTTTAGGAAAATGTTTTTCAAAAAAGTTTCTCAAGCCATTTTCCAAGGCAACCATTTTTTCTTTTTCTGTTTCTACCCTAAAGACATTTCTTGTAATGCTTTCAAGTTCTTGACTTAATTCTTCTGTTATTTTTACTCCGTATTTTTGAGCATAATCAGAAACTTTATCAATAAAAGCCAAAGTTTGTAAATCAATAGACTTTTGCCCCAGTTCCAATTCCATTGCTTTTCCTATAACCCTCCTAAAAGATAAAGTTCTTGCCGTTTCTTCTCCGGCTTTTATATAATAATTCAAGACCCCTAAAGCCCTTCTATCCATTTTTGCTTCTCTGAAAGTTTTAAATAGTTTCCACGCTATTAAAGCTCTTTCTTCATCAGTAAAAGTTATCATTTTTTTTGTTTGTTTATTTAAAACACTACCAGAAGGATTTTTAATCACTTTATACAAATCGTTTATGGTTTCTAATCCTGCTTCTTTTATTTTTCCTGAAAGTTTTGTTATTTCTTGGTTAATTGTTTTGGGAGTATAAGTTAAAATTCCCCTTTCTGCTAATTTTTGTAAATCTGCTTGAGTAATTTCTCCTTTTCTCCATAAGGTTTCTATTGAAGAGTGTAAAACCTGTCTTTCTTTGGGAATTCTGAATTCTTTCATCGCATCAAAGGGAAAATCTATTCCCTTGGGAGGTTTTTTGGGGGGTATTGGTGGTTTTATTCCCTCTGTTGCTGTTTGCAATTCTTTAGGAATTTCAGCAGCAATTTTTGCTCCAGTTTTTAATGAACTTCTTAATGTTTTTAAAACGTCTTTAGGAGTTGAAACTCCTGCAATTTTTGTGGCTAATTCATTTAAAACTTGTTCATTTTTTGCCAAATCTGGAGCTTCTTTTTTAAGAATTTCTTTAATTGTGCTTTCTGAAGTTTCTTTTGCCAATGTTTTTAATGCTCCTTTACTTATTAATGTTTTTCCAACTCCTCCAATGGGCGTTACATCCAAAGCAAATAAACCCAAAGCACCCAATCCCCCCAATATTTCTCCAAGTTGTTTATATTGCGTTCCTACATATCTTTCAGTTATATCTCTACCAAATTTTCTTCCTCGTTTAATTCTTTCACTTATAGAAAGAATTGGTTCTTTACCAAATAATATTTCACCAACTTTACCCAAACCCAATAAAGAAGGATCTACTTGGTGAATTTTTTCTTTTGAAAATAAATTAGCAATATCTAAAGCAATTCCTACTCCCCCCTTTGTAAATCCCTGCGGAATTGACAATAACAAATCGCCTGCAAACTTAACTGCTGATTTTGTCCATTGCCAAATTTTTTGTGGTGTTAATTTTTCTTCTGGCATTTTATTTTATATGCTCAATAAGATTTTCTTTAGAACTTCTCTTTTGTGTTTTTTTGTTAGAGCTTTTTTGTTGTTCTTTTTGTCGTTGAAATTCTAATCTTTCTTGTTGAAGCAGCAATCTTTGTTCTGCGATTTTTAATCTTCTTTGTGCTTGTTCTATCTGTTCTTTTAATTTTTTTATTTCTTCTTCTTTCTTTTCGTTTATCATTCTTGAAACCTCCCAAAATCTTAAAAGTTCCTCAAAAGTATAACCGCTATAAAGTGGACTATCTGGATTAGCATATTCAGCTAAATATTCCAAAGACATCCTACCTAAAGCACCACTATTTAATAATGTTGTCAATTTACTTCTATTTCGCTCTTGAATATCATCATAATAATTAAGTCCCCAGTAAGCATATTTTTCCATCAAATCCATTGTTCTTTCTTTGATTTTGAAAACATCATCTAAATAACTTCTTAATTCAGTTCTATCCATTCTTATAAAGTTCATTGCTCTATCAATCATTTTTTCTCTATGGTCAATTAAATCTGATAATGCTTGCATTTGTCCTCTTAGTAAAGATTGTCTCCAAGCAACAATTTCTTCTACTTGTGATTGGGTAACTATTCCTCCTGCCATTGCTGCTTCCCTCATAACATCATCTCTTGTCCCCTGTAAAACCTTATTCAAATCAAAATATCTTTGATATAAATCTTCTAAACCTGATTGTTTAACTAATTGTTGATATTGTTGTTGATAGAAGTTGGGGTCATAATATTGCTCTAACCTTCTTTGGTGTTCTTCTGCCATTCTCAATTCTTCTCCCATCAAATACATCATAAATGCTGGCATATCCTCTGCTTTTAATTGTGGTATCTCTCCCCTTTTAATTGCCTCAAATCCCTCTTTAATTCTTTTCTGTTGCTCATTAATTTCTTCAGTGTTTTTAGGAAGTTGAGTTGTTAGTTGTTTTTGAAGTTGTTCTTGTAGAGATGGTTGTTTTGTTTTAAGGGGAATATGAAGTTGTTGTCCTGCTATTATTAAATCCCTACCCTTCATTGCTGCTTTGTTTTCTCGGTTTAATCGTTCTAATTCTTCAATTGAAACTCCATATTGTCTTGCTATTTTTGATAAGGTTTCTCCTGGCTGAATAATATGTCCAAAAACGGGAGTTGAGCCACCTAATGGGTCTTTAATTAAATAAGTCATTGCCCCCTCTGGAACATTAGAAGTAGTAGATAATAATTCTTTTTCTGGTGGTTTTTGTTGCGAAAAGTTTTGTATTTCTTGTAAAAGTAAATCAGTAGGTATAAACGATGTTGCATCCAATGTAGAAGATGGTAGTTGAGATTTTATTTCGCCTCGTGGCTGTGGAAATGTTGTTTCTGGTGATTTTTCTAAATTTGTAGATGGAGAAACCCTTGATGATTGACGACGATTAACTTGGGTTATTCTTGGTGGAATAGTCATTGGAGCTGAAGATGTTTCTGTTTTTAAAAGAAACGATGGGGTTGAGGCAGCAGTTGGCAAAGATGTAAAAAATAATTCTTGTTGTTTTTGTTCTTGGGCAATTTTGCCTAAATTAAGCTTTGTATTGGGTGGTAATGAAATTGAAGTTTGAGGTGGCAAAGTAAATGTTCCCCTTTTAAAAGTTTCAGGAGCCTTGGGAGCAGGTGCAGCAAAATGACTTCCTCCCCTAAAGATTGATCCGATATTAGCCAAGCCCCCACTTCGCATTATAGCACTACCCCTAGAAATTGCCCTTGATAGAATATTAACAAATGCTAATAAAATAGAACCCAAAATTCCCCTTGATTGAGTTTGTCGTTGAGAAGCAACAGGAGTTGTTGATGTCTTTGTTTTTAAAGTTGGTGATGGTTGTTGTGGTAATTGTGGCATTTTAGAGATTTGAATAATAAATTAGCATTCGTTTTAATGTGGTTCTAAATGTTGCTGAATTGGTTGTGTAAATCCTTACTTGAATTTGGTCTCCCCTAACTCCTACTGCATCAAATAAAACATAATTGCTTTGTGAGTCTTGGTTGATTATTAAATCTACTGTGTCTGTTGTGTTCAATCGTGTATCAATGCCCTGAAAGTTTATTTTAATTCTATCTGTTGCGTTAGCTGGTTTATTACCATACCAAACCTCCACTTTATCAATTGAAACCCTGTTAAAAAATGTTATTCTGTTGCTGATATAAATCAATTCGTCTGTTATTACTTTAAAATTTCCCGTATAATCGTCTAATGCTCCAGAAGGAAAGATAATACTTGTTTTTATTCTATCTGCCACATCGTCAGAGTAAAAAATTCTAATATTTCCATTTAAATCAGAGTTAACTGCTGTTGCTATAATTTCTGATGTTTCCCCCTTAATTAAAACTGCTTCTTTTTCAAGGATATTATACATCAAAATTGCTTTTAAGTCTAAATCTTTTAAAAACACTGGAAAACAAACATAGTTACCATAAACGGTAAATCTTTGAGAAGGCAAACATTTTTCATTAACTTTTATTGATGGCAAACTATCAATGAAATTTAAAGCGTATCCTGCTAATTCATAAATTTTTAAATCTGCTCCTACCTGCAAAAAGATAAGAAAAGCACCCATATAATTAACACTTCCTACATATTTGCCTGGAAGTTTTATAGCGTGAAAATATCTGTTCTGATAAGAACCATCCCACAAAAAAGCATACTGATTAGCACTTGTTCCTACTGGTTGAGCAAAAATCAAAATGAATTTATTGTTATTGTTTACAATGTCCAAAATATCCCAGGTTGTTCCTAAATCCAAACTTCCCTGAAGAACATAACCCGTATTATAAACCCTTACCAATCTTCTATTAGCATCTCCCGAAGCATTTTTATCAGCAACATAAAGAGAAGTAGAAAAAGTTATCCCAAATTTAGGAGAATTTAAACCGCCCACTGCTGTCCAAGTTGTTCCGGTTGTATTCTCTGGTATATGCCAAATTGAAGTTGAGGTTGGATTAATAAAGAAAATCTTATCTGTAAAGGTTAAAATTGTTGTATCGTAATTGTTTGTTAAGGAAACTGGCTGTCCCAAGTTTCTTGCTACTCCCGTTAAAGATAATGCCTTTACTTTTCCACTATTGGTTGCTACATAAAGAATTCTGTTATCGTTGGCTATATTTGGTTGATAAAACGATACTACTACACCATCTCCAGTTGTCAGGGGTATTGTTTCCAATGGAAATGGCGTCATTAAAGGATAAGAAACATCCTGTAAATCTGCTATTGTACTGCCATTGACAATTTTGTAAAGATAAGAAGGAGAAATAATTGCTCTATGTAAAAATTTACCATCTGCTCCATCTTGTCTCTGAAAAATTGTTGAATAAGCAAAATTTTCAAGCAAAATAACCCCCCCAATATCTTTTCTGCTTTGTCTTACCCTAAATTGACTTAATTGTTCTTGTTTTCGTCTTGGCATTTTAATAAATGATTAAAACATTAACAAGGGAATTATCGGTATCGGATGAGCTTGTAATTGTAGCACTTCCATTAGAACACTGAACCGATAAAACACCTATTATTCCCGAAAAAACTGAATGATTAGCAAAACCTATTGAAGAAGCTAAAATTTTTGAGTCATAAATCGTTGATGTGCCATTTTGTAATTGAACTTGAACTACTGTTAAAAAAGATTGTTTTAAAGCAGAAGCATCTTCATAATCCAATGGAAAAGCAATTCCTCCTCTCTGTTTTGGTTGTTGAATTGATAGTTTATTTTCCTCTAACATCCTTTAAATTTGCTCTGATAGAGACTTTTTTATTTGGGAGGGTATATTTACTCATACTCCACAAAAAAGTCTTCTTTCAGAGCATTTTAGAAGGATTGATTGTCAAAATCCTTGATTTTTTTATGTTTTTTAATTGACGACCCTTATAATACAAAAACCCTATTAAAATCTTACTTTTTACGACTTTTACATTCTATTTCCACTTTTCTTACTCTTTCGTCAAGTTTTTGAAGGTTGTCTCTGGTTTCCTCTCTGAAATCTCTAAATTCTATCCATAAAGCATCTAGCTCGTGTCTGATATCATTATGAACCAACTTTTCCAAATTATCAATCTTTTTGCCGTTTTCTCCGTTTTTTCTTGCTTTTATAAGTTCTGTTAAAGCCTTTATAAAAAAAATTAAAGCAATTATTACAGAAATTGCTATACCCCATCTTGTTAATTCAATGTAAATTTGGTTTTCCATTGTTTACATTGACATAATTAAAAGTCGTCTCGTTGGATTACCTTGTGATGGTGGCGATGGGAAAAACCAATACTTCTTTGGTTGAGATGTTGCCCATCTATAATACTCCTGAACTTCTTCTGTAGTTAATGGTCTTGAAAATAATGCTAATTCGGATAAATAACCCAATAAAGGACCAGGAAATGAAGATGCCTGTCTACCGATTTGTATTGGTTCGATAGTATCTCTTTTTGCTCCATTACCATTACCCGTATCCCAAGTTCCTAATTTTAGTTGACCGTTTTTCCAAATTTTTATTGAATTACCCTGCCCAAATGTATACGTTCCAGCTATAAAATTCCACTTTTGGTATTCATCAAATTGTTGGGAAACTGTATATCTATGATACGCTCCTCCGCTGTCGTGATATTGAAAACTAATATCACGAGAAGGAGCAAACTGATTTATCAGCAAAAGATAGTCTATGTTACCGTCAAAAACTCTTTTCGCAAAAATAAAACCCTGATTACTTCCTTTATAATCAGCCTTAAACCAACAAACCCAACTCAAAGTATTAGGATTGGTAAAAGAATTGTCAGCAATACTAATATAATTTGCCGCATTACCATTAAAATAAGTTGATCTTAGGGGTGTTCTAAATCCCAAATTATTAAATCTTAAAGAACCATTTAATGTTGCCGATGTTTTACCAGAATAATCTTTGTGATCTCTATCCAGAGGCAAATATAAAAATATAGACGGGTCATTGCCCCAAAATACATTCACCCTACCTCGTTGTTTAAAATAACCCAATGGCATTTTTATACTACTTGAGCGTAAATTGGGACTATTTTTAATGTATTACCAGTTAAAGCAAGAGCCTGTCCTCCGTTGTTTGTTATTTTAAAACGAACATACGGAGGAATTCCCACGCTATTACCAAACAATGTCGAAAGAAAAAATTCAACTCTGTGGGTTGTTGTATCCGCTGTCAAAAGAATTACATAAGGAGGATTTTGGATATCGGTAAAATTTGTGCCATCTATTGAGGATTGAACTTCAATTGTGATATTATTATTTGCCGTTGGAGCTGTCCCAAAAACATAAGTTAATTCAACAAGAGCATCAATCATTAAATTGGTTGTGTTATTAACAGCAGAAGAAGTTATAGAAGAACCATTGGCTAAACCATTTAGACCCGTTGGGGTTATATCTGTAGTTGTCCCGTATTGTAGTTTTACTTGTGCCATATTGTTTAAAAAAGTTAATTACGACCCGTTATTGAATAAGCCATTCATCAACGCCTTCTTTAATTATTACTCTGGCATCATATTGAATTGTTATGGTTGCTATTCCAAGTGGGTCTCTTACCGTAACACCAGCAGCACCCTGAATTGTTGTATCTCCTGTCCCATATTTTTGTATCATTATTTTTGTTCCAATGGGAAAAGCAACAGAAGAATTAGCGGGAATAGTCACGGTATTAGCAGAAGCGTTGTCCATTTGAACTAATTTACCAGCATCAGACAAGACAAGAGTATAAGCAGTTCCTGTTTGAGTATTTATTCCTGTAATAACATTCTTATTTGATAAAGTTTGTTCATCGGTTGTCCCCACAACCTCACCAGTTATTCCGTGAACTCCACCTGAGGAGCTTTGGTGCGTAGTAAAATCTGTTAATTGAGCATAAACCGTATCAAAAAAAGTTTTTAAGGCATTTTTAATAGTAGCCCAAGTTATTTTCTTGGTTGTATTCGTTGAACTTTCAACAATCACCTTTAAATCTGTATCTGATGGAGTGGTTGTTTTTTCTGTTAGTTGTGATATCTTTGGCATTATTTTAAATGTTTTCTTTTGTCCAAGTTGTTGACCCTATTGTTTCTTTTGCCCAAGTTAAGAATGTTTTTTGTTCTGTTATTAAAATTTCATTGTTTTCTGTTAAAAGAAAGTCTGAATTTTCTGTTAAAATACTATCCCACCAGTTTAAACTTTCTGCTATCCAAGTTGAAGTTATTTGATTTTCTCTAGTCCAAATTGTTTTTGTTGGATATTTCTGCCCCCGAGTATCAACAAAACTTCCTGCTATTGGTTGTGTTGAAAATCCCGTAAGCATTATAAGAACCATTTATTCTTTAAAATAAGACCTATACCATCTGCTCCATTATATTGTGCTCCTGCTCCACTTGTTCCTCCTGATACATCAAAAGTTAATGAACCAGTTATTGTTCCGTTAACAAGAATTAAAACTGAACCTCCACCGCCTCCACCACCATAAACTGTCCCACTTGAACTTGCACCAGCATATTTTATATCAGTATTTAAGCCACCGCTTCCTGGTACTATAAAATTTACTAATTGCCTTAAATCATAAGAAGAAGACCAATTATGAAAAGGAGAAAAAGAAAAACCTCTAAGAATTTCGTAATTATAAGTTGATAAACCCGTAACGGATGAGGTGCTCCAGTTTGCAGAACCGCCCGGTGAACCAGAAGCGTTTATTATGCTACTACTATTTCCTATAAAATTCCCTCCAACTTCTATAATTAAAGCACCTCCTCCTCTTCCACCCGTTGCCGAAACATAACCTTCATTAATTTGTATTATGAAAGCGCTTCCCGAAATTACTTGTATATCCAATAAAAACAAATTATTTGTTTGCAAAAAAGGTGGCATGTTTACTCCACTAAATCCACCCCATCCCTGAAAAATTATAAAATCAAGAGTATTAATTTTATAAAGTTTCCAAAAGCTTCTCATCCAGGGATAAAAACCCCTAGAAGGATTTCCCCCAAGTCCTCCCAAATTTCTTAAATCAATTACTGGATTATTAGTTGAAGTTATTTTGCAATCTCCCTTCACCCTAAAAATTATTAAAGTTCCATCATTATGAGGATTTATAAAATTCAATTGTCCCGTTCCTGAAATTTCTAAATTGTTGTAGTTTTTAACAAAAATTTTTTGTCCTCCTAAATCTAATGTAGTTGTTCCTGCTGTTATAACCAAATCTCCATCACTTCCATCGCCACCAAATCTTGCAGGAGGATAAATAACCAATTTATTATTTACGCTGTCATCTGTTGCAGAAAACGGAGAAAGAAAGTCTAAAATTGGTCTTTGTCCTACAAATGTTCCATCTTGGAAGACAACTATTTTTTGCAAATCAGTATAAGTTTTTTCAGTTAGAGCAATCATCATTTTATAGGTTTTTCCAGGTATATTGTGAGGTTGTGCTGTTGTATTTTCTTGTCCTCTCTGAATTGTTAAAACATCACCGCTTTTTGCTGTAACTCTAACGATTTCTCTATATGGGTCATCAGATGGGTCTGAATAATCTGTAGCATTCCACCAAACCATATTAAAAGAACCATCAGTTGATGGATCTGGTAATTTATTGCCTTCACCGGCTAACAATGTTATTGAAGTAGCCGCATCATCATATAAACCATTCACTATTACTTTTGCAAAGTTTTTAACTGGATCCCAATAAGCCATTTTTATACCCAACCACTATTAAAATAATCGATTGGTTGCATTTTAATTGGTTCTATTACTTCCGTTTTTAAATCATCAACCATTTTTTGTAATCCTAATTGATACAACTCAAATCGTCTTTGAGATAGGGGATGTCCTATTTCTTCAAGATATTTCTGTGCTGTTCCCATTGCTAAAACATCCCAATATTTATCTAAAACTGGATGCAAAGTATCATTAACAGAAGTAAAATCTTGCTGTCTTACTATATACCAAAGCCTTAAACCTTGTGTCTGATTTGCTGTTGGTTGAGGAAAAAGCCACAAAGTATTGCTAAATAAATCATAAAGAGGTTTTGATTTTGGTTGAGATTTCAAAAGGTTATACCATTCATAGGGTAAATTTGCCAAATCTGTTTCTGATGCTTTAATCCATTTTGTATTGTCTGTTGGATCATCATAATTTACTTCAACTCTTAAAATCGTTAATAAATCTGAAGGTAATTGATAATTTGGCTGATTAGCGATTAAATCTGTTTTTACTATTCCCCCTAAAACCTCTATTTCGTTGTCTGCTAATGTTCTTTGAATTTCTAAATAAACTTCATTTACTAAATCAAGTAATCTCACATCTGTTAAGGTTGAGGAAGTTGTATTGGTCAATCTTCTTACTTTTTGAAAAACTTGGCTTAAAATCATTGATTTTTTAATTGTTAATGTGGGCATCTATCAGGGAGCAACCCCAATAGATGCCGAAAAATTAAGCATAGAAGGCATCAACAGCAAAAGTAAATGATGGAGAAGTACCACCAATTACCCACTTAATTCTCCAAACATTGGAAACAAGAGAAGTTCCAAGCGAATTAGCGGCAATTGTTCCATCACCAACACCTGAAGAAATTGAATTGTTTGCTCCAACCGCTAAATTGAGATAATGGGGGTTTGTTAATGCTGCTGTAACTTGAAGAAAGTGAGCAACATCAACAAAGGTTTGTCCTCCATCCAATGATTGCTGGAAATAAACATCTAAAGTTGGAGAGGTTCCAGAAGCAGCACTTACGCTCAATCTAACCAAAACATTTTTCATATCCATATCATTGATAACAATTGCTCCACTATTACCACTTGTTGTTCTTGCTGCTGAAGGAACTAAATTCTGAGTTTTAAGAGGTCTTCGTAAAGACATTTTAGAAAAAAATTATTTAAAACCGACCACTAAAAAGGGAGGAGGCTTATCACCCCCTCCCCATTAGATTAGAGAGCGGTTGCTGCTGATTCAATTCTTACAAGTCTTTCTTCTTGAGTTCTGGCAACTCCCATATTTGTTTTAGCACCAACTGAACCTTTCTGACCAAGAGGATTGGATACAGAAAGATTGCTTTCTGGAGGTAAAACATAAGAATTTACTTTACCAGCAAGCCAATAAGAAATTCTATAAGCATCAGCACCAATTAAGGTTGTTGGATAAACAGTTACAGTTGAAGCAAAGGTTACAACATTTGGAGATTGAACAATTCTTGCTCCTGCTAATGAACCAATTTCACCATTAAAGATATTTTGAGGTTGAGCATATTTATGCACATCAATCCATTGACCAGAGGAGGTATTACTCATTAAATCAAAACCAACTGAGGGGTGTAAAACACAGGCATAACCACCGCCAGTATATTCGGGAGCAGCATTGTTTCTTAATTTTTGAACCCCCCTTAAAATTAGCATAGCATCAATTAAATCACCAGCAGCCAAGGCTGCTCTTGAGGTTTTACCGCCAGCATAAATTACATTTGTTCCAGCATTAACAACGGTTTGAATAACTTCATCAATTTTCCTTGCCATTGCCTTACCAACTTCGTTAAGAGTAGTATTTATCAAATCAAAAACCGCTGTTAAAGCAACTAAATCAGTTAACTCAACATTGACACCGTATTGAGTTGGAGTTGTATCAATGGCATTAACTGAAACAGCAATTGCTGTTGGAGGAGTTCCTTCTGTTAATGAAACGACAGAAGCAGTTGTTATTTTATTGAAGGTGAAAAATCTTGAGGTGTAATTACCTTGAGGAACTGTTTCTACGGTTCCAAATTGTTCAAAGTAAAGATGGGGCTGTAAAGACTCTATTACTCTTGTATCATAGTAAATCCCCAGGGCTTTTTGAGATGATTCAAGGTTAGAAGTAGTTGTAGTAGCCATTTAATTTCAACATCTCCAAGATGCCCAGCACTACTTTCTCGTTGCTATTAGCTACCATAAAGTTCTTCAAATATTTGTCTGGCTTTTTTTTCTTGTTCTTCTTTGGGCAACTGGGTTATATCGGGTTCTTGGAGATTAGGAGATATTGATTTAGACCCGACCGAATACCCAGTTAATTGAGACTGAGTTTCTAATTGTTTTTTACCGATATATCTGGCAACGGCATCTTCAATACTTTCATCTTGTTTTTTCATTTGCCAGATATTTTCAACTTCATCAACTAAATAAGGAAATTTTTTAGCGATTTGGTTTTCAAATTTAAGTTTGTCTATTTCTTTTAATTTTTCTGAAATTTCTTCAATGTTAGCAATTGTTCCAACTTCTTCTAATGATTTCAATTTTTGTTCTAATTCTTTTCGGCGTTTAATTTCGTCTTCAAGTTTGTTTCTTAAAACCTTTACAACACCGACATCTTCAACCTTCTCTTCGCCTTGACTTACAGGGGTTTGTTGTTCCTGTAAATCTGATTGGTTTTGAAGTTGTTCTTCGCCCATTGTTTTTACGCTTGCTTACCCGGGAGCAGATAAGCAAGGAAAATTAATTTCGCTTTTTATGGTAAATAAAATTTTACAATTTCTGAGTCTGAATAACCACCTAATGCTGCTATTCTTTGCCTACATCCCTCTGTGTTACAAATCCAAACCTTATACTTTTCAACATACCAATAAATTGATTGATTAAATGTTGAAGGATTGGCACTTCCATTACAAAGACATCTAAATTCTCCTTTAGCAAATATTGAAGCATAATGTTCACATTCTTTTGCTGGAATGCCACAAAACTCACAAATACCTCCTCTAATTTTAGGATTTACTTTTACTTTTTCAACTGATTGAGGTTCTACTTTGGTTTCTTGGGTTTTAACTTTTGCTGTCTGTTCTAAATTTTCTGTTGTGGTTGTTTTTTTCTTTGTCATTTTCCTATAATTATAAACCACTTTCTTCTTTTGTCAAAAGATTAAGGGTTATAATTTGAATTAATTCCGACGGCAAATTGATTAAAAAATCTAATGCTGTAAGGCTTTCTTTATAGGCTATCAAGGTTGCTTGGTCTAAACCTGAATTTTTAAAGTTCAAAAGCAGTTTTTCCCTTGTTGCCTGTAAAATCATCTTTAAAATTCTCCATTCCTCAATGGTTTCTATATTACTAAACCTTTGCACTAATTCTCTTGCTTTTTCTGGGTTATCACCTATTATTTTTCTTAATTCTTCTGTAAAAAAATCTTCAATCATTTTTTCTTTTTTCGTTTACTTCCTGATCTTCCGACTTTATGCTTTCCATAGGCAATTGCTGCCGCCTGTCTCATTGCTTCCTCTTGAGTTTTTGGTCTATATGTTGCTCTTGAAGTTGTCATCTTTTTTGTTTCTTTCCACTCACTCATTAATTTTTCTATTTCTCTTGATATTTTTTCTTGTGTTTTTGAAGATGATTTTTTTGACATTTTTATTTAACTGCCGAAGGAGTTTGAGGAAACATTGTTTGAGTTAATGCTTCAACTCCCTCTGTTGGTAATTGTGTTAATTCACGACCTAATTCTTCTGGTGTTTCTGTTTCTAAAATTCCTTGTGATATTTCTTTAACTGACTGCTTTTGTTCTGGTGCCTGTAATCTTTGTTTATTGAGATAATTTAAGATATGAGCGTGAATATGAATATTTCTGGCATCTGTCTCTTTTGCTCTGTAATGAATTGCTATGTGCTGTAAATCATCATCGTTTTCGTGAATTTCAACTATATCATCTTGCTCTAAAACTTCATTTTCAAGTTTTGCTCTTTGTTCGTGGGGAGTTGGTGGTAAGAAAACATCAACCTGCTCTGGGGTTAAATCCATATCATAAAGAATTGTCCTAACAACCTCTCTAACATTACCCCCAATTTGAGCCAATGGTTGTAAAATTTCTGCTAATTCTCTTCGTCTTAATATCTTTTGTGGTTCTGCTTCTAATGATGATACTACTTCAATTCTTGGGTCTACTTCGGGAATAAACTCTCTTTTTTTAACTGAAGTAAATTCTTTTGCTCCTTGATAACCAACAATCTCAATTAGCTTTTTATCATCTGGAGCCATAAATCTTTGGTGTCTTTTTAGCCATCTATACCAAAAATCTTTTTCTCCAGCAATTATATTTCTCATTATACTTGAGATTTGTAAATCTTGTTTTGCTTTAGCAATTGCTATTTCTGTTGCTGTTTTTTTAACTTGGGTTAAACTTCCCTTTAAAATTCTTGCGCTGCCTACTGCTCCCACTGCCTCATTCTGCAAAACATTGATAAAAGCCAAAGTATCGTTTGAAACGACCTGGGTTTTAGGAAATGGCAAAATCTGTCCTGCTGGCGGTTGGGTTGTAAAAATAACTTTATTTTGCTCTTTGGTTAACAAATCTTTGGGATTAAGCAAAATCCTATAATTTGCTAAAAATGTTGCTGTGGCATCAAGCATTATTGAACGCATCATTAGATTTTTCAAAACAACATCTGCTCTGTGTAAATCTTCAATCAAATCAGGTAATCCTAAACCAAACAATGAAAATGAGGTTTTTATGAAGTTGTAAGTAATAAATGGAATTTTGCTTTCTTTTTCGCCTTTGTCTTGATAATCTACTCGTTTATAGCCCAAAACTTTTGTTATTCCGTTATCAGTCCATACAACCCATAATTTGCCATTAGCATAAAAATACCACTCTAAAATCTCTAAAAACGATAATGACATTAATGGTTCTTGAAAATAGTTATCTCCAATAAGATATTGTTTTGCTCGTTTTTCTAATTGTGTTTGCTCGTATGAACTCTCTGTTGGTGCATAGCCAGATTTTACCCAATCTTTTACCTTTTCTGAATTTAAATTGCTATCGTTGATTAAATCGTAATAGGTTTTGTAAATAAACCTTCCCGCAAATCTTGCTTCGTCTATTGAGGTTGTTTTGGGGTCAATAAAGAATGTAAATGGAGATTGAACCGATGGTTTTAAAACTGAATTTTTTTTATCATAAAGTGAAACATCTAAAATTCCTATTCCAAAGAAAATAATATCCCATATTAATTCTCTGTTAATTCTGCCCATTTCCATTTCATCAAAATCAAATTGAGCCACAGCATTTGTGTAAAAAGTTATTTTATCATCTTGTGGTCTTCTGGGTTTAAAAATTACTCGTCTTTGGTCATTATCAATTGAAGAATAAGTTTCGTGAAATTGCGTGAATAAAAGTTTTGAACCCAAAGTTATATCTGCTATTTGTTTTCTAAACTGGTTGAGATAAAGTTTTATCATTTCAACCCAATATCTTTTTTTCACATCATAAACTTGTTTTGAATAGTTAAATTGTTTTCTTATCTCTTCCAAAATTTCATCTTCTTTCCAATCTGTTAAATCTAAAGTTTGGAGTTCAAATTGTCTTGTTGTTGGTATCTGATTGTTGGTTGGAAGCATAAATTTGCTCTCCACCATAACCAACTATTCCTATCTCTGCTATTTTTTCTTTAAAAATTTCTGCTACTTTCTCTGGGCTAATTTTAGGTGGTCTTAATTTTTTAGCCCGACCTGGAATGAATTTAGGATATGTTAATGCTATTGCTACAAACGAATTCTCTGTTTCTCTAATAAATACTTCGTCATAAAGATAGTAATTTTGCTCTTTAGCCTGTTGATAAATTTTTTCTAAAAGAATATCTTTTAAAACTTCTTTAAATTCGTTTTTAATGAATTTTACTATTCCGTATTGTTCCAACCAATCTGGGTGTTTTTCTTCTATCTCTTTTTTGCTGATTCTTGCCAAAAGTAATCCTGTGTAATCTTTTTTCATCGTGAATTATAACTCAATTTCCCTTAGGGTCAAAAATTGTCTTAATGTGGATAAATCTTCGGTAAAAGTTAGAGCCAAGGCATCTACTACATCTGGAGAACCAAATCCTTTTTTCAGTAGGTTTTCCTTTGGTTCAATCATAATTGCCTTATCACTTAAAATTTTATACCTGATTTCCAAAAGTTGATTCCATAATTCGTTTTTAACCAATTTTCCTCCTTGTTTTAGCCAATCTTTTAAATTCCAATAAAGTTCTGCTTTTTTGTTTCTAAAATCTTGTTTTAATGGTTTTGCTCCAAAATTTACCTCTCTAATTATAGCCGAAAAGCCTATTTCTGACAACCTATCTGCTACTCCTCTGCCAACTCCTGTTATATCAACTGCTATAACATTTGGCTCGTATTGAACTAATAATTTTCCTATAATTCCCACTAAATTCATTGTATCCTTTAGTCTTTCTGCAAATAGAATTTTTGCTCCCAAATCATTCCTTAAAACTATCACACTTCTATCTCCTCCCGCTCCCACATCTACTCCCATTATTTTTGGTTTTATAGTCCATAAATTTGGCTCATCGTTAATTAAGGCATTTTCTAAATCTTGGCTGATAATTAAAGGCATATAACCGCTCTCATCTACTTGCCCTTCAAAAGCATACCAATCTCCTTCTAAAAATGCCCTCCTTTCTGCTTCTGGTAGCGTTGCCAATCTTTCCCAATACTCTTTGGGTAAATATGGATTGTCTGTTGTTTGGGCATAAACTACGTAAAATTGGTCTTTCAGATGTTCTAATTCTGGTGGAAAATTCCTTTCAATCCATAATTGCCTAACCCACCTTAAGTGTTCTCCGTAAGGATTAGTTGCTGCTATAAATTTTGTCCTTTCTATTCCTGGCCACCTTAGTGAGCTCCTTAGAAGGTCAAAAGTAGATTTTGGGTTCCTTGTTAATTCATCGACAGCCACCAAAGCAAATTCAAAACCTTGATATTTGGCTGGCTCATCAAGATTCCTGAGTGCCAAAATTCCCCCTCCATATTTATCTTTTAAAATGAATTCTTTTTTCTGTTCGTGAAAATCCCCTAACCAAGAAGGAAATTCTTTTTTAATATTTTGCAGATGTCTATCATACAAAGTTGGATATGTTTCGCAAAATAAACCCGCACGAACTTGATTGTGACCCTCTGCTGCCCACCTTAATAGCCAATAAAGCGCTGTCCACCGTAAAGCATAAGATTTTCCACTTCCCCTTGTCCCACTAAATAACACATAATCATAAAATTTAGTTGTTTCAAGGAAAAATCTCTGTTTTTCCGTAAAATTAGCAAGTTCTGAGAATTTTACTCGTTCTATTTCTATTTGTTTCATTCATCTAATTCTATTAATTTTTCCTTAATTTCCATTTCAACTTCTGATTTTTCTGTATATCCGTGCTTCATTAAAAGTAACTTAGCTATTGCAGGATTTATCTTACCCGTTGAAGCTAAATTTAATATCCTTCTCTCTTGTGCTTTCATTACCCCCTCTACAATGTCCCGAAATTCCTCGTCTTTTTCTGCATATTCCCAAACCTTTTGTCTTGGTATACCTAATTCAAAAGCCAAGCCGGCAATACTTGGGATTATTTCTGGAATTTTCTTTTCTTGTTCTTCAATTTTTTTTACATATTCCCAGCCTTTTTTCTTTAATTCTGGAGTTAAGTTTGATGGTCTACCTCGTTTTGCCATTGTTAGTTTTTAATTGAGTTTAAGTGCTTTTTGACTTGTAAATTTCTCCCATCTATTAATTATAACCTCTCCGTAAATTGGCTCAATTTCATTTCCAGATTCTTTTAACAAATCCTCGTTAAATTCTTTTAATAAATCAAAGTCCCAGCCGCCCCTTTCTACGCTTTTGTTTGATAATAGAGCGTATTTTTCTTTTTGTTCTTCTGTTAAACCTCTAACTCTTATGACATCTACTTCGTCTATGCCAAGTTTTTTTAAGGCTTTAAATCTGCCGTGTCCTGCTATTATTCTATTGTTTTCGTCTACAACAATGTCTTCAATATAGCCGAACTCTTTGATTGAATTTTCAATTAATTCATCGGCGTGCTTTTTGGGGTTTTTGTTCCACTCTTTTATTTCGTTTAGTTTTAGTTTTACGTGTTCTTTTTCCATTTTGATTTAATTATACAACACTTTCTTTTTCTATTTCTTTTTCAATTTTTTCTTTTAATCTTCTGCTTATTAATAAAGCCGTATCTATCATTAAAACTTCTCTATTTGCTTTTGATACTCCCCATTTTACCCAATAATCTATTTCTTTGGGGTCATTAATGACGTCTCTAATCAAATCAACGATTTCTGTGACAGAAATCATTGATAGAATTTTTTGAATATCGTTGTTCATTTTAATTAATAATTTTTTCTTAATTTTTGACCTTAATTTTTGCCTCAATTTTTCTATGTTTTTTAACGCTAATTTTTGCTTAAATCCCCCAAAATCCCTTAAATTTGCTCTGGTTGAAGACTTTTTTGCTAACTAGGTATCTTTATACTTGTTCCCAAAGAAAAAGCCTTCTTAAACTAAATTTAATAACTTATAACCTCCCCAAATTTTTGTTCCCAGCTTTAATTTGTTTATGAACCGCTTGTCTTGAAATTTTTTTGAGTTTGGCGTATTCACTTGCGCTCAAAAATTGTCCCTCCTCAAAAAATGAATTCTTTGTTTTTTCCATCTGTTTAATATCGTAAAAAATTTCTTTCATTTTTCCCTTCTCAAAATAAAATCCTTGAACACCTATTGTTTCAATACTGTCAAAAAAAAACAAAAGTTTCTTTAAAACTTCTTTGGTGAAATCCTTTTTGTTCTTTTTTACCTGAATAAATTGTAGAATTTTCCATTGAGGATGCCAACACAATAAATCAAAACCAAAGATATCTTTCTGGGAAAATTTTGTCCGTGCTGGTTTAAAGCAAACATAACCAACCTCTTCTTTGGCTTTTTTTATTCTTCTTTCATAGTAATCTCCTATTCGTTTTTTATTTTTGGTTGTCATTGTTTTCTAAAGATTTATAATACGAATACCATTCTTGATTAATATAATTAGCAACGAAAAGGGATTTTTGTAGTTCGTTCATTTTGGCTAATTCTGGTCTTTTAATTTCATTGGTAAATATTTCAAACACTTTGTCCCAAATAACGCAACCCTCTTTCCTTATAAATGCTCCTACGTAATAATACCAAGAAACTGG
The DNA here is from genome assembly GCA_026004535.1 of Candidatus Parcubacteria bacterium. Taxonomy (GTDB): domain Bacteria; phylum Patescibacteriota; class Minisyncoccia; order UBA6257; family HR35; genus BPJI01. The sequence continues at coordinate 30,236 of BPJI01000004.1, forward strand.
CTTTATCATTATTATCCTATTTTCATTAAATTTATAAAGATAAACAGTTTTGACCTTACCCGATGAATCTGTTATTTTTTTTTAAAATCAGATATTTTTAACTTTTTAATTTTAATGGCTTTGTGTCGTGAAGAATTTTTTGATTTTAAGCCCCTTTTTAACAATCCAATTTCTTTTTTTAATTCAGCAATCTGTTGTTTTAATTCTGCGACCTCTTTGAGAAGTTGTTCTTGTTTTTTCATTGTTCTACTTGTGGAACATTAACCAATGTTCTGTTCCACTTTTAAGGGATAATGGAACTAATTTTTACTTGCATTCTCTTCTAATTTTTTAATTAAACCACACTGCTCACAATACCACTCCTCACCTTTAAATAAAAAACTTTTAAATTGAAAATCCAATGTTTTACAACCTTTACACTTGACAACTGGAATATTAGGATAGGTTGTTAAATAAACTCCCAAAGCATCAATTAACTCATCCCAATCTTGTTTTCTAATAGCTCTAAAAATCTCATCAAGAAGTTTTACTTCTATCGGTATGGAATTTTCTTTTTCAATTAATTTTTTTACTAATTTACTTTGCTTATAAATATCATTCAAATTTTCCTTTCTATACTCTTTTATTTCACTCCACTTACGATATAAATCCATTCCAATATAGCCCAATACAAAACCAATTATTGCTAAAAATAAAATATTATCCATTTCTTATGTTTTGATTTTTAATTGCGACCTCTTTAGCCCTTTTTATTTCAGAATTTATCCTTGCTAATCTATCTAATGCTGGTTTCAAAATACGATAATCTAAATCTGATGAATCCTTGTTTGCTAAATATCCTAATAACCAGCAAAGAATATCAGAAAGATAAAAATTGTCTTCTTCGTGGATAAGAATTTTTATCTCAAATATGCGCTCTGGGAGAACACTTGTTAATCCAATTTTTTCTTCTATTTTCAGATTTTTTACTTTTTAATTGCGACCTTTTTTAATAACAATTTGGCCAAAGTTGTTTTGCCTTGTTTGGCTCGTTTTTCAGTATTAGATATGCTAATCTTTTATTGATTTTTTCATCCCAAATAATCGTCATAATCCAGTCTATGTCTGCTTTTTCACTTATAAGTCCATATTTAACCCCATATTCCTTAAATGTTGAAGGCAACCATTGAAACATACCAAAACGACTTAATCCATCACTATCCTTAAAATTTACTGCTCTTGCGTTTAAACTACTCTCACAAACCGCTATTTTCAAAACTTTTTCCATTAAAGCATCGTTCCTAATTTTTTCTACCTCCGCTATACCTTGATTTTCTCCATTATTAAATTCATAAGTTTTTATTTGATTTTTTTTATTAACCATTATTGCTACCGTTAACATTATGAGTATTGCCCCCATGAA
>BPJI01000005.1 GCA_026004535.1 Candidatus Parcubacteria bacterium
TTCATTCCTTCAAAAATTGACATTATTAACCTTTCTGCTGGGATCCCTGCGTTTTTAAAAACATTGTATAAAAATTTAACTTCTGGAGATTGAGACAATCTTAAAAGCCAAGAAAGATGAGACGATAATACGCCTCTTACTCCTCTGGTAAATATACCAATTCCCTGTTCTTTACCACCAATAACTTTGGGATTTAATAACAAACCAGCCAATTCTGGAGTATAACCTTCCTTCAACATCCCAGACATTATTAGCTTATCTTCTAAATCACTTAATGATTTGGCATAAGCATTCAAAGTTGGAGCATTATTAAAAATCCTTAATAAATTCTGTTTAGCCATTTCTTCGCCAAATTTACCAGTGGATTTAATACCAAGAAAACCAAGCAATTTAGGTTCTATATCAACCTTAAATTCTCTATAGGGATGTTTGAGCAGGGTCTCATACTCAGGCACATATTTGGTTAGAACATTCCTAAACTTATCCAAAAATTGAATATTGAATATATCTGTAAAATTAGGCTGTTTGCCCGTCGTTCTTAAGAATTTTCCCGTGCTTGTTTGTAAAAGATATTTAAGATTTCTTTCAAGATTTTCTAATTTTGGCAAAGAACCATAAGCGGTCCATTCATTTTGAAGTAGGTTTGTAATATTATTCACTATTTTTTGCTCTGATTTTAAACCAGCGAACATACTATTTTTAAAATTCAAACCAGTTATTCGTCCAGTAGCTGGATCTCTCTTAACTTTTACCCCGGCATCTCCTAATGTTTCTGTTAAAGCATCTAAAACTTCTGATTTAATTTGATTTCTCATTTTGCCAAGTTGATATTGTTTTCCCAATTGATTGAGTGTTCGCTCATATTCTTGTCCAACTGTTCTTTTATATTGATTTATCGCATTTTTATAACCAGAATGAATTTTTGTTAAAAGTTCATCTGGATTTTCCATAATCCCCCTAAAAACTTTTGCTTTAATTTCTGGCGTTGTTCCTGGTAATAATTTTTCAAATGTCTCAACTGGAGCACCAGTTAACGCAGAACCAAGTTGAGCTACGCTTTCTTTGGCAACCTGAGGATATTCTTTTAATGTTTCTAATGATTTTATTTTAGTTTTTTCAGTTAATTCTCTTATCGGTTTAGTTGCTTCTTTTAAAATAGATGTCGGTCTGATTGTTTCTCCAACCCTACTTATTGTCTTACCAGCCGTTGCCAGTTTAGATAAATTTCCTGCCTCTCCTGCTCTTGTTAAAAGTCTTCCTGCCCCACCTATACCACTTGCCAACACGGATAAATCCAATAAAGCACCAACTGGATCTTGATATAATGTCTCTAAAATTCGTTCTGGATTTTTATATCTTTCTTTGTAAAATTCAAAAACGGCACGAGGATATTTTTCGTGTTCTTGTTCTCCTGGAACCAATAATTCGGCTGTTCCTAATGCTGTTTTACCTATTGCCTTTGCTGTTTCTATTGGATGTAAAAAAGTTTCGGCAAACCCACTAATCTGTTTTGCTCCACTACTTAAAACATTTGATAAAAAACCGCCAATACTTTTAGGCTCCTTTGGTTCTTGCTGGATATCAAAATTATCCCTTGCTTCAAAACCTCCAACACTTTTAGGTAAAATTCCTTCTTTTTCTAATTCTTCTCGTGGTATAATTCCTGGCATTTTATTTTACTGGAACAAACCGACCTGTTTTAGGATCAAAAACCTCCTCATAAATAAAATTACCACTTTTATCAAAATAACCCCTATATCTATTACCTCTATAAGTGATTTCTTGTTTTCCTGAAGTTCCGGTATTTCCCGAAACAGATGGGAACAATCTTGTTTTGTTATTTATCATATGCTCTAAAACTGGATCATAAATAAATTGAGACGGAATACCACTTTGAGAAGCAATTCTTTTCCAATATGTATAAGAACCAACCGCTCCATCTATAACTCCATTAGTTATATTCTTCAAAATGTTCTCTATCATATTTCTTGAGGTTGTATCTAAAAATCCTCTTGATGATATCATTCTATTCCAATTAGCCAGCCTATTTTGAAAAGTTGGTATATCTAAACCCGACCATTTCATTAATTCTCCTTCTCTTACACCAGTGGTTGGATCGGTAAATTTAGAAATTAAAGTTAAAAGCGTAGTATCGTAAACACCATACTCTTGAGCGGTTTTTAATCTCGGTTTTTGATTAAAAATTAAATTTTGAAATGTCTCTATTTGCGGTTTTAAATTATTAAACGATTTAATATTATAATCTTGTTGCATATTTTCTTGAATTTTCATTCCAAATTCAATTGGTTTATATTGTAAGTTTAAAGACGCAATAATCGCAGCCGAAGGATCTCTGCCTGCTTGTGCTTTCTCTTTAAGGAAATCCAAAAATGAGCCAGTATAACCCTGTTGTTGAGCAAATTGATATTCTTTCCACTCGGCAGGAGCGTTCTTTTCCATAATAAAATCAGCAAAACTTCCTTTATATCCTTGATCTACTGCGTATTGGTAATTTCTCATTTCGTCGGTTGGATTTTCTAAATTTTTTACAATATCCAAATATTTTTCCATTAAACTTCTTTGGGTTGTTGCCTCTTGGGTTAATCTTGTTTTTTGAATTTCAAAAAATTGATTTAATGTATCCTTGGCTTTTTCCTCTGCTGTTTGTTCATATGCTCTTCTTAAATTAGCCAATTCTCTTACCAATTGTGGAGTTGCTTGTTGTTTTAATTCTTCAATTCTTCTTAAAACTACTGGATCTGTTGGTGAAAATCCAGCTACTGCATAAGCATTTTTAATGTCTTCTATTAACTTGCTTAATTCTTCTTCATAAACTTTCTTAATTTCAGATTCTCTTTGTTGAATTTCTAATTCTTTCGGCATAAATTGTTCTTTGGTTTGCTGATAAAGTTGAGCTATATCTTGTGCCGTCATTTTTTCGGGAATAAGTTTTTCTTGTTTTGGCTGTTGAGGTGGTTGAGGTTCTTGAACTGATAAACCAATTTTTTTTGTATATTCTTCTGGAGTTAAAAATCCGGTTCTTTTTTCTTGAGGCAACAAATTATAAATTGAACCATAAAGTGAAGACAAAAAATTGGAACTTGCTTGAGAACTTCCCGTTAATTGAGTTAAAATTTGTTTGGCAACATCTTGAATATACTGAGGAACAGATGTTTGATTTGATGATGGTTGTGGTGATTGTGGAGGTTGTGGTTGTGATTTTTGTCCTACTTGTTTTACTGGTTTTACTTTAGAAGTTGATAATGATGATGAAGAAGGTGATTGTGGAGGTTGTGGTTGTGATTTTTGCACTACTTGTTTTACTGGTTTTACTTTAGAAGTTGATAATGATGATGAAGAAATTGAAGAACGAGAAACAACATCAACTGGAGATGATGACTTAGAAACCTCTGATTTTGAACTAACCGGAACTCCCAATGCTGAACCAGTTTTAGATTGTGAAGGAGAGGATACCGAAACAACCTTGGGTAATTGTTGAGTAGTTTGTTTTTGCTTTGAAGTTTGCGATGAAAACGAACTAATAGAAGACATTGTAGCTGGAGTGGAAGTTTTTGTGGAAATACCAAGATTAACGGGTGAAATATAAGTTGATGTTGGTTTTAAAGACATTCCACCACCACTAAAACTACTACTTGAAGGCGATGGTTTCGGAGCAAACAAATTACTAACAAAATTTATCAAGGGTTTAAATATATTTGATAAAGATTGAAACATTTCTATATTTTAAACGGCTTAATAACAACCTGTGAATTTCCTTCTATGACAACCCTTAAAATGTTATCGGTATTCAATAATCCTTGGACTTTATCTATTATACCATAATTTGCAATAAACGAAATGGTATTATCTGGACTTATCTTAAATACCTTAATAACGTTATTTGCCGTATCCAATCCATAAAAAAAATCCCCATCAAAAAGCAATAAATGATTAGGAAATGGTTCTGTAATATTCCAAGTAATAGTGGTTATTGTATTATTTCCAAAATCGTATTTTAAGATCCTGTTTGGAGAAGTTGCCAAACCATAAATAAATTTATCATCGGCACAAATCATTGTTGTAAAAGCAATTGAAGGTTGTTTCGTCTCAATATGATTTAAGTTATAACCAAATTTAGAAATTTTATTAACTCCTGATGTATTTCTCCAAGCAACGAAAATATAATCTGGCTGAACCGCAATACCCCAGATTTGATTCGGATTTTCTGGCAAACCTGTATTTTGTAAAAATCCATCTTGAGTATAGGTTTCAAAATCAATCCTATTAAATCTCCTAATCCAATAATTTGTTCCGTCCCATTGAGCCGTAAAAAGAAAATCCGTAAATGGCAATTGAAAACCAGAAGATGCCTGAACCACAATTGATGCCTGAATACTTAAAACTTCATCGTGAGCAATTGCTGTATTATCCAATCTTGCTCTATCAATCACCCTCGGCATTATTGAAGTATTTTTACTTACCATTTCAATCCCAAATCTACCACCCTTTTCAGTAAAAGTATAATCTTTCAAAAACGGAGAGGTTGTTTTCCTTAAAAATCTATCAAATCCTTCTGTTTGCCAATCAAAAATATTGTTTTCGTCAATAATAAGTGGCATTTTTAAATTCGTTCGCTAATTACTTCGTCGTAAACTATTTCTAAAAGATAAACATCTCGCATATCTTCCTTTGATGTTTCTGCTAAAACAATTTTAATTTCACGACCAACATTCTTATTTGGTGGTAATTCAATTGTTTTATAAGTTTTATCGCAAATATCGGTAATAATTGCTTCTGGTTCGTCATCTATAAAAACAAAAACGCTGGGAGTTCCTCCAATTTTATTTTTTGTTCTAATAATAATTTTTCTAAAAATCTTTTCTGAGAGTGGGTCTCCCACAATTAAATTAGGACTTTCGTATAAAAATTCAATTGGTTTATTCTCAAACTGATAACCATCTAAAAATAAATAAGTTCTTCCAACACTATTTCCTAAATAAATTTTTTTCAGTTTATCATCACCTATAAACTCAACGGCAGAAGTTAATTGATGAGGCACAATCATTAAACTCCAAAAATCAAGCATAACATCATAAACCAAAATTACATTGTTAATAACTTTGTCTTCCAATTTTACATTTCCAAACCACCAATAATTTTTTGTTCCCGAACTCCAACCAAAAATCCCATAAGGGTCTTGAACTCCTTTTATGATTGGTTCAACCTTTAACGAAATCAATTCTGGATATTTACCCGTTATCTGGTAAATTCCATTTCTATCAAAAAAATATAAAACTCCCTGATTTTCAACTAAAGAAAATTGTGAAGTTGTTCCTATATTAAGTGCCAAAGGTCTTTTAACCGCTGGAAAGTTTTTATTATCAACCTGAATTTCCCATATGGATTTTTCCTTAAAAACAAGCAAACTATCGCCTAATCCTTTTAAAGCCATTATTCTATCTCCGTCGTTTTGATTTATTACTGTGCTATTACCAGAAAGCCAACCCTCGGGATCCCCCGTTTTAGAAAAATAAATGGTTGAAAAATTTGGCGAAACCCCAGCAACATAAATCCTTTCTTTAAATAAGGTAGCAACATCACCATTAAATGGATTACCACCAAGATTACCAAAAGTAATTCCATCATATTTTTTCGGACTATCAACGCCATTAAATCTAATCGCTAAATTCTGATAAATTATCCAAACTGGTTTCTTGGTGGTTGATAAACCAGTTGCTCCAGTAATAGCATCCCATTGATTGGTTGAAAAATTAAATTTTCTAACCTCACCACCTCCATCTCTTAAAAGCATTCTTTCTATCGTTGTCCCAATCTTATAAAAAGCAACCAAACCCAAAACCGAAGAGGCATTAGGAACATTACCAAATAAAGAATATCCTTTCGTTTTCTTTAATGTCCCAATTTCATCAACATCAACATTTTTTAACATTCTTGCTTCTTCAATTCTCATCAAAATTTGCGAAGTTTTTTGATTTATCCCTCCGTGAAACGATTTTAAAATGATTGATGGCATTTTTAATATAAATCAGCGGGAAACCTGAATGTCCTTGCTAATGATGGATGTCTTTTTTGTAAATCTGAAATCATAGCCGTAAGTCCATCTGTAAATAAATCTCTAAAATGAATTCCTATATCGTGTTTTCCATCTGCTTGATGCATTCTATATAAAGCCCAGTTAACAAGATTTAAAGCATACTCTTTCGGAAGTTCTGGAATATGAGCATCACTACTTAAATCTGAAGGTATATAAATATATCTCATCCTTGCTTTTGAATTATCGGTAAAAAATTTTGAAGGTTCTATAACAATTGAATTTTGCTTAAGATAAAAAACTGGATTATCCCTTGATAAAGACTTAAATTCTGGAGCGGTATTTATCGTTATAAATTCTGCTGGTATAAAATTTCCGTTATTATCATAATCTATTTCAAGTGTTTTTACTCTTCTTACATTTTTATTTGTTATTTCTTTAAAAAGATATTCATTTTTATTAGCCTGCAAATTAAAAATTACTTCATCGAGATAAAATTCATTATCAAGTTGAATTATTTTTGAAATACAAATCCTATACCCCTCATTTATCCATTCTACGACCCAATCCTTTGTAAATTTTTTTTCTGCTTGACGTCCAAAAAGAGTATATGCTTTTTCTACTAAACCCCATAATGCTTCCAAGGGAAATCCCGTTGCTGGTATAACATCAGAAAGCAAAGAGGCTTGATTTGTAATTAAGTTTTTATATTCAAATTTATACTCCGATTCTAAAGTTCCGTTATTATCTGAATAAGCAGTATGTGGTTGGTCGGGGGTTATATCTATTTCGTCAATTAAAGTAAAACTTGTTTCTGGAGGTGTTTTTCTATAAATCCTAATCTTATCCCAATCTAAAATCCAAACGATTGAATGTGTTGAATGGTTTTGTTTTAAAGCGCTTGCCAAAGTAATTGTGTTTCCACTTGGGGGGGTGGTAGGATGGGTTTTTACTATTTCTGCTATTTCTGTTCCATATTCTCCAATCAATAAAATTTGATTAGTGCTAAAACCAGCAATGTTTCTAACTGTAATGGTTGTATCTCCAACATAAGCAGGAGCGTCTAAAAATGTATTCTGATTTCCCTCTTTATCTGGATGTCTAATAAAGATTATATTTTTCATTTATTATCTGTTTTTAATAATTCCGCCACCTTTGGGTGAAAAAATTCTTCTGACTATTCCCTGAACTATTTTACCCAAAACTGTATTGCTTGACGAGGGGAAATTTATACTTTTTGATGCTGGAACGATTTCTTTAATATTTCTTGAAATCGGGAACGAAACATTTAAAATTTTACCGACTTTTTCTGTAAGTCTTAATGAAGTAGGGAAGAGAATTGAAGAAGATAATTCCAATGATGGTGTGGTAAATATCCAATACTTCTTTGGTGAAGAAATAGCCCAGTTGTAATATTGAGAAATTTCGGAAGGAGATAAACCACGATTAAAAACAGCAGCTTCGCAAATATAACCATTAAAGTATCTGGGCGCTCCATCTCCAGCTTCTTGCCCAATATAAAAAGATGAATTTAATATCAAGGTTCCAGAAGCATTTTTTGGATCATAAATTTTATTATTTATGAAAAGAAACACAGAAGAACCGTTATAAGATCCCACCATCAAACTGACACGGGGAATATAAATGTCATTGTCAAAACCGGCAGCAGAATAATAATCGCCTCCACCTGTAAATACTTGAAAATAAGCCCCAGTTGCCCCACCGGGATTTCCAACTGCCAATACAGAGCGATAATTAGATCCTTTTATATCTATTATTTTCCCATCGCTAGTATTAGCATCACCCATTCTCAAAACCCAAGCCATCAATGTAATTTGAGAAAAATTAAAATTAGGAGTTGGCATTACAACCTTTGAATTCGAACCATTAAAATATGGTGCAGTTATACCATCACGAAACATTACTTTACCATCTCTAACCAAATTATATTCCGTTCCATTCCATCCATTACCAGAATTATCAAAAGCATTTTTATCTAATTGCCAATAAGCAACCAAAGACGGATCGTTACCAAAAAACACTCCAATCCTACCTCGTTTAAAATCTCCCCAAATATTAGCCATTTTAGACTATTTGCCGATAAATTGGTGTTATTTTAATTGTGTTTCCGCTGGCTCCTAAAGCAGCACCAGTTTTATTTACGACCCTTATTTTAAAATTTTGTGGAACACTATCTAAATTAAAATCACTCGTAAGCGAATAAGTTCTTTGCTGTGGCGAAGCAGAAAGGATTATTGAACTTCCCTGTTTTGCTGACTCTTGAGTATCAAAATTTGTCCCGTCCTGTGAGCATAAAAGATAGACATCAACACGGGCAGTTGAGGCAGCTGTTCCATTAACATTGATTGAAATTAAATAATCAATCGCCAAAGCGGTTGTATTGGATTGGGCTGCGGTATCAACATAAGCATTATTTGCTAAGCCATTTAGTCCAGAAGGGGTTATATCCGTGGTTGTTCCGTATTGTATTTTTACTTGTGCCATATTGTTTGAAAGGGTTAATGACGACCCTGTCTATTTAAAAATCCCTCCAAATATCCAATCCTACTTTCAAGGTTTGTTTGTCTATCCTCCAATCGAGTAATTCTTTCATTAAATTCTCTCAATCTTTCGTTAATTTCCTGTTGAAAATGATGAAAATCGTTATTTAAAAAATTTTCAAAATTCTTGTCTTTTTTGAAAACGAATTTGTCTAAAAGTGGCTTTACTACAATCCAAAGGAATAAACCAACAAGTGCTAATCCCGTCAATCTTTCTATAACTTGTAAAGATTGATAATCCATTTTTTATTGGGCTTTAATTTTTAAAACAACGTCAAGAGATTGATTGGGAGCAAGAGTTTTGGCTGTTCCTACGCTTACTGTCAAAATCAATTTTCCAGTTGTTCCACTGGCGACATCTGTCAAAAATACATAATCAATGGCAGTCCAATTAGTTGCTCCTGTATTGGTCCAAGTAATAGTTTTGCTTTGAACCATCCAATCGCCATCATCCAATGTTAGCAAAGGAAATCCGGTTGTATTTCTTTCTACCTGTAATCTACTATAACCAGTATTTGAAGCCCCCAATTCTGTAATGGTTGCTAACGTAGCGTTGTCTGGTGGTTCTGCTGCTCCACCACCTGAATTTCCTAATCCAGCATAAAAAGTTGTCGGAGTATTTTGATTTCTAAAATAAACATCAAGAACATTATTTTCTCCTTCGTCCATTAAACCATTCCAACTTGCTTCACAATTTTTCCCTTCCCAAACAATCCTTCCTTCTTTATCTCTAATTCTTACATCTGCGGTTATAAACCAAAGGGGATTTTTCTTTTTCCACAATAACCTTTTTACAAAAAAGTAAAGACGATTAAGTTTTTTAATCATCGTTTGATTTGTTTCAAAAAATCTTTAAGCGACTCGTAATGTTTATCAAAATTTGTTTTTTTTCTATCCTCTTTAATTTTCTCTGAAACCTTTTTGTTTTTTTCCATAGTCAAGTCAACAAATTGATTAAAATAACCTTGTTTTATGTTTTCACTTTTTTCGTGTTTGATTTTATATTCTGCCTCCTTTATTTTTTCCGAGATTTCTTTTATTTTGTCCATTATATAGCAATTGGGGGTGAGGTAAATTTATACCCCACCCCCAATTTTAATTATTAGACGGTGAAGGTTCCGTTAGTTATAGCGAAGTGAGATTTGGCACTCCTTAAACCAAGATTAACATAATGTTTGAGATAACCTTCATAAACCGCCTTTCCACTTAATCTTAAAATATTTCCTTGAGTATCAAATTGTAACCATTGAAGTGGTGATAATTCAGCAAGAGTTATAGCATCAAAATTAACACCATAAACTACGCCATCTGGAACATCCCAGTCATAAACAACTGGAATGTTTCTACCCCTAACAGCGAAATTAAGAGCCGAGAATCCACCAGTTAATTCTGTCTCATTAACAACTCTTTGAATAGCCATTATATCTTTTGCCAATCTTTTATAAGCAGAACGATTAACAAAGATGGCAAAATTCTTGAAATTACCATATGGTGCGGCTCTCAAAAGCATATCTTCAATTTTCAATTCAAGTTGTCTATCTGTGCTATAAGTAGTTGCTGTCGAATAAACATGGGGAACAAACCAAGCATTGGCTGTTCTATTAATTCCTTGAACCGTATTATTTGTAGTAGCAATTAAACTAAATAATCCATCTGGTTCTACTCCAATTGAACCATCTGGACCAACAATTTTAACTGGATCATTGGCTGCCCAAGTTCTTTGTGCGGCTAATGTAACAGTTACACCATCTGTTATATCTACAATTTGAACTGGAGATCCTGTTCCTATCTTAATTGTCATTCCCGGAGCAAGATAATGCAAAGCAGGTTCATTAATATCACCATTAGGAGATGAAACTGCTAAAATTAAAGTAGTTGAATTTGTCCCAGCAGATGCTGCCTTTCCAACTGTTCCGTCTCCATTTTGTAAGAAAGCCCTATTTTCTAATTTTGCAATAGCGTCTCTAATTGATTCTTCATTTTCAACCATATAATTAGCCATTGCCCTTTTATTTCCTTTCATTGCCTCAAGAACTTGATCAGTAACCTGAAACCCAGCAAAAATCCATTTCGGATCAAGAGATAATTTTTCTGGAGTTAATGAACCAGAGGGTAGATTTTCACCTTCGCTTACTGCGGCAACTCCACCACTTCTATATTTTCTTGCAACAATATAAAAACGACCATTAACATCCTTATCTACGCCAGCATTTTTAGGAAGCATAGCGAGAAAAGGAGTTTCTTTGGAATATTGAGCCTCTACATTAGGTGCTAAAACTTCTTTTAGATATTTCTGAACTACTGAAAGTGTATCCATTTTTAAACGATAAATTATCTAACACCGACCATCTGATAAATAAATTAAGAATGGAGAACCAAGATTATTAAAGGAACTTTTCAAAGAATTTTTCGGTATATTTAATTTTTTCTTCTCTTGTTTTAGGTTCTTGAGGTAAAATTTCCTCAATTTCCCTGCTTGAAATTCCTTTTTCTGTTTTGGTTGGTATAGGTTTAGTTAGAGATTTACTTTCCCAATGGTGAGCATAAATTTTTTTATAAGTTGCTTCTAAATCTGGATAAAATTCATCTCCAACCTTAACCCAAACAACCAAATCTGGATTTTGCTTAACCTTTTGTCTTATATCTTCTATATCAAATTTTGGTTCTCCGTGAGTTCCATCATATTTTTTAGCAAGTGACTCTATAACCATTTCATCTCTTTGTTTCATCATTTCCTCATAAACCAATGTCATAAATTCTTCAAATGCTTGAACTTTTTCGGAAAGATTTTTTATTCTATCATCATCAGCAAAAATTATTCCCAACTTTTCTCTTAAAACTCGTTTAGCCTCCTGAAGTGTTTTATCATCATATTCATCACTTGGAGTTGTTTCTTGTGTTGTTTGTTGAGTCTGTTCTTGGATTCTTTTTTGGAACTCATCATAAAGCCGTTTATAATCTTCGGCTAATTCATCCATATTTGAATATTTTTTCCCCAAAACTTCAATTTCCTGAACTTGTGGAGTTTCTTCTCCCTTTTCCTCTATCGGTTGTGATGGAGTTTCTTCTTGATAAGATGTTTCTGGGGTTGATTCTGAAGCAATTATTTCTTCTATCTTTTTTTCTGCGTTTTCTAAATCTGCCATAGTATTGTGGATGTTCCCTGGCTTAAGGCTGTAAACATCCATTCAAATTTTCCTAAATTATACACGACCTTTTCTAAAATGTCAAGAGCATAAAAATAATCAAGATTTAATGGCTTTTTTACTAACAACATATTGGGGTAATTTTTTTATTTTTGTTTTTAAAAAATCTCTAATTTGACTCATACTTAAATTTTCTGCTGCCTCTTTAACTTTTTCTTTTACCTCTGGATTATCAATATCTGATACCCTTCCTGTTTCTTTATATCTTCTAACCAAAGCCATAAATCCGTGTTGAGCTTTGCTTTTTGCTGGCATTTTTTGAAATTTTTTAATCCGACCTATTGACTTATTTCAGGTGATTGCTGATTTTCTGAACCTTCAAATTGAGATTTAGCAAGTTGTTCTATCCATTGTTTTTCTTTAATCGTTTCTTCTATAAGTTCTTTTGCATTAGAAAATCTAAATGCTTCTAAAACTTTTGATGGTGGGATAAGACCTGATTTTGCTAACTCTAACATTGTTTCTCGTTTACCTTCTTCTGTATATGCTAATCCAGTGGTTATTTCAACTTTAACAAGATATTTACTTGAAATGGGAACATAACCATTATTTACATATTCTTGAATAAATTCTTTATTCTGTAAGAAATAATCCAACGAAACTAAATTAACCATCTCGTTTTTACTTTTAAGATAAAAATTGGTTGGCTCAACCAAGTATAAATCCAAAATATCCAAAATCTTTTCAGCCATTTTTTCTAAAAATTCCTCAAACCTTGAAATTGGTGTTGCTAAATTTGAATATTCTGATGATTTCAGACTTTCTATTGCCCTATATGCCTTTACTCCTCGTGGAACTGAACCAAAAGTTAACATAGCCAATCCCAATTCGTTCATTAAAAGTTTAACCTGCTCTATGGCACTAATTAAAATTGGTGATGGAGATGGGGGTGTCATAAATTCTGGTGGTAATTGTCCTTCCCATTCTACTAATTCAGCAACCCGAGATGTTAATTCATCAATATTTGTATTCTTATGCTTTAAAAGAATAATTTTTGAACCAAGTTTAGCCAAAAGATTTAAAATTGTTATCTGTATATCCAAAGTCTTATTCAATGGAATTAACTCTTCAAACCAACTCATATTTTGATAAAGTTTTTGCCCCAAAGGAACATAAGCAATAAAGGGTAAAAATGTATAGGGTGTTTCTTCGGCTCTTAAAATTTTTCCTTGTGCTTCAGTAATAATCCAAAACTTACCTCTATATTTAATCCAAATCTCGTGCATTATTATCCGTCCTAAAATATCATCATCAAAAATATCGCTTACTCCTTTTCTAAATCTTTTTTCCAATAAGTCATAATAAGTAGATAAAGAAACCTTGCTTTCTGGTTTTAATTTTTCTGCTTCTTCTAAATCATAAAGCGGAACTTCTTTTATTTCCCCGGTCACTTCATCAATAACATTTCTGGTTGCGTTTAAAATTTCTTCTTTGGTTTTAACAACCTCTTTAACAAGCCATTTTGCTTGATCTAAATCTGTTAGACTGGGATCATGATAAATCTGATAAGGGCTAAAATGAGAAACAAACAAATTATTATTTTCATCAATTCCTACTTCTGCATATCCAACCCCATACTTAAAACCATCTTCAATAACATTGGTTGAAATATCGTCAATATCGTTATAGTAATAAATATCTTCCAAGAATTCTGATATTTTAAGAGCGAATTTATCAAAAACTTCAGCAATTTCCTTTGGTAAATCAATATCTTTGCGTGGATAAACAGCCCAAGAGGGTTTATTGGCTTTAATCAGGTTAATAGCATTTATTAATTGTTTTTTCGCTCTTTGAACAATTGCTACTTCCTTAACTTGATTTAAAAATTCATCTTTTTTTATTTCTTTTGTGCGTGGGTCTAAAACTTCAAAAAAATGATTTCCTTCATAAAAATTATCAATTTTATACCATCTAAACTCTTGAACCTTCCTGATATTAGGCAACACTTTCAAAATATTGTCTATGGTCTTTTTTAGTTTTTCATCCTGTATTTCTATCCCCATTTTCGTTGTTTAATTCTTTTAAAAGTTCGTCCGACTTTTTTTCCAGTTCTTTTTCGTAATAATAAGCATCTAAAAAGTTTTGAATTTCTGCTTTAATTGGTTCTGTCGATGAAGATTTATGACTTATTTTTTCTGTTTGTTTATAAAGAGAATATTCCGTTAAATCTTTTGCTTTCATTTTATCGGTTAAATCTTTAATTATTTCTTTTAACTGCTTTGAATGATTAAATTCTTTAACCCCCAGCAATCCTATCAAAAAAAGATTTATCAAAATTAGTAAATATTCCATTGCTCCTGTGCTGATTTTTTAAGGTCTTCTTTAATTATATCCCATAATTTTTCTTTTTCTGTTTTTTCAACAACCTCTTTTGTCTCTCCATACCAACTCATTATACCATATCTAATGGCATCAGCACAATGGTCTTCCTGATAAGTATCTAAATCGTCTTTTCCATATTTATCATAAACCAAAATCTGCAAAGTTCTAATCAAATTTTCACAGGTTGAAAAAAAGAAGATTTTCTTTTGGGCTAAAAATTGTTTAAAAATTCGCCAACCATTTATTCTATCTTTGTTTGACTTCAAAATGGGTATTCTCCAATTAAATTTAGCAAATTCTTCCGCCATTATATCTGCTCCCGATTTTTCATAACCTGTTTTAGCAAAGATTGAACTATCAATAACAACATAATCTATTTTCTCGCCCTGGGACATTGTAAAAATTTTTTGAGATAAGTCTTTATATTTTAAACCAGTTTCATATAGCTCTCTATAAACATACAAACTACCATCGGGACTTACGGCGAACCAATAAACTGCCGATGGTGAAATATCCCCATAGTCAATCGCAATAAATCTTTTCCAAAATTTTGGTATTTCAAAGGGAGCAATCACATGAATTTTTGCATCAAACTCATAAAAGAATTTCCCCACAGAAGCACTAACATCTAACATATATTCCCTTTTCCAAGCAATATCATCGCCAACTTCCTTTCTTTTCCTTTCAACATCTTCTAAAGTAGGAAAAACATACTTCCAAGTGGGTTCTCCATTAACAACTATCGGGACTTTTATTAGACTCCCTTTAATTTCTGATTTTTCTATTGCTTTCATTATTTTACCAGTTATTCCTTCTTCGTGAAGTAAATTTCCTATAACAACTATTTTAGCTCCAATTAAAGAAACTGCAGGAAGTAATTCAGAAGTAAAATAAGTCCAATTTTTTTCTCGTTTTACTACTGACATAGCCGTCTCTATATTTTCTATATCATCACAAACAATTAACTGCGGTCTAAATTCTTTAAATCTCATACCTCTCAACCTTGTCCCCATACTTTTAGCGATTATTCTAATTTCGTTATTTATTAACAATTCATTTTGCGTCCATTTATTAAACTCAACATTATTTAAACCGAAAATTTTTCTAAATATTCCGTTATTTTCCAGTTCAGTTTTTATATTGTAAAGATGTAAATTTGCTAATTCTTCAGATGAGGACAAAAGAACTATAAAATTTGCTTTTCTAAATGCTATTTGATGAAGTATATAAATTGTATTTGCCAGGGTAGATTTCCCCGCACCTCTAAAAGTTACAATGGCTACAAATTTATTATTAGGGTCTAATAGTTTATCCGCAATTTCAAAATGAAACGGAGCAAATTCAAAATAAAAATAATTATTAAAAAAACTTTTAGCAAAAACCAGTAGGTCGTTTTCAAGGATTTTAGAACAGGTATTATAGTCATCATTATTTAAACTTTCTATAAATTTTTGTCGATTAATTTCGTATTTAGTTATCGGGTGATTGTTTAACATTTTTCTCTAACGCCGAAATTAAAATTTCCTTTTCATTATCATCTAAAGCAGAATTAAACATCTTAAATGTGGAACCACTAATCTTTTCTTCTACCTCGGTTTTTTCAATATAACCATGTCGGGAAAGTAAAAGTTTTGTTATTGCAGCATTAAATTTATTTAAAAGACCTCCCGTTATTAGTTTTTTTGACTGAACTGTGTTCAAAAACTTAAGTGTGTGAAAAACAATTTCATCTTTTTTAGCCCAATCATAAATAACTTCTCTACTTACTCCTAAAGCAACAGCCAATCCTTCAACCGTTGGAATTACATCTTGATATTTCTGCGGATTTTCAATATAGTCCTTAGATACTTCAATAAACTTTTCTAAATTAAATTTTTGTGCGTTTTTATTACCTTTTGGTGCTCCCATTTTTAGTTTGTTTTTTATAGACCCATTGCTCTTTTAATTATAACCTAATTTACTCCAATTTAACAGCCTTATCCCCCGTAAATTTTTCCCATCTGGCTAAAATAACCTCCCCATAAATAGGCTCTATTTCTATCATTCTACATTTTCTTTTCATTATCTCGCAAGCAATTAAGGTTGAACCCGAACCCCCGAAACAATCAACTACTATCCCGTTCCGTGGACTTAAAATTTTAATATATGGAACTAAAATTTGAATTGGCTTTGTACCAAAAATTACCCCTTGTCCGCTGGATTTCTCTGTTTCCGCCGTCCAGGTGATGTGGTCATTTATCCTTGCCCATTTCGTTCCTTTTCTTTTATCCCAATAAGCGTTTCCTTGCTGTCCATATAAAATCACCTCATAAGTATCTAATAATTTTTGTCCTTTTTCTTTTAAATAATTTTCCAATTCTTCTTCGTATTCTTCGTTTAAAACTCCCTCGCCCCCCAGCGGTGCAATATCATATTTATTAAAAAATAAATATTCTCTTGAAAAACCCTGGGTTCTATTCGGCAACCACCAAATTATCATATTTCTAATTTTCCAGTATTTTTCTATTGCTTGCCAAAGCGGAACTATATTTTTCCAGTTTTCAAAAACCATTACATTTGCTCCTTTGGGACTTTGAAATTCATTGGCGATTGAAAGCCACTCATCATAGTCGGGAACTCCGCCTTTCTTTTCTACGCCCAAATAACTTCTTTGAGCCCGATATCCAAACCCTTTTTTGGTTTTAACCCAACCCTTGAACCTTCCCTTTCTATCTGTTTTGCCGACACTTAAATAAACTTTATCTTTTTTTAATTTTTTCCCTTCTTTTGTTTTCACCCTTCTTAATCTTTGAGTATAGGCTAGTAGATACGGTGGATCTACGAACATAAAATCAAATCTCTCTTCTCCCAATAACCTTTTCCCAACTTTCTTTTTTACAAGCGTCGCCGATATAAAGCCGGTGCCGAAATAAAGGCTCCACTTTTGCTTTTCCCCCACAATAAGGACAAATTATTTCTTTCATAGTTTATTATTTTTTTTACAATTACAACTTCGACAAAGTGGTTGCAAGTTTTCTATCAAATTTGTTCCTCCTTTACTTAATGGAACAATATGGTCTATTGTGATTTCGTTTATTTTCATTTTTTTACCGCATCTCTGACATCGATAATTTAACTCTTTTATTTTTTCTTTCCACTTCTTAAAATCAATTTTGCCTGCATTTGGATTTCTTCTTAAATATTTATATCTTTTTTGTGCTTGTTTCCCCTTCTCTGTCTTTCGATATTTTGCTGTTGCTATTCTATTTCTTTGTCTTATTTTTTCATAATTTTTTTCTTTCCATTTTAACCAAATTTTCTTTCTTTTTTCTTGAAATTCTTTTTCGTTTTTATGTTGCCAATAATACTTCTTTGCCCACTTTCTCGCTGCTTGTTTAAACTTTTCTTTATTTTTTAAATAATATTGATAAGCAATTTCTTTTCTCTTTGGATTTCTCAACCACCTTAAATAAGAAATTTTACCTTTTTTACTTTTTTTATACTTTTCTTGGACAATTCTTTTTGCCTGCCATTTACACTTTTCGCTACATATTTTCTGATTAAAATGAGAAGGAATAAATTTTCCCCCACAAATTTTGCATTGTTTCTCCTCCATACACTCATTTTATCACCTCTAATTAGTTTTGTCAAGATCTATTTCCTTTTTACAATGTGGACAAATACAATATTCTCCTAATTGCCATAAATCTCCATCTTTAACTCTTCTTTTTTTGCTTTTTAAAACTTTTTCAAATTCTTTTTCTACATCAAATTCGTCATCAATTTCTAATCCAAAAAT
This sequence comes from Candidatus Parcubacteria bacterium, assembly GCA_026004535.1. Taxonomy (GTDB): domain Bacteria; phylum Patescibacteriota; class Minisyncoccia; order UBA6257; family HR35; genus BPJI01. The sequence continues at coordinate 17,920 of BPJI01000005.1, forward strand.
CTCGTCTAATTCGCTCTCATTAAATCCAACTTCTTTTAACAAATCCTCGTTAAATTCCTTTAATAAGTCAAAATCCCAACCTCCTTTTTCTCCGCTTTTGTTTGATAATAGAGCGTATTTTTCTTTTTGTTCTTCTGTTAAGCCCCTAACTCTTATAACATCTACTTCGTCTATGCCAAGTTTTTTTAGTGCCTTAAATCGTCCGTGTCCTGCTATTATTCTATTGTTTTCGTCTACAACAATGTCTTCAATATAGCCAAATTCTTTTATTGAACTTTCGATTAATTCATCAGCGTGCTTTTTGGGGTTTTTGTTCCACTCTTTTATTTCGTTGAGTTTTAGTTTTACGTGTTCTTTTTCCATTTTGATTTAATTATACAACACTTTCTTTTTCTATTTCTTTTTCAATTTTTCCCTTTAATTTTGACCTTAATTTTTGCCTCAATTTTTCTATGTTTTTTAACCCTGATTTTTGTCTAAATCCCCGAAAATGCCCTAAATTTGCTCTGATTGAAGACTTTTTTGTTAGCCAAGTATATTTATACCTACCCAAGAAAAAAGTTTTATCTGGTGCGATTTTAAAGCAAGGAATGTAATAAATTTTTAATTCTCTTTGTGGCGAGGTCAAAATCATATCAACCGAGTCTGTCAGTTTTCTTCTTCTATCTCGTTCTTTGCCAATCCTTAAACCTAATTTTTCTACTTTTAATGGCATAGTTTGAAACAAAATTTTCTCAATAGCAGTTTGACCATAATTGTTTTGCCTTATTTAATTTTTTCTTTTTTTAATTTAATTTTTAACGTAGAAATAACCACCTCCAAATTTCTACTATGACATCTTTCGCATCTCTCTGAATCTAAAACCATAATTATTTGTGAATCAATATCAAAATTAGAAGGATATACTGGTCTAATATCTTGACCACAATCGCCACAAACTAATCTAAAATAATGTTTAAATTTGATTTCCATTTTTTAATAACGTTCCTATCCTATCCCAAATATTTTCTCAATATCAATACTTTGTTTTTTCTTTTTTAAATATTCACCACCAATCTCCCATTCCTTACCCAAACTTTCTATCAAGGCCAATAAAGCATTAATTCTATTAATTCTTAATTCATTTAAAAGCATCTTATAATCTGCACTATCTAAATCCACCAAAATTCCACCAACAGACCGCAAATCATCATTCTGCTTCATTAGAACCCTTCTTGCTTTCCTAAGATTTTCTTTATCTTCATCAGTAAATTTACTTAAAACTTCCCAAACTTCTAAAATTTTTTTAGCGGTTTCTTCGCTATTATTTAAAAATTCTCCTTTAATTTTTCTCATCTTTTTAGTAATTTATTTTAATTCCGACTAATAACAATTTGGTTTCCTTATTGTAAAAACGAACAATATCTCCCTTTTTAAAGGGAATTTCTTTTGCTTTTTCAATAAAATACTGAAATCTTAATCTTTGAATTTCGTTATATGTAAGTTTGTTTTTATTTTGTTTTTTCATAACTTTCATTGAATAAATTTAAAAACGACTGTATACTCATTGTTTCTTTCAAAATACCCCCTCAAAGTAGGCAAATCATTAACCTCACCTAAGACATAATTACCATCTTCTTCTTTTAATTTTGGGAGAACTTTGGAAAGTAAAATAAGCATTCCCATTATTTCTTCGTCGGTTATCGGGTTATAATAAATTCCATTTTCATCGGTATAAAACTCTCTTGGAAATAATACTTTTTTGATATTTGATTTTTTCATTGTCTCACTTTTTGGAAGTTAATGGAACTTTTCGTCTTATTTTTAATTTGTGGTTGAACCCGTTGATTTCATTAAATCTTCTACGCTAATATCATCTCCCCATAAACCAAGCAAATAATATCTTAATTCGGAACCAACATATTTAGGAACAAATATTACACCAACAAGTATTGGGTCTTTCAAAAATTGTTTATCTTCTATTGCCCAAATTTCTAAATTATCAAAAAAACAACCAACCCTTTTAATAAGGTCAAGAATCTCTTTTGGAGGAATCGAATGATAAGATGATATGGGATAAAAATTCACAAACTTACCAATTTTTTTACTTTTTTCCCGTAATTGAAATTTAATATCCTGTGGTAATCTTTTAAATCCAAGATAATCTATGTAGTCACCAAGAGTATCTCCAAGTTTCTGTGGCAAATTATTTTTAATTTGCATAGCAACAAATTCAAGTTTAGATGTTCTTATCTCTATATAACTCCTTACAAGTTCTTTTATTTCAATTGTCAATTTTGTAAAAAACTCTTCCAGTCCATCATTTATCCTGTGCTCCAAACTTGTCGAATTTGGAACAACAAAATCTTTTTGAAAAGTATCATACCAAAATTGTTTTAATTCCCGACCTCCGTCTTCTATGTTATTATTTTCTTGGGCTTCAATTGTAGTAATTTTTCTTTTTTGCCTTTCCATTTTTGTTTATTAATTTTTAATTACGACCCCCCTAAAACAATTTTTACATTGCCAATTAAGTTTTTTTCCGTTCCATTCTCTGTAAAATTCTCTGCTTTTTTTACCGCAATTGGGACAATTTATTTCAACATCTCTCAATTTGATAAAGTAATATTGGTCGTGTTGTAAACCACAAATTCTTCTTACTTTTTTACCTTTATCTACTTGTTCAAGTTGCTTTTCAAAGAATTCCTTACGATGCTTACGCCAATTTCTGCGATAAATTGCGTATTTTTTATGATATTTATTTGCTCCTCTTAACTTCCTTAATAAATATTGCCTTTCTCTTTTTTCAGGGAAAAGCCACCATTTAATTGCTTCTTTGTCTACTCCATAAATTCTCGCCAATTGCCTTATGGCATAACCCTGACTATATAATTCTTTAATTTCTTCAATCTGTTCGTCTGTTAATTTTCTGTTTCTTTTTTCTGAAGTTGGTAATTTAAACTTTAATCTTTCTGCTAAATATGGCATTTTTAATAACAATTCGGCCATAATTGTCTTGCTTGTTCTGGCTCATTCTTCAATATCAAATTTTTAATTCTTTAAAGATTTCATATTAACACTTTTAACTTTAAAAATCTATTCTTGAAAAATTATCGCCCAAATTATAATATGCTTTTCCCAATTCTTCATAACTTTCTTCTAAACTTTTCAATCTATTTAATAAAGAACTTTCCATTGCTTCCATCGTATCACTCAATTCTTTTATTTCTTTATTCTTTTCTTCTAAAATTTCTTTTTCTCTTTGTTCAAACAATTCTAAAATCTCCTTTATAGGGAAAACATCCATAGAAGGCATTTCCATCTTATCAAATGGCGGTTTAGTCATCATTAAGCCAAATAATTCTTCTAATTTTATTTTTATTTCTTTTTGCATAATTATTTTAATTTTTTAATTTTACCGACCCCTTCTCATAGCAGTTAGGCCACAATTGTTTAGCCTTCTCTGGCTCATTTTTCAATATCAAATAACCCAACCTTTTTTGTATTCTTTCCTCAAAAATTAAAGTCATTACATCATTCCAGCTCACTTTTTCCCCAATAAGCCCATATTTAATAGCATATTCACGAAAGGTTTCTGGTTTTGTTTGTAAGAGACCAAAACTTGCCGTGCCATCTCTGTCCCTAAAATTTATCGCCCTTGAATTTAAAGAACTCTCACAAACCGCTATTTTCAAAACTTTTTCCATTAAAGCATCGTTCCTAATTTTTTCTACCTCCGCCATACCCTGATTTTCTATATTATTAAATTCATTAGTTTTTGCTTGATTTTTTTTGTAAACTGTTATTGCTCCCATTAGTACTATTATTATTGCCCCCATTACGAGGGCTATCAATATCGATAGGGGCTTCATTGTGTTTTATAATTTTAATAACGACCCTATTCTTAAATTTTAACTCATCACAACCTTCATCCAAAATTTTCTGAATTAACTCATAACCCGATAAGTATAATCTTTTACACAATTGGAAGAATTCTGCCTTGCTTATATTCATTTCATACTTTTTTCCTCTCCATAAAAACCGCATATAATCCCAATCCCAATCTGTTAAAACCTCTAATCTGTTATTTTTCATAGACATCTTTTAAAACATCCATTTTTTCCAGCAAAGATTGAATTTGGCAGTTATCATATTGAATTTGAATTTCTTTATACGCTCTATCAAACGCCATATAAACTGAAAATACTCCCACCAAAAATCCAATAAAGAAAATAGCAAATAAAATGAATAGTGAATTTTTCATTCTTATTTTTCATCTTTTAATTCCGACTTAATTTGAAAATATTCCCCTCTATATGATTGCTCTTTGCTAATATAATGAAGCATCAAAAAATCAATAATTTCGTTTAATCTTTGCTCTAAATAAACCTTGTTTAGGGTTCCGTCATTATTGAAATAATTCTGATTTTTGCCAATCTCCACCTCTAATTGAACATAGCGATTAGCTTGATTCCATATACTCGTCAGTTCTATCTGCTCTTTCTTTTGGTAGTGCATTCTCAACATTTGCTGATTAAACTTACTTTTCAATTGTTCTATTTCACTTGTTAATTTACCTATTTCTTGTTTAAGAAGTTGGTTTTCGTCCATTTGATTATTCATTTTTTAAGACGACTTTTAGAATTTAACCCACGACGATATGCTTCCATTAAAGCCATTTTGAAAAGAAATTTTTTATTTTTATCTTCCACCATTCTAAATTTTAATTTTTCACCAGAAATAGGAACAAAGTCTGAATATAGAACCCTGTTTTTATCAAGAATTTTTTTTATCTCATTGTTCATTTTTATTTTCATTTTTTAATTCCGACCATTCTTCTGTTTCGTCCTCATTAAGTAATTTCCACGCTTCAAATTCTGTTATACCATTCTCTTTAGCAAAATCACTTAAAGCCTCATAACCCAAATCAAGTTCTGCTTCATAAAGTTTTTTATCTAACCAATCTTCTAATTCCTCATATCTTTTTTTTAGAATTTGATTTATAATTTGCTCTATTTTTTCTTTAAGCATTTTTCATTTTTCATTGTTTAATTACGACCCTTTAGTTGTTTTCTGCTTCCTCCTCTAAATAATCTCTCCACCAATCTGCTCGAGCCTCCATATAAGCCCAACAATCAAAACAATACCATTCATCATCGGTTTCTGTATCCCATTCTCCCTCGTTTCTTAAAAACCATTTTTGACATCTATCGCATTTTTGAAGCTCATTATATTTATATTCATCAAAATAATTCTCAATAGCAGACATCAACTCTTCATACTTTTTTTCATTTAAAAGATTTAAAATATCTTTAATCGTCTGCAACTCTTTTTGTTTTATTATCTCTTGTAAATTATTCATTTTTATTTTTCATTTTTTTAATTAACGACCTGCGTTAAATTTAAACAATCTTTAATTTTGTTTTTCAATTTTATTTAATTCACCTTCATTTAGCGTTAATATACATACCATATAATCAAGACCCTGATTATTCCTGTATAACCATTCGCAAGTTTCGTAATTAAACCTCGCCTTCGCTGTTCTAATAAAAACAAACAAGAACAGGATTGTTAAAACAATAATTACTAAAATTTTAATTATTGTTTCCATTTTTCATTTTTCATTTTTTAATGAGCGACCTTTTAATTTCATTATTTATCAATTTTTCAAAAAATCAATTAAAATTTCACCCCCTCAAAAATCCCAATTTTGCTTGCTTTTTTCATTTCTATTCACAAGTTTTCCCCAATTTTCAATAATAAATTCTTGCTTTCACCGACCTTAAAGCAAAAAAATACGCCTCTGGTTCTACTAAAGCCTTTTTGTTTTTGAATTTCCAAACAGCACTCTTTACCATCATATCTTCTTTAAAAATAAAAATCTTTCTGCGTGGATTTAATCTGTCTGTTTCAATTCGTTCTAAAGGAACATTCAAATAAAACAAATAAGCAATCAATGGTAAATCACTTGTTCTAAAAAGATTGAAATCATTCATTTATTATTCATCCCATTTTACTTTGCGACCCAATATAATTCAATACGGAGTATCCACTACATATTTCTCCTTCAAAATCTTAAACCAACCCCTAAAATTCATCTTTCCCTTGTCGTTCCAATAATAATAAGTTCCCAAAATTCTCATATTTTTAATAAAGATTTTTAATTGCTCAAGAATTTCTTTATTAAAATCTTTTTTATTTTTCTTAACTTGTATAAACATCAATTCCCCCAAACCCAACCTGTGCTTGGGCGGATTATAAGCAATCAAATCAAATAAACCAAAAATATCTTTTTCGCTCCATTTAGTTCTAACTGGTTTATAGACAATAAAACCCTGTTTTTCTAATTCTTTTTTAACCTTTCTTTCATAATAATCTCCCGTTGCTTTTTTTGATTTTGCCATTGTTTTATCTATTTTTTAAAACGACCTCTTATTTTTGCGCTCTTCCTGGGCTATTTCTTCCTGAATTTTTGCGTATTTTTGATAACCCCAGTCACTTTGTAAACTTTTACTTTGAGATAATTCTTTTATTTTTTCCCTTAAAAGTCTATATTTTTTATCACAATCAAGGCACCTCCATTCGTACGGACTTATTTGAACAACATTAATTTCGGGCACATAACGACGACAAGTAACACAAAGAAACATTTCTGGTTTTTTCTCCCTTAAGGAGTTTGAATTTTTTGTTTCTTTATAATATATTCTTTTGTCTATTTCTATTTTGTCTATTTCTCTTTTGGTATGCATATTTGTGCACACCCCGTGTGCATATTTATGCATACCCCCCTGCATATTTATGCACACCCCCGAACTGTTCGTTAAATAAATACGCCGAAATGTCCCCTTGCCCCCTTTTTCTGTTTCTCGTTTTATCAAGTTCTTGGATTCCAGATCTACTAAAAGATTTTGTATTGTTCGTCTTTCAAGTCCCAAACGCTGACCCAAATATTCATCCGTAGCAATACAATAACCACTTTTTCTTGTAAGGGCTACAATTTCAGCATATAAAAGCTTGGCATTAGCACTCAAATCCCTTCTTTCAAGAATTTCAACAGGAATAATAGCAAACAAGTGCGGTTCAAAAATAGCTTCTAATTTCTCTAAAGTATCTATCCCTCTATCCACAAGAAAATCAATCATTTTTTGCTCAATTGAGCCATTATGAGACTGATTATTAAGATGCTTTTCCATTGTTGTTTTTTTATTTAATTGGCGACCCAGTATTTTCATTATACCATATTTGTTATTTCAAAACAAATTTATTTGTTAATTTTCTGTAAATTAGAATTTTTAATAAGAAATTCCAATAATTTATCCAACCTTACCCTAAAATATCTTCTCGGAGGAAGACCCATTACTTTTGTTTCTATTAAGGATAACTTTTTCAGGGTCTTTATAACTTTTTCCTGTTCCCACCTACTTAAACCTAATTCTTCTTTAACTTCATTTATTGTCTTAGAAAACCACTCTGCTTTACCTTTGTTAAAATATGCATTTTCATTATTCCAACAAATTAATCGAGATAAAAATAAACCAGCCTCTATTGAACCAAGCATCCGAACCAACGGGGGATAAAAAATAACAGGTCTTTCTTGTTCTAAAAATTGAATTACTTTTGTATTAAAATTGTCTTTTTTCATAATTGTTTTTTATTTAATTAACGACCTCCTTAAAATCTTTAAGAAATCCTTTATTTCTTAATCTTTTTAACGAATTCAAAATACTTCCTTGATGACAATTAAGCAACCAAGCCAAAAATTCACAATGAGGAATAATTTTCGTATTCGTAAAATGAGAAAGCCAATAAATAACTGCATATACTTTTTTATCAAGGGGTTTCAAACTTCTATTAAACAATACCAAGGATGGGATGATAACTAAATCTGGTAAATATTTTTCTTTTGGGAGTTTAATTAACGACCCTTTTTAATTTCCATTCCTCAATAATTTGTTCCCAATACTTTGAATGCTTACAATAACCCATAAAAACAAACCCAGGACAATCGCAAACGATTTGCCCCGTAAAAGTATTCATATAAACAAAATATCGTTCATCATCGTCCAAATTCAAACTCTTTTTAGTTTTTTCTGAGGGTTTATATGTTTTTAATAAAACCCAACCATGTTCTTTCTTTTGCATAGGATTTAAAATTTTAATCAATAAGGAACTCTTCTTGTTCAGTTTCTTCAGGAATTCTTTTTCTAACTGGCTCATCTTCAAGGAAAATGGCAATTTTTTCTTTGTCTAAATCGGATAATTCTTGACGCTTTGGTAAAAGTTCAACTTCATAACTAATAGCCCATCTATTCTGAGCAATAGTTTTCCTTCTGGCAGTTAAATTAAAAACAGAACCCACATCAGCGTCTTTTAAGCCTCCTATCAGGGTAAAGCTCGTTGTTAAAACCGTATAATATTCTCCATCAGTTAAATCTCGCCACAAATAATTTAGGGCTACTTTTTCTTCATTGCTATTTAAATCTTTTATTTTTCTGGTTTTAACAGCAAGATACATCAGATTAAACCATCTTTTTTCTGAATCTTTGCCAAGTTTTAATGACAGACGCTGAAAAGGATATGTTTGGGATAAAAATTCTTTTTCTATCTCACTCATTAAGTAATTCTTGAATTAATTTAGCGACGCTTTGTTTATCATAAAGTTTTCTCTTCAGGCCGATCCTCTTTGTTTTTATCTTGTCTTTAAACTTTGAAATTACATAAGAAATATTGATATTCGTAAAACCAGCATCGGCAAACATTCTAATTACTTCCCTTAATGGTATCCATTCCATCTTTAAATAAATTTTTTAATTACCGACCTTTAACAATCTAATTATAACTCATTTTTGAAAAATGTCAAATTTTTCAATTGGGGTACAATCCAATCAAAACAGCCATTTTTGTTAGATTTTAATCCCAAAGAAAAAAGGGGGAATGGTTTAAGGCCACTCCCCCTTGTTGGGACTAAGGAAGCCTCACTGAGTAGAGGGTTTGGTCTGCCACATATCCCCAAGAATGAACCGCCAGGACGCTCCATCCTTCTGCACCATCCTATGAAAAACGATGCCGCCTCCCAAGAGCAGAACAACCTCATCTGGAATTTCTTCGGGAGATTTGCCTGATAACTCCGAATAGTAGTTGTACTGCCTGCGAACGCAACTCCACGAAAGCACAGAAGGACGATAGACGCCAACTTGAACTGGTTGAGGATGGGAAGCAAAGTACCTTCGCCGAAGTTCATCGGCAAGTAATTGTTTCAGCATTGTCTTTCTCCTCCTTTGGTTTAGAGTGCGTGGTGAGAATTTCATCCTCACCATTCTGGAGGCATAGATGGCTGGAGAAAATTACCACCGTTGGGAGATAAAATTGTAGAGTGCCTGCCTCCAGAATGCTGAGGCTTTAGCCCCAGCAATCTTATCTTGATTTTTTACCTGATTTTTTAGCTTTCTTATTGCCTTTTGGCATTGTTTGTGGTTGAAATTAATCCGACCATCCTCTCTAAATCGTTTGTAGAGAGGTTTTTTCTGAAACCAAGTATATTGATACTTGGCTGTTGAAAAAAAAGCGAATGGTGAAATCCTAGAAGGATACATTTCCAAAAACCACGATTTTATTTGATTTTTTAGTGTTCAGTCAAAACTACAAAAAACCCTGATAAAATCTATGTTTTTTACATTTCTTCGTCTTCTTCCAATTCTTTCATCTCTTCTTCGGCTAATTCTTCCCAAGAAGGTTCTTCTTCCTCTTCCAATGGTTCCTCAAGAATAGTTTCCTCTTCCATTATAGAATTAAATCGTTAAAACGACCTTATAAAACCTTATCCAAAGCAGTATTTTGTTTTAGCCAGTTTCTTAGCATATTTAAGACAACAAAAAGAACATAAAAGACAAGAACTTGAACGCTTGGATTTTCACTAACTGGAGGTAAATTACTGGCTAATGTAGTTAAACCCCCAGTTAACACTAGGACAATTACTTGAACAATTGCCTTTTTAAAACTTACCCACCAAGAGTATTTCATTAAATTGATTAGATTTAATGACGACCTTTATCCTGTGGCAAAAATGTCATTAAATTTTTTAATACTGTTTAAATCCATTATTCCTGATACTGGCAAATTGTATGCTTTTTGAAAATCTCTAACTGCTTGTCTTGTAATTCCTCCATAATAACCAGTACACTCTTGATTTGCTGGAAAATAACCAAGCCATTGTAGGCCTATCTGTAATTTAACTACTTCGGTTCCTCTATTACCAATTTGGATTAGATTAGTATTAAGATAAATTTTTGGCTTATTTGAAGATTGTGGTTGATATTTAAAATCAATAAGATAAGCACCCAAAACAACTCCATTTTTAAATTGATTTTCGGTAACAATCCCTAGGCCTCCTATTCCCCAATTATCTCTACCCCAGCTATTTTGAAAAATTAAAGCTTTTTTGCCTTTGTAAAGAGTGTAATCAGTAAAAACAATAGCGTGTCCATATTTGCCATTTTTGTCTAAAACTACTTCAGGATTAGCAAAGCCTCTATCATTAAACCTAACTCCAGCTAAAATTCCCTTTTTTGTTTCTTCTATTGTTCCAGCAATTATGTCAATATCTAAAGGAAGAAAAACATAAGAATTAGCTTTATAAATTTGAGCAGTCCATCTTGCATTTGGAGTATCATCTTTAACTCTCATTTGTTCTTCATTCATATTTAAAGATGGCATTTGTTGTTCTAAACAGGTTCCTTCTTTTCTTGCTATTTCTAATGCTTGTAAATAAAACATACCTCCACCATCTGGTACATAACCACGAGAATAAATAAAGCGAGCGCTTAAGACTTCAAACTTTCCTTCCTCAAGATAATTTTCAATACCTAAAACAAGAGCTAAGGAGTGTCCGACACAGGAGCTTGATGAAGATTGATTTCTTATAGGTTCAAATTTTCTCCACTGATTTACTGGTTTTTCTTGCCAATTTGGAGAAGGATAGGATTTGAAAATTTCTTCAGTATGGAAATTTCTTTCATCAAGATGTTCCTTTTCGTCTCCTAACCAACCAGTTCCAAATTGTTCTTTCTGAAACCACCTTTTTAAAAATTTAAGCATTTTGGGATTTAATTGGTAGATGGAACCTCCACATACTTCTTTTAAGAAATTTCAACGCTTTCTTTTTTTGCTTTTTTAGGTTTTTCTTTCTTTACAAATACAAAAGTTGTAGATCCACTATTACCAGTTATTCCCAACAATTCATAATTCTGATTTTTATATAAATATTCTGCTAAAATTCTATTTTCTGTAATAACAAAAAAATCTTCTGTATTAAAGACCGCAATCAAAGAATTATTTTCATCATAAAGATGAGTTGTATTCGGAGCAATTTGTTTTACTGAAATCTTCATATTTTTTTATCAAATTTAATTATGACCTTTTTATTAACACAAAAACAACCTTTTGATTATTTAAGTTAAAATGCGTACTTAAAATTTCAAAATTCATATGTTTAATAAGATAATCAACAACTTTTAATTTGTCTGATAAAACAATCCCCTGTTCTTTGGGAAATTCTAATATAGTTTGTTTTTGATTATCTTCCTTGATTTCTATCAATTTAATAAAATTTTTATCTTCTTCTTTGGTTATCATTTTATCTTTCTACTAATTCTTCGCCTAATAATCTTCGTGGTTTTAAAATATATGAAAACGGCAATCCTTCTGGAACACCAACCAATCCTTGCGGAGTTTCTCTTCTCATTAAAACACGAATAATATCAGACAATAAGGTCGGTGTTATTACATTAGAGGTTGTAGGCTGAACTGGAGCAGGAGCACCACCTCCCCCTCCTCCTAATGATAAGGTTGGCGAAGGTGGTGCTGTGGGTGTTGGTGAGGGTAAATTAACTGCTCCAGGTTGAGAAACGAACGATGTTGGTTGAGAAGGCGGAGGTGGGGTAATAGATGGTGTCATTCCCGTTGATACTTGCGATGCCATAGATTTGGCTGGAGATACTGGCGGTGGTGGAGCTTCTGGTTTTCTTAATTCGGTGATGGGCGTTGTTTTAGTAGAGGTTGCTGTTGAAACTGACGAAGGGGATAAAAAAGCCCCACTTGTTTCTTCTCGAAACGATGCGGGGGTGTATTTTTCTATCTCTGTTTTGCCTAACCGGGTGGGAATAAGCAAAGATGACACAACCCCAACTGGACCTGATAATACCCTACCAGCTGATGACAATATCTTACCAGCTGCTGGCAATGCTTTGCTCGCAATTTCTTTACCAATTGCTGGTAATGTTTGAGCCATAGTTTCTCCAACGGTTGCTAATCCCAATATCCCAGGAGAAACTAAAGAACCCACCCCTGGTTGTCTTGAAACAGCTGGTGTGCTTGCAACAGCTGGTGTGCTGGTTTTGGTTGGAATCGATGAACCACCACGACTACTTGATGACGAACTAATTCTATTTGCCAATGCATTTACCAATGTTTTAAAGATATTAATTGGCATTTTTGAAAATGGTTTTAATTAACGACTTAATTATACCATAATTTTTTTTTATAAATCAAGACTTATTATTTTAATTTTTTTGTTTCCTTAACTATCCCGCTTAATTTAAAAATATGAGTATCTGTTTTGCTTTGAAGAATTAAAGCATCATATCCTTTCTTTTTTAAACCCTGTCCAATGATTTTATCAAACATAACATCTAATTTATTATCACTTGATAAAACCTGTTTTATTTCTTCGTTGGGAAATCCTGCTCTTTTCCCAATATCTACAATTACTTCATTTACTGTACGATAATCAAAATCTTCTACTCCTAAAGTTCTATCCCAAAGTTCTTTAGCTAATTGCCTTTCTTTAGGTGGAAGAATACTTTCATATCCATCGTTGATTACGGCGAAACTACCATTTTCAATACTTGCATTTTTTATAATAAATGGTTTTTTTATTGGTATTTCTTTTTTATACTCTACCCAACCTCCCACCATAGATTTTTCTCCTTCTTTTCGAATAAATTCTTTTTTATATATCTTACTTTCTGGCGTCATATACCAAGTGCCCCCTCTAAGTGTATCAGTAATTTCAGTTTCTGGAGTAGCATATCTTATTACGGATACCCTTTCTGCTTTTTCTAATGCCTTTTTTGTTTCTTTCGG
>BPJI01000006.1 GCA_026004535.1 Candidatus Parcubacteria bacterium
ATTTGAATAGTCTTTTTTATTCATATTTTTTTATAAAATCATCTAAATTTTCTTTTTTAATTCTGTATTGCTTTCCCGCTTTGAAAGATAATAATTTTCCTGTTTTTACCCATCTGTAAACAGTCAAATAAGACACTTTAAGAATCTTAGCTATTTCTTCTAAAGTATAAAATTGATCTTTAAGATTTTTTTTAATCATATTTATAATTATTTATCATTAATTTACAATTTTCAAGTTTAACCGGCTTGAATTCTTCAATTTGCTTGATAATCGGCGAAAAAATTGTTTCAAAACTATTGCTTTGTTTTAAAAATAATTGTTTTTTTAAGCGGTACCAGTAATTAAAATACTGATTTTTTAAAATATTTTTTAACTCTCTTTGGCCGTATTTATCTGCCAAAATATAAGCTCCGAAAACTTTTAAAGCAGTTGATATTTTGCCGTTTAAGTTGAAAAGAATTTCAAAAAAGATTTTTTTGTAATCATTTCCAAACCCGCTTTTTAATATATTAAAATCATCAGATATTTCTTTTAAAAAATAAAGTAGAACTTTTTTTGATATTTCTTTGCTAAATAAATTAGAAAAAGTAATCTCAGAAAGATCGTAATCTAAGCCAATTTTTTTGAATATCTGGAGAATTTTTTGTCGGTTGTTAAGTCTTATTTCATATCTTAAAACTTCAAACGGTTTTTTGTGCTTTTGATCAATCCAGTCAAGAATATTAAGCTGAAGAAGATTATCTTCTTTTTCCTCGCTTCTTTTAGGACTAATTTTTGTCTGCTTTAGGTCATGCAGTTTGTCATAAAAGACTACTTCATATGAATTTGCCCGGTATTTAAAGCTTAAACCGTCATTTCTATAATCGCTTTGATTGGTATCAAGTTTTTTATTAATATTTATATTTTTTAATTGACTTATGTAATAGTAAGGATTGGAGTAATCTTCAAAAATGATATTTTTTGAATAATGAACTGCCGAAATAGGAGCTTTTTTAATAAACTTTTCAAAAATAAAAACTCCCATATCTTTTAAGACTAATTTTAATTTTGCTGTCAATTCTGAAAAGTTGTTTTCATCTAATTCATCAAAATTGTTAAGATAAAGAAGCTTTGGAGCAGAGAATTCTACTTTTAGATTTATCTCTTTTAGTCCTTGATGATTTATTCTTTTAAAAACAGTTAATCTTGGTTTATAAATTCCGTTTTTAAGCTCGGCAATAGACGGATTTTGAACGCATTTGAAAAAAGATTTACTGCCGAAGATATTATTTTCTTCATAAAGAAGATTCGTCGGCGGGTTAAATTTTTTTGGATCAAGTATAGCAAACATAGGTTTTTTAAGAGTTAAAACTATTGTGTCGATCATACTTTTTCATTAAATTTTCAAACTCTTCAATTACTTTTTTTTCAATTTCCAATGCAAAATCTTTTTTGATTGGATGGAAAATATTGATATTTTTTTCTTTTATTTTTTTAGTTGGATAAACAAGCCTGTATCCACCTTTAAGTTTTGTCATAATTCCAATTGAACCTAAATACAAAACATCATTTAAAACAAAACTGACAAAAGCAACAAGGCCGTTTTTTGGCTTAACTGGAATAATCTGTATCTCTGTTATTTTTGGTTTCATTTTCCTTTTTTATTCTTTGGTCAATTTGAACTAATAACGAAAAATAGTCAATTAATTTTTGTCTGTTTTCGTCATTTTTCAAAATATTTTCAAAACCTGATTGTTTATTTTTTTCAAGACTGTTTTCTTGCATGATAAGAGTCTATAAAATAGGGTTTGGAGACTTTCGGAGCCGATTTGGAGCCGATTTTTTATTCTAAATAAACAGGATTTATCTGAATAGTTTGGGTTTTTACAATAAGAAAATTGGTTATTCCTGTTTTTGAAGCATTAATTTCATTTATATCTCTTCCTGTTTCGTATATCTTATTTTTAAGTTTTTCTTCATCTTTTAATTTTTCTATTTTTTCTGCGATTTCGTCCCAATACCAGATTTTTTTAATATTTTTTTGGTTTTTGGTTATTAATTCAAGCATTTTTGCCCTAAAGCTTTCTTTTCTAAGATTAACTTTTTTGCTATTTACTGTAAAAACAGCATTATTTGGATCATATTCCCATTTATATTTTTTGACTTCTTTTTGTTTTTTTAGTTCAAAAACAGCTTCTTTGATAAAAAAATGCAATAAATCAAGATAATATTTGTAATCATTTATTTTTACAAACTTTGTCGGTTCTTCTTCTTTGTTAATTATTGTATTTATATCTTCTTTTAACAATGCCAGACCAATAGTTTCAAAATAGTCAAGTTTTTCCCGGGCTTCTTTTTGAAGGTCTTCAATTTTCATAAAATATATGTAAAAATTGTTTAGCTTGTCGAAAGAAAACCACGGCCTTGATTCTTTTATTCTTCCAATTTTCGGCAGTAAATCCAGATATTTATAAACATTAGGCGAAAAGGACCATTCAATATTTTTGAAATCATCAGTAAATTTGGCGAATTTTTGATAAAAATTTTTGTATTTTAGGCCTTCTGATCTCATTAAATAATATAAGGATCGAGTTAAAATACTGTATCTTACTTCTATTTCATCTCCGGTAGTTTGAGCTGTTCCTTTTTCAAAAGCGTTAAATTCTTTTAATTCGTATAATACGCCCTCGTTTTTTATCTTCTTTTTTTCAACAAAACTTTTTATCTTATTAAAAGCCTTTCTTAATTCAACAAAAGCATTTTTTCTTGCTTCATCTATTTCTTTTAAATCTTCTTGTTTTTGCTTTTCTAATAAGTTGAAAATAAAATTTAATTCTTTTTTCTTATAAACAAAATCAATATAGTTGACAATTGAAAGAAAAAAGGCTTTTCTTGTTGAAGAAATTCTTGTTTTAAAATAAAGATTTTCTAATTTTGAAAGCAATGCTTCAGCGTCCATACATTTTCATTACATTTTTAAATTAATAATATTTTTCAGTTTAATTTTAGATTTTAAAAATATTTCTTCGCAAGTCTTTTTTTATAAAGGCGACAAATCTTTTTTAAACCTTAAAATTCCCCATTCCTATTTCCCTTATTTTCCAAGCAGTAGTAAAAACAAGACTGAAGTTAATTTTGGAAAAATCTTGTTTATCGATTAAATACATAGCCATATATTCTTCTGATCTTTTTTCAAGACCAAAAAGCGAAAAAACAATCCAGGCAGTCAATTCTGCCTCAAGTTCTTGAATATTTGTTTCAAAAAAACTTCTGTCATCAGCAATTTTTTTATATTTTTTTCCTCCTTTTGTATCAGTTTTTTCTATTGTCAGTTTTCCTAAATGTCCTAAAAAATGATGAGCAATTTCGTGAACTAATGTAGCATAAGCTTCTTTAATATCTTCTTTGTTTTGATATTTCTGATGAAGGATTATTTTTCTTTTTTCAAAAATTGCCTCTCTTATATGTTGAGCTATTCCTATGGATTTGTCATAAAAAAGATATTCTTTTGGTATTCCTTTTTTCAATACTTCAACCTCTATGTTTATTTTCTTTAAAAAATCAATTGTTTTATTAAATATTGAATCTATGTAAAGTTTATATCTTGTCTCTGGTTTTTCTTTCCACCAGTAAATAAGTCTATCTTCTGTGATTTCTTTTCCTTCGGTATCTTTATAGTCATATACAAACTCAACAGGCCCGAAAGGAAAAAGAATGACCATAGGCCTGGCGTTTTCTTTCACTTTTCTTCCCATTTTTTCCCATTCTCTTTCTGTTGCCCAGTAAAAACAGTCAGGATTTTGGGCAAAAACTAAAGCATTGTTAAAAGGTGAGCGGTGGTTAAATTTTCTGATAAATCTTAAGAATTTGGCAAAAGCGGGAGAGTTTTTTGTCTCAACAATTTTCGCAAAAAGCTCGTTAATGCGGGTGAAGATAAGTTGTTTTTTTGATTTGTCCATTTGATTATATTATAATAGCTTTCTATGTCTCAATCACCTGAAAGACAATCATTTTTAGGAGAGCTTTTAACCAAAATGGCAAATGTTATTCGTGCTGGAGAAGAAGCAGGGATTAAAGTTGATGCTTTGGTTGAAGAAGTAAAAAGACAAATAAGCCAAACTTAGCCTCAAAGAGGCGGAAATCCAATAACAGGAAAAGGAGTGACTAAGTCAGGAGGAGAAGATTAAATAAAAAGTAAAAAAGTTTTCACTTCAAATACCTTTTATACTTTCCAAAACAAAGTCTTGGCCCAAATCCTAAAGGATGAAGTTGTTTGATTGAAGTAATCAAAATTTTATTTTTATCTGAATCAGAAATCAATATTTCAATATTCTCTTTTGTTAATTCGGCAAACTCCCAAATAAGCTGCCGGCAGATACCACAGGGTCCTGAGTGAATTTTTACCTTAAAATAATCACTTTTGGCAATGATGGCAATTTTTTTAATCCAATATTCACCGGCTGTTACCATTTGGGAAATTGCTGATCTTTCAGCACAAATTCCTCCATATGCACAGGTATTGATATTAACTCCTTTGTAAATATTTCCTTTTTTAGTTAATAAAGCGCATGCAACATAAAATTGAGAATAAGGATCATAAGCGTTTTTTATTGCCTTTTCTGCTTCGTTAATTAGAGTTTGATCCTGCTTTGAAAGTTTATTAAATTGAATTTTTTTCATATTAAAATTCCCTTTTTATTGGTCTTCTTTTTCGTTGTGATTCTTTAGGAAAATTTTTAACAATTGAAAAATCTATATTAATATCTTGACCAAAGACAATACTTAATAGTTGATACAAATGACTAAAAGATTTTTGCTGTTTTTCCGGATCTTTAAGTAAATTTTCTTCTTTTAAAGTAATTCTAAAACTTGTAGGTGAAGTTTGAACTATTTCGAATTCTTGAATATTGATTCCAATATCAAACATCCATCTATAACTAATATCTAAAATTGTTCCAGCCGGAATAATCAAACCATCACTTCGTAGAAAAGCATCGTTTTGTCTACCTTCTATTTTTTCGATCTGTCTCCAACTTATATCACATGGTTCTTGTTCTCCAATAGTTACTAAGTCTCCTTGAACATATTTAATAAAAGGCATTGCGGTATTTAATAGATTTGTTCCTACAACTAAACCGGTTCCGTTTTTAATTGGTTTCATTGTTTCAGGATCAACCACATCTATTCTTACAGTATCTTCGCAAAGATGATAATGACCACAGGGAAGTTCAAGTGCTATTCTAGTTAACTCTTCTGAACTATATTCATCTAATACAGGAGCACCACCTAATTTTTCACTGACGCTTTCTCTTTCTTCTTTAGATGACATTTCTGAATGGACAACAACGAGTTTTAATCTTTCTTTTACTTCATCAGATAAAAAAGGAAGTATTGATTCAAGATTTGTTGGATATAGTGATAATATATCTGGTTTAACTTCTTCTAAAATTTTAGCTACTTCTTGAGGATTAATTAAACTGCTTATAAATATAGATTGATAATCACCATTGCCTAATGAATCAACCCACCAAGGTACAGTATAAACATGAGCTATAGTTTGATCTTTATTGTAACCCCCCCCCGGTTTGTAGCCAAAATTGGCGAATACCTTGGAGGGTGTCTGTGATAATTGCTTGTGGATCAACATATATCCTTAATGTTTTTCCAGATGAACCGCTTGAGCGTGTTGGAAATAAATCATCAATTTTATAATCAGGATTTACACATTGGTGAGGAAAGGCGTCAATTAATTCGTCTTTTGTTATTACGGGCAAACGATGATAATCATCCCAACTTCTAAGATCACCCGGTTCAAAACCTTCTTTATGATATTTTTCTCTATAAACAGGAATTTTTTCATAAGCTAAAGTTACAAGATTTTTTATTCTTTCAAATTGACTCCTTTCAATTTCCTCAAAAGGTAAAAAGGGCGCTTCATATAAAACTCTTAAATATTCAGGATTATAAGAAAGTGATAAAGCTTGTCTAAACTCTAGAGAAGTTTTATGCATTGAAGGTAATCTTTCTGTTTCCCAATATTCAACTATTTTTTGTGGTTTTTGTTCTGATTCTTTTTTCATTTTTAATTATTATATCATACATTTTGTTGCTGGTAAAATCTTTTTAACTCAAAGAAATTTTTCAGCATATTTAAATCAATTTCAAATTCAACTTTTCTTTTCAAGAACAAGTCTTTTAAGGGGAGCCGCTCATCAAGTGGGTGCACGGCCATAAACTCAAAGTGGTTTATAGCCACATCTTACGAATAAGATTTTGTGTATTATGTTTATATTCTGCAAAGTTTAAAAGATAAAAATTATATATTGGCTTTACCACCAACTTAAAACGCCGTTTTAAAGAACACCAACAAGGTAATTCAAAATCAACAAAAACTCGCAGGCCATTTAGACTCATTTACTATGAAGCTCATCTTTCTAAAGAAGACGGGCAAAAAAGAGAGAGATATTTCAAAACAAAAAAAGGAAAATCTACTCTTAAGTAAATGTTAAGATGTGCTTTGAATAGTTTTGAATAAAATAAAGACACTTCAAGAAACCAATATAAAAATATAAGTATTAAACTATTTATTATTGACTAAAAATTTATTATTTTTTTTTATTTTAATCCAATTAGGTTAATTAGAAATTAAGTTAATTTTTTTAGTATTAGATGTTATAGTTCAATTTATCTCACTATTATCTTCATCCTCTCGAAACAAATCTCAAGAAACTTTTCCATTCTCAACTTTAATTTTTACTTTTCTCGGCATCTCCCAATAAACTTCTACCTTTTCAGTTAACCTTGGTATCGGAAAACGGTTAGGATTCCAGATGATTTCTCGCAATTGATCTTCGGTTAAATTATTAAATTGTTTCTCAGTTAACTCATAAGGTAACAAAATACCGGAAAGCAACTTTAAAAGTTCATCAACTCGAACGGAAAACTGGGAAAACTCATCATCAGAAATCTCAATTTTCAAACCGCCTTTATCTTCTGGTAGTTTAATTCTATCCTTTAGTCTATTTGCTTTTTCATTATTTTCAAGAGTTCTTTTCATTAGCAAAAGATTAAAATTTAAATAAGGAAGAAGGGCTTGTGTTTGAGGATCGCTAGACTTAATAGCTTGTTGAATGGTCTGTTCTGCTTGATTAAAAATAGAACTTTCTAATAAATAATAAAAAGGATAAGGAAATCTATCAGTGATTGAGGCGGCTCGTGTCATTGCTAATATCCAGTCCAGGCTTTCTTGATTTTTTCCCCAAAAACTTACCGAAAGCCTATACCAAAATGCATCTTGAAAAAACCCTGACTGCTCTAATAAAAAATGTTCTAATCTTAAGGCAGTAATATTTGGTAAATAAGTTAAGTAATTATTCCCAACCGAAGTTAACAAACCAATATCAAGCGGAAACTGAAAAATAATCTCATCTGTATTACCAACTTTTCCTTCAAAAACAGGTCTTCTTGGAATACCAAAATAGGAACTAAATAAATCTCCTGAAGGCTCAATCACCCGACCAACCCCCAAAACATCAAAGCCGCCCAAAAAAGAATGAGCATAGGTTGTCATTGTCACTAAATCTTCTCTTTTGAAAACTTTGGCTGTCTCAAGCATTGAGGAAACCAAAACCATTCGACCAGCGCAGTTTAACTCACCAAAAAGAGAGATAAAATATGGTGAAGATTCAAGAAGAGACCTCATTTCTCCTCTAATCTTATTCCAGCCTCCATAACCTTTACCTGTTAAATGTGATGTTAATGTAATAAAAAGATCAGTTAGTTCTTTTTGTTTTTGGGCAATTGCTTTTTTTGCTCGCCAGACCTTAAAAAGTTTTTGTTTTACTTCTTCATTCTCAACTTGCTTAATAATGTTTTCTATTTCTCCAAAAATATCAATTACCGGATGAGTAGTTGAGCCTTTTTTTTCCTTGATTATTGCTTCGATTAGTTGTTTAATTTTTGCTTCTATTGCTCTTTCAGTTTGCTCATATATTTTTTGCTGATCTGGGGTTAAACTCTCCAGTCTGGCTTGTAAATAAGCAAGTTGAAGTTGTTCCATTTCTTTTTCAAAACCACATTTTTCAAGCCAGGCTCTGACTAATGAGATACCAGTGATTTCCATATACTTTTCAAGAGTTAATGCTTCCTGCGGATTTTGACTACGCCAATTTGACATTTTTTCTCTAATCTCTTCATTGTTCCACTTCAAATACTCAAACATCCCAACACTGGGAGCAAGATTATCCAAAAGCATTTCTCTTCCTCTTTCAGCCACTGCCTCCATTAGCCATTGTTTTGGATCAGAGGTTAGTTTATCAGCTAATGAAACAGCAACTGCGGTGGTTTCTTGAGTAGTAATAGTTAATGGATAAGCAGTTAGTCTTGTAATTGTTTTTTCAAGCATTTGTTTTAATTTTTCCTCTTTTTGTTCATCAGTAAGCTCTATGCTAGAAATAATTACTTGGGCTCTTTTTCTAATTCTTTCTAAAACCTTAACAGTTATTAAAGCTTTTGCTTCAGCCTTAGTTATTGGTAAAAAATATGTTTTTGGTTTTAGGGCTCTCATCTGCTCTATGGTTTTTTTTATTAACTTTTGAGAAAGGGGGGTTACTCCATCAGAACCTAATCTCTGTTTTATCTTTGTATTAAAATCTTTCAGTTGGCTGTATATTGCTTGTATGGCTTTTGTGGTTTCTTGCAGTGTTTCTTGAATAAAAGTCTGCATTTGGCGATCTTCGGTAATTTGAGAAATTATGCTATTTAAAAAACTATTGTCTGATAAAACTTTTATCCAAGTTTGAGCGTTTCTTTGAGTTATTTCTGATGACACTAAAAGATGGCTTAATAAGTTTTTGGCAGTTTCTGAATGAAGTTTTTTTATCTCATCAACTAAAAGCAGAGCATCGGCCTGTGAGCTAAATTTTTTAGAATCAAGAAAAAAAACATATTGGATTTGGGGATTTTCTCCATCTTCTTGCAAAATCACTTGACCTTGTTCATCTTTTGCTTTTTTAAAAGAAGGCACTTGTCTTTCAATACAAACACCAATTCCTGAGGATAAGGTTGTAATAGTAATCCCTCTCTCCTTCGCTTTTCTTTTTAATTCGGTTAAATCTGCTAAAACATAAATTCTAAGATTATCCTGAACTCCAAGCCAAGAGGAATGAATTAATTTTTCAGGAGGCTGGCCTAAGATAGGCTCTGTAATTTTTATTACATCTCCTTCTTCATTATATGTCCAATAAAAATTTTCACTCTCAGGTAATTTAAGCTTCCCCTTTTCAAAAAAATCACCGGCATTAGTAAAAACCGCAGGATGACCAGTTAAGAATTGCCAGAAATTAAGAGGAATATCCGGATTAGGAGAAGTATCAGATGGTCGCCAATCAGAAGATAAAGGTGTTTTTGGAATTTGAATTTTAGATAAAGTTAATGACGGTTGCTTGGTTGGAGTTTGTTCCATAAAATAATTCTACAATACTTTATATAATCTTTGCCTGAATCTCAAGAAAAAGAACAAAATCTAAAATCCACCCCACTTTCTTTACTTTAGACTTAAGAAATAAACCTCATGTTCAGCAAGCGATGAAGAATGTGAAAAGATAACTTCGGCATTTAATGGAAGAAGAAGAAAGATTGTATGTTGAGTATTAAGAAAAATTTTAGAAACTTTAACTTTCCAGTAATTTTATGATCAATTTCCTAAAATTAATACTAATTTTGGTAATTATCAAGAGTGTTTTTATATGGGGGTAATCTAAATAAGTTGGTACAAAATTAGATAAAATTTATCGGTATTTATAAACTTAAACAAATACCATCTGAAGCATAAATTAAAAAATATTTGCGAAGAATAATATTTGGTAAAAATATATATCGTCCAAGATGTAAAAGTTATCATACAGTAGTTTATGAAGATAGATACAGATGTAAAAAATAAAAGGCAGATGAGGAAGATTTTGAATAATAACTCCGAGCATAAGTAATTTTCTTTTCATAATCAACCACAGTTAATATATATCTTTATTTTTCCTTTTCTCTTTTTTTCTGTCCTTATTCTATTGACATTATTAGGATCAAAATAAAAGTCGTATTTTGAAATAACTTTTAAACAAAAGTTCTGGGAGATCTGCCTCATCGGCAGACAGGTTATACGTTATAAAGAATGTTCTTGCGTCCTTTAATGGTTCCTTACCTAATCCCATATCATTTGATGGTATAAATTGATAAAGAAGTGTTGGCTATGTATCTCGCTTTGCGCAGTATGCCTAAAGGCAGTGTTGTCAAGTTGTTAGCTTGGTTAGTTTTTGTCTTAGTAGGATTTTTTATTGGTTATCTTTCAAAAAAATCATCAGTTATTACTTCTCAAGAAAAAATTCCCATTGCATCACAAAAGGAGCAGGGAAACTGTGGATTATTGATGATGGTAGGGTTATTTTTAAAACCGGCAAAACTATGTAAATTTCGGTTAAGCAATCAGCAAAAGATGCAGAAGCAGGAAACAGATTTACTTTACTTTATCCAGAAGAAGACCAACAGAATAAAATAAAAAAAGTAAACTACATATATAAAAACGGCAATTCAAGCCTGAAAAAAATTAATTTTTTTATCTAATTTAAAAACTTTATCTTCAAAACTAAAATAAAAATCAATTTTTTTTATTAATAAACAAGGCTTTTATGGGAGGCTAAAATAAATACAAAAAGACCAATAACCTCTTCCTTATTCAATAAAAAATTATTAAACAACCCTCCTTTATCTTAAAATCATACTCTAAACTTCAACTCTCTCTTTACAGAAATTTAAAAAAGACAAGATTATAATTTATAAATCAAAAGACGGACCAAAACTGGAAGTACAGCTTGAAAAAGAGACGGTTTGGTTTTCTCTTGATCAAATGGCTTCGCTATTTGGGCGAGACAAGTCTGTTATTTCGCGGCATATTAAAAATGTTTTTAAAGAAGGCGAATTAAACCGCAAATCAGTTGTTGTAAAATTTGCAACAACTGCCGCTGACGAGAAAATTGACAATATCTATCAGACTTTATATCTATCAAACTTTGGGCAAAAAGGAACTGTATACTTCGCTTGAGGAAAAAGCAGCCCATCTTTTGTATTTGGTGATTAAAGATCATTCGTTTATTGACGGCAACAAAAGAATCGCCTCTTTTTTGTTTGTTTATTTTTTAGATAAAAACAATTATCTCTATCGAGCAACCGAGAGAAAAAAATTAATGATAATGCTTTAACCGCTCTTTCACTTTTAATCGCAACTAGTAATCCAAAAGATAAAGATGTTTTAATAAAAATTGTTAGTAATCTTATAAGTTAATGGTTTATAATAGGAAAAGGAAAAACTATATTAGTTATTAAAAACACCATCATTGTCACCAAATTGTTAAGTGACAAAACAATGATTTAATTAATTAACTATGGCGAATTTATCAACAAACGAAAAACAAATTCTAGAAAAACTCTTTCAAATGGAGCATGGATATGTGCTTAATTTTTCTGATCGCACGATGGGTGAATTTTTTAGAGACGAAGTTGGTGTTGATATTTATGCAGAAAAATATAATTACGCCAGCGGATCAAAAGCAAACCGCATGCGTGGTTTTTGGTTAAAAGCTGATAATAAACTTGTAGGAAAAAGTATAATAAAACTTATTGAGTATATAGAGACGCAAATTTTAATAGATGGCCTGAATAAATCAGACTTTCCGTCTTCAAGAATAGAAGCGGCAAGAGCAATTGCCGAGAGGCTTTTAGGTGAGAAGATTAGAGTAGAGAATAAGTCGCAGGCAACATATAAGGATGGAAATATTAATATTGAGTTACAAAAAGATATTTTTAATCATGTCCAGAAATTGCTTAATAATGGGCATTATTTCAATGCCGTGGAAGAAGCATACAAAGTTGTTCGGAAAAAATTAAAAGAAGTTAGCGGCAAGGAAAGAGCAACAGATGCTTTTAATAGTATGAATTATAAGAAAATATTTGGACATGAACCAAGAGATGAAGCTGAAAAAGATTTTTTCGAAGGTGTTAAGTTTTTACATATGTCAATACAGTTTTTAAGGAATGAAAAAGCTCACACACCGGCACGTGATCTAGATAAAAATTTAGCTATTCATTATATTGCATTGGCTAGTTTGGCATATGATTTAATAACTAAAAAATAGCTATGACGAAAAACAATAACCGCAATCAGTCAATTGATAAAACAGAGCTTGTCTGGCCCGGTAAACGAAAAGAAGTTGAGCGGGTGGAACTGCCGTTTCAGACGATTGAGACAATCAATCTGCCTCGCGGAGTCAGGCAAGAGGAATTGTTTGGGGCAGGCAGTGAGGAGGGCTGGAAAAATCGGCTCATTTGGGGCGACAATCTTTTGATAATGGGATCACTTCTTAAAGAGTTTGCTGGAAAAATCAATCTTATCTACATTGACCCGCCTTTTGCCACGGGCGACGACTTTTCTTTTACTGTCAATATCGGCGATCAAGCCGAAGTGACCAAAGAGCCGTCCGCGCTGGAGGTAAAAGCGTACCGCGATACTTGGGGTAAGGGTATGCAGTCATACCTTCAAATGATGTATGACCGGCTGGTTTTGATGAAGGAACTTTTGGCAGATGACGGCTCAATTTATGTGCATTTGGACTGGCATGTTGGGCATTATGTAAAAATTTTGATGGATGAAATTTTTGGAAGGGAGAATTTTTTAAATGAGATTGTTTGGAAAAAAACCAATAGTCCCAAAGCTCAGTCTCAATCATTTGGTACGCAACACGATGTGATTTTTTGGTATTCCAAATCTAAAAATCATATTTATAATCAAATATATAGAAAATTAGATAGTAAAGCTCTGAAACCGTATATCTATGACGATAACGATGGTAAGGGTAGGTATCGTTTAATAGAAATTGAAGCACAAGGAGTTCAGCGGCATGCCAAACGAAAGCAATTTGAATTTCGCGGAAGGGTAGCTCCGTGGTTGTATTCTTTAGAGACCTTAGAAAAATGGTGGCAAGAAGGAAGAATCTATAAGAGCAAAAACGGTAGATACTCAAAGAAACAATATCTTTCTGAAGTTGAAGGACTCTTAATTTCTGATTTGTGGGTGGATGATGAGGTTGCTCCCATTCAAAGTAGTGAAAAAGTTGGCTACGAAACACAAAAACCTTCTGCGTTATTAGAAAGAGTAATAAAGTCGGCATCCAACGAAGGCGATCTCGTCGCTGACTTCTTCTGCGGCTCTGGCACAACCGGAGTGGTGGCGGAAAAACTTGGCAGAAGATGGATTATGTCGGACTTGGGCAGGTTTGCCATCCACACTACCCGCAAGCGGCTATTGGATATGGGAGCCAAGCCCTTTGTGGTGCAAAACTTGGGCAAATACGAGCGCCACCGCTGGGCAAAGCTCAATGGAAAATACAAGGATTACATAAAATTTATTTTAGAGCTTTACCACGCCGAGCCGGTGGATGGCTTTACCCACTTGCACGGCAAGAAAGGGAAGAGTTTTGTGCATGTGGGTGCGGTGGACGCGCCGGTGACGTTTTCAGAGATTCGCGAGGCGCTGGAGGAGTGCAAGGAAAACAATATCAAAAGGCTGGATATGCTTGGTTGGGAATGGGAGATGGGTTTGCACGATCTAGTGAAAGAGGAAGCAGAAAAATACGGCGTGAAGCTAGCGACTTTGCAAATCCCACGAGAAGTGATGGAGATTTCCCCAACAGATGTGAAGAAGCATGATATTCAATTTTTTGAGCTGGCGTATCTAGAGGTTGAACCAAAAATAGAAGGCAAAAAAGTTACCATAACACTTAAAGACTTTATCATTCCCAATCCAGAACTCTTGCCGGAAGAGGTGAAGGGCAAAGTCAAAAACTGGAGCGACTTTATAGACTACTGGGCAGTGGACTGGGATTTTAACGGCGACTCTTTCCACAACATGAATCAACGCTACCGAACCCGCAAGAATCCGAAGCTGGAGCTTTCTATGAGTTACGATTACAAAGAGTCGGGTAAATACAATGTTCTCGTCAAAGTCATTGATATTTTCGGCAATGACACGACCAAGTTAGTTGAAGTAAAAGTATGAAAAGGTTATCAATACAACTAAATCAAGATTACAAGTCATTTAATTCAGGATTTTCATATACTTTTGAAGGTGACTTTATAATTCTGTCTGGCGTAAATGGGAGCGGCAAATCTCAATTAATTGATATTATTTTTCAGAGAGAAAGTTATGGTGGAAGAAAAACTATTTCTGCGGTCATAAAACTTGACGATCAACATATAACTCATGACGATGTTTTGCGTAGATCTTTCAAGGAGAATATCAATATACCCGATTTAACTCATGCAGGAACCGAAACTATTGCAAGTCATAAAAATAATGCATGGAATGCTTACAATAATTACCTTCTAAATCACAACAACGAACATTTGTGGGATTACAAAGAATCGGCATCGCGCGCAAAAAAAATTCTTATTGAGAAGTATGGCGATCAAAAATTCAACAATAAACAAATTACGCAAACTGAATTTAAGGATGCGTTACCAGCCGATTTTGTATGGAAGTCCGATGATATTTTCACCAACTTCATCGGTGAATTATTTTTTAACTATGCATTAGATGTTTATGATGCCAAGGCAAAAGCAGGTGAAGCGGGAAACAAATTTGACCAAACAACTTTACCAATTCCTCCCTGGAAACAACTTAATGATTTATTTGCGAATCTCGGCTTTGAATACAGATTTAAGGATAATTACTTCATAAAGAGTTTACAAATAAACGAGCAACCTTGCTTATATCAACTTAAACAAGACGGCTCGATTGATGAAGATGAGCCAAGAAGGTTAGCGGATTTATCTGATGGGGAAAAAGCTATTATTTCTCTTTCTTTTGCTTCTCTATCGGGTGTAAAACATGAAGATAGGAAAGTATTGCTTCTTGACGAATTTGATGCAAACTTCAACCCATCTCTCACAGAGATCTTTTTTGTAATTTTGAATGACTACTTTGTTTCACAAGGAATTTTAGTTGTTATTGCAACTCATTCTGCAAC
This sequence comes from Candidatus Parcubacteria bacterium, assembly GCA_026004535.1. GTDB lineage: Bacteria > Patescibacteriota > Minisyncoccia > UBA6257 > HR35 > BPJI01. The sequence goes on from BPJI01000006.1 coordinate 15,052, forward strand.
CACTATCGCTCTTGCTCCAGCGACAGCCTCCTTTTATGAAATTTTCAAAAAGAGCTCGGCAAACACTAACAGAATATTACCAGTACAGAAAGATGACTATAAGGAGTTAGAAGTAGCGAATAGAACTTTTTACGCAAAGATTGCCGATCAGACAGGGCGTATTGCCGAATTAGAGAAAGAGAAAACAGAACTTGAAGCAAGAATAAATGAATCACGGGAACTCACAAAACCCTCCCTTTTTGTTGAAGGTGATATTGATGTTCAGTACCTAAACAAAGCGGCAGAGCTTAACCCCGAATGGCAAGAAATTTTAGACAGGATTGAACTAAAGGCAAAAAATGGTAAAGGAGACCTGAGTAATTATTGGAAAAAGAGAACGCATATTAAGGAATTTTTACAACATCCGCTTATACTTTTGTATGATTGCGATACCAGTCAATCTAATGAAGATGATGCGCCTTTTTATAAGCGTTGTGTTCCATTTCAAGATAGAAATTCAGTCAAGAAAGGAATTGAAAATCTTTTTGCTGACTCATTAATTCAGAACGCGGAAACATCCACAGGAGAAAAATTCACAATAAAATCTATACCTAATAATGATGAGCCAAAAAAACAAGAATGGACTGTTATTGAAAGCAAAAAAAAGAACCTTGCTGATTGGATATGTAAAAATGCAACAAAGGAAGATTTTGTGTCTTTCTCGGTAATTTTTGATCTAATAAAAACTATCGTTAACATTAATTCAAACGACAATGAAAAGCTGGCAAAACAATAAACAATCACCACTACCTTTTGTTCGCCCCTTGCAACAAGCAGTAGCGGCGTGGCGCGAGGGCGGATACAAAGAAGGCACGAGCGAGACGACTCGGCGGCTTTTGGAGTGGTGGTTTTTGGAAGACCACGAATTGAAAGACGGCACGCTGTTTTCTTTTTGGCGGGCGCAAAGAGAAGCAATTGAACATCTAATTTATTGCTACGAAGTTTTGGAAGCGCGCAGCTTGTATCAGTTGGCGCAAAAACTGGATGCCAGAGTGCCGGTTGATCCAAGCGCGGACAAGTGGGCAAAATACGCTTTCAAAATGGCGACGGGTTCGGGCAAGACAATGGTAATGGCGATGGCAATTGTTTGGTCGTATTTCAACGCGACAAAAGAAAAGCGGAAAGATTTTACAAAACATTTTGTGCTTATCGCACCGAACTTGATTGTGCTAGACCGCTTATTCGGTGATTCAAAGAATCCGGAATTTTTTGAAGGCGCAATTTTCAAAAAATTTCCTTTCATTCCGCCAGAATGGTCATCAGATTTTCAACTTGATGTTATTGGTCCAGACGAGGAACGGGAAGCTACCCGCCCGGCAATGCTTTATCTTTTGAACTGGCAGAAGTTTATTGAGCGGGAGAATGTAGAAGCAGAAAATCCGGTGCAGAATATTTTGGGGCCAAAGCCGCCGAGCGAGATTGCTGTTTCTTTTGCAAAACTTAAAGACAGATTGTCTCATCTTTCAAATGTGATGGTATTAAACGACGAGGCGCATCGCGTGTGGAGCGAAGAACTTGTTTGGTATAAGGCGATTGAAAATCTTTACGAGACCGCAGGACTGATGTGCCAGCTTGATTTTTCAGCAACGCCTAAAGATCAGGATGGGCGGCTTTTTGCGCATATTATTACCGATTACGATTTAGGCACTGCGATTGAAGATAACATTGTTAAGCGTCCCAAAATTGCCGAACTTGAAAATGTTCCAGAGTTTGAAAGTAAAAATGCGGCAGAAAAGTATCGGGTTCAGATAGATGCTGGCATTAAGCAGTGGAAAGTTATGAAAAGGACTCTTGAAAAAGCTCAGAAAAAACCGGTTATCTTTTTTGTTACCGAAGATAACAAAGCCGCTGACGAGGTGGCTGAGTATCTTCAAACTTTTCCTGAGTTTAGCGGCGAAAAAACTTTGACGATTCATTCCGGCAGAACTAAAGATCAGATTGCCGAAAAGGATTTGGCTAAAGCAAGAAAGGCGGCGCGCGAGATTGATTCACCGGATAATCCACATAATGCTATTGTTTCTGTTTTGATGTTGCGCGAAGGGTGGGATGTTAAAAATGTAGTAGTAGTTGTGCCTTTGAGATCTTTTAGCGCCAAAGCCAAAATTTTTCCGGAACAAACCTTGGGAAGAGGTTTACGAAAAATGTGGCCGGAAGAAAAAGAATTAGTAGAAGAACTAATAGTTATAGAGCATCCGGAATTCCATGATTTAATTGAGCAGGCACTTGTCGAGCAGGGCGTAAAAGTAGAATTTACCTCGCTTGAAGAAGCGTATACTCCGCCGATTATTATTCAGGTCGAGGAAGGCAAAGAAAAATTTGATATAGAAGTACCAATGCTTTCTGGCGGTTTGACGCATTCGATTAAAGGGATTGAAAAGTTGCAGGCAAGTGCCTTAGAAAAGAGATTGTTCGATTATGGTTCTCTACAGGCTCGGGATGTAACTTTGCGCAAGGTTGATATGCTGACGAAAAAAGAGGAAGCCAGAGAAGTACTGGAATTTCCCTACGCGGACAATCCACAAATGTATATTGCGAGTATTACCAACGCGGTTTTGCGATTTGCGAGAATTCCTGGACACTTTGATAAGGTCGCGCCGCAAGTCAAAGAATACATCGCGCAACATCTCTTCGGCAAAAAAGTTGATATTACCAATCTGGAAACTCTGAAAAAGCTCAATCACCCCAAAGTGCGCGGCGCGATTGTTTCCGTTTTTGTTGACGCTATTAATAATTTAACGATTGTATCGGAAAAAATGAAGCTTGAGGAAAGGAGAACTCGAGCGTCGGAAATTAAACCATTCCCGTGGACAAAACTTGCAGTGGCGGCGCAAAAGTGCGTTTTGAATTTTACACCGGTTGATAACGATTTTGAGGCAAAATTTGTAAAATTTCTCGACGGAGCAGACGATGTTGAAGCTTTTATCAAAAATGAAACAAGGACTGTAAATCTTAAAATTCCATATATCGCAAAGGACGGGTTTTTACGTCGCTATATTCCTGATTTTATCGTCAAAACAAAAGATAATATCGTGATTGTAGAAACAAAAGGACGCGAGGATGTCGATGTTGCGGCAAAGGATTTACAGTGCAGACGCTGGATAGAAGAAATTAGCAAGTACACCGGAACTAAATGGGCGTTTCTGCGCGTTGATCAAAAGGAATTTGAAAAAGCAAGATATAATAAGTTTGCCGAATTGACAATCTAATTATATCTATCCCAAAATTTGAGATATTACACCCCCGCCTAAGTTAGTAAAAATAGTTAAGAAGAGCAAAAAGTTAGACAATTATTCTTCCTTCCCCCTCTCCCCGCTTCCCAAAAAAATAAAATTCTAATTTAAATTAATTATCACTCCAAAAAACATTTCCACCCCGAATTACTAACTTTTAAAACTTCAACTTTAATTATTTTATAAACCACAGCATCTTAAAAAATAAATCAAGCTTGATTTTTTAAAGAAAAAAGGTAAAAAAATTGCTGAGAATAATTTTGATTGGATTGGAATACAATTGAACTTGACATTTTGATTGGAATGTAATACAAACAAATTACAAAAATGTTATCGCTCAAGATTATGAAAAAATTTATTTAGATATCAGCCGTATGAGCAAAAAAGTTATCAGAATGCCACTTAAATATTGGTTAGTGATCTAAACCTGCAAAAGAAGATATTGATTAAAATAATCCCCAACTTAGTAGTAATTCTTCATTCACTGACTATTTAATCTTGTCGCAATCTCTTCTTGTTCTTTAGATAAAACCTCATCATTTTTAATCATTGCTTCCTCTTCTTTTGTTAACCACTGATTTTTCTCCATTCGGGAAACAATGGCAGAGATATTATTGATTCTTATGCTAATAATTTCATTGATTCTGTCAACATCGGTTTTGTTTTTTTCATAAAACTCTTTATAATCTTTTACACTTTGCCAGCCTGGTTGGATTTCTTTTAATCGATTAAGAAGTAACCGCCAACTTTCAATTACTTCTTTTGAATAGTTAGGAGGAACATAGCCGGCAAAATGCTGAACAATCACCTGAGTTGGGCAACCATTAATCTCCCCCTCAACCTCAGCGATACCAATTTCCTGATAATCTTTATTAAGCAAAAATTCTTTTGTTTCTGGAAATTGAAATTGATTTTCAATCAACTCTTCCGCTTCAAAATATCCTTGAGTCGGCGCCTCGCCCCAAACAATATTAAAATAATTTACCTCTCGCATTGCTTTTTCCATCGTGTAGCCGCTTTTTGTTGCCTCAAAAGAAAAATCGTTATATTTTAAAATTATCTCGCCTCTTTTTTGCGCTGATAACTGAAGTTTTTTTTGGTATTTTAAAGGTTTTACTTTAAATTCTTTTCTTTTTTCGTTAAGAAGTTGTAAATATTTTTCTTTATCCAGTCTTATTTTTGATGACTCATCAAAATCTTTTGTGGTATCCCGCCAGTGTTTTATTAAATCTCCCTTTTGATCCTTAATTGGCAAAACATATTTAACCGCAGAAATTTCAATAAAACCAATCTCTCGCGAATCACTACTCCCCTTGCGATTATCACCCATAACAAAAATATGATTTTGAGGAACAACCACTTTTTTACACTCACTTAAAAATCCTTGGCCAAAAGTAGAATGAGCTTTGGCAGTGTATGGTTCTTTTAATGGTTGATTATTTAAGTAAACAATCCCACCTCGAAGTTCAATACTATCTCCGGGTAAGGCAATTAATCTCTTTACCCAACCAGATGGCTTCTCATGTATCTTTTCGCTTATTTCTCTTATTTTATTATTGTAAACCACAACAATATCACCTCGTTGAAGCTCGTAATTTAAAAATCTTTTTCCAAAAATAACCACTCCATTTGGATATCGAATCATCCCTGCTTGAGCAACTATTTGTTTTCCTAATTCTTTGGGATCTTTTCCTTGGCCTTTAGGAAAGGTTGGATACATTGAGCCAGTGCCAGAAATGGGAAGAGGAATGGGATTATATCCTAAAACCTCAAGGGTTGAATAAAAAATAACAAAATAACCGATAAACCAAACTGGAAGATAGATAAATAAAATAAAAAGCAAAATAGCTAATTTTTTAAAAAAGTTTTTAAAAGAAAAATGTTTTAAAAAAGAAAAGTTTAAAGATTTTAAATTTTTTATTAACTTCAATGGATTTATTACATAAATAAAAAGATATAAAGGAAAGATTAATAAAGCAAAAAACAACTTCAACAGGAAAATAAAAATATTTTGTTTTTTTTGAAAGTTTTGGCTAATAAGTTTAATTGCTAAAAATAAGGTTGCCATTGAAAAGGAAATCAAACCAAAACCTATTAAACCAATTGCCAAATATCCATAAATATCGGGAGCCTTATCAAAAGTTTCTTTTCTAATACCGGCAACATAAAAAGTTAAAATAACAAAACCAATAATGGTTAAAAACCAAATTAAAGCAGAAACTTTAATTATTTTGTTAAAAACATTGCTCCATTTAAATTTTAAAGAAAGCTTTTTTGGCATAAATCGTTGATAAAATTATATCTAAATTTTGTTAAAATATGACTATGGCAATTTATAAAAAAGCTGGGGGGAAACTTATTTCAATAAAAGAGAAAAAAATAGAACTTGAGAAAGATTTGCAAAAAATCGTGGAAAATAACTTAAGCGAGGTTTTTGGGTTAAAGTTTATCTCCTCTGAATTTTCCTTAAAAAATCTTCGGGTTGACACATTAGCTTTTGATGAAGAAACAAACTCTTTTGTGATCATTGAATATAAAAAAGATAAAAACTTTACGGTCATTGATCAAGGTTTTGCTTATCTATCATTACTTCTTAATAATAAGGCTGATTTTGTTCTTGAATATAATGAAAAAACTAAAAAAAATTTAAAAAAAGAAGATATTGATTGGTCGCAATCGCGAGTAATTTTTATTGCCCAATCATTTACCCGATATCAACAAGAAGCAATTGGGTTTCAAGATTTACCAATTGAGCTTTGGGAAGTAAAAAAATACGAAAACAATCTGTTTCTTTTTAATCAAATAAAAGCAACAGAAAAAAGTGAAAGCATTAAAGCTATTAGCAAGAATAAAGATATTGATAAAGTTTCCAAAGAAATAAGACAATACACAATTGAAGATCATTTTAAGCCTCAATGGACAAAAAGCAAAGAATTATTTGATGAATTTTCACGACGAGTCTTGGAAATTGATTCGGATATAGAGATTCATTCTGTTAGAAGCCATATTGCTTTTAAGATTAATAATAAAAATCTTATTAATGTAGTCCCAGGTAAATCAAAACTAAGAATAGATTTGCTCCGGACAAAACCTGAAGACATTAAAGATCCGGAAAAGAAAGCTAAATATTTACCAAATAGTTTTAAATATTGGAATCAACATGTTAGTTCGGTTTCTATTTATAAAGAAAGCGATATTGATTATATCCTCTATTTAACAAAACAAGTTTATAACAAATTTTTTCAAGATTAAATCGAATTGTGATAATTTTTTAAAAGTAAAAATTAAAAGATTGTTTTTTAGGCAGAAATCAAGATGCAAAAAGTGGATTCTTTTAGTCTACGGATTTGCAAGCAAATATTTGCCAATGGAAAAATAAAGTTAATGGTTAACAGTAAAGTTATTACCAGCGGAGACGACGACAATTTGTGGAAAGAATATAAAATCTAAGTTTCTTCTTTTGATGAATGTGTACTTTTTATAGCTTAGATACAGATTGATCTTAATCAATGCCTTTAATTTAATAAATAGTTAATTATATTAATATTAATTGTGTTTTTCTGATAGTTTTTTTATCAAAGAAAATACAAATAAGCTAGTTAATAGGATTGAAAAAAGTATTAGCAAAGATAGTGCAGATAGAGTCAGACCTTCAGAAATGCTGATTAATGTTGAGAAATCTTGGGATATAAGCGCTTTTAAGACTAAAAACAAATCAACCAGAAAGTAAAAAGGCAAAAATAAAATCATAAAAAGAAAATCTAGTTTACCTAGATAATAACGGGGCATTAATCCGGCCACATATGCTTTTGTATCTTTAAGATCAAACTGAACATAAAACTCGCAGGAATTTTCATAGAGATCTTTTCTGCCAAAATAGTTGCAGTTGTTTTGTTCATAATCAAAGAAACTGCTTTGTTTTTTTAGCTTTTTATGTTTTAACCTGTCTGAAATATTAATAATTTTTCCTTCCCAGCCTAAGAGATAGTACTCATTATTGATTTTTTTAACAAAAAATAAAGAATCAGGCTTGTGTTTAAAACTTTCTTCTTTTATCAATTCTGCTATTTGGGCTTTGGTTTCTCTGAGGCAATTTTCTTCATTTTTACAATCTAAGGCTTTAGGAAATACTTGTAAAAAGATTTTTTCTATATCATTTTTTTCTTTTTGTATATAGCTTTTGTAATCTTGCGTGTAATCATAGTATTTAACTGCAAATACAGTGTAATAAAAAATTAGAGATGCTGCCAAAAGCATTATAAAAAAGATTAACAGAAAAGTTGTCAGGTTAATCCATGAAGAAAAAACTTGTTTTAAGGCAGTTCTAATTTTAAACTTCCTTAGTTTTTTATAGTTTAATTTCATTTTAGGACTAACTTTTATTTGTCAATTATAATCTAAGTTTTTTAAAGATATTACGCAGATTGTACTGCAATAATAGAATAGTATTCTTTTTTAAATTTTTTTCAGCTAATGTACAGTTGCTGAACTTTACTACTTTTCTTCTGCTTTAATCGTTTCATATCTATAAAAAATAGAATTTGATTTTTATCAAAACAAACCAGGTCTAAATTTAGCAACAAACAGATACTAGTATATGCTTAATTTAAAAATGCTAGTGCAGTCTTAAAGTTAATGAGTAGGGAGTATTTTATGATTTGGCTGAAGCCGCATAACAACAACAGAAAAGCAACGCAACTGTTTTTATCCAATTTTGGACGCATAAGAGAGCTCTATTTGAGACATTAGTCTGCGATAAACAAAAGCTGTGGCAATAATTGTAGTTGGAATAGTAGCAAACAGACCAATAAACAAACAGATAGCTCCGAGTAAATTTATAAGCAAAAGTAATGAGTTAAAGACAAACAAATCCCATTTGGCGCCTTTTGTAATCTCAGAACTTCTCTTCAGGGCTTCTATTGGACCAAGTCCTTTATCAACAATAAAATAGCCATAAAACTGAAACTTAATTGCCCAAATAATCCCTGGAATAATCAGCAGTATCATTCCGACTAAGACAGTTAATCTATAAAGGGTTGATCCAAACAGATATTTAAAAAACAGAGGAAAGCAACAGAAAAGATCAGCAAATTCAGTTTTTTCATTGTCGCAGAATTTTAGGGAGATTTTGATTAATCCCATTAGAATTACTACAGATAAAACCCAAGAGGCTATGCCTATAGTAGTCAATATAATGGAATCTTTTGCTGACAGTAATCCTTCTATAATATCTGGAACAAAATAGATCAATCCTCCTGTTATTAAAATAACTATGAAAAAGCCGAGGTTGTTTTTCATTGTTTCCCAGCCAAACCGTATTGCCTCACCTCTGGAAAACTTTTGTGTTGTGGCTGTATTGCTGTTTTCCATAATTATTTTGGTTAAATTAAAAATTAATTTAATTATACATAAGTCTAATTGCTGTTGCCAACTTGTGTTGCATAGGCAAAGACTATTGTCTTTTTATGAAGATTGTAAAACCTAAAGTTATATATTGTTTACCTCGGAGGTGGATACTAATACAGGTGATTTTTCTTTTATTGACAATTTGATTTAATATGAGTTAATAATATTACTGTGACAAAAATAATAAATGATCTTAAACTTGATTTTAACAATGTATTAATTAAACCTAGGTACTCTGATCTTAACTCAAGACAAGATGTTGTTTTGGAAAGAGAGTTTTGTTTTAAGTATTCCAAACAAAGATTAACTGCAGTGCCAATTTTAGCTGCCAATATGGATACTATTGGCAGGTTTCAGGTGGCTAAGGTATTGGCTAAGTTTAATATGTTAACTGTTCTGCATAAATTTTATTCTGTCTCTGATATTGTTGGGAAAAGCAGGGAGGCTTATTTTAAAAACTGCATTGTTTCTTCTGGGATACGGGATCAAGATTTAGATAGATTGTATAAATTAATTAAAAAATTAAGTCTTAAGATTATTTGTTTGGATGTTGCCAATGGCTATACTCAAAGATTTTTGGATACTGTAAAAAAGGTTAGAAAGGATTTTCCTAAAGTTACTATTATAGCTGGGAATGTTGCTACTGTTGAGGGTTGCCGCAACTTAATAAGATCTGGAGCTGATGTGGTTAAGGTAGGTATTGGACCGGGAAGTGTTTGTACTACAAGAAAAAAGACAGGTGTTGGTTATCCGCAGTTGTCTGCTATTTTAGAGTGTAGTCAGCAGGTGCATAAGTTGGGAGCTTATGTTATTTCAGATGGAGGTTGTGTTGTCTCTGGTGATGTAGCTAAGGCTTTCTGCGCAGGTGCTGATTTTGTGATGTTGGGAGGAATGTTTGCCGGACATTATGAAAGCGGTGGTGATCTTGTTGTTGAGTCTGGAAAAAAGTATAAGGTTTTTTATGGTATGAGTTCTGATTATGCTATGGAAAAATATTATGGTGGTGTTGCTGATTATAAGTCAAGTGAGGGTAAAGTGGTAAAGGTAGAGTATAGAGGCAGGCTGGAGAAAACAGTTAAGGATCTGTTGGCTGGAGTCAGATCTGCCTGCACTTATATTGGCGCCAAAACTATTGACAGAATGCCCCAACAAGCTGTTTTTATTAAAGTATCTAATCAATTGAATACTGTTTTTGGAGATTAATTATGAAAAAAATTTTACAAGGCACAGTGCATAAACTGACAACAGAGATAAAGTCAGCTTTAACAGCAGACAGAACTGCTTTAGATGCTTGGCAAAGGTTAACGCCCCTTGCCAGAAATGAGTGGTTATGCTGGATTTTGTCTCAAAAAAAGGCTGAGACTAGACAGAAGCATCTAAAAAGATTAATCGCAGATTTAAAGTCTGGTAAAAAAAGGCCTTGTTGTTGGATTGGTTGTGTTCATAGAGATGACAAAAAAATAAGCTCATCTGTCAGGTTCCTATTGAAAGGAGAATAAAGTCTTAAATTGCTTTAAGTATTTTAATTTTTTTCAGCTTTCAGAGCTTCCTGGTGGGTATTAAAAAGGTCACTGCTTCTTATGGAAGGTCTTCGTTTTCAGTTGAAAATATGATATTATGTTCGGGTCTAGTTGAAATGTTAATGCTGTTAACCCGTGTTGGTTTACTGTGTCTTGGTATTCATCTAGTTGAAAAATACCCGGAGCATTTTCATTTATCCAACTTTCAAGTTCTTGTAAAGACTCAGATTTAGGGCGTTCTTTAATTGCCTGAGTATATGGCAGGTTGTCTGGAAATTTTTTTACTGTGATTCTGTTATATAGCTTTTCAAGGTAATGGGGAACTTTATCAGGATATCCAGCTATTCTTCTGGTCAGACGAACCAGGTCGCCTAGTATTGGTTTTAAGTTTGGGTTTTTGTTTACAATTTTTTCAAGTTCTTCTAATGCTTAATCATATATCTTCCCAGCTATTGTTTCTTCAAAGTCTCTTTTATCTGTTATTGGATTATAATCTGCTGTGAATTTGTTTCCAGTTGCTAATGCAAATAAAATTAAAACTAAAGAAAGAATCTTTTTGAAAGTTTCTTTAGACAACCTGTTTCTGTCGTCTGGTTTTTCATTATTTTTCATTTTAACTTACTAAACTAATGCACTTTATAGACCCTCCGCCTTTTAAGTACTCAGTCATCTTAACTTTAATCACCTTAAATTTTAGCAATTTAAGTTGGTTTGTTAGATTACTGCTTATATCTGCTGAAATTATGATTGTATTATTAACTATTAAATTGTTGCAGGCAAGAGATTTGTTGTCTTGATCATTAGTTATTATAACTTTTTTAAATTGATTTTTTATTTTATTTAAAGATTCTTTAGTAAAGGCCTGCTTATTAATCATCGTTGTATCTTTTTTAAGTAAAGAAAAGCAGGTGTCAAGATGGTAGTAATAAGGGTCTTTAAGTTTTAAGCCAATTATTGGTTTGTTATATATTTTCTCTAAATACTTAATAGCCTTTCTATTTGTGCGGAATCCATAACCGCAGAATATTTGTTCTTCTGTTGCAATTAAGTCACCTTGTCCTTCAAAAACAGCATCTGTTGGTAAATCTATAATTTCGTAGCCAAGTTGTTTGATAAAAATTTTGGCATACTCTGCTTCTTCTTGTCTTTGAGGGTATTTAAAGCGTGAGACTATAAATTTGTCTTTATGAAAACTGCCGTAATTGGCAGTAAAAACCATATCCGGCAGATGTTTTTGCGGTTCTATTTCAAAGATCTGCAGATTTAACTTTTGGTAAATATGTTTTAGTGTCTGATACTGTCTGTAAACTAGTTTCTTATTTATTTTGTTTGTTGTTTTCATCCAAGGGTTTATTTCATACTCTATTTGGTAATACTGAGGAGGGCACATTATTACTATTTTGTTGCCAGCAGTCATTGATATAAGTTAAAATATATTTAAGATCTTGTGATTTAATTGGATTTTACTATGAATCATATTGTTAAACTGACTGATTTTAATTTTGTAAAAGTAGATTGTTATCAAAAGGCTGGTTTCTGCGTTGACGGCAGATTCGGCAAGGTTAATAATAAAGATTATGGAGCTTATCCTCAACTTTTGGGTGGAAGTCTGCATTTTGTTGTTTTGTCAAGATTGTTCAATAAGTCAGAAAATGGCTGGAACAGCTCTATTCAAAAGATTTTTTCTGCCTTAAGTTCATTAGGGTTTAAGACAGGAGTTCATACCTCAACGTATTCAAACAGCTCAGAGTCAGGTTGCGGATTTGCAGATAATCTTAGGTCTGTTTTTAAGGTTTTTTTGCAGAATTTTAGTAAGATCAAAGGTAGCATTGATAAACTGAGTGTTTTTGATCTTGACTGGCAAAACTGGAGTGTAATTAGATCTTTGCTAAACAAATTTAGCATTGGCAGTATTCCTTCTGGAAAAGATTTAATTCAAATGGCAGTAAAGCATAAAGCCTTGCTGCAGAGTCTTGAGGGCGAGCATCAGGAACAGGCTGTTATTATAAACACAGTTGAGGATACTACTTTGGAGATCAGTAGAGAAGCTCTATCTGCTTTTAATCTGGATGTTTGGCTGGTTAGCAAGGTAGCAAGGCTATTTTCATGGGATGTAAAGCTGTCTGTTGGTTTAAGTCTTGGATTATACTCTGCAGTTGAGATAGTTTTGGTTGAACAAAAAGGAAAACCTCCTTTGCCAGTATTTGTAAGGTAATGTTATGGTAAAAATTTTTTTAGCTAGACACGGTCAGGATCAAG
>BPJI01000007.1 GCA_026004535.1 Candidatus Parcubacteria bacterium
ACTACCTGCAATTTTTTTCATTCAGTAAAGATTGTAAGTTTGAGTTTAAATTAAATAAAATGAACATCATTATCTTGGCATTGATTAACATGTTTTATTTACAAAAGATATTTATCAAAAAAACAACAAGTATTAACCCATACATTGAACATCTTTGCTGACACTAAATCTGAATAATTGGTAGATAAATCCTAAATTAATTAAATCGGATTTGTAAACAAATTATCTAATGAACTTTTGCCTCAGAATGCAAATAGATTGCACAATAAGAAAACACATTTGCTGAAAAAAGAAAGTTATGATAACAAAATCATTTACCAAATTTGTTGTTGCATTAGGCATTTGCCTAGGATTGGCGGGATTTTATCAAAGTTGCTCAGTCAGCCAATCGGGCAAAAATGATTATTATGTTTTAAAATCCAATGAGAGGTTGATTCATCTTAAACACAAGAAAAACCGTAAAAATGGGAATTATGCCGACAAAATCCATTCCGGGAACATGGTTAAAATTCCTGTAAAAAATTTTACTCTTGATGATTTTGACTACGCTGTGTGTTCCATCGACACAACAATCTCTTTTTATGGACCGGGTCAAATTGGGCAGCAAAAACGGTCGTCGCTCATATTGCAATATAGAGAAAAAAACAAATTGGAAAAACCAAATATCTTAAAAAAACAAAGATCATTACAAGTGCCGTTTAAAGCCCAAAAACTAATCAAAAAAAGACCCTTAAAAACACAAAAAAAAGAAAGGGACGAAAATGAAATCGAAAAAAAATGGGAAAAATGTGGATTAAATTATCATACAGCATTAAAAAAAGTGAAAAAGTGGGGTTTTATGGGCTCCCATTATTTTTACAGCGGTAATTACTTTGCAGGAATATTAAATTTTATGTTGTTTTTCATTACTTGCATGGGTATCATCGCCCTGACATTTGATCCTGCTTCTGCCTTCATAATAATTTTCTTTTACGGTGGAATTAATTTCTTATGGTGGCGAGTAGACGTAGGACGGGTCAAGAAAGGGGCTTTATATCCGCGTTGCTACACATCTCAACCAACACAACCTTCGAAACCTCAAAAAATTCTCCTAAATCCGGTGGTATTTTCCGGAAGCAAAGCCGACGGAACCCTGCAAATTGGATATGAGATCTCACCGATTATAAATACTTCCAATAGATATGATTTGTCTACCGGAAGAAGTTTTACGGTTTATGAAGAACTGCCCATCAATTGGGACATGTACGATCTAAACCGCCCGGCACTAGAAAAAAAGGCACTTGAATATTGCCAAAATTGGGGATATAGAGGATTTAACTTTTTTGAAAGCGTCAAACGCGAATGTATCAATTACGACAGCCAAAATAGAGTTTGCCGCCGTTATCGCTTTGTATACGAATGCCAATGCACAGAAACTCCTGCCAATGCCGGACAAAACGAAGAAGGTAACGTTAACAATCAAATAAAATCGTTAGGAACCGGATTTTTGATCTCTTCTAAGGGTTACATTATTACAAACTATCATGTTGTGAGCGATGCGTCCGGACCGGACAAAATTGAAGTGTATGACAATTTCAAAAAAACAGTTTACAAAGCAAAAGTGATTGCCAAAGATATAAGAAACGACCTTGCTTTGATAAAAATAGAAAACGGCGAATTCACGGTGCCCGGCAGTCTTCCATACGGCATTTCAAGCAAACAGGCAAGAGTTGGTGATGAAGTATTTGTGATTGGTTATCCTGATGCAAGTGTGTTAGGGACAGAACCGAAGTTTGTCGACGGTAAAATAAGCTCATTAACCGGCGTCATGGACGATAATGCCACAATGCAACTGACAACACCCGTTTACCCCGGAAACAGCGGCAGCCCGCTTTTCGACAGTGACGGTAATATCATCGGAGTAATCAACGCAAAATATAAACCCGGCGACAACGTCTCTTACGCCATTAAGAAAACAGCATTGATTAACTTGCTTGAAGCCAATGGTATTGAGATTCCTCAAAATAACTCACTGAAAAATGTCTTAGCCTGCAGGACAAAATCGACAACATTAAAAAGTATGTTTACCTGATTATCATCAAATAATGTCTCAACGCTCAAACCTGCCAAAATAAATAATACCATGAATGAAACATTCTTTAAATTTGCTTTAAAAAAAATGCCGATCAATAAAAATGCATGGATACGTTATCTGACTCTGGACCGATGTTTTAGAAACACCGGCCGGAAATATTATATCGATGATTTAGTTGATGCCTGCAACGAAGCTTTGTTGGAAGAAAATCCAAATTCATCAGGTATAAAAAAAAGACAAATTTTCAATGACATCAACTACATGCGAAGTTCAGATGGCTTCAGTGCCCCCATAGAAACATACAACTACAATAACAGAAAATATTACAGATACGAAGACACATCATTCAGCATTTTACAAGCACTCCTCCCACAAAACATCATAGAAATATCAAAAGAACTACTTGGATTCCTTGTTCAAATAGATGGCCTCGCCCCCATGGAAGAAATCCATAACAAACTCCCGGATTTACTCAAATACTATAATATCAAAAAAAGAGAACCTTTCGTAGAATTTGACTTTAACTTCGATTATGAAGGACTAAAAAATTTTTCCCCCATATTCATTGCCATAGCCAACAAGCAAGTAATGAAAATAAAATACTTTTCATACAACAAAAAGAAAGAATTTGAATACATTTTTCATCCGCACTACCTCAAAGAATACAGACATAGATGGTATGTAATAGGATATAACGAAACAGAAAAAGAAGACCACTATGTACTCGGACTGGAAAGAATGATTGCAATTGACACACTGCCCGATGAACAATATATTGAACCTTCCGAAGATTACAAAGAGTACTTCTATGACATCATTGGTGTTACCAAAGAAAAAAACAAAAAGCCGCAAAAAATAATTCTGAAAGTACATCCCGAATTTGAAAAATATATCATTACCAGGCCATTTCATCCCTCCCAAAAAAATAAACACCACGACAACAAGGGCTGGCGGGAATTAGAACTCCATCTTATCATCAACGAAGAATTCATCAACCATCTTATGCCCTACATACATTACCTAAAAATAGAAAGTCCACAGGAACTCAAAGATAAAATACGGCACAGATTGAACGAAGGATTAAAACTTCTTAAAAAATAAAACCACTTTGTCTCACACAGTTATTCCCTGAACATCCATAAAAAGTCAGTTTCCGTCAATACTCTTCCATTGCTCTATGCACAAACATTCATTTGCATGCACACACTCAGTTTTTGTAAATGGAATACACTAACATCGTCTATTATTATTCAACTCTCTTTCTCTAACAATCCCACAATATCCTGTCTTAAAGAATTCTTTCCGAACACACATTCATTTGGTATCGAATAAAATCACTCATGCTTTGATAATACTTCAAAACAATCCGCTACTTCACTTTTTCAACAAATAAATTTTGTTGTGCAAAATCATTGCACAAAGGCAAAATACTTTTGTCGTTGAAAATTTTACAGCGATGACATGGACATTTCTCATCATACTCATCATCTTATTGCTATTCTTAAAATTCATGATTTACGCAGGATTGCAACCATTCCGGTACAACCATTCATTTTCCACTACCGGAAAAATTTCAAACAAAGCAAATAATGAATCTGCTTCAAACAATTTTCAAAAAACAAACGAAAAATCAGATAAAAAATTTTTTATGAATATCTACGATAAAATAAATGGATTGTAAATGTCTGAAAAAACTTCAAGAAAAACTTTCAAAATTCAAAGGGAAAAAACAAAAAGAAACATTTACAAACGACGATGATGACAAAAACATATTCCATCAAATAGAAGAAGAAAATGAATCAAAAAATACATATCACAACTTCTCTTTTACATCAAAAGAAAAAATAACAAACAACACAGAAATATCTGAAAACAGAAATACACATCATTTTTCATTTGAACAAAATGAAAACACAAACGAAAATACCATCAATGAAAATGAACAACAGCATTACCACAAAAATACCACCAATGATTTCATAAACGACAATTTCAAATTTTCTGGCTCTGCTTTTAATCAATACCACCATTCAAAAAAACATACCATAAACTCAACAATAAATTTCAATATGAACGACCTCTACATCAATAATAACCTGAAAAGAGAAATTCGTCCTGCAATAGTCAATCTAATCAGAAATGCAGAGTCCGAAATCATATTTATTGCCTATCGCTTCACAGACCTCTATCTAATAAGCGAGTTTGAACAATTCCTGCAGAAAAAATCATCTAACAAAGTATATATTGCATTAGACATTACAAGAAAAGACGAGTGCGACAATGATTATACAATCGATACAATTTCAGAATTCAATGAACTGTCAAAAAAATATCCTTCATTTTTATCTATCAGAACAATTGATACACCTTAATTACATGAAAAAATGACGATTAACCAAAATTTTACTTGAACACTTACCCTCCCACCCAATATTCTTCTTATGCCACATTCAATAAAATTATTCATTAAATTTGAACCACTAATTCCGTTAAAGCGGAATTATTAGATTTTAATAACGAAAACCTAAAGAAAAAATACTAAAATTCTAAAAATTTTTTTATGGAAATAACCACATGGATTTATCTAACATTTTTTGGATGGGCAATATTCTCAGCATATTATATTAGAAAACTATGGAAATCCAAAGACACAAAAGATATAAACTTCTATCTTTATGACTTAATTCCCTCTGTTTTTACAACATTGGGGATTTTAGGAACATTTATTGGGATTTATATTGGATTACAAAAATTTGATGTTAATGATATTACAAACAGCATACCATCATTGCTGAATGGTTTGAAAACATCTTTTTTTACCTCTATTTTGGGTATTTTTTTGTCAATAATTTTTAACAAAATATCAAAACATGTTTTGTATTTAGTGGAAAAAAATGCACCATCCAAACCCACCGACGAACTAGCCGCACTGCAGGAAATAACATCATTGCTTAAAGAATTCAAAGATCAAAGTAATAAAAATTTTCAATTACTTAATCATTCAATTATTGGTGATGCGGATAATACTTTATCAACACAACTTATCAAAATTAAAAATAAGTTCATTGACATAGAGACAAAATTTGATGAACAATATGATATTTTGAAAAAAATGCAACAATCTCTTGGTGGAGATACTGATACAAGTTTGTTGACGCAAATGCAGAAAATACGAGCCGAACAAAATGATTCCTTTAAGGAAATTATACAAAAGATCGTTTTGATTGTGAATACAATGAACAGGAATAATGAATTAATTGCAGCAAAATTTCAAGAGTTCTCACAATTACTAGCCAAAAATAATACAGAACTGCTTGTTGAAGTAATGAAACATGCTACCGAAGAATTCAACAAACATATGTCTGCAATTGTTGAAAAACTCGTACAAGAAAATTTTGAGGAACTTAATAAGAGTGTTCAAAGAATGAATCAATGGCAACAAGAAAACAAGGATATGATTGAAAAATTAACCGAGCAATTTAGAAAAGTATCTAATGATTTCGCTATCGCCTCTCAGTCAATCAAAGAGATTACAGCAAACACAAGTAAATTAACAGATGAAAATAGTCATTTGTCAAGATTAGTTAAAGAACTTCAAAAAGTAATGATAGATGACACTAAGTTCCAAGATATAGTTACTAAATTAACTTTAACCATAGAAACACTTAAAGAGAATACAGAATCGTTTGACGAAACTACAAATAAATTAAATGAATGGGTAAAAAAACAAATGAACTTTACAGATAGCGTCGCAAAACTATTGGCAAGATTAGAAGAAATAGAAAAAATTAAAGATATTAATGAGATATTTTGGGCAAATACAAAAAAACAATTAAATGAAGGAGTAGCAATCATAGAAAAAGCTAATCAAAAATTAGCCGATGATTTAGAAAATATCAACACTGAATTTTATGAAAGATTGAATGTTACACTACAAAACTTAGATGAATTAATTCAGAGAATTATCATGAATTATGATAGAAATTTCAAAAAGTAATTAGATATGTTCAATAATAAAAAAATCAGTAAGAATAGTGAGAATAACTGGGTTTCATTCTCGGATATCATGACTGGACTAATGGTAATTTTCATGTTTATTGCAATCTCTTATATAATGGAAGTTCAAAAAAAACAAAAAGAAAGAGATATAATATTCGAAGAGTTTAAAGCTACTAAAGAAGAACTTTATGCAGAATTAAAAAATGAATTCAAAGATGACTTTAAGCAATGGGATGTAGAACTTGATAAAGATCTATCCATCAAGTTTACTAACCCAGAAGTGTTGTTTGAATCCGGACAAACATTCATTCGTCCATACTTTGCGAAGATCCTTGATGATTTTCTTCCAAGATATTTCAATATCTTATTACAAGAAAAATACAAAGATAAAATTGCAGAGGTAAGAATTGAAGGACATACAGATACAGTTCCCGCATTAAAGTTCGACCCAGACCCATATATCGGAAATGTTATCCTATCTCAACTCAGATCAGCACAAGTTCTAAAATACCTCAGAAATATGGATTACTATAAAAAACTATCCAAGCAAGATGTTATGAGAATTCAGTTTTGGTTAACTGCAAATGGGCTCTCTTATGGGCGTACTTTGGACGATAACAAAACATTAACCGCAATCTCTGGAAAACCAATAAACAATACTTACTCCAGACGTGTAGAATTCAGAATAATTACCACAAGTGAAAGCTTAATAGAGAGAGTTCTGAAAGAAATGAAAAATAACTAACATGTTATATAAATTTGAAAAATTAAATGAGCAGCTCAATAAATGGAATTTCCCAAAAGATATAAGTAAAAGTAAATTTAAAGTTATTAAAGATGTTGAATTTAAAGATGCATATTTATCAGGAGCAATTTCAATAGAAGACAACGGAATTTATTTTAATTACTACGGTAAAAAACTCCCTGGATATGTATTCATTAAAGAACCATATATTTCCGATAAAAAATATTACCCAAGATTTCATATCAAAAAATGTCAAGTTATTCAACAATTTATTAGCGAAGGACGATTTAAAGAAAGATACGTTTGGTCAAACTCGAATGTGAACGACCTTATAGACATGACTACAAGAGAAATTTACCCAAACATGGTGCTTAAATTATGCGGATATTGTAAAAACGAACTTCTAAACAGTGATTTAGGTACAATTAATACAACTGAAGATTTCTTTAAAAAAACAAGCAACCTTAAATCTATTGATATTAAAGGTTATGCTTTCGAGCAAGAGAAAATAAGCAAAACTTACAGAGAGATGAAAAATTATACATGTGAGTCATGTGGAATTTCACCAAAAAATAAATTTCACAAAAGATATTGGCACCTTCATCACAAAAACGGAGACAAAACTGACAATCGGTTAGAAAATTTAGAGTGCTTATGCATATTATGCCATAGTTTCAGAGACGAGAGGCACCAGGAAAACTTTAAGAAAAAAAGATTACGAAGTGAGTTAGATAACTTTGTTAAGAATTACAGAGATGAATTACTTAAAAACTCAAACTCCTTTTTGAATAGATATGACAATACCTTTAATAATTTTCAAAAATAAAAAAATTATCTGAAAACAACGAGAGAATTTACTATTTATTCCTCCACAAATCCGAAATAGAAAAAATATCACACAAAAACAATCTGCAAAGAGATGCCAACGAACACCAACATACCATGGAAAAAATTAAATCCGCTCAAATCAACAAAGAAACCATCCATTCCATCCTTCAAAATCTAAATTCATACAACAAAAAAATAGACCGCATCATTAACAACAACGACAACCAAGATTCCAACAATGATATTGAAATCATCAGCTAAACAAAAACCCAACTCAAATACCATACAATCCCTGAGCCCTTCTCTGTATTCACCCTCATATCTTATTTTAAAAAAACATCGAAAAAACAATTTTGAAAATTAAAACTTTTATACTTACCTTTGCTAATTAAAAAATCTATGCAAACCGACAACCTCTCCATAAATCATCCAATGACCGCATCCGAAAATCCCGTTGCAGACCAACCACTTTCTACCTTAAACCACACAGACCATTCGCCAACCGGATCATCCTCTCCCATCATTAAAAAACGCCTCCTTCACATCGTCTTTGAAAACATCATTGAACCCGCTGAACTGTCTGCTTTCCGTGGTGCCATCATCCACAAAGTCGGCAAAGAACACACCCTTTTTCACAACCATTCCTCCGGCGGATACATCTATAAATACCCGCTGATTCAATACAAACTCTTTAAGCAAAAACATCCCTCGCTCCTCTGCATTGAACTTGGCGTAGATGAAATTTACCACTTCTTTAAAAATAAAAACTGGAACATTGACATACACGGAAAAGAAACAGAACTCAAAGTAATGCAACTTAACCTTTACGACGCTACCTTCCGGCAAATCGTGGCACTCAAAAAATACACCATCCACGACTGGCTTGCACTCAACGAAGAAAACTATCAAAAATACATCAACACCATTGCACTAAAAGACAAAATTTCCCTCCTTGAAAACATCCTGAAAGCCAACATCCTTGCCATGGCCAAAGGCATCGACTGGCATATACCCAACAACATTGAATTAAGCATAGAAAACATCGGCAAACAAAAAATGATACACTACAAAGGCGTCAAACTCATAGCATTTACCCTTACCTTTTATACCAACATACTGCTCCCCAACCACATCTCCTTAGGCAAAGGCGCCGCAATGGGATTCGGAGAGATAAGGAAAATTCATTAATTTTTTAATGAATACACAAAATAAAAAACACTTATTTTATGGCAAATAACGAAAATACACAACCATCCAATGACTTAAGCAACAACAATATCCTGCGTCAAAAAATTTACCTTGCAGCCCTGCTGCACGACATAGGCAAATTCTGGCAAAGAGCGGATTATCAAAAAAATTCTAATCAAAAAAATTTTAATTACGAAAAATCAGACGCTTTAAAGAATGATTCAAAAAATTTAGTGGATCATATTTGCCCACAAAACTTCAAAGGAAAATTTGGCTATCAGCATGTGTTATATACTGCACAATTTCTGGAAGATCATTTACCCTTTCAGGAAAAAAATTGGAATAATAACAATAACGAGGATACAATAAATTCATTATCCATATACCATCATTATCCTTCCAACTTCTATCAATCATTAATATCACTTGCCGATTCATGGAGTTCAGGAATTGACAGATTAGAAAAAGTATTAGATGACTCCGAAAGTCAGAAAATTAAACAAAACAATTTACCTTTTTTTAATATACCTCTTATTTCTCCCTTCTCTGTAATTCAATTTAAAGATGATGATGGAAAAAATATTTGTGGAATAACCGATGAATATCTTTGTTTTTTACCCAAAATACTCGATGCAAATGAAAATATCTTTCCATCTAAATTTACCAGTGAACAACATTTAAATTATTCCGGACATTGGGATAATTTTATAGAAGATCTAAAAAAATTAAATGAGATTTACATTAATAATAACGACCCCGACTTAATCCAAACTTATTTTCACAACATTTTTTATTTACTAAAAAAATACCTTTGGTGTATACCCGCAGCTTCCAATGAAGACATTCCAATAACCTCTTTATTTGAACATCTAAAAACAACCTCAGCTATTGCCGGTTGCTTATTTGACTACCATTTGAAAAACCCAAATGCTTTTACTGCTGAAAACACCCAAAGAGGTACTAAATTAAAACTAAACGACGAACATTTTCCAATACTCATTCTAGGTGGCGATTTATCAGGTATACAATCATTCATATACGACATTCATCAAAACAAAGCGGCGAATAATTTAAAAGGTAGATCTTTTTATCTATATCTTTTAACAGAAGCAATAATCACAAAAATCATTGAGAAAACTGAAACAAATATATCACACTTACTTTATTCTGCCGGTGGTAAATTTTATATGCTTTTACCCAACACAAATAACGTAAAAAACGCATTAGATGAATTACAAAAGGAAATTGACCAATATCTATGGGAAAATCAATTTGGTAAAATTGCTTTTTTAATGCATAACATCCCATTTAAGATAGACTTTAATACCAATTCAAATAAAATAGTCAAAATTGAGAATAGACCCAACAATACTTACACAATCGGAGAACTATGGAATGAAGTTCATATTGGACTTGATGAAAAAAAACATAAAAAATTTTTATCTTACATCATTGATAACAATGATAAATTGTTCGAGCCACAAAACATCGCGGGCAAAAAAGATGTATGTGCCATCACGGGAGAGGATTTAGATGAAAGTTCTAAATTAACTATTGATGGTATAACATATCATAAAAATATTGCTGCGCAAATACATTTAGGAAAATGGTTAAAAGATTTTAAATATATCGTAAAAAAATATTCCGATTACGCGAAAGTCAATTTTAACAATCAAAATGATAATGAATACAAAAATCAACCAATAAATATCTTAGGAATAGATTTTTACTTCATTAAAGATATTTCGGATATCCAATCACTAGACTATGTAGAAATTATAAAAATAAATAACACAGACCTTAACCACTTAAAAAAATACGGCAAAAACAACACTTTTTCATTCAAATTTTATGGAGGCAATAAAGTTGCAGAAAACAAAATTGATAAAATAAAAACATTTGAAGAATTAACATTTCTTGACATTGAAAATCGTACAAAAATTGAAAAAAATAGCCTTGATGAATACTGTCATTCCTATCTGGCTGTTTTAAGGATGGATGTAGATAATCTTGGAAAAATTTTCAAAGATGGATTAAATTCATATTCTAATTTTGCAGCTTATTCAACACTCTCATTTTTGTTGGATACTTTCTTCTCCGGTTATATCAATGTTATCAGAAACTCATCTAAATACAAAGACCATGTAAATGTTCTTTATTCCGGAGGCGATGATTTATTTATTTTAGGCAGATACGATAAAGTGTTTGAAATAGCAATAGATATTCATAAAGAATTTAATCGTTTTACAGGAAGAGAATGTATCTCATTATCAGGCGGCATAGCCATAACCGCTCCTAAGTTTCCGATCTCTAAATCTGCAGAAATTTCAGGAGAAGCAGAACATATTGCTAAAAGCCATGGTAAAAACAAAATCAATATATTCGGGATAACAATCTCATGGAATGATATAGATGAAGTCGTAAAACTTAAAGATGATCTAGTTGAATATATAAAATCAGGTAAGTTATCAAAAGGATTTTTACAAAAAATATTTAGCTTCTATCAAATGTATGAAGAATCTAAAGATACAAACAATCAACGCTTCAGATGGCATGCAGCTTATACTATTTCCCGCATCGTTGAAAAATTTAAAGATTCTGAAAAAAATGTAAAACCAGAATATGTTAAGGTGACTGATTTTTTAATTGGTTCTTCAAACAATAAAAAACAATCTATGCTTATGAAACTCCTCAGTGAGGACTATGAAAAAATTGTTGTTGCCGCACGTTGGGCTGAACTAATTCTTAGAGATAAGAAAAAAGAGGAAAATTGTAAGAAAATATCAACAGAATCAATAAGTTAACTTAAAAAATTAAAGTATGGATGTCTTTAATTACTATCAGGAATTCAAATCAAAAAATAAGCCGGAATTTGAAAACTGGATAGAAAATGGAATGAATAAAAAAGCAGTGGAATGGACAAGCTGGTTTGCAAAGTATTTATCTCTAAACACTGATTATCAAAGAAAAAGCGAAAATGAATATTATTGCTACGAAAAAAATAAAAATAAGAAAGAATGTATTAAAATTTCTGATACAAGATTGATTGGAAATGATGGTAACTACGTTATTGGAACCCAACATTACCAACTTATTAAAAGAGAAAACATAACATCTACAAAACTCAGAAAATTCTATGGCCATCTAAAAAAATTAGAACTAAAAATGAGAATAGCAGACAAAGAACAGGATATCCAAAATATAATTAATGAACTAAATTTATTAAAACCCAAACTGGCATACGATGTTGGTAGAGAAAAAGACCCACATCATAAACTGGTAGATTTTTATCAGTTCTTTTCTGAAATTATTGATTTTGTCAAAGACAAAAGACATTTTAATAATCTTATTCAATTATTAGAATGCATCGTAGCATACTTTAAAGCACATGAAAACCAAATTTTTATTAACACATAAATTTCTATGTTATGGAAACAAAATACCTAAATGAACCAATCCATCAAATGGTTATTTATCATTGTGAACAATTCGTAAAAGAAAAAGGGGAAAATATTTCCACAAGCCAACTCCGAAAAATTTTCGGAGAAATTAAATACATCCAATCGGATTTTGAAAAAAACAAAATCCGGATACCATTGCTTCTTCCTAATTTGGCATATCATGTAGGTAAAAACCCACAATTGAGAAATCTTTATGATGAAATTAAAGACCTACTGATCGAATTATCAAAAGATATAAACAACCGCGAAAAATTTGAAAGATTCGTGCAAATATTTGAGATAATAATTTCTTATCATAAATTCTACTTTCCAAATAAATAAACTTAAATAAACTTAATAATTAACAATAATAAATAAAAACTATGAGCAACCAACCAAAACTTATCAAAAAAATTGAACTCCACTATGAATTGGAGTTATTAACCGGACTTCACATTGGTGCCGGTAAAGACAATGTTGAAATCGGCGGAATTGACAACCCTGTTATTCGTGCTAAATTAAAAGAAAACCAACCCTACATCCCGGGTAGCTCTCTCAAAGGGAAACTTCGTTCTCTTCTGGAATTATCCAGAGGTGTAAAATTAGGAGATGATTCAGAAATCAATATGTTATTCGGATCACAAACTGAACTTACCCGTTTGATTGTGCGAGATTCCTACCTCTCAAATGCTGATGCTTTAAAAAATGCAGATCTGGATATGCCTTACACCGAAGCTAAATATGAAAACTCAATTAACCGGACAACTGGAACGGCCAGAGATCCCCGTCAAACTGAACGAGTGCCAGCTGGTGCTAAATTTGACGTAAAACTCATGATTAACATCTACGAAAATGATAATGAAGAAAAATTACAAAACCTATTGTTCTGTGCTATTGAATTATTGAATAGAGATTATTTAGGCGGAAGTGGCACAAGAGGCTATGGACATGTTAAAATTACCCTCAAAAACACTCAAGTATTTGATGTGCAGTCTAAGTTATCAGAATTTAGCAAATAACTTCCCTTTATTAAAAATTTTCTATTATGTTCAAGGCTTTTATTATTAAATTTATTAGTCCCTTTCATATTAGCGACAAACGAGAGGAATATGTATCCAGTGAAAAATTTATCCGTTCTGATACACTATTTGCAGCAATTCAAGCAGTTCTCCAAAAAGATATCAGTGAACTGAAAGAATTTACAATAAGTTCACTGTTCCCCTGTTATCAAATCAATGAATCAGAACATCTGTATTTTTTTCCTTTACCCAAAATTCCTCTCACTAAAATATATTCAAACATAGAAAATACCAGCATTAAAACAATTAAAAAAGTAAAATGGATAGACCAAATTCTCTTTATCAAAATCCTCGATGGTCAAAAAATAATTCTGAACAAAGACGCTATCATTCAAAAAGATTATCTTATCAGTAGTGAGTTTAAAGAAAAACTAAACAACGCAGAACTTCCGCCTTATTTAATTAGTGAAATCACCCCTCGTGTTCAGATTCCAAGATATAGGGATAAAAAACACACTTCTGAACCTTTTTATTTTGAAAAGGTATACTTGAATGCCTCTCCCAACAATAATCCAAATGAAGGTTGGAGAATGTTTATTTTAGTCCATGGTAACGATACAGATTTAAAAAAAGGTTTGGAAATCCTAAAAAATACAGGAATCGGCTCAGATAAAAGTTTTGGCTATGGAAACTTTGATTATGAAATGAAAGATTTAAGCTTGGCGGAATACAACAGCAACAACAGCAACAATTGCTTCATAAATTTATCCCTTCTTCTTCCAGATAATCCTGATGATATTGATTTTAAAAACTCTTTCTTTACACTCATTAAAAGAAGTGGATATATCTCCACTTTCCCATACTACAATTATCGCAAAAAGCCAATAAACATGATAGAAGAAGGTTCCCTAATTAGTTTCAAAAAACAACCAGGTAGTTTACACTCTTATGGTAAGATAGTAGATGTAACACCCCAACAAACTCCTACTCCCATAAATCACAAAATATATCGTTCCGGAAAATCTATCTTATTACCAATCAATTTTAAATTTTAAAATTATGTCAAACAAACAAACCTTAAACATTCAGATCCTGACACCTGTTCATGTAGGCAGCGGTGAAGGAAAACTGATAGAAAATTTAGATTATTTTTGTGAAAACAACAATCTAAATATAATTGATTGGGGTAAAATGTTAAGTATTGAAAATTCAAACGATATTTTAAATGAATCCAAACAGTTAGCTGATGCCATCCTGAAAAAAAATATTGATATAATTAAAACAAGAGCAAAAAACAGAAAGGCATTTACTTCTTATCTAAATACCCAAATTTTTGGCTCTGAAATATTTCCAAACATAAAAACCAAACTTTCCAAAAAACCAATTATACCTGGTAGTTCTATCAAAGGATCAATAGTTTCAATTTTATTAAATCACTTTCTAAATGGAAATAGACCCAGAAGTATAAATATGGAAGAATATTTTGGAAACCCATCAAATGGAACAGATTTTAGGAGAATCATTCAAATATCCGATGTTGAATTTGATACGCTTTGTTACATTAATTCCAAAATATTTAATCTAATGGATGATAATGGAGATTTCTCCGGAGGTTGGAAAAATTCTAACAAAAGTACGAGAGAGTTTAATAAACATAGCTTCGTCTTTACTTATGAATCTATTCCTTGCAACGCTAACTCAAAAATACATTTGGAAATAAAAACCGATTTGTATAAAATATCTCCCATTCATAAAAATGAAACAAAAGATACAATTGCCTCAAATAATATTAATCATCTCTTTAGAATAATAAATAACCATACCAAGAATTTTATAGAAAAAGAAATTAAATTCCACGAGGAATATAATCAAGCAGAACATTCTGGTAAAATACTTGCTCAATGGGAAAATTTATTGAAAATAACAAATGAAGCCATTGAAAATAATAATTCATATTGCATTTTAAGAGTTGGAGGAGGCAGCGGCTTCCACGGCATCACCGGAGATTGGCAGTTTGATACTCATTTAATTGACGATTTGGAAGCTGTTAAACTAAGAAATGGCAAAATACTTCATTACAGAGGCACATGGAAGGGAAAATTATCTGCCAAAACCAGAAAATTCGCTTTTTGGTATGAAAACAATACACTTCGGTTAATGCCTTTTGGATTTGTAAAAATTGGATTATTTAAAGTTCCTACATCAAATAACAACCATAAGAGACAAGAAAAAGCAAAAAACACTGCTGCCAATAACCCTAATTTTTCCAAATTCACTGAATCTAATAATACATCTAATCCACCTCAATCACCCACTTACCAATCCATTCAACGCTTGAAGCAAAACGATATAGTTCTTGCCGAAGTCATTTCAAACCAAAGACCTAATGTAATAATTAAACCTTACATAGAGGAACTAAAAGATAAAAATTTTAGCATAAGATACCCCGCAGGCCTGGAATCAGGAAGAGTTATTAAAGTAAGAATAACCAACTTAAATAAGAATAACTTATCAACCATTAACTTCAGCTTTCATGGCCTATAACCC
>BPJI01000008.1 GCA_026004535.1 Candidatus Parcubacteria bacterium
ATGAGCATGGCAAAAAATTTTTTTTTTAATTTTCAGTAAATTTATTTATAGTTTCAATTTCGAATAATGTACACTAATTTAAGAAATATGAAACAATTTTTTTGTATGTCTGTGTTATTTTAGGATTTAATCTTATTTCTAAAGTATAAGAAATGTTTGTTCTGATAGAGTCGACAAGCTTGAGTTGAATGGAGTTTTTTTCCAAACCACAATGAGCAGCAAAATTTCTTGGATTGAAGTTAGTATTTAAATCGTATGAGCTTGAATTTTTTAATAGTTCAGAATAATCAATATAATCACTCTTTGAAAGTTTAAATAATGTTTCTAATATTTCATCATTGAATAGACGGTTTAATTCACTCTTAAATTTTTTAAATTCTGCAACACTATCATATTTAGAGAAAAGAATATTTTCTATATCATCAAGATTTATCAAATTAATATCTGGTTCTTTCTCATTTGTTTTTGTTATTTCTGCTTTAAGTGGTGAAGAAAATGCAGGGATTTTATTTAGATTTTCTGCCAGACCTTTAAATATAGCATAATAAAAGATTATATTGGTTATTGAATGAAATTGTTTGGTTAGTTTGTTGATGCTTTCAATTTCAGAATGATTACCTGTACTTGATTTAGGATGTGTTAAATTTAATATGTAGTCGGAGTATTTATGAAAAAAGTCAGATAATTTTTCTAAAATTTCTTTATCATAAAGTTTTTGCTCAAAAAGGATCAATAACAATGAGTATTTAACCGAGAGAAAAATCAATGGTATATTTATTTGAAAAATATCCTTTAAAAGTTTTTTTGTATTGTTCTCTTCTTCGTTGCGATTATTATATATTTTTTTGATCGAGCTATCAACAAAGTTTAGATCTAATTCGGGTAAGCTGAAAAATGCTTTGGCTTTGAAGTTGGTAAAATGTAATTTGATAGGATGGTTGTTATTGGGAATAATTGGATCGGAGTAAATGATTTTAACATTTAATTTTTTATTTTTTCCATGATAAAACTCATGAATTGGTATAAATCTATAAATGGCATTAATTAAAGCAATATTGTAAATATTTTGCCCGGAGGAAATATCCAGATGGATTTCTTCAACATCAACATATTTCTTTAAAAGATAAAACAAAATTCTTAAAGTTATTGCTTCAAGGTTGGTATTTAGGTGTATTTCTCCAAATGGCGCAATATAATTGCCTAATGATGGCAAAACGAGAAAATCGTCTTCTGATAAGTGTGGATGATTCTGGAATAAATTTTCGGGATGTGACAAAAAATCATTAAATTTTTCTATAGATGAGATGGCATCAATACATTTTTGAATAAATGGATCATCTGTTGAAGAGTTGAATTTTTGTATGGGTAATGAAACAGGAAAAAGCAATAATAATTGAGCTTGGTTGTTGAGTACTTCTTTTTTGTAAAAGTGTGATGTTAACTCATATTCTTTAACTTTGTCTTCATGTTTAATTGGTATTTTTTTTCTGTAATAAGAATCTAATCTTCCAATTTGTATAATCAATTTGTTCATGGAAATATGTTTTAAAATTTACCTGCAAAAGAATGATTGGGGGCTAGAAAAAAATTTTTGTCAAATACGCCTGAGATTTTGAGGGATTTGCGTTTGAATCGCTCTATATAAATATTTTGTAGTTCTGATTTATGTAAATTGTCTTGGTACGATAACCGATTTTTTAGAATCTCAATCATTTTTCCATGCAAATCAGATATGGGCTGTTGAGAGAGATGACATAAATAAGTTTTGGCACTTAAGCCCATGTTGAGGTAAAAAGAGGCCAATTTGTAATAAACTTGTGTTTGAAAATCTTTTTTCATGCGGGTTTTAGCTTCTACTATGTATAAATTATTTTTGAAAACAAACAAAACGTCTATTTCATTATCGTTGTAATGAGGAATTAAATGAGAGCTATCTTCATCCAACCTAATTTTAACTCCACATTTTATTTGTGAATTGTCTAATTGCATGTCGCTTTTAATTTTCCAGTATAGGTAATCTTCAAACCATTCGCCTCTGTTTTGGTAGTCATGTGTGATTTGATTAACAATAGGGGGAAATTGTTGTTTTTGTTTTGTTTTGAATATGGCGAAAACATGGTCTTTTTGTGCAGGATCTCTATGGCACAGAATATCGATGCCGTATGTTTGTAGATATTCTACAACAGTCTCGATTTTGGAGGTCAATTTCTCTCTTTTATGGCCGTTTATTATGATAATCTCATTGGAGTTGATGGGTAAATAGACGAACTTGACATTTTCGTGGTTTGTAGAGACGAGGTTGGTAAAGAAATCATAAATAGCAAGTGCCATTAGTTTGGTGCCTCCGGTGAGGTTGATGATGATGGGGGAGTCATTGATTTCAGAGAAATGGGTGGTGAGTACATCCTGAATGCCTTTTAAGTCTTCGTCGGGTATGTTGATAGATATGAGGTTTTTGGATGAAAGATTCAGGGCTTTTTTAAGATGTTTGGCGCGTTGTTGCATTTGTTGGGTAGTGAGAAATATGTGCCTTTCGGGTTGGTAGTGTTTGGCTACCAATAGGTTAGGAATGTTGTGGTCGGATATGATGGAGAGGAGGGTGGGCATGGGTAGATCAGTATTTGGATGGTTTTTTCAATACAGGTCTATTTCTGAACTCATTTCCATTCTGAGGATGTTCTATTTCCATATATCTTGTTTTTTCATTCCAGAGGGATTGTTTGGTTTTGCTCCAATCTAAAAGATGTTTTAATTCATTTAGCCGGGGTGTATCCCATAGGTTTTGAGCATTGCCTCTGTCAAGGTCCGAAATTTTATTTAAAATGTATTTTTCAAAAGCTTTGGTAAATTCTTCAGGATTTTGATTTTCTTCAGGCAGGTAGAAACTGTTGTTATCGTCAAATAGCTTGCTATACCGTTGCTTTCTGTTAGAAATCGTCAAATTAGAGGTAATTTTTACACTTCCTAAGCCAAGCGGTTTTCCCATGCCAAGTTTATGGTAGCAATTTTCAGGCAAGTTCAAGACAAACAATAATGCGCCTAATTCTTCTTTTGAGAGGTTCTCGAAACGGATACGACCTTTAAATTTCTTATTCTTTTTTACCGGGCGGATGACAGTATGTTGTGTATCATCATATATTTCTCTGCCTTCATTCCATGAGAAGGGCTCATTGCTATCAGAAGGTGTATTTCTATGCCAGTAAAGTTTATAACCACGAATTTTAGCTTCGGAGTCCCAATGATTTAGGTTGCTTTTATTAGCATTTTCGGGCTGTTCGAGATAATGCTGGAAAGTAGTAGGTTTAGGTTCTGAAAGGATTTTTGGGGAGGTATTCGGTAAAAAAGCATTTTCAGGATTATCCAATAAATCAGCATCTTCAAAAAATACCCGGCTAGCCCATTTATCCTCTTTTCCGAAAATGGCTTCAGCAAAATCGGTTGAATTATTTTTATGTAAGTTTTCCGGGATATGATCTCCAATGGTTTTTTCGTAGGGGAGGCGGAAATATCTGGTATGTCCAAAAGCTATTCTTTCCTCATTATTAGAATCAATATATTTTACAAAGAATATAGGTACTCCATTTTCAAATCGTATTTTTTCGATTTTATGTTCATCATTATGATCATTATTTTTGAATAAATATTTTTCTTTGGCTGATTTCAAAATATCTATGGGTATGTTTCTATTCAAATCTTTTTTATAGTAATCTATGTCTTTGTTCGAAATGTAGATTTTTTCTTTTTCAAAATCAGGAGGATAAATCCTCCAATTATATTTTTTGGTATTTCCCATTTTACCAGACCAAACTATCCAACATCCATCATCTTGTAAGTTATAATCGAATTCCTTTGTGGTATCTTTTATTTTTTCATAACCTAATTGATTGATGGAATCTGATTGAACAGGAATAACGTAAAATTGTTTTTTACCCGAATCATAATTCAAATAACCTGCATTAACCTTTTTATTAATCTTTTGCTGATAAATTTTTCTTAAATTTGAAATATCAGCTAATCCACGGTAATACAATCTTTCATCATCATAATAATGAAATTTTCCAAAACTAACAATTTCCACAAGGGTTCTAATCATGCCGCGTAAGGAGCTACCCGGGATTTTGTATTGACCATTGATATTAAAAAAGTCAGGGTCGGATTCACCTTTTTCATTGGTATTTCGTATGTATAGAGGAGTTAGAGTTTCAATCTCAAGGTCAATGTGGCCGGTATATCTGTCATTGTGGTATTTATCAAAATCAGGTGCTTGTTGTGTTTCAACAACAGAATGATTTAATGGAACAAAATTGTAGGGGGCCTTGGCAGCTTTGACGTCAGCATTTATATCAGAGTTTTGTGATTTTATATCTTGATTTTTTGACGAATTTTCCTGAACAGTATATTCTTTTCCTTCGCAAATTATCTTAAGTATTTTATTCCCTTCACGAAAAACGGTTGCTTCTTTTCCATTCAAACTTTCCGGAATATTGAAACGTTTATCTGCCTTCTGATTAATTCCTTCTAATACTACATCGTATCCTTTTTTTGTTTTGACTATACTGATTTTAACTTTTTTTTGTTCCATAATATTTAGATTTTTATTTCAACCATGCGGGTTAATTTAATGGCATATTGCCCGATTTCATTTGGTTCAATATAATTGCGAGTTAATAAAATAAGAGGTGTTCTCAATTCTGTACTGGGGGTTAAATGAAAATTTTCTGCAATATTTTTTCCTAAGGGAGTTTTCATCCCCATCTGAAGTAATGAAATTTTTCCATTTTCCTCCGTCAATACATTTTTTCCTGATATAATTTGTTTAGCATCAAAATATTCTGTTGGTGTGCCATTTTCATTATCATTGTCCTGAATATGTTTGACAATCCATTGATTCATTCTTTGAAATATTCGTATTTCCTGAACCGGGTTAAATATTCTTGCTTCTATAAGTTGACAATCATGAATCGATTGTAACAAAACCTCCAAATAATTATCAATAAAAATATCAATGATTAAATCACTTTTGTTCCATTGGACAATATAAGTTTGTTCAACGTTATGGCTTATGGCATTTCTTAGAATATCAGCAGCTAAATTAATTTGATGAATAGATCTTTTTGTTTGCTTAATTTCTCTTACCATAGTTAGTTATTTAAATGGTTGATAAAATCAGTTACATAAGATTCAAGCTTATTTTTATCGCTGGTGATTTCCAAATGAGCTTCCTTTTGTTCTAATGTATAGGATTGATTTCCATCTGTAATTTCGGCTTTGCTTCCTATAAGTACGCTGGCACCTCTGGCCTTATCTGCACCAATGGCCAGATCGGAAGTCCATAAATCTTTGAGTATTAATAATAATAAACCCTTTTCCCAATTTTTCGGGTTTTTCAATTGTAGGTTTATGTGGACAGCGTCCTGTCCTTTTGACCATAACAAAATGGCATTAAACAATGCACTGTCGATGGTTCCACCTGTAAAACGGTTAATTTTGATGCCGTTTTTTAATTTTTCCACAGTGTTTTCAATGATAGTTTCCTTTACAATAAGCCGACTTTTGATTTTTTTTGCTTCCTTATTTTCAGCATTTGTATTTTCAGTATCTGCCCAACCAAAAGTTTCTTTTATGAGTTCTTCTCCGTTGCCATTTAAAGTGTTTATGATACGGATAGCTCTGCTGCGAATCACTCCTTTTAATGAAGTGCCGGACAAAACAGGTTTTCCATTGGATTTTAATGGCACCTTGTCGGCAATGTCGTTTGTATCAGGTTCACAACCGATGAGTAAACTACTTTTGATTTTGAAGCATGCAGATATTGAAAAAATTTTGTTTGATTTTACGGAAAATGGTTCATAATCTATTGGGTCAATGGATTTTTTATTGAAAACATCTGCATTTTGTAATATATATTCAAACCAAATTTTGCTATCATCGGGATTTGAAAAATTTAAATTAAGAAAATTAAATTCCTTTAATTTTATAACGCCAAATCCTTTAGTAGTCATTGCACCTACGGCAAAGTGTTCGTTTTGATTTTCTAAAATCTGTTTGATTGTGGCTAATAGCTTCAAAAGATCTTTTTTAAAACTATCAGTGTGACCGGAAAATAGATTTAATTCCATATTGAGCACGAATACGTGTTCCGGTTCAACAATTTCATAGTCGTATTTTGCCCCTTTTTTGGCCATATTGGTTTTAATATCAATGGCTACACCGTCTCTTATATTTATAACTGTTTTTTTGTCAGCTTTTAAATCAAAAAAAGTGGATAAAGCTTGATTATCCTGATAACCGAAAAAGATATTTAGAATGTCTTTTGGTACCTCATAGTTTTCTACCAAAAAGTGCCTTAAAGCACCTTTAAAAGAAGTGCCGGGTATGTAGAAATTGCCATGTTCGTCTTTAATTACTTCAGTGTCAACCCATCCCGATTGTTTGCCGGTTCCAATTATAATCGGAGTTTTGTTTTCAATAGTGGCTTTTATTAGCCACTTGCCAATCAATTTGTTTGAACATTCATTGTTCATATTCTTAACTTTTTTCATTTTTTTGATTTAAACGAACTTGTTTGAAAAAGGCAATCCAATAATTGAAATAATACTTGTTGATAATATCATTTCTATCTATGTTCATTAAAGAATCTCTCAATCTTTCAAAAAATTGATTTAATTCTTGTAATTCAACATTATTTTCAATTTGATTATGTAATTCTTTACATAAAGCATCAATCAAATCTGCTTTTTCTAACTGTTCATATGCTTTTTTGCCTTTAATTCCGGTTTCCTCATTTTCTAAAAAGTTATTTTTAAAATCATCTTTAGTGGTATATTTTTGAAGAGCATTTATCATTCTTCCGCATAAACTAGGTGTAATATTTGGTTTTTTTTCTTTTGCTTCTTTCAGACCGATATATTCAATTCTTTTTTTATATTCGTGTTCAATAATGTTTAGAAGGATATTTTTTGATTTTTGAATCGTTGTTTTTGATATATTCTTTTCTCTTTTCTCTTTTTCTACTTTTAATTCCTCATTAAAAGCGTTATATATTTTTATTCTTCCATACCCGAGATGAGTAAACTCGCCTATTCCCTTTTCAACTAAATTTTGTAATGCTTTATTTAATGTTGCGTCAATGTTATTATCGAATTTTAAATGGAAAGCGGAACCTTCTTTAATAGCAAGGTAGGTTTTGCATTTGGTTCCCCAAACATGGTTAAAGAAATTCACTTTTTCTATGCGAACAATGCTATTAACGATATTACAGTATGTAAGATTCAATTGTTGTAAATACTTTTTAAGGTTCTCAATGGATAAATCAGGTTCTCCATCTTCATCAAGAAGAATAATTGGTGAAATAGCACATAAAACAATTTCATTATCATTAGAAAAGTCAAATTCGTTTTTTTCATTATGGTTTTCTAAAATTTCAATTTTTACCTTGCCATATTGAGATGTTTTGGAACGTC
This sequence comes from Candidatus Parcubacteria bacterium, assembly GCA_026004535.1. Taxonomy (GTDB): domain Bacteria; phylum Patescibacteriota; class Minisyncoccia; order UBA6257; family HR35; genus BPJI01. The sequence continues at coordinate 7,464 of BPJI01000008.1, forward strand.
CGATGTAGCCAATCCATTCTTTTGATACGTTAAAAAATAAATTTAATAATTCTTTTGGACCTGAAATGGTGGCTATAAACTCATTATTAGGTTCAATGGAGTCGTAGTAAAAGATAGCTCCATCCTCGTTCTTTCCTTTTATTCTATCTCTACTTCCATGAAAATAAGCGCGAGTAGATATTGAAATAGTTGAAATTTTATTCTCATTGATTATTGCAAATCCTGTGCTCGTCCTGGTTAATTCTTCGGGTTCATTGTTGAATATGTCACAAATATTTTCATCGTTACTTTTTGAAGATTGTAGATGTTGTGGGAATGGCAAGTAAACATTATGCTCAAAAAAGGGATAAGCCGGACCAAATGATATTTTGTCTTCTATAAAACATAACTTAAATAATTCATCGTTATGAGCATTATCCGTGTTTAAACCTCTTTGTTTCATTAACTTTCTTGCGAACAAACCACGAATGGTAGTGCCGGGAATATAAAGGCGGGTATCGGTTGTGTTTAAATCTCCTGTCCGGTCAGATAATAAAACTGGGCTTAATGTAGTGATTTTTATATTATAAGAGGCAAGGTCGTCTAAATTTTTCAGTTGATAGATTGCTGTACTTATATTACTACTTTTGGCCGGTGTATTTTTTTCTTTGAGTAGTTTTATAATTTCATAAAAGTCAGATGGATAATTAATATCGATATTACATGCTACCATTCCAAAACCGGTATTGCGATTTTGGCCAAGTTTTCGCAGGTTTTTGACAGCAAGATAAAGCAATATTTGTTCTTGTTGGCCTAAATTATTGACATCAATTTCTCCCTCAAAAGTTATGTCGGGTTTTATTACACGTATAGTTCGTAAGGAATGTTCTTTTGCAATTCCATTTTCATCAATAGCTGTTTGTTGACGAATAGTTGTGAAATAACTAAGAATATTATGACGATTTAAAAGTGATTTATTCTTATCATTTTCATTCAGCAAATGTTCAAATTCATCTTTAACTATGGAGTAGTCTTGTATAAATAGATTAGGAAAATGAATTTTGCCCTGTATTGACTCACAACCAAACAAGTTTTCTATCAGATCGGTTCGTTCAATATCCAAAATTTCAAGACATTCAATGGCTGATTCTTTTAATAGTCCTTTTAACCGTTTGGCCGGAATAAAAGGAAATCCCAAAGAGTCATACAAAATGTCGCTATCAATAATTCCTGCTCCTTCTCCGGAAGACACAGCAGTATAAGATTTAGTTGTAATGGTAAATCTTGCCATAAGATTTCAGTTTTGTTCATTAAATAAATTTTGATGATAAAAATCCATTACTTCTATTGCATCAAAATAAATAGTAGTTTTATTCTCCCAGAATCTAATCTTTTTGAATTCTTCATTTTCGCTATTAAACCGCTCAATTTCTTCGATTGATTTTAAAAGAGTTTCACGAAGTTTAAGAACTTTGTTTTTTGGTTTATTATTAAGATAGGAGATTTTATCTTCTAATTTTTTTAATGATTTATCATGGTTATCATTGTCAATTCTGTATGGTCCGAAATGTGCATTCCCTTCTACAGCAGCATAGTAATTGTCTTTAATATCTTCCCATGAACCGGAAAACCCACCGGATGAAATATGAAAGTCTATGAAAGAATAGTTTTCGTATTTTCTGCTTTCTTTTTTTGAGGATTTGGTTAGTTCTTCGGCAAGTTGGTATGCTTTGAAGAAAGGAAACTTGGTTTTTACAATAGCAATACCCCCACATGCAGAAAGCGGTTTTTCATCAGAAACCTTCTGCTTAATAAAATTTTTAATAAATATCTTAGCAGTATAGATTCCTAACTTCCCGTGACAGACAAATGTAATATCATCTCCTCCAATGATAAGGGGTCGGAAGGGGAGATAATTTTCAGAAATACTTATTCCCAATTTTTTAAGCTTTTCTTTATCGCTAACTAATTTTACAAGTTGCTTTACAGTTTCTTTGGTAGCATTTATAGTAGCTTCTTCAACACTTTTGGAAAGTTTTCTGAGCAAATTAAGATCTTTACTTTGAGCAAAGCGTTTTCCCATAGAGTTTCCGTCGATGTGCACCACTGCAATGTATGATTGTTCATTTTCCGGGGATATTTTTTCGAATTCAAATGGAAATTGAAACGAATTTAATTCTTCAGATAGTAAATTTTTAAGGGTTACATTTGCTTCTTCTACTTTATTTAATTTGGCAAAAAGCACAGAGGAAATATAATCACTTCCATCCTTGAATTCTTTTTCAGCACTTTCATTGCTTTCGCTGCAATCTAAAGTGAAGCCAAATTTTGTAAGTGCATTTCTGGGTTGAATACTGTTTTTATTTTTTTGAAGTTTTTTATGCAAACTTTTAATCGATTCAGAAAATTGATTAAAATCAAAATCATCCGATATTCCGAAAGCAAGATTTAAACCGGGATAATTAATTAGAATCTCTTTTGAGAAGTTTTGAATAAATTTTTTTGCATCATCAGGGTTTTTAAAAAAAATTAGAGCATTACCCCCACCTATGTAACCGATTTCCCATTTAATTTCAGGGTTGTTGAGAATGAGTATGTTATCCGGATTGTTTTTCCATTCATTTTTACCGGTGCCTATTGTATTGAGAGCATATATCAGGGGTTCCTCAAATATAGTTTTCACGATATGCGATGCACCAATATTAACCTTTAGTCGGTTGCTTGAAAAAATGTAATTTTGAATGGATGGAGTATCAATTAAAACTGCTGTTACTTTCATATATTTATAAAGTTTAATATTTGTTGTTCAATATCTTTCCAGTCATCAATACCAAAAACTTTAAAGCGTTCTTCAGAGGTTCCGGTATTGATGTGCAAATCCTTCTGAAGTTCGTTTGCTTTTTCTTTGTTTAATGCAGTGATTAAAATGGCAGTACTTTCATCTCCGCCAATTTGCCTTGCTCTGTGGATAACTTCAAATCCTTTGGATTTACAAATATTTGTTTGAGCATCTGTGGTAATAGAAATGGCAATAAGCTGGTATCCATTGATTAGAAAAATATCTAACTCAAATTCTTTATTTTCTCTATTGCGTGACTTGAGCGACCAGCCATAGTGATCATTTTCTTTCAATCCCTTTTCTTGTAAAATTTTGCGTAAGCCATCATAAACATACTGTTCAAGCCATTTACCATCAATGTATTCCCATGTATTTTTAACCCTGTTTTTGAAATTTTCTTTAGATATGCCTTGTTCAGGAACCCATAACTGATATTTCCCATTTTCAATTAAATGAATCTTGTTCTCTTCCGGAAAAGCATCTAAAATTTCTTTGGCAATTTCCGGTATGTCATCTCCAAATTTTTCTGCAATGATTTTTAAATTAATCGGAAATTCTTGTTCCAAGTTATTTATAAAATCATTAGCGTTCCTAAAATTATTTTCTCTTTTAATGTGGTTTATGTTCTTGTACCATTCGATAAATTGCTTATAACTGTCTTCTTGTATGGATTTTTTGAATTTATCTAAAACATTATCGAATGTAGTATTTTTAAAAGAATCAGATTTAATTTCATATCCGTGTAATTTTAATAATTCTTTAATATTAACTTTTACATAATCCCTTAAATCACCATTTGTGGGACAATAAGTACCATTATCGTATCTCAAAGTATAAGATCTCGCATCCAGGTAAGAAAAATCAATATTAAATTTACTCTTAAAGAACGCATGAACATGTACCGACATGGTTTTAGTGCCGCCCGTGTAATTTAAATGATACTTCATGCGTTCGTCCCACGGATAATTATTTAAGTCTTCTAAAATTTTTTTGGGGTTACCAACATCAGAGAGTGGTATCAACTCAATTTTAATGGTATCTTCAAGTAATCCTTTTAGGTTATCAGCGTAATCTTTAGTTCCCTTTTGCCATCTGTTTGATTCAGAATAAATCAAATAAATAGATGAAATTTTGTGGTTGGGTTGACCTAACAGATACCTAGCCACCACAAGATTTGGCAAAGGATTTGTTCCTACTGTTAAAATTAACGATTCCATCTAGATTTACATTAAGTTTATTTTAATTTTCTGTAATTACTCCAAATCCCATGGATGCACCTTTACCCAATGAAAGGTATTGTGGCAGAATCACATTTGTTTGAAAACTTAAATTAAATGCCAAAAGTTTAACTCCTTTATAGCGTGCTACTTTCTGCCTGTTTATATTATTTATGATTAATTCAATCTTATCGGAAATATGCCAATTTATACCTTTTGCCATAGCAAGAATATTGGCCTTTAGAATATTTTCAAGAAGGGCAATTTTATCCTTTAATGCAAAACTGTTGTATTTTTGATAGTTTTCTTTGTTTAATGCTAACCAATTGGATATGTTGTATTTTTTGAATGTAGAACACTGTTTGAAGTATGCATCTGAAAGGATGAGTTGTTTTACTTTGAGGTCAATATTTTTTCCTTTTAAATTTATATCCCAATGTTTATGTTTAAAGAGGTGGTATATTTCATCTACCCCTTTTTCTATGCAAAGGATGGAAGGATAGATGTTGCGGTATAATTTATATTGAATGAGGGGATACTTGTATAAATAGCCATTATTCGTGTGGTTGTGAAATAAGGTGTTTTCTTTTCCGGCTTTGTTGATGATGGCACCGCGAAAAGCCGATAACTCTGATCTGCTAATCACATTATCAAACACAACATGCAAAAAGCGTCTATACACTCCGTCGGTTGGTCTGTCTATGGTTTGTGTTTCTTCCGGGGTGGATTGGGGATGGAAAAAATCCGTGACAGAGATGCCATTTTTTGGGTTTTCAATGTTTTCTTCAATGATATGATTTTTTTTCATAATTATTTATTTGCGTGTGCAATTTATATTTGCGGAAAGAAAGAACCAAAATATTTGAAGTTATGT
>BPJI01000009.1 GCA_026004535.1 Candidatus Parcubacteria bacterium
TAGGTTTCGAATATGAGGGAGTGCATCAAAAAGAAGCAAGCAAAATTTATCCTACAGTAAATATTGACAACAACAACATAACCCTTAAAATATTAAATATTGACGATAAAGTATATTTCTCAGTAAATGGACAAGTTGCCTATGTTTCAAAACCATTCATCTATAGTGGTGACAAGATTGGCTTCATGCTGCTTGGCGTGGGTTGTATTGACGTAAAATCATTTACGGTAAAAGTTGATGAGGGCTCTGCAGAAAGTCTTTCTTATTCCGAAGATATACCCTTCAAAGGAAGTGGTACCGGTTTCTTGATCTCCGAAGATGGATATATTGCCACTTGCTACCATGTGGTGGATAATTTCAAAGAGATTTTTATAGAGTATGAAGGAAAAAACATTCCTGCAAAATTGGTCATGTTTGATAAAGATAACGATTTGGCTATTTTAAAGGCAGAAAAACTGAATGTTGATTCTTTATATATCGACATTTCAAATAAAGCCGTTGATGTGGGGCAAGAAATCTTTACACTGGGTTATCCTTTGGCGCTATCGGGCATGGGAACAAATGTTAAATTCAACGATGGAAAAATTAGCTCTAAAACCGGGTATAACAACCGTATCAATGCTTTTCAATCAAGCATACCCGTACAACCGGGCAATAGCGGCAGTCCGGTTTTTGACCAAAACGGAAAACTCATCGGCGTTATTAACGCTAAAATAGAAGGAGGAGACAATGTTTCCTACGTTATTAAATCGCCTTATCTCACCAACCTTATCAATACCCTGGATGATTTTAAGAAAAATACGGTTGACATTTCATCCAAACCCTTGGACGAAAAAATTAAACTTCTTAAGAAAAATGTGTTTTTAATAAAAGTCAAATGAATGATTTATGAAAATGAGATTTATATTCTTATTAATTATACTTATAACATCTGCCAGATTTGTTAATTCACAAGAAAACAACCTTGATAAATATATTCCACAATCTAATAAAGCGAAGGAATTTTTAAGTTCAGAAACAGTATCCTTAAGTTTTTTTAAACCTCCAAAAAATTATATTTATGCTGATTTGCTTTTTTTACGAGGTATTGCATGCATTAATTATGATTTTCTCATTAATAAAAGATTTATTGCAGGTTTTGGTATTGGTTATAATTTTTATAGAGATATTATACTCGAAGGTTATGCAGCAATGTATTATTCTGGTATTAAACCGCAAGAAATTGGCATTGGGTATAGTGAAATTCTTTCATTAGAACCAAAATATACCAAAGGATCCATATATATCAATCCTAATGTTAAATTGATCGTTGGTGATTATAGTAGTGATGAATTTAATTATGTTTCGTTAGATATAAGAAGATGGGGATATACAAGTGAATTTAATGTGGAAAATGATGAAATCATTCGATATGTTTTCAATCCTGACAATACTATTAATTTTCGATATACCAGCTTGGCTATTAAATATGGCAGAAGAAAAATTAAAGGAAATAGCGAAATTAATTTTATGACGGATTTATTCTTCGGAGTAGGACTAAAGTTTATAAAGTATGATGATTTTTATTTTTATTACTATGATGAAACGAATAATTTCAACCAAAACATAAGAGTATATGAATACACAAAACTATCACAAGTCAGTTTTATAAAACCTATAGTACTTTTTGGATATTCAATTGGTTTATCATTTTAAATTTATAAATTTATGAAAAAATTTATCTTATCTATTACCGTTTTTTTAACTGCTGTTTTTAATTGCATTTCATACGGTCAAAATTCTCTTAAATTAAAAAAAATTGTTGAAGCCAGCGGCTCATTTTCTGAGAGGAAAAAATTTATACCTTTAATTGAGGGAATAAATAATTTCTACGAAAGTAATGATTATTTAATTTCTGAATCTAGTTACAACTTTTTAAATCCAAATACATTAAGCGTAAAAGGTTATAGTCATGTTTTTGCTTTTGATAAAGAATCTCTTGAATTAAATGAAATAACGTTACTTGAAAAAGAATCAAAAAAAATATTTAAAGAAAAAACAGGAGAATCAGTTCGCGATTTATTGAAAATGTCCTGTTTTTATATCGATGAAAATACCCGTGATTTTATTTTTACTTTTCGCGTTAAAGATAAGTCATCGGATAAACCGGTTGTAAAAACCGTTCTTTTTCGAAAAAACAAACAAAATAATCTTATTGATTTTAAAGTATTATTTCAAATTCCTTCCTTGTCTTCATCCAATTATGGAAATGTTGTTAAAAATTATTATACAAAAGACAAGTCAAAAATTTGCATTGTCAATACACTCCCGGTTGAAAAAGGGAGAAATCAAATAATAGAAATGCGTCTGTTTGATGCTAAAAATTTCAATTTGATCAATATCAAACAAATTGAATTGCCTATCATTTATGATGATAAGGCTAAAAATGTAACATTTAGTCACTATAATTTTGAGAATGGATTTGTTTTATACCATATTATCGGCGAAGAAAAAGACAAGAAGAAAGATGAACCCGAAGATAAAGTTTTCCTTACTATCTTTTTTAATGAAAATGAAGATTTTCAACCTAAACTAACTACTGTACCACTTAAACATATTTCTAATTTAGATGATTATGAGGTTTGTAAATCATCAACAGCTGACTTCGCTCTGGGATTAGCATTGACACACGGAGAAAATTCAAAGAAATACGTTACATATACTTTCCTGGATTTAGAAAAAAATAAAACAACCCCATTTAAAACCATTGAAGTACCATACAAAAACCAATTTTCCTTGGAGATTATTGGTCTTTACGAGAGAAATCCGGGAGAGCTCATAGCACATATTGAAAATCAGAAAATAACTATAACGAGAGAATTCTATACAAGTAGCTCTGGAACAAGAACGTCAAGAACAGTATATCATAAAGAAATATTTAATTATTTTGGCATACTGTTGAAAGATGATCTATTCAACGAAATATACAAATTCTCATCCTATGTACATTTTAGCTCACTTGGTCAACAACTATATAAAGTTTTACCTTTAGATGAGACAAATTCTAAATTTATACTGTATTGTAATTATTATTCAAGACATTTAAAAAAGATTCTAGAACCTAATCTTAAATTAGAAAATGAATTTGGATCTGAAAATAAAAAATTTAATTTATCAGAATTGGATGGCAAACCTAATGTAAATTTCGTAAGTTACTTTATAATAGATACATACAACACCGAATTGAAGCCACAGTTTCTTTTCGGAAAATATCCAGATAATGACCAACCGATTGATGTGCTTGCTCTTCCTGTGCTAAACAAACCTTATGGCAGAGTGTTCAAAAGGTTTATATTGATATCTTACCCTAAATTTTACATTGGATCAACGGAATTTCAATAAATCATTTCCAACTATTTATCTGTAAAAATTGAAAAAAAGTGAGACAAATTTGCCTCACTTTTTTTTCACAAAAATTTTTGTCTGACAATAGCGAATAATTATCACATATTTTTAAAAATTAAAATGATTTTTTTCGATATTTTTAAATTTCTCAATGGTTTCCAATATTTTTTCCGGTTCGGATTGATTAAAGATCGCATTGCCGGCCACTAATATATCTGCGCCGGCTTTAATTACCTCTTTTGCATTCGACAAATTAATTCCACCATCCACTTCGATCATTGTAGATAGATTGTTTTTATTGATTAGTGTTTTGAGTTGAGTTATTTTTTTCAACGTAGAACTTATAAACGACTGTCCGCCAAAGCCGGGATTAACCGACATTATCAATACCCAATCGATCATTGGAAGAATTTCCTCTAAAACAGAAACCGGTGTGTGTGGGTTGATGGCAACTCCGGCTTTCATATCCAAATCTTTAATGTTCTGAATCGTCCGGTGTAGATGTATGGCTCCCTCCCAATGCACGGTGAGCCCATCTGCCCCTGCCTTTTTAAACCTATCTATATAACGTCCCGGATCGTGAATCATTAAATGAACATCAAAAAATTTCTTTGTCAATGGGCGTAACGCTTCTATGACCGGAAATCCAAAGGATATATTTGGGACAAACAGACCATCCATTACATCAATATGAATCCAATCACATGCACTTTTGTCCAATAATGCAACTTGTCGGCCCAGTTGTGTAAAATCAGCTGATAAAATAGAAGGTGCAAGAATCATGATTAATATTTTTTTGATTCTTGCAAAACTATCAAAAACTTAATTTCAAGCATCTATATTAAAGATACATTCGGAGTTTTTTGCATTTAGCATGATATTTAATGCGTCTCAGGGCTTTTTCTTTTATCTGTCTGACTCTTTCTCTTGTCAGGTCAAACTTCATGGCGATTTCCTCGAGTGAATGAGGAGTATATCCATTCAATCCATAAAACATTCGCAAAATCTCGGCTTCTCTGTGTGATAGTTCCGATAACAAATTATTCAAATCATGTCGCAAACTCTCCATGTGCATTTCTTTGGCGGGGTCCAAGTCCTGATGATTGGGTAGCAAATCCAATAATGTGCTGCTATCTTCATCATTGCTCACAGGTGCATCAATAGACACATGTTTGCCATAGTTTTTCATTATACTCACCACCTCTGCCTCCGGTATGTCTAGAATCTCTGCAACCTCTGCAGGAGTTGGCTCTCTTTCAAACTGCTGCTCCAACTCCTGAAAAGTTCTCATGATTTTATTTAAGGAACCTATTTTGTTTAATGGCAATCTGACGATCCTCGCTTGCTCGGCTATGGCTTGCAAAATCGATTGGCGGATCCACCAAACTGCATAAGAAATAAATTTAAATCCTCGTGTTTCGTCAAATCTTTGAGCAGCTTTTATCAAGCCCAGATTACCTTCATTGATAAGATCCGGCAATGTTAACCCCTGATTTTGATATTGTTTGGCCACCGAAATCACAAATCTTAAATTGGCTCTCACCAATTTATCCAATGCCTCCTGGTCCCCCATTTTGATTCGCCTTGCCAGTTCCACTTCTTCTTCTGCTGTGATTAATTCCTCTCTACTGATTTCCTGCAAATATTTTTCTACCGATACAGTATCCCTGTTGGTTACTTGTTTTGAAATTTTTAGTTGTCTCATAAACTTATTTTTTCTGCCTTTTACGAATAAATGTTTTGAATGTTACATTTTCATTGACAAATTTTAACATTTTATCCATATAATTCAAGTTTTTATCGAAATTTATTAAAAAACTTTTGTCTCTTTTAGAGTTTTTTCGTTAAGAAAGAATTTTGAAAAATTAAAGTTATTTTAATTTTTTTTAATTTGGCATAAAATTTGAGGAAGCCAACAAACAAAAAATAATTTGCTATGAAAAATTTTATATTATCAAGCCTTTTTTTTATGATTTTAAATTGTGGCATTGCTCAAAATGCCAATTTAGTAATTTTCACCAATGAACCTGAGCCATTTTATGTTATTTGTAATGGTCTTAAGATGAACGAACAACCTGAAACGAATGTAAAGTTAACAGGTTTAACAAGCGATTGGCAGAAAGTAAAAATTATTTTTAAAAATCCATATTATGAACCAATAGAAAAAAATATTCCCACACCTTTTGGAAAAGAATCCATCTATGAGATTGTAAAAAAAACGGAAACATCAACATCAAAAACTTTCAAAAAAATTGGACAAAATATAAGAAAAGATTTAAAAAATGAAATTGAAACTATTGATACATCTTATAGACCTGCTCCGGATATGATGAAATTAAGATTTTTCAATGAAGTAGATATCAGTCAGGCGACTATCAATCCGAATCAAAGGGTCATTATTTATTCCCAAGTTCCACCAACGCAAAGTACAAACGTAAATATTTCTTCCACTGCCGGTAACTCTCAAGTTGCCACAGAATCTGAGAATGTCAGCATTTCATTAAATATAAATTCTTCTTCTGCCAATATTTCAGCCACCCAAACAACAACATCAATCAGCTCTAATGCCGCAATCAACAGTCAACCTGCTAACAACAATGTTTATGTTATGCCCGGTTATACAGGATCCATTGGTTGTAGCTGGCCAATGACTGAAGCTGAATTTGCCAATGCAAAAAATACCATTCGTACCAAAACTTTTGAAGAAACCAAATTAAGTATTGCCAAACAAATATGTAGAGATAAATGTCTTCTTGCCAAGCAAGTTAAAGAAATAATGCTCCTTTTTGAGTTTGAACCCACGCGTTTAGATTTTGCCAAATTTGCTTATGATTACACTTATGACATTGATAATTATTATTTAGTAAATGATGCTTTTGAATTTGAATCTTCTGTGCAAGAATTAAATTCCTACATCAATTCCAGAAGATAATAAATTTTTTTAAAAAAATGATTGACAGCACAAGATAATTGCTTGTGCTGTTTTTTTTATACACGAATCAACCTATCCACTATAAATTTTCAAACAACTTTTTTATCTTAGATTTTTGATTTGAATTAAAACAAACCTTTGATAAGAATAATTGTAGTTCTGTATTTTTCATCTCTTCAGAATATTTATCAGTAAAATTTTCTTTCAAAATTTTAAAGTAATAATACTTAAAAATATAGTTATCAGGAAATGTTTCGCACAATTTGACAATATAACTTAAAGATTTATCATATTTTTTCTCAAGTTCAAATTGAATTTTAAATAGAAAATATAATGACTCCCATCTTAATAAACTATTTACAGTTTTGTTTTGATAACATGACAAAAGATAATTTTCATAATTTATTTTATAAGGAAGAGAAGGTAAAAAAGTCAGATATAGTTTCCCCATAAAATTACTATTCTTAATATATTCATAAAAATATGCATATAAGCCTGTCACAAAATAAAACTCCGGATAAGATTTTTCTAAACCAAAAGATTGATTTATATACTCTGTTAATTTTTTGAATTTAAAGGCCAATTCAATAGAGTTACTTTTTAGAGCAGAATATCTTAAATCATATAATTGTATAAATATTTTAAATAATAAATCATTCGGATTGTTTGTTTTTACACTCTCTAGTTTTTTGGCTGATTCTAAAATTTTTAAAAAATAAATTTCACTTTTTTCATCATATTCTGCTATCATGCACCACCAATAGTAATGTAATAAATATAAAATTTTATTATTGTTTGTTTCTTCAGATTTCTGAATAATTTTAAGATATTGCAATGCACTTTCAAAATGAAATTGATAAATTTGTTCACCTAAATTTTGAATAATCGACTTTATTTCTTCGGAATTTAATGAATTATGTTGTGAATTTAGATGTATTTTGGGATTATAAAAAATTATTAGGAATAAAAAACTTTTAAAAAAATGATATTTAAACCTACAGTTCATGCTTATACAATTGTTGGCTTTTTTTTATTTTCATTAATTTTTGGTTTTAAAAATAAATATAATTTGGAATTGATTAAAGAAATAGTCTTTGATGTTGAAGTAAAAAAAACCTTGAGTTCAAATAAATATACTAAAAGTACAGGTTTTATATACTACAATTTTATTAAAAATGAAATGCTATTGGGATTTAAAGACCCGGTCAAAAGTTTTATAAAAACAAATCAGTTTGGCGAAATAAAAATTTATGATCCGAAAAACAATGAGGTAATGATAACCCAAAACGTCATGTATTCAACCAAAGGTCACTTGATGTATTATTTTTTCTCACAATCTCAAAAAGACCTGGGTTTATCTAAAATGGGATTTGTGCAAAATAATCGCAAGTTTGATGGGCAATATGAAATATCAGAATGGATACCGCCAGTTTCAATTTCAAAACAATTAAACAAAGTATTGCTGGTTACAAAATATCAATTACCTACCTTAATAGAATATTACAAAAACGAAACGATTATTAAAAAAACATACTTTTCTGATTATCAAAAATTTGGGCAAATTTCATTTCCTTTAAAGGTTGTAGAAATAGATTATATCATTGGTAAAAAGGATTCATCCATTACCTATACAATATACTCTAATCCTCGTATTAATTCAAATATTGAGCCTGAAATCAAAAATTTCGAGATCCCATCAAATGCAAAAGTAACCACAGCCAAATAACCTTTATGTTGATGTTTTTTAGAAATATTATATGTTATTTTTTGTTATCTTGTTTTACCAATACATTATATGGGCAAGAAATTTTTAATGATTCATCATACTATCACACTCAATCAAATGAAATTATTGCTAAATTAAGTCAGAATGTTTATTTACAAGAAAATACGGTTGAATATGCATTTAAACATGAACCTATTTACAAAAAATACAATCCGGTTTATATGTTTTTTGGTGGTTTGTTATATATATACCAAAAATTTATTTCTGAACAACTCTCTACTAATTGCTTATATGAACCTTCTTGTTCAAGATTTAGTGTACAATTAATTAGAACATATGGTATCAAAGGTATTTTTCTTTCAGCAGACCGATTGATGCGATGTAATTCTGTTGTTGCATCCGAAATTCCACTACCTATATATAATTTTAATGAAAAAAATAAGATAATTGAAGATGTGGATATTTACAAAAAATAAAAAAGCTTTTAATTACAACCTTGTCTTTTTCCTTTTAATTCCTTTTTTTTTCTCACCTTCTGGTAAATCCCAAACATCTATTAATGATTTGGAATATTTACAATATCTTATATCGAATCAAAAATACCAAGATTGTTTGAGCATAATTCAGGATTTAAAACGTCAACACATTCATCCCTCTATTGCCGACTCCCTTTATTTTCTTGAAGGTTTGTGTTATTTTTATTTAGAAAATTTGGAACTTTCGACTAAGGCCTTGCAAAATATTCATATTCATTCATCGTTATACCCAACAGCCCAATTAATGGGAATTTTTAACTCAATATATTTGAATGATTCATTATCAGTACTCAATAAATTTAAAGTTCTGGATGACTTTTTTTCAAATATTCAATCAAAGGAATTATTCCTTTTGTATTTATTAGAAAAACAAACTTTTTATTTATTATATGGTGGAATTGAGAATGCTTATAAGATTAATGTTTTTATCTCCAATCAAGGCAATAGTTTTGTCAAAGAAATATCAGATTCTCTTTTAAAGGTTTATGAAACGACAAGAATAAAAAATAAAAATCCCTTTATCGGCGCCATTCTCTCAACATTTATTCCAGGGCTAGGAAAAATTTATGCCGGTAAAAAAGCAGAAGGATTTGTAGCGATGATTTCAAATTTTTTGTATATTGGAAGTGCGTTTGAGTTGTTAATTAAACTTGGGCCTCAAAATGCTTATTTTATCACAGTTTCAACCATTGCCGGTATTTTTTATATTGGCAATATTGAAGGTTCTTATTTCGCTGTAATTAGAAGAAAAAAAGAAACATATGCTATATTACATCAAAAATTATTTAACGTATTGTTTATACCTTTTCGTTATTATCTATTCAAATAATTTATTGGCATCTTGCGATTGTCCTGAAGGTGATTCTCTTTTTAACATAAAAGATTACCAAAAAGCTATCGTATATTATGAAAGATGCAAATTTTATTGTGGTGGTAATTTAAATCATACCGGTAAATTTAATCTTTATCAATCTTATAAACTAAATCATAATTATTATGATGCAGCGGAAACGATCAATGAACTATTAAATGATCTGCAATTATCAAATGATAGCACTTTCAAATACTTGCTGCTAGAAAAGTTTATGATGTTTTATTTTGCAAAAGATCTTACATCGCTAAAATTTGAAATTACACACTATTTAAATTATGGTTCCAACGATCATCTTTTTCAAAAAAGATTGTATTGGTTTTTAATTGCTATTCACCTTGATTCTTTACAATTTGACTCAGCTAAATTTTATTTACAAAAATTTTTGAACTTATCCAAGATTGAGCCGTCCAATGAAATTTATAAGGACGCAAATAAAATTTTACACAAAATGCAAAAAATAAATAATATTTCACCACTTATTATGGGATTTGGTCCATTAGCACAATTACGTTTGGGTTACCTGGGAAAAAGTATAATATCAGGATTATTGTATACAGGGACTCTTGGCTTTACTATATATAATTTTATTTATTTAAAAACATTTATAACAGGTTTTACCATTGGAGGAAACATCGGTTATCTTGTTGTCAATGGTTCTACGAGACATTCAGCTTATCTTAAAGAAAAAAAAATATATTCTCTGAAATATAAATTATTAAAAATTTTAATAGAAAATTAAGATTTTCTATTAAATTAAACTAAAAAAAGCCGCGCAGTGCGGCTTTTTTTATATATGTTAAAGATCTTAACAATCCCATGTAAATAATTTCCTGCAACCTATCCATTCATCCACGCCATCTCCATTAATTGTTTTGATTAACAACATGATCCAATCATAACAAGCAGCTACACTACCGGCTACCGGAATACATGCATATCCCAATACCAAAATAAATGGTCCCTCCAGATAAAGACGATGAATCGCAAGCCCTCCTAAAAAAGTACATAAAATGAATGCGACAACTGTACTTTTCCCCCCTCCTTTAAGCATTTCTCCTGTTTTTGAAATGTCATTTGTTTGATCTGCCAAATAACTGTCCGACATCATCAAGGAAAAATTTACCTCTTCGGCAGATTCAAAAAATTGATCCACATCATTTAAATTCATTTCGTAATTTGCTGCTCTTGTATTAAACAAGATTAATGCAAAAAAACTAAATAACAATGCTACTTTTTTCATAATTATAAATTTTAAAATTCTATCGCAATAATAAAAAAAAAATTACATAAAAAAAAT
>BPJI01000010.1 GCA_026004535.1 Candidatus Parcubacteria bacterium
GTGGAACTTCTCGAAGGATGTCATCCTGAGCTTGTCGAAGGATGTCATCCATTGTCCTGTCATTTCGACCCCGACTTGTCGGGGGAGAAATCTTAATATCCTCTACCTTCGGTATAAAGGCTTTACTTTCGGTAGGCAGACTCACATTCGTATGGGATGATAAATCGCCCTGACCATCGTCATTCTGCCTGCCACTAATTGGAACTTGTTTCAGAATCTCCACCGTACCATCTGTAGAAAGTCCATCCACAACAATATGCTCAACATTTTTATAAGTCTGTGAGCGCACCGATTCAATTGCACGGAGTAATCCTGCTTTATTGTTTTTAGTAACTGTAATGATTGAAATTTTCATACAATACTCTTTGCACTGGTCTCTAGGCCTCTGAATGATAAAATAACAAAACTAGGCCTTGTTGTAAGAAAAAATAAATTTAGAAATTAGAATAATAGTAACGCTGATTAAACTGATTTTCACGAATTAAGAATGCTAAACGTTCATCATTTTTCTTTAATCTTATGCCAAATTATTTACTAACATCAATCCCATATTCTTTCAAAATGTAGTTTTTAATTTTTTCTTTATCATTTCCACATTTCATTTTTATTTCAAAGATAATTGCATCTACAAGTGTACGATACCACCAGCCCTGTAAAAAGTGCCAGAGAAATCCTTCTTTTCCTTCAAGAAAACCTAACTTAAAAACATACCTGTAAAGAAAATAAAGAAATGAGCGCACAAACAATGGCTGCTTTGCATACTTATATTTTCTTCTTCGTTTAGTTTCTGCCTGAGGACTTAACTTAACATTTACATTTTTATTCTCAATTAAGCCAAGCTCAATATCAAGCAAATCAATTGCTTCACGAATAGCGTAACCATTATGCTTTGAAGTCCACCAATTTAAGTTATTTAGGTTATGATCAACAAAATCATTTTCAAATTCCACTGATGAGCCTTCAAGAAGAACGATATGCTCGTCCATCCAGCGCTGTTCGCAGATGGCTTTTTTGTATTTAAACAAACGAAGAAGCTTTACAGGATAAGTACCTCTTTTTATCCATTTTCCTAAAAATATGTGTCGTCTTTTGAAAACAATTCCGGTAATATCCTCAGAAAGGGAGGGGAGTTTTTCTATTATTTCCTGTTGTAACTCAGGAGTTAAATATTCATCCGCATCTAATCTTAAAACCCACTTAGTATTTATCGGTAAATTTTCAAGTGCCCAATTAAATTGTTTTGCTTGATTACCAGGCCATTTGTTTGTAAAAATCTTAGCTCCTAAGTAATCAGCAATTTCAATAGTATTATCTGTAGAAAAGGAGTCAACAATATAAACATCTTTTGCAATACTCTTAACACTTTCTATACAACGCTTGATGAGTACTTCTTCGTTAAAAGTTAGTATGATTACACTAAGATCAGACATGCCTAACACTATTCTTTTATTTCTCTTTTCTTAATAAACTTTGCAGGATTTCCGCCAACAACTGTCCAGGGTTCGACATCCTTTACAACTACTGCACGTGCAGCAACTACAGCACCTTTACCAATAGTGACACCCATATTAATGAAAGCATCAGCTGCAACCCATGCTTTTTGCTCGATAATTATGGGCGAAGCTATCAATGGATGATTTTTGTCATAAATATCGTGAGATGCTGTACATAAATAACTTTTTTGAGAGACAGTGGCATTTGCACCAAGTTTAACTAGAGCGACATTATAACAATCAACATAAGGACCGAGCCAAGCATTTTCTTCTAATACAAGATTCCATGGAGCCCATATTTTGCACGAAGAATAGACCCCTGATCCTTTTTTTAATTTAGCACCAAATAAACGCAATAGAAATTTACGCCATGGATTGAATATTTTTGATGGAAAAGGACGGAATAATATATAATATGCTATATTCCAAATGAATCTTGCAATTTTATTTTTTTTTGAAAGAATCATTTCCTAAAATAATTTGTTATGTATTCTTCAATTAAAGGGAAAACTGCGGCAGTTAGATTAATACCACCGGCTCTTGGTAAAATACCTGTGTTTACAACTAGCATATTAGTAAACATATTGAAGTACTCTTTTACTGAATTAAAATCGCAAATCATACCATATGGGTGATATGTATCTACATATTTTTCGACCTGAATTTCTGAAAAACATTCTTCAAATGATACATTATTATCCATCAAATACTGCTTTATTAATTGTTTAACCTTCCTAAGAATTAATGATGTATTTTTATTAATTGAAAAATTCACCTCTAAAGTCATTTCATTAAATTTATCTTTTTGTTTCGATAACCTAACAAAACAATCTTTATTTGGATTTTCAATATCTATATAAAAATACCATTCACCTTTATATACATATATCTTTCTAAGCATTAATAAATACCAAATAAAAAGGAAAACATATGGTAAATCTTTTAATACTGATTTAATAATTTTCGGGCTGAACTTACGTTCAAATAGTAAAACTTTAAGGTTATTAAAAAATGAAAATTCAGAATTAAAAATGGGGTTAACAAAAAAAGACACCCCATCAATTTCACCAATTATTCTTTTTGTGATTAATGATGAACCTTTTATTCTGAAAGAAAAATCCTCAGTATTTATTTTAGTTGGACCTTTAATTTTAAATACTTTTTGCGAAAGATGGTCAGAAAATCTTACATTACATTGTTCTAGTAGGCCGGATACCATTAAAATTCGAATACTTTCAAATGCACCGGCTGCAAGAAAATAATGATCAAAAGATTCCTCCTTTTTAATACCATTTTGTTTGTAAACAATGCCCTTAACAGTATTGTAACCATTTGTTAATATTTTTATAACCCTTGCGTTTGAAATTATTTTAATATTTTTTCTTTTATTGATTTTAAAGTATTTGAAGAGATTCCTGTTAAAATAGCTGAGCCATATCCCAGTCTTAATAAAAAGTTTATCGGAGATATTTCTTTCAATATAGTTAGATTTAATTCCAAAAGTGCGGAATATCTGCTCTTTATATTTAATATTTAAATCAACAATATCCTTTAAATATGGCGAAGGATTAGAGAAATCTCTTTCGGAAAATGTTAATAATTGCCCACCCCATTTAGCCGATGTACCGCCAAAACCAAAAAATCGTCCTTTTGATAGGCCACTATAATTTCCATTAATAACATTTGATTTATATCCAATTTCACCTTCATTTTTTATATCCCATGTACCAACTTCAAATAAGGATATTTTAATTTCAGGAAATTTATTTAACAGAGAATTAACTATGTAACTGCCGTATGTTCCGGCACCGATAACTGCTACATTCATATTTGATTAAAATTCATTTTAAGTTTTTTTTGGGTAATTGAACAATCGAAATGCGTCGATTTAAAAAGTCCCGCTATCTGATTGAACTGAGTTTTATTAAGTAATTTTATCTGTAATAAAAATTTAGCAGTAAATAAAGTTACTGCTTTCGGCAATACAATAACCCTCTGTATTTGCAAATCTTTAACAAATCTATACTTAGTGTAATTAGGATCTGATAAAATAAGATAAACAGGTTCAAATGAATCACTGTTTAATATCTTTAAAATGGCTTGATGTAATAAATCTCTATTGGTGGTAGGTAAAATAGTAGTTTTATTGCCAAGTAGTATATTTATTCCGAATGGTAACCTTTTAAAAATACCTGCAGTACTGATTTTGTTTTTATCTGCAATAATAAATCCTGGTCTGATAAAGGAAATATTAAGAAAATCTTCTTCTAGATTCATTAAATAATTGTCTACAGCAATTTTAACTTTAGAGTAATTTCCCTTTAAATCCGGATTTTTTTCAATATCTGAATATTCATTAATAATTGTAGCATCATTTGGATAAACGCTTATCGATGAAATCTGAATTAAATGTTTTACATGATTATTTTTGCAAAATTTTACGACTTCTTTAATAAAATTGATGTTGGATTGAACACTTTGATCTTTTAAAATTATATAGTTGATAACTACATCAAAATTCTTATTTAGATATTTGTTTTTTGATAATTCTAAAACATCACCACTCACAAAATCACCATTAATGGCCTCATCTCCTCTGTTAAAACAGGTTACTTCGAATCTTGTATTGTGTAATAATTCATACAAACCACTAGCCGCAAAACTTCTTGAACCCAATATTAGAACCTTTTTACCAATCATTTATTATTACCTGTATTTTTAATTGCGCCCTCTTGTTGCAATAATATGCGATGGATCAATCCATTTAACTTTAAAATTATTTTGTGTCAAAGTATTAACTATTTGATGTGGAGCGTCTTTCTGTCCGTTGTTTTCCAATAATTTAAAATGTACTTCAATAGCTACTACCATTACCTTTTCGTTTTTAAGTGTAGCTTTCATTCCTTTCAAGACCTCTAATTCATATCCCTCAACATCTATTTTAATAACATTAGGTACCGTTTTATTTTCCTGAATAACATTATCCAAGGTTTTAACAGTTACTAAAATATCATTTTCGCCACGTTCGGTTTTTAATTTTGATGTGGCATTTAGTTTATCATTGCCTATGCTCATAGGAAATTCACCGTTATTACTGCTTAATGCAAAGGGATAAACTACAAGATTTTTATATAAGGGGAGTAGATCGGAAATAACAACATTACATTCAGGCACTGGTTCGAATGCAAAAACCTTACCGGCAGTAGCTTTTAAAAGAAATTTCTTTGTATAAAATCCTCTGTTTGCGCCAATGTCATATATTATATCGTTTTCTTTTATAAGTGCCAATAAAGAATTTTCAAATTTTGCTTCATAATCTTTTTTAATATAAAATTTTGCAAGGCATTTTGTAAAACCGGTTTTTCTTAAAAAAGAGCGTAATTTTATAAAAAGTTTTTCTTGATACATATCATTCTAGCTCAAATTTATTTATATAATATTTATGTTAATACAAACCCGGGTTTTTCTTTTTTATATAATATCCATTCATACAATTGAATCATTTTCTGTGCAACTGATTCAATTGAATAATTTTTTTCAATAAGCTTTCTTCCATTCAATCCAATTTGTTTTCTTTCCCCATCAGAAAGTTGCATTGCTTCTGTTAATGCTTTTGTAAGTGGCTCTACTCCAATATCAATCCACCAGCCGGCATTATGTGTATTTAACTCTTCCCAAGGTGCGCCTTTTGTAGTAATTACAGGTACTCCACAAGCTAATGCTTCAGCCACAACCATCCCAAAATTTTCACTGTAGGTTGGTAGAACAAATAAATCAGCTTTTTGGTACATGTTTAATTTATCTTCACCGAATTTAGCTCCTATAATTTCAATCTCATTTTCTAAATTGTTTCTTTTAATGAGATGAGTTAAACTATTAATGTATTTTGGTTCACCATTACCAGCAATTTTTATAACCCATCCGTTTCGTATTTCTTTTTCAATCTTTGCCCAGGCTTCAATTAATAATTCAATTCCTTTTTTAGGATGAATCCTTGAAAGAAATAAGATCGTTCTGATTTCTTTTGATCTGGATTGTTCTTTTGCAGGGAATTCTGATAAATTTAATCCGTTTGGAATAACAGCTATCGGATTACTCAATCCTAACTTACGAATGTTTTCTGCTTCCATTTTAGCAGTAGCATGAATACAACTGGCGTTTGCAATATCTTTGTATTGATAAAACCATAAAGCCAATTTTTTTTTAAATTTGCTTTGTTCTAAAGACCAGGGTTCAAGCATGCCCCTTGGAGATATTACATAGGGCTTAATTTTTTGTCTTGAAGCTCTGCACATGTAATGTACTGGTAATTGCCAAAGTCCGTGTCCATGATAGATATCAGTACTAATATCTTCTTTTAGGAATTTAGAGAATGAATTTGAATATCCAAATCTCAAATTAGCAGGTGGATCAATTGTTTTTATAAAATTTTCTGTGGATATCACTTTATCTTTTGAATTCTTTGACCCGAAACTTAATATCTCAGCATCAATACCTTTCGCTCTAAGTTCTTTTACCAAAAGATAAACACTTAATGATGGACCTCCGGAATAAATATTTAAGCTGGAAATTGTATTTAGGACTTTCATATCTCAAAACTTTAAAGCAGATGTCTAAAATATTTTTTCATTTAAATTTTATGGTGCCTTAAAAAAGAAAAAAGCATTAAAAAGTTCCACACAGCAGTTCTAAAAACAAAATCATAATCATCAATTATCTTCCATTTTTTTTTCCATCTGTAAAGAAAAATTATAATTTTCATACTCTTTAAAACTTAGATACTGAACCCTCGCCACGTTTACTATCTAAATATTATCATCATCAATTCTGTAATCTTCCAATCTTGCAATTTTGTAATTATTATATTGTCCTTCATTTGCTGTCTAAACATCAACCTTCACTTCTTTCTCAACAACAGTTTTATTAAGCAAAACTACCGTCTGTATTTGTCCACCGAATCTAAAAGCTAGAAAATAAGAAGGTGAAATGTGAAGTATCTTCATAATTGAGAATCAAATTAACTAACAAAATACTATAAGTATTAGATAACTTTGGACAAAAAAATATACTCTCTAACATTTTTTTATCCCAAAAAATAAGAAAATAAAAAAAAACAAAACAATTGTTGTAATTAAAAATGAAACTATCCTCAAATTAGAAATTTGTAATCCAATAACTGAATAAATATAAATTAATAGGGGTAGTAAATTGAAATTTACCAGTTTAGCATTTAAATAAAATAATTTTATTAGTAAACCCAGTAGATACATACCAATAATTACTCCAAGTATTCCAAAATTCATATACATATTGCCAAGGGTTTCAACCGGCCAACTGGCACTTAATCTTTTGTTTTGAATTTCTTGTAGCGGCATTGGTGGTTTAATCTGATAACCTAGTGCGATCTGTCTTACATAAACCCCTTCATCAATTGGAGGTTTATCCTTGTATATTGATGATGGAATTGGAGCAAAGAATAAATCTAAAAATGATGAACCATAAAAGTAATTAGAAATATTAAAATGATGAGTTATAAATACATATTGGTCAATATAACTTAAATGTGTAATTAATGACTCACTATTTTCTTTAATATCTTGTATTAAGTAGTTAATATTTAAAAAATATTTATAAGGATTATCGCTACTTCTAATGAGAGGCATTGCAATAAAATATGGGATTAAAAATAAGAAAACAATAAAGACTTTATTAAATGAAAATGAATTATATCTTTTAACACAATAATGATTAACTAATATTGAAAATATTATTAAATGGATGAATAACTTTCTACCTCCGTAGAATGAGAGTATTAAACCTGTTATTACTATTAGGAGTAAAATTATTATTTTTTTTAATTTAGATGAATGAAATTTTAACGAATAGATTAATAGATAATTGCCCATCATCAGCAGACTGATAAGACTCATTAAGTAACCATAACCGGCAAATAACTCAACTCTCCTAGTTAAATTTGAGATGATAGTACTAAATCCTCCAATAATAGAGATAATTAGAATGAATGACATTATACCTATTAAAAAACTAGAAAAAATAGCGGTTTTGAGTTTTCGACTATCTATTTTTGCAATAAACTTAGGATATTTTCTTATGATAATATTAATCTTTTTATTCCTCAATCCTGCAATTAATGAAACGAATCCCACTAAATATACAATACCAAACCATAAAAATGCTGTTTCGAAGTCATTCTGAATTTCTCTATAAACATCTATTTGGATAACCCTAGGATTTAAGAAAACTAGTATTAGATAGGGAACGGTAGAAATAAAAGATAAAAACGTAATAATATTTACCGGATTAAATATATCGTTCTGATAATCAATATATTTTTTATTTATTTTTACTGTAATAAAAAATATTATTGAAAATAAAATAGAAAGATAAATTGGGGTCATTCTAAATCCGGTCGTTTTTTAATGAATTTTGCAGGATTGCCTCCAACTATTTGCTTTGGTCCTATACTTTTAAGAACTAAGCTATTTGCACCTACTATAGAATCATCTCCGATTATTTCAACGTTTGGCATAATTATACTTCTGGCTCCAATCCAAACATTTTTCCCTATTTTAAGTTTTCTAAAAATTGGAGTACTTCTGGGATCATAATTATGCGAATGCGTATAAATAATAACTCCTTCTGAAATTAGTGAACCGTCACCTATTTCTAAATCCCCACTATAATCAATCTGAACCGAATTATTAATTTTTACATTGTCATGAATGCGTAATTTAGCATCTATTCTTTCTGAACCAATCTTTGTATCACTACCAATGTAACAATTTTCTCCAACAATAATATTTTTAGGATAATCTATTTTTATGTTAGTATTAAAAATTGAATTCCTTCCACATTTAAAAACCTTCTTACTCCAGTAAAAAGTTGAATACCGAATTAAAATAGTTCTATAAAACTTTTTTATAAGAATGAAAAAGCCAGCGATAAAACCAAAGTGCTTAATTATGAGTTCTATTTTTTGAATTTTCTTCATATTGGAATTACAACGATAATATAGTAATTACTGTTTCAGAATTTTAATTGTTAGTAAAATAAAAAATATGAATAATATAAAGGATGAGATTGTCATTGCAATGGCTGAACCTAGGATTCCTAATCTTGGAGTTAATAAATATTGAGCTATGAATTGTGTTAGTAATACAGTAATGAATATAGGAACCTGTTCACGGTATCTTCTTATTGCATTTATTCCAAAATTTAAAGACCAAGCCATATACCAAAATATTCCTGCAAATGATAATATTAATAATTCAAAATTATATATTGAATACTCTTTTTTATAAAAAATTGTTAAAATTTTAGAACCCCAAACAAAGCTTATAAAAATTCCAAATAATCCAATTATAAATGAAATACAAAGCATCTTCAACAATAGCTTTATAAATTCATCTTTGCTCGACGAAAATAATTTTGAAAGTCTTGATAAAGCTGACTGACCAATTGCAGTTATTAACATGATTCCTATCAAATTGAGATATGATATTGCTGTATAATATCCAACAGCACTTTCGTCAAAATATAATTGTAGATAATATCTTGGTAAATATGTATTTATAGAAAATATTACTGAAGTTATACCGAGTGGCAATGCTAATTTAATTAGGGAGATAAACCTTTTTATAAACCATTTATTTATTGTTAAATGACTACTTTTAAGGTATGTTACACTAAGTTTTTCATCTCTAAATGATAAAAAATTTTTTAAATCAAAGAAAATTAGAACCAACACTAAGCTTGCTATAGTTAACGAAAGTCCGAAGAGCAAATTATTAAAGAAATAAAGTGCACAACCAATGCTTAGTAATACAAGACATGATTTGATACCCAATGACTTAGAAATTATATCCATTCGTTCTAATTTTTGAAAGAAACCAAAAATTAAATCACTTATACTTTCAAAAAATTTATAGATGGCAATTAATAGAACCACAATAAGTAAATCGTTAGATTTTTGTAATGACAAGGTAATTAATAAAATAAGAACTATTGCTAATAATGAGGTTAAAATTCTAGATTTCAAATATTCACTTACAAGATAGTCATTGTTATTATCGGTTGCGACTACAGTTCTTAATTGCATATTTGTAAACATAACTACTGGCGAAGTTATAGCTAAAGCTAATCCATATTGCCCGACGGCATAAACATCAAGAAATTTTGAGATTAAAACAACAATAAGCCATTGTGAAGCATTGTAGATTACGTTACCACTAAATGACCAAATAATATTTTTTTTCAATGAAATACTGGTTGGTTTCATTTTAACTCGAATCTATTATTTTCTTTAATAAATTTCTTCCCTCAAAACGATGTTCCGGCTTTCA
>BPJI01000011.1 GCA_026004535.1 Candidatus Parcubacteria bacterium
TACACTTAGTATTCTCAGCTATGAAGCTAAACCATCGAAAATAATTTTATAAGTTAAAAATTGCGATCAATTTGATAAAATAATTATTTTCTAATAATTAA
Organism: Candidatus Parcubacteria bacterium; assembly: GCA_026004535.1. GTDB lineage: Bacteria > Patescibacteriota > Minisyncoccia > UBA6257 > HR35 > BPJI01. Next base: position 102 of record BPJI01000011.1, read on the forward strand.
TTAGTTAGTTAACTAATCCTAAATATGGAAGAAATACCCTTCTATGTAGATATAGATCCAACAGCAATAAACATAGAGACGTTAAGAAAGGGCTTAAGAAAACTTGTCCCTTTTGGCTATTTGTACGGAATACAACCGCCTGTAGAGTATAATGCTAATAAATTAGCTACCGCTCTAGGTATAGACTTAAAAAATAACCCAATTATAATTACTGCTCTTCCGACTAACAGTAAATTATATGACTTTATAGATCCTAATTCTATATATGCTTTAACAATTTTAGACGGTCATCACAGAGCAAGAGCAAATGCAAGAATGTGGGAAATACCATCAATTATCATAACTATTAGACAAGCTTTTGAACAATTTGACAGACTTCGTTATCCAGAGATAGAAGAGTATATTTCGGCTCTAAATAAAGCAATTACTTCCACAATTGATTCTTTTAATAAAAAAATGGGACCAACAGGAAAAAACTATAATCCCCAACCAATAAGTGGACAAGAAATATTCCAACTTTCAGATTTTTGAAAAATTTACTTTATCCTTTTAGATCCTCATAACAAAAAGCCTTTATGCCTAAAAGCTTTGCTCAAATTTTCGCTTATGTAAGCATTTATTCTTTGAGAATCTAAAGGCAAAAGAACACCCTCACTAATAAAGAGCTTATTATAACAGATCTTTTCAAATCTTCCTTACACTTGCTACAATAAAACGCTCAATTATAGGAGATGCTTCATTAAACGCAAGGAATCTTAAATTATATTCAGGCACCTGTTTTTTAAGCCAACCCGGAATCTCAAAAAAATGCTCACCTTTGTGATATATAGCAACAAGCAAATCCGGTTTGTCTCTTTTTAAAGTCTTCACAGCTCCTTTTAAAGTATCAAACTCAGCTCCTTCAATATCCATTTTTATCAAATCAACTTTTTTAATATTATTTTTCTCAACAAAATTATCTATTGTCGTTACTTTCACTTTTATTGTATTTTTTAATTTTTTATTATATATACTTGATCCTGCACCGCCTTGTGTTAAATAAAAATATCCATTTTTAATACCTGCACCATAAGGTACTGGTTCAATTTTATCCTCTAGCGAATTTAACTTTATGTTTTTTCTTAAAATATCAAAGTTAGTTGGATCAGGCTCAAAAGCATAAATTTTTTTGCAATCAAAAACTTTGTTAAAACAATAAGCTGTATCTCCAATATAAGCGCCCAAATCAAAAACTGCTTCATATTTTTTTCTCTTAAATAGTTTATTAATTTTCAAATATCCCGGGAAAACTCCTGTATCCGGATAAACAACGGATTTAAAACCATAAAGTGAATACGTATTGGTTAAAATATTAAATTTCAACCTTCTGCCAATTTCTTTTCTAATTCTTTCAAACTCCTTCCATCTTCCTTCAAAATCATCTTCATCTAATCCATCTTTAAAAGCTAAACGAAAATAAATTCGTAGAAAGTATAAAACCTCATCTTCATCTTCTTTTAAAAAATCTCTAGGAATATTTGGGTTCATTGAATATACATAATCAACATAATCAAGTGAATGAGATTTTGAAAAGTAATAAATTTTTTTGGTTAAATAAGACTTATATTTAGGCAAATTGACTCTTAACTTCTGGCTAGTAAATTTTCTTAAAAAGGTATATATCAAATTTTTCAATCTATTATTTAAAACAGCGGTTTGTTCTCCAGAAGAAACACTGTTTAAAATTTCAGAAATAATTTGATCCAAAACTACTTTAGCTTTCATTTCATCTCTAAATTTTTTATAAAAACTATGAAACTCTTAATAATATTTTTAATTTTATCAGACAAATTAAGGTAAATCTTTATCAACCACAACCGTACCCAACCGCCCTTCAGTAGATTATCAAAATATATCCTATCATATTCAGGATTATATTCTAATTTTTTAGGATGCCTAAGAGGAAAAATTTTTCCAAATTCTTTATAATAAGAAGATATAAAAGCTGAAGTAGAATCTTTATAATAACCTAAATTATTAACTAAATTTGCTTTCGGATAAATAAAATATAGATTGTTTTTTATCATAGATAAATTAATCTGAGTATCCCAAGTTTTTAGTTTGGCACTAACAATAGCATCAATATACATCTCTAAATAAAAACTATATTTAGGTGAAAAAAAATATTTTTCCTTATTTAAATTAAAAATAACTTCCCTAAAATTTTGGGGCTTGAGTAAATAATTTTCCCAAAGACGCCTAAATAAACCACTTCCCCAAACAGATCCTATTTGGCTTAAATAATATGAATGCTCCAAATTATTCATCTTATCCCCAAAAGGATTAAACCCAGTAATACCTGCAATTTTCTTATCATCCTTAAACTTCTTATACATTTCTTCCTGAAATTTAAAAAATTCATCAGATACCATAATATCTTCTTCAATATAAATCCCAAAGTCATATTTTTTAAAGAATCTATTTAACGAATCAGGAATATGCCCCATTAAACCTAAATTTTTCTCTCTAAAAATCTTAACAACCTTACAATCCCAAGTTATCATATTCAAAACCATATATCTGGCTTTTTCTATAAGAGGTATTTCAGATTTATTTTTAGGACCATCTTGACAAAGATACAATACTTCTGGTCGATATTTGACAATAGCTGGAAAAGTTTCTTTCACTAAATCTGGTCTTTTGTAAAAAATGTAAATAGCCGGAAGTTTTTTCATATATTGCTTAATATTTTATCAACTACCGATTCCCATCTGTATTTGTTTTCTATAATTTTCCTACCTGTTATACCCATCTTAGTTCTTAAATTTGGATTCCTGATAAAATCTACGATTTTATTTGCCACTTCATCATAATTATTTATATTGACAATATAACCAGCCTCACCATCGTGAAACTCATAATCCCCTTCTTCTTTTAAATAAGGTCTTATTACAGGCGTTTGACAAGCCATAGCTTCAAGATTTGGCAAACTGGTTGAATGTATATCTAAAGTTGCTGTAAAAAGATAACAAACGCTTGCGGAATAATAATAAGGCAAATGATCTCTCGGTAATAAATCTAAAAACTTTACCTTTTCTTCTAATCTGTATTTTTTTACTAACTCAATATACTTTTTTTTATTCGGATTATTGGGTTGAGTTGATGAAATAAGAAGTAAAACATTAGGTTCTTTGTTAACAACTCTTCTGATAATTTCAATCGCCTTATCTGTATTTTTTGTTGGAGTATAATCTGTGGAGTGATACACTAAATATTTGCCTTTATATTGTTTTAAAACAAAATTTTCTCTATCGGGTATTTTCCTAAAAAACTCTGTATCTATCCCTAAAAAGGTTACAATAGAATCTCTATTGTAAACTTTCTTGATTAATTTTCTTTTTATGAAATTAAAGGTAAAAATCTTTTTAGCTTTTTGAACAGCAATAATATCTAACCAGCCATATAAAAATGAAAGTATCTTTAAAACCATTCTCCTAAAAAACGGTTGTTTATTTATATATTCCTTATCATGAAAAAAAGGAAAAGGTTCATAACAATAGTAATAGTATTTTTTCTTGAATAATCTTGACAAAATAAAAGCTATTAAGTTAGAAGGAAATAGTGTAGCAAAGAAAACAACTTCCTTGCTATTATCTTGGTCTAACTTTTTATTTATTATCTTGTAAATCCTGAAGAGATCTGCAAGCAAAAATATAGGGAAAAAGATCCAGTAAATAAAATCATTTGTACAGAAAGTATTCAAATTATTTACCTTTAGATTACCTTCTTTTTTAAATTTCTCGATAATCTGAAGATCACCAGTATTTATAATTAAAGATACATCATAACCTCTCCTCTTAATTTCTTTCAACTGTTCAAGAAGATGTACTGTCCCGCCCATAAAAAAACGAAGATGGGGGTAAAACCAAATTATTTTTTTTGTAATCATAAGTTAGAATAAATTATACAATAATCTATAAATTAAAATTTATTAAACCAAAAAAATTATTCTTCTACACTCACGATTACATAAAAAGTAAAAAATTGATTAAATTTGGAAATATTATAAAAAATTTTTTTAATAATTTAACTTACGTTTTAAATTCTATTTTTCTAAATAGCCATAAAACAAAACTATTCGGTAAAAACAATAAAAGATAAAGGAAAATATGATTTATTAATGCTAAAAAAGAAAAACATCTTAATCTAAAGAGATATTTCTTTTGAATATCGATAGTCTCATAAAGTTGTATTTTAGTTTTTTTTGATTTTTGTTGATTTTCATGAATTCTATAATTTACCACAATTTTATCTAAATTTTCACATTTCAACTCTTTTTCTATAATCAAACGCATCCATAAATCATAATCTCCAGCTGTAGTATAATCTCCATATCCTCCGTTTTCTATAAAAACATCTTTTCTAATCATTATTGTAGGATTAGCAAAAGGTGATTTTAATAAAATAACTTTTTTAATTTCATCATATTTTACAGGATACAATCTCTTACCAACAATTTTGCCTTCTGAGTCAATTATATTAATATGTCCTCCGGCTAATACAATATCAAAATGAGATTCCAAAAAGTCTAATTCTAGCTGGAATCTCTCTTTTAAAGAAATGTCGTCTTGCTCTTGAATAGCAATATACTTTCCTCTTGCATAATTTTTTATGTAGTAATTGTAATTGCCAAAAGTTCCTAAATTGTTTTTATTTCTAAAAAAACGAATTCTTTTATCTTTTTTTGCATACTCTTTTATTATTTTTACACTATTATCAGTTGATCCATCATCTACAATAATAAACTCAAAGTTCTTATAAGTCTGATTCAAAATCGACTCTATAGCTTCTCTTAAATATTTTTCTCCATTATAAACAGGCATTATTACTGAGACTAAAGGTTTATTTTTCATTTTTATCACAACTCCAATGCAAACTATTTAAATTTATAAAACCTAAAAAGTGTTTTACTTTTGATCAAAATGGTTTGATGTGTAGTATACATAAGACCTTTATTTGGTTTCTCTTCAAAACCTAAATAGATAAATTTAGTACCTGTATTCCTAGACTCTTTAATAGCCGGCTGAAGATCTGAATCTGAAGAACAAATAATAAGCTGACTCACCTTTTCAATTAAAGAATACTTTATAATATCAACAGCAATTTTTACATCTACTCCCTTTTCATTAAAAACAATTTTGTTATTAATCTTTTGCATTCTAACAATTCCTGCAATGCAAAAATCAAACCCTCCATGATATAAAATATTCCTTAATTTTCTCTGTCTTTTAATTAACTCTTTTGATTTCCCTCCTGTTTGAGAATAATATTTTATCTTGGAAAAATAAGTTATCTTCTTTTCTGGTTTAATATCGGCCAAAATAAAATCGAAAAAATTGCTGAAATCAAAATTGATTGGATTAAATTCTTTTTTTAATTCTTTATAAAAAATTGCATCTGAAATCTTTCTGAAATTTTCTCCATCAATAAGCAAAACTTTTTTATCTTTCATACAAAAAAAACCTCAGCGGGCCGTCAGGCGCTGGCTGAGGCGAGTATATATAAATGATAATACACCTTTCAATTTTTTGCAAGAACTATTACTTTTCATTTTTCAAAGCCAGTTCGCGAACAATTTTTGATATTTGCTTTTCTATCTTTTCGATTAATGAAAGAATCTTAAACAATATCATAAAAACAACCACAAATCCAAAGAAAATCAAAGTGTTTAAAGATTTTCCCATTCCTAATTTTCCTGAAATATAATAAGCAAAATCTGGAAAAACGGAAATTATTAAAACTACCAACCAGATTATAAAGGTTATTAAGAATTTAAAAAATGTTTGGCCTACTTCTTTGCGATAAAAACGAAGAAATCTATTAATGATCATAAAAATTGAAAGAAAAATCAAAATCCAGCGAATTATAGAAATACCGAAAAGCATAGGAAAATTTTTAATTCTTAATTTTTAATTCTTAGTTATTAGTTCTTAATTTTTAGTTAATTTCTAATCTTCAATTATATCATTCTTTTGAACTTTTTGAGATCTTTGAAAAAATTAAAGTTAATTCGTGAGCTTCTTTCCATAGTTTCCTAATAGTGTATTTATGCTTTTCTTCTACCTTAGTTAATAACCTAAGCCAATATTTTGTCTCCATAGCTTCTTTCTTGCACAAATGTATATTATTTCTAAAATCCCTTTTACTTGAAGCTCCATTTGCTTCTTGATAATTTGCCCCAATTGAAGTTGAAGATTTTAAAAGTTGTTGAAGTATATTTTTATTCAAAAAACTAACTTTAATTTTCTTTACTAAATCAATTATATCTTCAGAAAACTTAATCGTTCTTTCTTCTAAATCATTCACAACCAACTTTCTAATTTTGTAATTTGTAATTAGTAATTAAAAATTGACTAGAAATTAAGAATTAAAAATTAAGAACTAACAACTAACTCATCAACATCTTCATCAATGTTTTGATTCCATTTATTAAATTTTGTTTTTTAGTTTTGCTTAGGGAATACTCAGTATAAAAAACATCTATTGGAACTTCACAATACTTAAGTTTATGACGAGCAATTTCATAAATAACTCTGCTTTCAAAATCATAATCCTCTGATTGTATATCTATTAAGTTTATTGCTTTTTGATTATAACCCCTAAATCCTGACTGACTATCTGAAACATAAAGTTCATAGATGCTAAAAGTTAAAACATTAGCCAGAAAATTTGCTATTCGGTTAAAACGAGGCATTTTATTCTTCCTGTTCAAAAATCTAGATCCCAAGACAACCTCATACCCTTCTTTCAATTTTTCATAGATTTTTCTTATATCCTTAGGATTATGCTGTCCATCTCCATCAATAGTTATCACATAAGAGGCGTTTTTAAGTTTTGCATATTCAATACCTGTTTTTACAGCTGCCCCTTTTCCCCGATTTATTATGTGCCTCAACACCTTTGCTCCTGATTTTTGCGCAACTTCGTAAGTATTATCACTTGAACCATCATCGATTACAATAATATTTTCAAAACCTTGCTTCTTGATGTCCGATATTACTTTGCTTATAACTTTAGACTCATTATAAGCCGGTATAAGTATATAGACCTTACCCTTCATAAACTGGTTAATGCTTTTAAAATTTATTTAATTTTAATATATTTTCCATTATTTATCAGTTAATACAATCTTTTAGACATCCTCTGGATATAGACTCATTAAAAATCTTTCGAAATCTGGATTATTTCTATAAATCGGAGGGATTAAAGAGTCTAAATACTCCCTATAAAAAGTTCCCCTATCTATAAGCCGACCGTTAAAATATTGTTCCAAAATCTCTTTAGGAACCATATTTGCAATCTGACTAAAGGCATTTTGAAACTCACTTTTAAACCTTTCTATAAATTCTAGTAAATTAGCTAAAGAATAAGAATCTAAATCGAAGTTTTCTGATTGATAAGTGAGTGCACACGATATTTTTAAAATTAAATAATAATGCCCACCGCAAAGATTAACAAATTTGTCTATTTGATAATCAAGATCTTCTCTTTGTTCCTCATTAAAACCGGCTTTCGTAAATCTTAAAAGATATTCTTTTGCCGAATTCAAATCAGCCCAAATAGCAGGCGCTTTCACGAATACCTTTAAACTGTTTTTACCAGCAGGCGAGTTGTTTGACGAAAACGATCTTAAAATTTCTTCTGGATGTCTCATCACTACAACTTCAATCCTTCTTGCATTTTCAACATCATGTTCATTATTAAAACTAAGAAGGTCTTCTGGTTCTTGAGCAACTATCTCATCTACCAACTTTACGGCCCAATTTTTGCCTAAACCTTCAATTTTCTCTCTTAAACCAATTGCCAGAAATCTGGCAAATGTAGATGTGCCTGATCTTGGAGGTCCATAAACAACTATGGTAATGTTGTTTGAATTATTAGATACTAATACTAATTTAGCAAATATTTCGTCTAATGCTGAATTTAGTGCTTCTATCAATGAAGATGGAGCTTGATCTTTAGTTAAAGGGTTAGTAGAAGATGAAGGTAGTCTTCTATAATCTAAATAGTCACTAAAGTTAAGTCTTTGCTCTGGATTTCCTTGTCTTGAAGGGGATTGATTCCACTTTGCCAAAGCAGATCTAATTTTTACAAAAATAGATTCAATCATAGTATCTAATTAAATCATAACTTAAGATTCAAACAAAGACAAAGCAAAATTTTCAAAAGCTTTACTATTTCTATATTTTAATGGAATAATACTATCTAAATAAGGATCTCCTAGATTTTTTTGTTTAAAGTATTGAACTACCCTATATTTACCAGCTAGTTTTAAAGCTGTTTCAAAAACTACTTGAAGACAGTCTGCAAAAAATGATATAAAATTAGGAAATTTTTCTTCAAAATCATGTTGTGTAAATTCTCCTGTATTTACTAAATTAGATAAAAACTC
>BPJI01000012.1 GCA_026004535.1 Candidatus Parcubacteria bacterium
TACAGAGGTAATTCAGGATATTGCTGATAAATACGGATTAAAAGTTATATATGATGCTGCGCATGCTTTTGGTATCAAAATGAAAAATAAAAATCTTCTGCTAGAAGGTGATATGTCTGTACTGAGTTTCCATGGTACAAAATTGTTTACAACTTTTGAAGGTGGCGCTATTATTTCAAAAGATGAAAAACTGAAAAAGAGAATTGACTTTCTTAAAAATTTTGGTTTTGCTGATGAATTGACTGTTATAGCTCCGGGAATAAATGCTAAGATGAATGAGTTTCAAAGTGTTATTGGTTTATTAAGTCTTGAAATTGTTGAAGAAGAAATTGCAAAAAGGAAAAAAGTTGCAGAAACATATTTTGAATTACTGAGGGATGTTAAAGGTATTAAAATATTCAATGCTTTTGATGATTATGATTATAATTATTCCTACTTCCCTGTTTTAATTGATGAAGCTGAATTTGGTTGCAGCCGGGAAAAGGTTTATGATGAATTAAAAAAGAATAACATTTATGCACGCAGATATTTTTATCCACTTATTAGCAATATGCCAACCTACCGTAGTCTTACAAGTGCAGCAAAAGAGAATTTGCCTGTAGCAAATAAAATTGGAGAACAGGTTTTGTGTTTACCTATTTATGGAAATTTAGATAAAACAAATATAGAAGCCATCTTCAGAATAATCAAAGAACTTGGGCAGTTATGAAACTGGCAATTATGCAACCGTATCTTTTCCCATACATTGGATATTTTCAACTTGTTAATACTGTTAATAAGTTTATATTTTATGATGATGTCAATTTTATTAAAAATGGTTGGATTAATAGAAATAGAATATTGATTCAAGGAAAAGCACATTACATAACAATTCAATTAAAAAATGCTAGTTCATTTAAACCAATCTGTGAAATAGAGTTTAATGATAATACTAAGCAAATAATAAAATCAATTTACTATAACTATAAAAGGGCTCCATTTTTTCACGAAGTGTTTAAAATTATTGAGGGTGCCTTAATTGCAAAAACAAATAAAATCAGTGAACTTGCAATAAATTCCATAAAGTCAGTTTGTGAGTATTTGAAAATTGAAACGCAATTTGAAATAAGCAGTATCTATTATCATGAATCAATAAATCTAACTAAGGAAAATAGGATTATAAAAATTTGTAAAAAAAATAATGCCGATACCTATATTAATCCAATAGGTGGAATAGAATTATATAATAAGGACGACTTCAAGAAACAAGGCATTGAACTTAAATTTCTAAAAACAAAAGATATTATTTATAAACAATTTGATAACGAGTTTGTACCAAATCTTTCTATAATTGATGTAATGATGTTTAATTCAAAAGATGAAATAAAAAAAATGTTAAATGAATATGAATTATTATGAGTGCAATAGGCGGATATTTTGAATTAGAGTTACAGGACAATAAGAGTATTTATCATAATAATGCTATAGCGGTAAATACAGGAAGAAATGCATTAGAATATATCCTAAGAACAAATAAAAAAATCTCAAAAGTTTTTCTACCATACTATACTTGCGATGTATTACTTCAACCAATAAAGAGATTAAATTTGCAAGTTGCATTTTATAGGCTGGATGAAGAACTTTTACCAAAATTAAATTTAGTCGGAAAAAATGAAGCTATTGTATATGTGAATTACTTTGGAATTATGAATAAAAAGATTAAAAAAATTTTAAGCAGATATGAAAATTTAATTATCGATAATTCACAAGCTTTTTTTGCAAGACCAATTAAAAATATTCCCACATTCTTTTCCCCCAGAAAATTTTTTGGTCTACCAGATGGAGGATTTGCATATACAAATAAAATAATTAAGAATAAACTTGAACCAGATAATTCGCTTGATAGAATTAGCCACCTGCTAGGCAGAATAGAAAAAGGCGCAGAATCATTCTTCCCTATGTTTAAGGAGAACGATAAAAAATTGGACAATCTTCCATTAAAAAGAATGTCAAATCTTACTCTTAGGCTAATGAGAAATATCAATTTCAAAGAAGCAAAGCACAGACGCAATAAAAATTTTAATCTTTTACATAATTCACTAAAAAAAATAAACGAATTAAGCCCTTTAATTGATAATGGAATTGTTGATGGTCCGATGGTTTATCCATTTTTAATTAAGGGAGGTAAAAAATTAAAAAAACATTTAATTAAAAATAAAATTTATGTAGCTACATACTGGCCAAATGTTTATCAATGGGTTGATAAAAAAGATTGGGAATACTACTTAACAGATAACCTGATCCCCTTACCGATAGATCAGAGATATAGCCCAAATGATATGAAAAGAATAATAAAGGTGATAAATGGATAGACCAGTTAATGTATTAATATATCCATCTGGAAGTGAAAATGCACTTGAAGTAAAAGATGCTTTAAGCTACAAGTTAAATATTACTATATGGGGTGCTTCTAGTAGGAAAGATCATTCTATATATGTTTATCAAAATTATTTTGAGGCACCAAATGTCAATGAGGAAAGTTTCCTGGAACAATTTAATCTCTTGCTAACTAAACATAAAATAGACTTTATAATTCCAACACACGATACCGTATCGTTAAAATTATCTGAATTGAAAAATGAATTAAAAGCAATTTTGATTTCAAGTGATTATGAAACAAATAGAGTTTGTCGTTACAAAAAAGAAACTTATAAATTATTTACCAAGTATGATTTTTGTCCCAAAGTTTACGATGATATAAATCTTGTTGATAATTGGCCAATTTTTATAAAACCTAATATCGGTGAAGGCGGTAAAAATTCCTTTATAGCCGAAAACTTAAAAGAATTCGAATGCATAAAAACATTGTTAAAACAGGACTCTTTGATATTAGAATATCTTCCAGGAAAGGAATTCACAGTTGATTGTTTTACTGATAAGAATGGTAATTTGAGATATATCGGCGCAAGGGAGAGAAATCGAATTTGGGGTGGAATTAGTGTTAATTCTAGGACGGTAAGTAACCAAAGAATTTTTGATATTGCCAAGATTATAAATCATAAATTGAAATTCAGAGGTTATTGGTATTTTCAAGTAAAAGAAGATAATGATGGAAATTTAAAGTTACTTGAAATTTCCACACGACCAGCAGGAACAATGGCACTTTACAGACAGCGTGGGATAAATTTTATGCTTTTATCAATTTATGACTTTATAGGATACGAATATAAAATTCTGGATAATGGCTATAATGTTGAATTAGACCGCAGCCTTTTTGCAAAGTATAATTTTGATTACGAGTATGATTCTATCTATTTAGATTTCGATGACACATTGGTCTTTAATAACAAGATAAATAGGTTTTGTCTTTTACTACTATACCAATGCAAAGAAAAAGGGATTCCAGTTATTTTACTCACAAGGCATAAAGATGATATTTATAACACATTAGAAAGATATGATATTTCAAAATCATTGTTTGAAAAAATAATTGTTCTGAAGGATAATGATAAAAAGGTTGGTTTTATTAAACATCATAAACCTTTATTCATTGATAACGCTTTCTCAGAACGGTTACAGGTTTATGAAGAACTTAAAATTCCGGTTTTAGACACTGACAATATAACATTATTATTAGATTGGAAAAGCTGATGTTGAATCTAGATTATCAACGCGATAAAATATTTGAATCAAAAAAGCATATTATCGAAGATTTATTTAAGGGAGACCGTGACATTTTAATTTTTGGTATAACAAATTATACTGAACCGCTTATTAATTTTCTCAAAGAGAAAGGTTTGATTATAAAAGGCATAATAGATGATTATACTGAAAAGGAAAGGATATTTGATATAAAAATTTTAAGATCTGATCAAATAGATAAAAATAATATTGTGATTTCATCGATTATTGAAGGACGGCCAAAATCGGTTCGAAACTTATTACTTAATAAAGGAGTAAATGATTTATTAGATTACTTTGACTTTAATTATATGTATCCGAATTTATTTCAGATCCCTTTTAATTCAGGTAACAGAGAAAAAATCTTAAATAATCAATCGGAATTACAATTTGTTGCGGATAAACTACAAGATGATTTATCAAAAAAATTTTTTCAAGAGGTTATAGACTTTAGATTGAATTTTAATTATTGGAATAAATGCTTTATTTATTCACCAGAGAATCAGTACTTTGAGCTGTTTTTTAACTTTGAAAATATTTTCTCTTTTATTGATGCTGGTGGTTACGATGGTGAAACTACATTGAATGCTTTTAACAAATTTAGAAATTTAAATAAAGTGATTTTTATTGAACCTTTTCCAGAAAGTATGAAACTAGCAAAAGAAAAAATGAGCGTTTTACATAACGATAAAATTAGTTTTATCGAAACTGCAATTTCTGATCATAACACAGTTAAATATATTACAACACATAAAGGTAATGCAAATCATCTTATAGATTATGGCGAACTAACAATTAGGGTATCTAAATTGGATGAAATTGTGAATGAAAAAATTGATTTCATTAAGCTTGATATAGAAGGAGAAGAACTTAAAGCTTTGAAAGGCGCAGAAAACCTGATCAAAAAATTTAAACCATATATTGCTTGTTGTGTTTATCATGATCAAAATCATTTTTGGCAAATACCTTTATTTTTATTGAAAATAAATCCAGGATATAAAATTTATTTCAGCCATTATACTGAAGGTATTTGTGAATCAGTTATGTATTTTATATGAGAGAACCTTTAGTAACAATAGCTTGTATTACATATAATCACGCAAAGTATATTCGTGATGCAATTGAGGGATTTTTGATGCAAAAGACCACCTTCCCCATTGAGATTAGAATATTTGATGATGCATCTACAGATGGGACTCAAGAAATTATAAAAGAGTATGCAGAAAAAGATGATAGAATAATTACTTTTTTAATGACGGAAAATCAATGGTCCAAAGGTAAATATGGTCTAATCGATTGGATATTTCCTTCTGCAAAAGGTAAGTACATCGCCCTTTGTGAAGGTGACGACTACTGGACAGACCCATACAAACTCCAAAAGCAGGTGGATTTTTTAGAGGCAAACAAAGATTATGTGCTTGTTTATGGACTAACTAAAGAGATTGATCTTAATGGTACTGAGACGATAACTAATATAAATGATAAAGATACAACAGGGATTGAAGAATTATTGGAAAGAGGTTGGTTTATAAGAACAGGTTCGATAATGTTTAGAAATAATTTAATTACTCAATTCCCAGAATGGTACTTTAATTTTAAATATGGCGATTATATGCTGCAAGTGTTACTTGCACAGTATGGTAAAATTAAAAAATTGGATTTCATTAGTAGTGTTTATAGAAAGCACCCTGGGGGCATTTCTAATGAGTTTAGTAAGAATACAATCAATTTTCGTTATGACAATATTTCTTTACTTAAAGTCCTAGATAAATATTTTAATTCTCGATATAAAAAATATATCAATAAACATATCCGAAATCTTTATGCTAGAATTCTGATTATTTCTATAAGCAGTAAAATTCCAATGAATTATGGGGACCTTTTAAATTTGATAATTAAAATGAACAAAAAAATGTTTGTTGTGTGGTCAATCAAATTTATGTTAAAAAAGTTTTTAAAATAATGTTTACACTTCTTTTATTAAATCATTAAATATTATGTTATTTAGCCATCGATTTCTTTATAAATTAAAATAACAATTTCAGTAGGTAGCAGATAAAAAGAGTTTGATTTAAGCAAAGAATTGCAATCTAATGGTACTAATGTAAAAATGTGGATAATTTAGTGAAAAAGTTAAATCTGCGAATTTTATATTTATTACCAACTTAAAAATGAAGAATTTCTTGGTAAGATGAGTTAAGCTGCTGATCTTATCCTTTTCTCAAGTTTTTAAGAGTTTATAACGGTAGTGTAATGATATTTTATCCGGAGGGTACCAAACTTAATCACCTTCGGATTTGCCTTCTTCATTTTATAATTTTTACCTTTCCCACTATAGGGTGTGTATTTTTAGTGAACAAATATGATTTATTTAGTACAAAAGGGGAATTTTATTAAAAGATTCTAATGACTTTAAAACAACAACCCATATCCAGTATTAACTGGAGCATTGTTGGAATACTAATATTTATACCAAGTTTGATTATTAATACTTTGCCGATAGTAATGTTAAGAGCGCAGTTGCTGCTTGCTACTATTTTAGTTTTAACTATATCTGAAATAACAAAACTTGAACCTTATTTAGAAATTAAAGAAATTATTTTAGAAAAATTTTTAAGAGGATAGTTATATGAAAAATGATATATTAGTTTCAGTTTGTATGACGGTATATAATCAGGAAAAATTTGTTAATACAGCAATAGATAGTGTATTAATGCAAAAAGTAAATTTTGATTATGAAATAATTATTGGGGATGACGGCTCAACCGATAATTCCAAAGAAATAATTAAAGAATATAAATTAAACTACCCTGACAAAATAAAACTAATTTTACATGACAGGAATACCGGTTTAATTCAAAATCTGGTAGATACATTAAATGAATGTAAGGGTAAATATGTTGCCTGGCTTCAGTGTGATGATTACTGGGTTGATCCTCTTAAACTCCAGAAACAAATTGAAATAATGGAAGCAAAACCTGAGTATTCCATGTGTTTTACTGCAAGGAATGTAGTTGATTTTTCGAATAACATAATACGAATTGAGAGATATCCTAATAAAATTTATACTACAAAAGATGTAGTGAATGGTTTCATTCCTTCAACTCAAACAATTGTTTTAAGAAATTATAGCGACCTTGGTAAATTTCTAATTAAAAATAAATCTAACCTATCAGATGATAGATTAGTTGCTTATTATTGCTCTTTAATGGGTGATATTTATTATCTCGATGAAATCACCTCTTGTTACCGGGAATCGGGGGTGGGAATATGGTCATCGTTTAGTCCACAAAAGAAGAGAGAGGTAAGATTAGAGAGGTTCAGAGAATTCTATAAAATTCTTGGGATTGAAGAGAATAACATTAATTTAATTGACCGTGGCTTATATGAGTTTCATTCCCG
>BPJI01000013.1 GCA_026004535.1 Candidatus Parcubacteria bacterium
TAGATGCGAACTTCGTCAATAAGACCATTAGAAGCATAACCTCCCCATCTGAATAATCCTATACGACAGGAAGAGTCAATAGCATCACTTCCAGGATTATTAAGTATGCCGTCTAATTTATCGTTAAGGTATACTTTTAAATTCGTGTTATCAAAGGTTCCGGTAATTAAGTACCAATTACCGATAGAAACCACCGTATTACCATTGATACTTATTTGTACCCCATTTATTCTCGCAGAATGAAACGGTCTATTACCACTAGCATGAAATGAAATATAAGGAAGGCCGTGACTAAAAAATATATTTGTATTACTAGCTAGATAATTTGGTTTAAACCAAACCATAAGTGTGTGGCCATTTGCAAAGCTAGCAGTGTATGAGGTTTGGCACTGCACATAATCATCCACTCCATCAAAACTCAAAGCTTTCCCTACTTTACCATCAACCCATTGAGGACCATTTATAAGTGTTCCATTATTATTGTTTCCTGATAAATCATAAGCTGTTGTTCCGCTTCCTTCATCAAATGGCCAATACCCTACAAGTCCTTGAGCTTGATCAATGAGTCTTTTATTTGTTCCTACTGAAAATAGATGAGGATAATTATCATTGTCTGTTTTTGAGGCTTGAGACTGAGGATTTTCTAATTGAGCATAGAGAGCATAACTTCCTCCAGCAACAAATGCATAGTAATATGGAGGTCTATTGATTGGATCAATGAAAAGTCTAGAAAGATTAATGCTTGAAAATTGATTAAAAGGAATAGGAATCCAGCCAGTACCATCAATATTTGTTGGAGTTGCTGAGCATCAATATGACCAGCCTGAAGGAAGCTGTGGTAATTGACTTATCCATTGACCACAAGTTGATGAAGTATCAGGAAGAGAGATATAGACAACATTTGAGGAAGCATATTGAAGTTCAGAAAAGGTGCCTTGAGTTTCAAAAAGAATAAGGTCAAATATTTTTTCAAGATTTTTAAGGTCTGAAGTTCTTTGATTATCTCTACCTCTTTTAAAGATATCTGCTGGCTTAATGACAACAATTAAGACAGTAGCTAAGATAGCTATTAGAGCTAAGACAACTAAAAGTTCAACTAAAGTGAAGGATTTATTCATTTTTTTATTCATAATTTAATTATAAATAGAAAAAATATGATGTCAAGATGTGGAAAATTGTGCTAAAATTTAAAGGCGAAATGAACGGAAGCGGACACGGATGATATTTGTTTTAAATTTTAAAACTTATTTTAAAAGAAGTAAAGAATATTTGAAGCTGATTAAGAATTTAAAGAATTCAAAGGCCGAGTTTTGGTTGGCTGTAAATCCTTATTTTTATTTAAATTTAATTAAAAGTTTAAAGGTTAAAAAGTTTAAAGGTTTAAAAATCGGGCTTCAAAATTTAGGACCAATTTCAGAAAAACCGCAAACAGGTGAAACAATTTATGATTTTGAGGGAATTAATTTGGCTGATTTTGTTTTACTTGGGCATTCAGAAAGATATCGCTTAGGTGAGAATAAAGAAATTATTAAAGAAAAGATAAGAACTTTGCAAGATAAAAATTTAAAACTTTTAATATTTTTTAGTGAAAATTCTTATAGACCAAAAAACAGATTTTCTCAAGTAAAAAAGCAAATTGAAGAAAATCTAAAAGAATTTTTAGCAGTCATTAAAAAAGAAAATTATAAAAAAATTTATTTTGTTTATGAACCTTGGTGGGCAATAAGTACTGAAGTAGGAAAAATTCCTTCAAGAGAGTTTTTAGAAGAATTTTTAGAATGGTATTTTGAATTTATAAATTTTAAATTTAAATTCTCTTTTCCAATTCTATATGGTGGTTCTTATAACTCTAAATTAGCTGAAATTTATCAAGGACTTAAATTTAATGGTTATGTTTTAGGCAAAGCTTCAACTGATATTGAGGAATTAAAAAAAATTATAACAGTCCGCTGACAGCTGCTGAAATTTTTCAACCACGGACAGCTGCGGAAAATTTTTAATTACCGGGATGGCCTACGATTGTCAAGCGAAGTATAAAAGGGGTGGGCGACGGGATTTGAACCCGCGACCTGAGGCTCCACAGGCCTCCGCTCTAACCGCTGAGCTACGCCCACCATGCCCACGGATATCACGGATATTTATATAAACCACGGATAAACACGGATATCTATATAACCACTGATTTACACAGATAGATAAGCCACGGATAACCGAGGATATCTATATTACCACTGATTAACACGGATAGATCAACCACGGATATCTACGGATATCTATATTACCACTGATTAGCACGGATATTTAATATTTATCCGTGTAAATCCGTTTTAAATCCGTGTAAATCCGTGGACACTATATATCTGTGTAAATCCGTGGATACTATTTATCTGTGGTAATCCGTGGTTATATATATCTGTGTAAATCCGTGGTTAAAGTATATTATTAATTATATCAAACAAATTATTTATTTCATTTTCATTTAAGCCTGAAATTTTTTTCAAATAGCTTTTTTCCTTTTCTATAACATCTTGAATTAAAACAATATCATAATTAAAGAAATTTTGTAGTATTTTTAAAGGCAGGAAATCAAAAATTGTTAAAGGATAAGCTTTTTTATTATCAATCAAATAAGAAAGACTTTCTTGAGGATAATCCCAGGCTAAAAGCTTGAGATTATAACATTCTGAATACTTAATTGCTTCAGAAGTAAAACGGGTATTAGTGATTACCATTGGATAATATTGACGTGCGACGTCCATAGATTGATTTAATATTTGGGACGTCGCACGTCGTAAATTATGCATTATATCCAAAAACCTTGCATAAGAATACAAGACAACTTTTATATCATTTTTTTTCCGGGGATGTTGATGAAATTTACATTCGCCAATGTAAATAATATTATCCTTTTCGGCTAAAAGATCAATCTCATAACCCAAACATGCACCTTGTAAAAAAATATTATGCCTTACTTGATAATCATAAAGCTTAAGCAGATGAGCAATAAATTTTTCAAACGGATAGCCAGCTGGACCAAGTTTAAAAATTGCTTGTTTCAAATTATACTTGTAGGAATATATTGTTTCTTTTTCTTTTAACTGAGAAAAGATAAATTGAAAAAGTTTTTTAGTTGAAATTACTTGCGGAAGCTCTTTATCAATTTTAAAGATAATTTCGCTGATTTTGTCTTGGCTAAGGTTTAATTTTTGAAGTGATTTAATGATTTTTTCTTTTTGATATTTTTCTTTTCTACCATTACTTTTAATAACCACTTCAACCATTTTATTAGCTTCGCACCTTCCTAGCTTCCTATGTTACTAGCTTTATAATTTTTTATTGCTTTTTCGATTAACTTTTCCGCTTCTTTTCTGCCTTGCCATTTTTTAACCCTTACCCATTTGCCTGGTTCTAAAGTTTTATAGTATTCAAAAAAATGTTTAATTTTATTTTTTAAAGCTTCAGGGATGTCTTTAACATCATTATATTTGCCTTCAATTGGATCAATTTTCTCCAAAGGAACAGCAATTACTTTTTCATCTTTTCCAGCCTCATCTTCCATTAATAGAACGCCGATTGGTTTTGATTTAATAACTGCTCCAGGAATGACTGGATTTTCACAAAGAACTAAAACATCAATTGGGTCACCATCATCAGCTAATGTTTGAGGAATAAAACCATAGTTAAAAGGATAGACCATTGAAGTGTGCAAAAATCGATCAACAAATATAATATTATTCTCTTTATCTAATTCATATTTAACATTCGAGCCTTGAGGAATTTCAATTAAAACATAAATTTCTTTTGGTGGTTTTGGCCCTGGATTAAGATTCATTTTCTTCTTCAGGTTTGGCTAAACCGCCTTCAACAGCTTTTTCCGGTTCAGCTGCTGAACGAACATCGATTTGCCAACCTGTTAATTTTGCTGCTAATTTAATATTTTGACCGTTTTTGCCAATAGCTAAAGGTAGTTCTTCCTCAGGCACTAAAACTAACATCGTTCTTTTGGGTAAAGCCTTAACTTCTAAAACTTTAGCTGGCAATAAAGAATTGGCAACAAATTTTAATGGGTCCTCATCCCAAGGAATAATATCGATTTTTTCATTATTTAACTCATTCATTATAGAGATGACTCTTGCTCCTTTAACACCAATACAAGCACCAACTGGATCAAAACCAGGTAAATTAGAAGCAACAGCTATTTTTGTTCTAATTCCTGGATCACGAGCAACTCCTTTAATTTCGATAACGCCTTCATTAATTTCTGGTACTTCAATCGAAAAAATGGCTGGAACTAAATAAGGGTGAGCCCGGGAAAGAAACACTTGAACACCTTGAGGAGTATTTTCAACTGCATAAACATAAAATCTCATCCTTTGCCCTGGTCGATAAACCTCTCCAGGAATTGTTTCATTTTTATACATAATACCCAAAATTTTCCCTAAATTAACATAGACATTGCCATTTTGATCTCTTTTTTCAATAACTCCACTAACCGCTTTTCCTTCTTTTTCTTTAAATTCGGCATAAACTGATCTTTTTTCAGCTTCTCTTAGTTTTTGAATGATTAACTGCTTAGCTGTTTGAGCTGCAATTCGGCTGAAATTTTCAATTTTAGGTAAAGGAAAATAAATTTTTTCACCAATTTGAGCATCAGGTTTTATTTTTTTAGCTTCAGAAAGTAAAATTTGTCTTTGAGGATTAAACTTAACTTCTCCCTTTTCGACTCCTTCATCATCAATAACAATCTTAACTAAATAAAAATTTATTTCATCGTTTTTTTCTTTTTTAGCTTCAACCAAAGCCTCCTTCAATTCTTGATCTTTTTTGTAAGCAACGCCTAAAGCTTCTAAGATAGCATTTTCAACATCCTCTTCGGCCAAACCACGAACATCAGAAATCTGGCTAATAAAATTTTGAAGCTGCTTTAAAGAAAGCATTGCTTAATATATATTACCACAGATTAACGCGGATATATATCTGTGGTAATCAGTGGGTTATATTTATCTGTGTAAATCCGTGGATAATTAAATCTGCGATAATCAGCGGTTGTATTATCTTATTTAAATGGATTAATTGGATTTGGTATTTGTTTGATTTCTCTTTTAGGAAAAAATTTTTCCTTATTATTACTATACCACAAAATCAAAATAATAACCAAAAATGTCCATAGGGCCAAGTTTAAAAATTTTAGAAATTTTTTAATTATTTTATCAAACCTTTCTGGTCTCATTTTAATAAAGGATTACTAGCTCCTCTGATTTCAAAATGTAAATGACAACCAGTCGGACCTAGAGTATAGCCAGTATTCCCAACATAACCAATCAACTCACCTTTCTCAACTTCATCACCAACCTCAACAACCCTTAAGCTTAAATGACCATAAAGACTATAAGAACCATTTTGATGCTTGATAATTATATAATTACCATAACCACTATTCCAACCATCACTTGATTCCACAACCAAACCAGAGTTAGAAGCATAAACTTCTGAACCACAAGGTGCAGCTATATCAGTTCCATTAACACCATGTTTATGACCCCAGTTAAAACCACTAACCGGAACTAAGACATCGCCAATTTCTTTAAGAGCCGAAACAAACTTACCAGCAAATTTTTTAACTTGAGTAGTAATCACTGCCTGTGGTTTAACTCCGGGAATAACAATTTTATCACCAGCTTTGATAATTGAATTTTCACTTAAGTTATTATAATAAAGCAAATCGTTTAAGGAAACTTTGAATTTTTTACTTATTTGCCAAAGAGTTTCGCCCTTCTTAACAATATAATTCCAACCAGTAGATTTTTTTATTTCCTGAGACTCAATCATTTTCTTTAAATCTTCTTGATTCAAGGACAAAGGAAAAATAAAATCAGCTGGTGCTTGCTTGTAAAAACTTTCTTGACTATTAATAACTAAAAAATTATCTTGATTATCAACTAAACTAAAATCAATTTCTTTAGCTAAAGAAAAATTGATTAAAAATAAAATAAGCAAAATAAGAAAATTCCGCTGAGTCATCAATAGTTATATAATTATACCATAATAGATGAAAAAGGCATTGGGTCAAAATTTTTTAAAAAATAGGCTGTTTTTAAAGGAAATTAGTAACAATTTAACAATTAAAGCCGAAGATATTATTATTGAAATTGGTGGTGGCCATGGCGAACTAACTCAATTTCTTTTAAAAGCTAAAAAATTAATTGTTTATGAGATTGATAAAAATTTAGCTGAAATTTTAAAAAACAAATTTAAAAATTTTCAAAATGTTGAAATAGTTAATGAAAATTTTTTAAAAGCTGATTTAAAAAAATTTAATCATCAGTACAAACTGGTTGGTAATATTCCTTATCGAATTACAGGACTTATTTTAAGAAAAATTTTAACTTTAGATAATTTTCCCCAAGTTTTTGTTTTTACTTTACAAAAAGAAGTAGGAGAAAAAATTTTGGCTAATAATAATTTTTTATCTCATTGGATTAAAATCTGGGGCAAAGTTGAAAAAATAGATTTTATTAAAAATAAATATTTTTGGCCCCAACCAAAAGTTGATTCAGTTACTTTAAAAATCAAATTTTATTCCCAGCCTTTGGTTAAAGAGCCTGAAGCGTTTGCTCAATTTTTAAGGAGTTTTTTTAAACATCCCAGAAGAATGCTAAAAAATAACCTTGATTTACCTCAGAATTTTAATCATTTAGCCAATTTAAGACCTCATCAAGTTTCTTTCGAAAAAATTATTGAAATTTATCAAAATTATATATAATCATAACGACATCGCGCGTCATTATATTTGTTAATTATCCTAACTTAATACGATCGTATTAAATTAGTAGAAATGAAAAATTTATAGGTTATCCCGATAGAAACATGATATACTACCCGGATTATTACCGGATATAGTTACCCGGATTATTACCGGATAGATTACCCGGATGAATAC
>BPJI01000014.1 GCA_026004535.1 Candidatus Parcubacteria bacterium
CAAATATATGCAATCTATTCTTTTTTTGTATCTTTATGAGGGGAAAACTCCAAAAAATTCCAACATCATGCAACGTAGCGGTAAACAGAATGTATTGGAAGATTTTACGAAACTTTTGTCTTTTAATCAGTGCCGAACGTAACGAGACATTGCAAAACAACGTTTTGCGGGTTTAAGAAGTTGGCGATTTTCAGCACAAAACTGTCTGCCAGCACAAAAGTAAATTAAATGCACAAACCTTAAAACTCGTTCGTCAGCTACCAATTTCTTTTAAGCCTGTGTTACCTGCTGTGTTTCTTTGTCGTCTGGTCATAATGCGTTGTCTAAGTTTGCGATACCTGCTTCTAATAACATTTTCGTAAATTGTTTGCCGTCCACAAGTTGAACCTTTACTTCTTTTGCGAGGTTATAGCATTTTTCTGAAAAGTTGTCTGCCGAAGAAACTACCCAACCGATTTTTGTGTAACCGTCATCCATTGTTTCTTTTTGGTTTTTGTAATCATTGATTTGTTCAATTGCCCAAGAATCTGTTTCATCTTCATGAAATTTAACTTGTGCGTAAATGATTATCTTCAGAGGTTCAAAAACTGCAACTACATCAGCGTCTCCTTCTTTTTCACTTTCATTTTTTGAAGGGATATATACATCAGAAGCACCAATTCTTTGAAAATACCACTTAACTAAAATTTCAAACTTTTCAGGATTTAACTCTGTTCTGATTGTGTCTAAAATACTTTGGCGTGTCTTATCAATAATTTGAGAGTGAATATTTAGAGGTTGTCCTTTCTTAAATGCGTCAAGTGCCTTATCAATGCTCTCTTTTAGGTCGCTAATGTCAGCATTTGTATAACGAATTTTCATTCGTGAAGTCAATGCAGAATCGGCATATTCATTTCTCGGAATATCTTTTTTAATGAGTTTTACTTTTCTTACAAAGCCCAAGTCAATAATTTCATCTTTTGATTTGTTTGTGGATTTATCTGTAGTTGTTCTGTGAAGATATCCGTCCTCCTTTTTCTCAATTTTATTTCCGTGCCAGTCTTTGATTTCAGAAAGTTCTATTTCTGAAACAGGTCTTGCCATATCTTCAATTAATTCGTAAACTGAAAATGTCCCCCAACTTGGAACCACAATTAAATCTCCTTTTCTCATTTCTACTATAAACCGCCAGAGGTTATATCTTGTCTTTGGTCGTTTTCCCCAATAGTCATCAAAGTATTTTTCAAATGATTCCCAACCATTTTCTCCACAAATGACCTTGATAAAGTTAGGTTCGTTAAAGTCAGAAAAGCCAATGGATAATAATCCATTGGCAAGAAGTGGGTAAGCAACTTCTGCATGGTGCGAAATTCTATGTAACCAAATTGCCATATTGTTTTTGTTTTATAGTTTATGCCTACTCTGTTCTCGGTTTTCGGCTTCCCCGTTTGTATGTGCAGTGTCGAGCGTAGCGAGGCATTGCGACACAACGCCCAAATATACGCAATTTATTCTTTTTTTGTATCTTTATAGCGGGAAAACTCCAAAAAATTCCAACATTATGCAACATGGCGGGAAACAGAATGTTAAGTGAAATAATTTTTAGTGGCTTAAATTTTAAGGGACAATTCTTAATAAAAGAGGGGGAGGGCTAGTCCTTCGGACATTTACTCTCACTTCGTTCGAAAGATTTATAATAAATTTACCTTATCTATTTAAATATGAAACATAAAACTCTAGGACAAGTTTATACTCCTGAATGGATAGTAAATGAAATATTAGATTCTGTTAATTATAAAGGAATTAAAATACTTAATAAAAAAATAATTGATCCTGCTTGTGGTGATGGTGCTTTTTTAAAAATAATAATTGATAGACTTATTGACGAAGCAATTAAGGAGAAAAAAACTATTGAGGAAATTAAACATATTTTAGAAAACAATATTTATGGTATTGAGATAGATAAAGGAGAATACTTTAAATGTTTAGATAATCTTAATAAAATTGTTAAGGTCAAATTAAATACTGATTTAAATATCTCCTGGAGAATTTTTAATGAAAATAGTTTATTTAAATATAAAGAATATATTGGATTTTTTGATTTTGTTGTAGGAAACCCACCATATATTAGAATTCATAATTTGGATAAAGATACAAGAAAAATTTTAAAAAAAGAATTTATGTTTTCTCAAGGAACTATTGATATATATTTATCCTTTTTTGAGCTTGGATTTAAATTGTTAAATAAGAAAGGAATTTTAGGATATATAACTCCAAATAGTTATTTACATAATTCATCGTATATTAATTTTAGAAAATATTTAAAGAACAATAAAGCAGTAAAAATTCTTGTTGATTTTAAAGCTAATAAAATTTTCAAAAACTTTTCTACCTATACTGCAATTACAATAATAAACTTTTTTGAAGATAAAGACTATTTTGAATATAAAGAGTTAGTGAATGGTAAGATACAGAAAGTTAATGAAATAAAATATAAAGATTTAAACGATAAAGATTGGTCTTTTGCCAGTAAAGAGGATATGAATTTTATTAAAAAATTATACTCAAATACAAATAAAAAAGTATCTGATTTTTTTGATGTTCAATATGGTTTTGCGACATTAAGAGATAATATTTTTATTGGGGATATTGAAGAAGAAAAAGAAGATTTAGTTTTATTTAATAAACATTGGATAGAAAAGAAAATATTGTATAAAGTAGTTAAAGGTTCTACTTACAAAGGAAAATCATCAGAAATAAAATATATAATATTCCCTTATAAAAAATTAGGTAATCGTTTTATTCCAATTCCTGAAGAAGAATTAAAAACAAATTATCCTAATACCTATAATTATTTGTTAAAAAATAAAGAAGAATTGTTAAAGAGAGATATAGATAAAGGAGCTTCTTGGTATGAATTTGGTAGAAGTCAAGGAATACAAACTTGTCATAATGAAAAAATAGTAATAAGCACTTTAATGAAAGACGATATTAAATATTATTTTTTGGATAAAGATACATTCGTTTATTCAGGTATATTTATTATTAAAAAGAAAAAAGAATATGATTGGAAAATTATTGAAACCATTTTAAGTTCGGAAGAATTTAAAAGATATATAAAAATTACAGGTAAAGATTTTTCAGGAGGTTATAAATCTATTACTACTAAACAAATTAAAAATTATCCAACAAAAGAATTAAATAATCAAAAAAATTTATTTAATTATTAATGAGGTTATGAAAATGAATATTAAAGAAAAATTTATCAAAAGTTTAAAGGAAGGTTATATAAAATATTTGACGATTCATGCAAGAAGTTATGAAAAAATTGTGCCAATGCACAAATGTATAGCTCAAATACTTAAAGAAAAATTAGGTTCTGAATACACAATAAAATCAATGGGAGTTGGAGATAATAATGAGTTTAAATTTGAAGGGAAATATTATGAAAAAGATTTAGACATTACGATATTGAAAGATGGAAAACCAATCTCTGCATTAGGATTTAAATTTGTTACATCAAATTATAAACAAAATTCTAATAACTATTTTGAAAATATGCTCGGTGAAACTGCTAATGTGAAAAGAAATGATTTATTGTATGGACAAATATTAATTCTAAAAGAAAAAATGCCTTATTATAGTTCTGATAAAAAACAATATACAAAAATAGAAAAGATTAATGAGAAAAATTTAAAAAAATACTTTAAACTTGTAACAGATAATGCTGAAAATCTTTATCATAAGCCAGATATTATGTTTATTGCTTTCATTAAAACAGGAGATGAAGAAAGAATTGTAAAAGCAATAGAAGATGAAGAAGTAATACAAAATAAAAAAGAGTTTAATGTTAATAATTTATTGCCCTTGGTTGAAAATAATGGGATTACATTTATTGATCCAGATGATTTAGAAGAAAATTTTTCTGATGAAATGATTGATTTTTTAAAAAAATATAGTAATTTTGAAAAATTTATAGATGCTTTTGTTAATCTTACAAAAGGAAAAACTTATGGAAAGTAATGTTCTTTTAAAAAAAGAACCAAAAAGCCCCCCCCAAAAAAGAATTGTCCTTTATTCTTGTTCTTGATGTATCGCGTTCGCTCTTTTGATAGAACGCCACTAAAAATTACTTGCTCCACTTCGTTTCGCACCTCGCTGCGCTCTCACTTCGTTCGGGTCACTTAACAAGGGATAAAAGGAAAATTGCTCGGCTCGCAATTTTCCCAAATTTTCTCCGCTACGCTTCGAAAACTTCTTTTATCCCTGATGTATTGGAATATTTTACGAAACTTATGAAGATTAAGCGTTATGCCATTTCTTACATTCGCACCTACTAAAATAAAGCAGTTTTAAGTGAAATTTTATGGTTCATGGCGAAATATCTTTAAAGTGGAAGGTGCGTTTTAAAAAACAATTATATTTTTATGTTGGGACGGGAGTTTGAATCATAAAAGTGTCTGCCGGCACTGAACTTGAACAGAAGCACAAAACTCCAATTTTGCACGTCACCCTGCCTTACGCAAAACCGTGTTATGTGTGGTTATTTTCTTGTCCATATTGTAACTTCTCCAAATGGTTGTTCACTGTAATATGGTCGTATTGTCCTTGATAACACATAATTGTCCCAATTAAAATCATTATAACCGTTTCCATAACCCCCATAAAAAATTGTGTCCGGTATGCCAAATTTGTTATTCATTACTACCCATGCCAACGCTCCGTTCTTGTCATTGAAGTTAGTCCAATTTAATCCAAAGCTTGTTCCGGGTTGAATTATGGCAAGAGCTTTTGCTGTTTTTTTGTTTGACCAATATAGAGCCTGATAAGTTGCAACACCTTCGCCACCAATGTAAATTAAACTGAATCTATTGGGTCCGTCAGATTCTGAAAAGTTGGCCATTTTTTCGTAGACTACCCAATGAGCAAATGGTTTTTTGAATGCGTCTTTGTGAATATAATATTGTTTAAAATTAAAATTTGGGGGAGGTTGCATTTTCCAACCATTTGGAACTAGTTCTTCTTGTCTAACAGGTCTATGTCCCAGAATTTTGTATCCACGAAAGCAATCGAGTTGGCTCAAAAAGGCTTCTTCTCCTGTGGCATAGTCGCAGTAAATGTAACTTTGAATTTTCTTGCCATAATACTTTATAATTCCATAGTCAAAACCGCTTGAAGGATAGTAAAAAGAATTTTCAAGCAGTTCGTTAATTGGAAGTTGTTTGTTAAGGATTGACTCAGTAGTAAGATTTTCAATTATTTTCATATATTATATGTCTTTGATAATCACACATAACGTTTTGGCGCTTGGCGCAGTGGCGGATTTCGGAGCACTTCACTGTCAACCAAGCACAAATGTTGATAAAAGCACTGTACTTGATTTAATCACGTCAGCCACCGTTGCGGCAAACGGCTGGTATGCACCGTTTTTCTTTTCATTTTCCTGTTAGTTTTCCATAAGCCTTTTCAAATTGCTCCAAAAAGTCACTTGTTTTTGTTTTCTTAGGGTCAATGTAATAAATGGCTTCTTTCCATTGTTTTTCATATTTTGTCATTGGTATTTTAAAGTCTTTTGCTTCGTTCTCACTTAGTTTAAAAAAGAAAGCAAATGTCTTTGAACCTACCCACTTTATACCAAAAGCAATAAAATAACCTGCTTTAAATCCACAATAATGTTTGTTGAATTTTGTCTCCAATGACCAATTGTTCTTTTTAATTATTTCTTCAACTTCTTTAACGTATTGAAGAAAGTATTTTGCACTTTCCTTGTTGTATTCTCTCTTATAAAATTCATCATCATAAGTTTGAAGTCCACTTACAGGCTTCGGTCTGTTTTTCTTTTCTTCTGGTTCTAACTTTTTTACTAGTAATAACTGATTGTCTGCTTCAACCCATCTATTTACTTCAATTAAGTCAACCGGATAGTTTATTTTATCTACTATGTCAAGGGTGGAAGGTAAAATCTTAGGAGCAATAACAATTATTCTAACTTGAAAACTGTCCCAACTTATGGATAGGTCATCAGGTTTATTGTCACATTCCAACCAAAGTGATTTTATACTGTCAGGATTGGTTTCTGCCCAAAAAGCATACTGCAAAACTTGTGGAATAATTGAAGCGTCTACTGTAACATTTTTCATTTCCACTATGCAAATGTTACCGTCATTGTCTATACCAACTATATCGGGTATTCCTGCTTTGTTACCTCCACGAACTTGTCTTTTAAGTAAGAAAATGTCTTCAAGAATTTCAGGTGTTTCAAAAATGATTTTTTCAAATTCTTCTTCAGATTTGAAAGGTGTTGCTAATAAACTCTTTGTAGTTTGTTTATTTTTCCAAAAAAGATTTGCCATACTCGTTTTCTATTTTGTCTTTAGGTTCAGCTGTGTCATTTTAAAATGGTTCACAACGCCCAAATATACGCAATATATTCATTTTTGTACCTTTACAGCG
>BPJI01000015.1 GCA_026004535.1 Candidatus Parcubacteria bacterium
AAGCCAAAAGCAAAGAAAAATTCAAAAAACTGGAAAGAACTACCAAAAGAAATAAGAGAAACTTATGAAAAACTTGGAATTCCTAAAGCAGAAAGAGAAGCTCTAGCAGGTGTTGGAGCACAATATGAAAGTGAAGTTGTTTATCATAAGCTTAAAAAAGAATGGGAAAAGCAAGGTGTTATTTTTTTAGATTGTGACGAAGCCCTTAAGCTTTATCCTGAATTATTCAAAAAATACTTCATGAGTACATGTATTCAACCTAGTCTTCACAAATTTGCAGCACTTCACGCAGCTGTTTGGTCTGGAGGAACATTTATTTATATTCCCAAAAATGTAAAAGTTAAGCAACCATTGCAAGCATACTTTAGAATGAATGCAAAAAGAGCTGGTCAGTTTGAACACACTTTGATTATTGCAGATGAAGGAAGCGAAGTACATTATATTGAAGGATGTTCAGCTCCAGTTTATGATGAAAATGCTTTGCATGCAGGATGTGTTGAGATACATGTTTTAAAAGGAGCAAAAGTAAGATATAGTAGTATTGAAAATTGGAGTAAAAATACTTATAATTTAAATACTAAACGCGCAATTGTTCATGAGAATGCAGTTATGGATTGGGTTAATGGAAATACTGGAAGTAAAGTTACAATGCTTTATCCTTGCAGTGTTTTAATTGGCGAAGGTGCAAAAACAAGTTATATTGGAATTGCTTATGCTTCTAGAGGACAAAACCAAGACACAGGATGTAAAGTTTATCATCTCGCCCCAAACACAACCTCACATATTGTAAGCAAAAGCATTTCAATGAATGGAGGAATTACAAACTATAGGGGTTTAGTTAAAATAAAAAGAGGTTGTAAAGGAGCTAAATCCAGTGTAAATTGTGAGGGGCTCATGCTTGATAATAAAAGTAAAGCTACAACTTTTCCAAGTATGGAAGTGGAAGAGAATGATGTTGCTGTTTCGCATGAAGCTGCAGTTGGTAAGGTAGGAGAAGAACAAATTTTCTATTTAATGTCTCGCGGATTTTCTGAACAAGAAGCAACAAAAATTATTGTTTCAGGTTTTATAGAACCTTTAATAAAAGAGCTACCGCTTGAGTATGCAGTTGAGTTGAATAGGCTTCTTGAAATGGAAATTGAAAATTCTGTTGTTTAGGAAATTTTAAGAAGTTAAATTTTATTATAATTTAATGATAAACAAGGAAAACCACAACTCTATTTTTATGAAGAACCTCCAGAGAGGAATTGATAAAGGGATTATTACAGTAACAAGTGATGACTCAAAAATTACTTACCACTGCAAAAGAGATTATACAACTTCTTTTAAAAACCCCGAAGAAAAGGTAAGGGCTTCGTATTTTGTTGAATTGGTTTTAGATTACAATTATCCGCCTAAAAATATTGATATTGAAGTTACTGTTCCAAGAAGAACGCCAGAAGACCGAGCGGATATTGTTGTTTATGATGAAAATGGAGAGGAGTATCTTGTTGTAGAGTGTAAGAAAGATGGCATTACTGATGCAGAATTTAGACAAGCAATTGAGCAGGTATTTGGTAATGCTAATAGTTTAAGGGCAAAATTTGCCTCTGTTGTTGCAGGGATTACAAGAACAGCTTTTGATGTTGCTGGCTTTAAACCAAGTGAAAGAGAAAAAAATGTTATTTCTGATATTCCTAAAAAATATGGGAAAACTCCTAAATATAGATTTATTAAAGGTTCTGATAACGACTTAAAGATAGTTTCAAGAGAAGAGTTAATAAGAGCTTTAGAAAAATCGCACGACACGGTTTGGCAAGGAGGGAAATTAGCACCCACAACTGCTTTTGATGAAGTTTCTAAACTTCTCTTCTGTAAATTAAGAGATGAAAAAACAACAAAGAAAGGTGAAGCTTATAGCTTTCAGATAGGAACACATGAATCTGCTGAAGAAGTTTTTAAGAGAATTGACGAAATTTACCAGAAAGCTAAAAAAGAGGATTCTGAAGTTTTTAAAGAAGACATAAGGTTAGACCCAAAGGTAGTTTATAATGTTGTTGAGCATTTGCAGGGATTGGCTATTAACAAAATTGATTTGGACACAAAAGGAATTGCTTTTGAGAGATTTATGCAGGATTTCTTTAAGGGCAAGATGGGGCAATTTTTTACTCCTCGTGAAATCGTAAGATTTTGTGTTGAGATGTTGGTTAATCCAGAAAAGAGGAGCGATTTAATTATAGACCCTGCTTGTGGTTCTGGTGGATTTCTTCTTAATGCAATGGACAAGATAAGAAGATATGCAGAAGAAAATTATGAAGGAATAGAGGCATGGGATTATTGGCACAGATTTGCTATGAACAACCTTTATGGAGTTGAAATTAACGACCAGATAGCAAGAGTCTGCAAGATGAACATGATTATTCATGATGACGGGCATACAAACATTATAAGCACAGATTCGTTAAGAAATTTTGATGAAATTACAAAAATACATAAAGCTTTTAAAAAAGAAAATTTCGACATTCTTTTGACTAACCCGCCATTTGGTGCTGTTGTTAAATCAACAGAAAAAGATTATTTAGAGAAATATGAATTAGGAAAAGGCAGGAAAAACCAGAAAACAGAGATTTTGTTTATCGAGAGATGCTTGGATTTCTTAAAGCCAGATGGAAAGATGGCTATTGTTCTGCCAGACGGGATTTTAACTAATTCTTCTTTACAATATGTTCGTGATTTCTTAATGGAAAAGTCGCAAATTTTAGCCATAGTCAGCCTTCCACAATTTGCATTTACTCATTTCGGAGCAGGAGTTAAGAGCAGTTTAGTTTTTGTGAGGAAGAAAAAACCAAATGAAAAATTAGGCAATTATCCTATTTTTATGGCTATAGCTGAGCATATCGGTTATGACGCAACAGGTAGAAAAGACCCTATTAATGATTTAGATAAAATTTTAGAAGAATACAGAAAGTTTGAGAAGAATCCGAGAGGGTATAAGGGGGTTTGAGGAGATGGCAAATTATGAAGAATCTAACTTTTTGAATCTAGTTAATAGTAAATTAATAAAATATTTTATCAAATTTCTGCCATTGGGGAGTCTTTTAGTTACTAACTTTATTGTGCTTTTCATATTTTCGTATTTCTTTGATTTTAAAGTATCAATGTATATCTTTTGGATTTTGTACCTGATTGGCTTTTTATTTTCTTTGATAGTTATGCGTACAAATTATTTGTTATTCTGGAAATCAAACAAACAAAAAACTGATAAGAAAGAAGATTCAAATAAAAAGATAATAAAAACCCCAAAAACAGGTTTCTTTAACAGTATTATTTTACTTATAAAAAATGTGTTCTTTAATATCTTAAATGATTTGTTTATGCTGACTATTATTTGGACTTCCTTAATTTCTCTAATCTATATTTTTAATCTTTTGACATTGCCCCAGAATTTCAATTTTACAAAATTTGCAACAACTATTGGATTAATTGGTGTTTTATCTGGTTTTTTTCAATTTTATATCAAAAATTATAAAGAGCAGGTTTCAATGAAAATAGCTAATTCAATCACTAAATACTTAATCAATGTAGTTAAAAAAGTTTCTTTAAATGATTTTCTTAATAATATAAATGATGAAGATAAACAAGAATTAAAAAAATTACTTAGTGATAAAATAGAATTAAGAACTAAAACTCCTGGCTTTAGACCAAGCCCAATAACACTAGTCAGTATGCCTTTCATAATTAAAGATACTTCAGTTTTTGACAATATTGATTATCTTGTGAAAGAAGAACAGATAAAAAATTTTAAGATTAAATGGGAGCAGTTAAATAAGTTTTATAAAGAATATTTTAAAAAGAAATTTAATGAATTTAAAAAAGAAATTGATGAGAAAGATCTAATTGAAACTAGAAAATTGTTATTTTCTCATTTAATCTTTTTTGATGAGGTTCTTGCTGATTTAGAAAAAATTAATCTTGAGTTTGCTCTTGAAGAAGACAAAGAACCCGAAGGATTCAAAGAACATTATGAAAAATTTACTTACGATTGTGTTTATTATATGCTTGATATTCTACTAAACTTTAAACAAGAGGATAGCATAAAAAATCAAAAAGCTGATTAAAATGGAAACCTTCACAATAATGAGCAATGAAATCGAGGGAAGAATTGACCCACATTTTTATAGACCTTCATTTATTCGGTTTTACCAGCAATTAGAA
Organism: Candidatus Parcubacteria bacterium; assembly: GCA_026004535.1. GTDB lineage: Bacteria > Patescibacteriota > Minisyncoccia > UBA6257 > HR35 > BPJI01. The sequence continues at coordinate 4,195 of BPJI01000015.1, forward strand.
AAAACATCTTTTGAAATAAAAACTATCGGAGAAATTGCAGAAAAAGTAACAAGTGGAGCAACTCCAAAATCTAAAGGCGATGCTTATACCTCAAAAGATGAAGGAATACCATTTATTAGAAGTGGGGATATAAGTGAGGACAAAAATATAAATTTTGATGATGTTCTTTATATTAAACCAGAAATACATAATAAACTCTTAAAAGGTTCAAAATTAAAAAGAGGAGATGTTTTAATAGCAATTGTAGGGGCAACAATAGGGCAAGTTTCTATTTATGATTATGACAGAGAAGCAAACATAAACCAAGCAATAGCATTAGTAAGATTAAAACAAGGGATAAATCCAGAATATGTTAAAGCTTTTTTATTATCATCATTAGGACAAAAACAATTAGATAGAATTAAAAGACCTGTCGCGAGAGCAAACATAAATCTTGATGAAATAAGAAGTATAAAGATTATTTTTCCATCTTTAGAGATTCAAAATAAAGTAGTTTCTTTAATGCAAAGGGCTTACGAGGAGCAAAAAAATAAAGAAAAAAAGATTAGCGAATTTTTTGACTCAATAAACGATTATGTTCTTTCTGAGCTTGGCATAAAACTGCCTGAATTAAAAGACAAAATGACTTTTGTTGTTTATGCCGATGATGTTAAAGGCAAAAGGATAGATGCTTATTATTACCAGCCGAAGTTTAAAGAAATTGAGAAAGCGATTGAGAAGGGGAAGTTTGGAATCACTAAAGGAAAAGAAGTATTTGAAAAGATTGAAAGCGGAAAAGGCATCTCTCCTGAAGAGAAAATAGAAGGGGGAATACCTTATATTGAAGTAAATCATTTAACCAAAATAGGGATTAAGGAAACCAACATTTTTGTTTCCCCTAAATCTAAACCAAAACTTGCAGAAAAAGAAGATATTTTAACTGGGCGTGTTGGTTCAATTGGTACTTTTGTAATTTTTAATGAAGATAAAAAAATGGCTTTTAGCGATAATATTTTAAGGATTAAAGTTAAAGAAAGCTTAAACAAAGATTACCTTGTTTTTGTTCTTAATTCTTCAATTATTACTTATCAAATTGATAGATCTAAAAAAGGTTCTCTTCAGGACGTTATTAATCAAAAAACCCTTGAAAACCTAAAAATCCCCCTCCCGCCTATTGAAATCCAAAACAAAATAGCAGAAGAAGTTAAAAGGCGAATGGAGAAAGCTGAGCAGTTGCAGAAAGAGGCTAAGGAAGAATTGGAGAAAGCGAAAGCAGAAGTTGAGAGGATGATTTTAGGTTAATATTGTAAAACAGGACTTTTTTCTTTAATGTGGGGTATTAAAATATTAGCTTTTTCTTCTGTTTTATTATCTGAAATACTAAATTTAATCGCATCCATATTTCTAAAATTAACAATTTCAATCTTTATCTCTTTTATTTTTGATACCTCTTTTATTTTTGATAGAATTTTTGAGAAAAATTCTGTAACGTTTAATATTTGCATAGCAACCAAATCGTAATTCTCGTCAAAATCTAAGATTACATTTCCTAATTCAACTGCTCCAGCCGATTTTTTTCCTTTTAAATAAATAAATAAATCATCACTTTCTGAATCATAACTAAAATCAAATCTCTCCATTTTAACCTATTGCTTTTTGCCAATCTCTGTTTATTTTAATAATTGTTACTATAATAATCTTTCTATTTATAGTTAGAGCATAACGATGGTAAAGATGTTTGGAATAGGCAAAATAACAATCGTATTTTTCTTCTTTTTTGTATTTTGCTTCTTGTTTTTTAGCATATACCAACCTTACAGGATTTATTACATTCTCTTTAACTTCTTCTAAATCAACATTCCTGATAAATGCTTGGAGTTCGGCGTGTTTTGTTATTATTATATCTGATTTTTTGTATTTACTAAGTTTTTTCTTTAATTCAATTAATTCCATTAGTATTAATAAAAAAAGCTATTTAATAATTTATTTAAAATCCCTCCTTTTCTTGAAGCCCAAAACCACTCGCAGAAGAAGTAAAAAGAAGAATGCAAAAAGCCGAGCAGTTGCAGAAAGAGGCTAAGGAAGAATTGGAGAAAGCGAAAGCAGAAGTTGAGAGGATGATTTTAGGTTAGTTCTGGAAAAGTTGTATATTTAAAAAAAATTTA
>BPJI01000016.1 GCA_026004535.1 Candidatus Parcubacteria bacterium
TGCAGTCTTAAGTTTAATTTTAATAGTGATTGAAGTAGAAAAGAAAGTAAGTTTAACTGACTCTAAAATAGCTTCTTTATTATCTGGTGCTAAATTAATCAGAGAGTTTAACATAGTTGATACTTATTTTGATTACTCTGACTTTAGATTAGTTAAAAAGTTATGGTGGCTAAGGTTAAGAGAAAACAATTGGGAGCTTAAGATTGATGTTGGAAAAGACAGATTAAATCAGGTCGCCTCAATGTTTAATGAGATTACAGATCCTATCAAAATTGCAAAAAAACTTAAAATTCCTGATTTGTAAAATTAAGTTTGTCGGGTATAAGACCTTTTTGCAAAATTTCTACTAAAAGAACTGAGTATCAGCGCCAAGAATTTACAATTGTAGTCGACAGTTGTTATTATAAAGATGATCCTAACTTTAATTATCAAATCTGTGAGATTGAGTTGCTGGTTAATAGCCCAAAAGAGATAGACTCTGCAGAGCAAAAAATAGTTGGGTTGTTAAAGAAATTAGGCTTTAAAATTAATCCAGTTCAAGGAAAAATCATTTATTTTTTTAGGAAAAAATATCCTGATATCTTTAACTATTTGTCTGGCATCTATGGTTTTTAATTTATCCTGAGGCTACTTTTTATATTTTAAAAACTAAGTTTGGACTTTTCAGAAATCTTTTAAATAATTTTCAATTTCTAAGGCAGATTAGTTTTATTATTAAGAAGCAGAATATCTTAGTTGATTAATAAGATTAGCAGTCTTTTTTTACAAATTTTATAGCTTTATGCTATAATAAGTTTTTATATCCGCGGTAGCTCAATGGTAGAGCAGCCGGCTGTTAACCGGCGGGTTGTAGGTTCGAGTCCTACCCGCGGAGCCAAAGTTGACAATCTACGTAATTTAAGATTGTATCAAAGGGTTTTAGCAGATTATATCGCACTGTTTTGCCATCAAGGTTTGGGTTCTGAAGTACAATTTTTAAAAGTTGCCTTTTTTCTTCTATTTCAGAACTCAAGAATAAATCATAAGCCCGATTAGCAAGTTTTAAAAAGTAATTTGCTGTTAAATAATAATCATCTTCAGCTTTCTGAAGATTCGCTAGTTTGATGTTAATTTCTTCAATCTTTTCTCGGAAAAGTTTATACAATTTATCATATTCATCAGTAGTAATGCGCCCATCAAGTTTGTCAAGATACATATTTTCAATCCTTTTAGCATATCTAGCTTTCTCTTTAGTCAAAACTTCAAATTGTTGCTTTCTAAACTCGCTTTTACCTTTGTGAATATTTTTAAGCGATTCTACTATGTCTTCTAATATCTCTTGAGGTATTTGTATTCTTTTAAATAGTTGTGCAAATTGTTTGGTAATTTCCTCTTCACGAAGCCATTGGGCATTGTGTTTGCCTTTATATTGAGTGCAGTGATAATAAATATGTCCTTTTTGTTTTTCTGGGGTTATCATACAGCCACAATCGGAACAGCGTATCAGGCCTCTGTAGATATAAGGAAGACCAGCATACTTGAAGTGCTTTTTATTGTGGCCTGCTTTTATCTGTTGAACTTTATCAAATAGTTATTTGGTAATGATAGGTTCGTATCTATGGGGATAGAGTTTTCCCTTAAAACGCATCTTTCCATAATAAAATGGGTTTTTTAGAATTGCGTCAATATATCCTTTTGAAAAGTTTAAATTATAATCTTTTTTCAATTTTTCTCTAACAAGAAGCATTGAGAAAGCACCCGTTGCATACCACTCATACATTTTTTGAACGATTTTAGAATTAAACTCATCAACAACGATATCTTTTCTACCGTCATCTCTAGTTATGTTTTTATAGCCAAAAGGGGTTTTTCCAGGCCATTCGCCATTTCTTAGTTTTTGCTCAATGCTCCTTTTAACATTATCGCTTAATTGCAAAACATAACTTCTAGCAAACATGACACCCATATCCCAGCGAAGGAGATCAGAGCTATTTGAATTTACCGAAATTACAAGATTTTCTCTCAAAAAATGAATTTCAACTTTATCTTGTTTTCTTAGCTCGTCTAAAATAACCGATTCTCTAAAACTCCTTTGAAGTCTGTCAATTGTTTCTACAACAAGAGCTAATTTTTCTTTTGATTTTTTGATTTCTTCCAAAACCCTCTCAAATTTTTCTCTGTGGTTTTTGGTAGAGGATTCGTCAAATTGATATTCGCTTTTAATTTCTAAACTTTTTCTCTGACAGTACTCTCTTGCTTTTGTTAACTGATCGGGAATAGATTGCCCCTCCTTTAATTGTTCTTCTGTTGATACTCTAGTTAAAATTATGGCTTTCATTTCTTAAATAGTTTTAATACTCCTAATAATATTTATTTGTTTCCCTTTACTCTATTGTGGGTTATGCAAAGCATTTGGCAATTCTCAATATTGCTTGTACCACCCTTGCTCCATGCGTCTACATGGTCTGCTTCCATCTCATCAAATTCCCATATCTTATTTTTGTTTGCAGTATTTGAAATAGCACACAAGGGACAGTTTGAGATATTTTTTTCTTGCGCCTCATCAGTTTGTTTTTTATATACTATTCTTTTTGTTGCCTCATCAAACACTCTAATGCTAAGTAAATTTGGGCTTTTACAACCTCCTAAGATATATTCAAAAATTCCTCTTCGATTTTTTACATACGGATCATTGTATAACTTATCAACTAGATTAGAGACCTCTTGGGGATTATATGGAGTATTGTGATACTGTTCGTATAATCTACCCCACTCAATCCCGCACATTTCCTTTTTAACATCAATAAAAACACTTGATACCCAATCAATGACACTATTAAAGTATGTTTTCACCTCATCAATATTAGTATCATATCTATGACGACTCATATAGTCACCAACATTGTCTTTGCTTACCCATTTAAGGGCTGTTGCCCAAAAATCTTGCCTGTTTGCACTGCCTTTTATATAGGCACTCCATTTTTGGATGTGTGGATTTTGACTGTTGCTAAATTCTGCTTTTCCAAGTGTAACAAAAGGACCAGAATACACTGCGTTTAATAACTCTTGCTCATTGAGGGGAATACCAACTATATTGATAGTTTTAAACCACTCTTTTATTTCACTTTCTGTTCCTTCACAAATATAGATTAAAAGCTTTGTTTCTAAAATTTTTTTCTTTTTGTTTTCTGCCATTCCGCTAAAGTACTGCTCAAGCCCATTTTCGTCCTTAATCGCAAACTTATCGGTGACGAATCTACCAAGACTGGTGATGCGTTGTTGTCCATCTAAGACTTCAAATTTATCTTCTGCAACTTTGGTAAAGTAAATAAGTCCCAAAGGATAACCTTTTAGTACTGATTCAATAACTGCTATTTCTCTTTTACCACCATCAGAGGAGTAAATGTAATTACGCTGAAACTCTGGTTGGATTACTAATTTACCAGCCCAACCAAATAATCCCTTTCCCTCTAACTCACTATAAACAAACCCTTCACAAATCTCTTTTACGGTAATGTCTGTTTTTAATGTTGTAATCATATCGTTTCTATTTTTTATGTTTAATAATTATCCTTCTGTACAAAGTTTTCCCGTTTAGTTCAGGTCCCCTTCCACGCCAATTCGGAGGTTGTACCCTATGGTCATCTAAGCCAAGAATTTCAAATTGTTCTGGATTATATCTATCTAGAAAACTTATAGGAACACCCATTATGCCCTTATAATCGCTTGGAATAGCTTCTGTGTAAGGTACCTCAATAGCGTCATAGTTATCATATTTTTTATAACTATTAGGATTTTTCTTAACTTTTTTGTTGAATTTTAAGTTTTCCGCCATTGTCATAAGAGGAATAAATTCGTGACGACGGCCATGATCAAGGTTGGTGAACCAGTGTACATTACGGAATTTTACTAAACCAGTTTTTGGATCATATACTCCTGATGCAAATTCACGAATGTTTGGCGTATAAAAGTAAGCATTACCACCACTAAAACCGTTTCCTAACCACATTTTATTGTCTCTGATTAGAGGAAATATCTCTTTATAGGTAATAGCACTAATACTTCCTATAATCAAAAATTTCTTATTATAATCAAATAACTGTTTAACATATTCACGAAAAAGTGAAAAAGGTGGATTGGTTACTACAATATCTGATTGTTTAAGAAGCTCTATGCACTCTTTACTCCTAAAATCACCATTACCTTGAAGGAGAGACCATTCGTTATTTTTGTTATCTTTAAGTTGTTTTGCAATATCTTTTAGGTTAAATTCGCCATCTTTATCAATATCGCCCACTTCTTGAATCACAAATTTTATAGCCACTTTTTTTTGAGAGTTTTTGCTTGTATGTACATTGTTTTTAGTATCAAATAAGTCAAGTTGGGTACAAGCAATATGGGAAGGGCTGTAGCTCGTGGTGATAAGTTTTTTAAGCCCAAGTTTTCTGAAGTTAAGGGCAAAGTAGCGGAAGAAGTTGCTTTCATACGGGTCGTCGCAGTTGCAATAAATTACCTTATCCCTAAAGGTGTTTGGATTGTACTCGAGGTAAGCTTCGATTTCTTTCTGAATATCCTGATACTGCGTATAAAACTCGTCGTTTTTAACTTTTTTTGCGTTTGTAAGAGTAATGTTGCTCATAAATTATAAATTTACTTAGAATTTTTATTAATCATAAAATTTTTAAAATCTTTGTTCTTAATCCGATATTGTTTACCCGCTTTATAAGCGTTAAGTTTGCCATTTTGTATCCAGCGATAAACCGTAAGATATGCCACTTTCAGCATCTTAGCAACTTCTTTTATTGTGTAATATTGATCTGTTATCGTGTTAGTCATATTTAACATTATTTAACATTCTTAACTTAAAGTCAACTAGTTTAAATGATTTAAATTCGTTAATTGACTTTTTGATTGGCTCAAAGATAGGTAAAATATTCTTAGGGTAATTAAAGCGATTTATTTTCTTGTAAAATCTATACCAAGCCCATTCAGGATATTTTTTAAGCAATTCTCTTATTTCTCTTGTAGTTATTTCCTCTAAGGTTTTGTAAAAACCAAAGGCAACAAAAGGATCTTTTAATTTTGTTTTGGGATTATCAATCATAAATTGAGCAATAAAATCCTTAGCTGTTTTTGGTTTGAAATAAAGTAATTTTGGATAGCTACTTTCAATCTGGTTTAAGCAGTAAAGTAAGACTTTTCTTGCTATTTTCTTTTTAAACAAATTCTGAAAAGTTAGTTCTGTCTCTAACCCTGTTTTCCTTAACACCTGTCTTATTTTCTGTGGCTGGTTAAGTCTAATTTCCATTCGCAAAATTTCCAGAGGTTTTATCTTTCTAATTTCTCTAATTCCTTCAAATAATCCTAGTTGGATAAAGTTATCTTTTTCTATAGCTCTTTTTTCGCTTATTTTGGCCTTTTCTAAGTCTTTTACCTTGTCGTAAAAGGTTATTTCAAATGAGTTCGTTCTGAATTTTAAGCTATGCCCTTCATTTCTAAAATCGCTTTGATTGAAATCTAATCTTAAGTTTATATTAGCCTTCTGAATTTCTTTTAAATACATATAGGGGCTTGAGCCATCGGTTAGGGGAATATTTTTAGAGTAATTAATTGTTGATATAGGAGTATTACTTAACAAAGATTCAAAAACATTTACCCCGAGCAATTTCAGTTGTTGTTTAAGTTTTATAATGAGTTTTCCAAAGTCTTTATTTTCTAATTCATCAAAGTTATTTCCAAAGATAAGTTTTG